>JAZRES010000018.1:0-67128 GCA_045660965.1 Acutalibacteraceae bacterium
GTAATCAGGTAAGATCCCATGAAGACTACATGGTTGATAGGCTGCGTGTGTAAGAGTGGTGACACTTTTAGCTTGGCAGTACTAATAGATCGAGGGCTTGACCTACAAATTCGACGATGTAATCGAATGTTTTTTGGTGATAGACGGTGTGATGCCCGTCTCCACAGTAGGCAAACTTCTTACACATTCCTTCTAACGTGACTTTATTCAGTTCTGAGGGTTCCCTAGGGGGCAACCCCTGAACATCTCAATAGTTGGTGCTGATGACGGTGAGGGTACACCTGTTCCCATCCCGAACACAGCAGTTAAGCTCACTCGTGCGGACAATAGTTGGCTGGAAGCGGCCTGGTAAGATAGGTAGGCGCCAACACAAAACGACCTCCGCAATAGCGGAGGTCAACATATTGCTCCTTAGCTCAGTCGGTAGAGCGCATGACTGTTAATCATGATGTCGTCAGTTCGAGCCTGACAGGAGCAGCCAATGAAAAAGCCACCCAATCGGGTGGCTTTTTTCGTTGGCTTTTCTTTTAGTTCGCGGACGACATCATGATTAACATCTGATAAGAATTAGGGCAATGTTTTCCGTTTTCGCCTAAGACGAAATGGCGGTTGTCCAAACCGCCAAGGGAAACTTGACGGACTTCGACGAAGTCGAAGTCACGGCGTCAGTGAGAGCCGGATGGATAGTACACACCCAATCGGGTGTGTCTTTTCTTTTTGTTTTTTCTTGTCCCTTGGAAAATTTTGTGCTATACTATACTCGATTTCTACCAGAAAGGCGTGACCCTGTGTGAAACGCATCCCCTTTATCCGGCACATCGGTGTCGGTCTGTTGCTGGGTGGTGTGGCCGGTGCGGTTATCGGCGCCGTCATCACTCTATATAAATTCTTGGCTCACCACGTCATCCATCTTTCCGAGCAAGGCTATCACCTTCTTCGGGAGCGACCCCTGTGGCTGATCCCCACCGGAATAGCACTGTTCGGCCTGGCGTGGCTACTAGCTACCGTATACCGCAAAACCACCAACCTCCGTGGCGGTGGTATTCCCACCGCCATCGGTGTGTTGCAAGGACGTATCCCCTTTAAGTGGTTGCGCAACGCCATCGGCATCTTCACCCTGTCCCTAACCGGTTTTTTGGTGGGTGTGCCCCTGGGCAACGAGGGTCCCTCGGTGCAGCTGGGCACCGCCCTGGGTATGGGCGCTACCTCGCTGATGGGTAAGCGTGGCAAGCCCTGGAGCCGTTACGGTATGACCGGCGGCGCCTGTGCCGGCTTTGCCACCGCCACCGGAGCGCCCTTGTCCGGTATCCTGTTCGCCGTAGAAGAGGCGCACCACAAGGTATCTCCCCTATTGCTGGTGGTGGCCACCGCCGCTGTGGCCGGCGCCCGTCTGGCCAGCGAACTGCTGGCGCCGGTGCTGGGGGGTTCCGCCACCCTATTCCCCACTCTGCAGTTGCCCGCTATGACCGCCGCCGACACTTGGATCCCCTTAGCGGTGGGCGTGGTGATGGGTCTGTTTGCGGTGCTGTTCCTCAGTTATTACCGAATGATCTCCAGTTTCTTTAATAAGAAACTGGCCTGTGTACCGGAACAGTACAAAATCTTTGCCGTTCTGCTGGCAACCTTGGGCGTAGGCGCGCTGTCCTATTCCTACATTTCCACCGGCCACGAATTGATACTCTCCCTGCTTGACGGCAAATCCGTCCTGACCGCTTTGGTGGCCCTGTTGCTGGTGCGCACCACCCTGACGGTGGGCGCCAACGTGACCGGCATCACCGGTGGTATCTTCTTGCCCATTCTGGCCATTGGCGCTCTGCTGTCCGGTGTATGCGCTTCTCTTTTTGAGAGTCTGTTTGGGCTGGATGCCACCTATTATCCGGTGGTGCTGGTGCTGGGCATCACTGCCTGCATCGCCGGTATGATGAAAATGCCCCTGACCGCCGTTGCCTTTGCGGTAGAGGCGCTGTCCGGGTACAATCTGATTCTGCCCATCCTGTTGGTGACAGCGGTATCCTATGGCATCACCGAGCTGTTCGGTGCCGTGTCCATCAACGATCGGGTGCTGGATAACCGTCTGGAGCAAGTGCGCAACGGGCGAGAAATGGTGACCGAGGAAACCACCGTCACGGTTATGCCCGGCGCCTTTGCCGAGGAAAAAGAGATCCGTGACGTCTTCTGGCCCGCCGGACTGTTTGTACTGTCGGTGGACAAGAAACGGGCGCTGGGCGGTCACACACTCCACCACGGCGACCAACTGCGCATCCGCTATGCCACCTATCAAAAAGCCCGTCTGTGGGAAGAATTAACCGCCATTGTAGGCGAACAAACCGAAGTGAAAGAGCCGTCGTAAGACGGCTCTTTTCTTTATACGTATAAAAAGCAAAAATCTTATATTTTCCCTCTTGACTTTATCAGAGTAAAGTGATAAAATGATAAAACATTACAGCGTGAAAGGAGTGCCGCTTATGTCCCCTTTTAATACCCCTACCTTTGAGAGGTTGTTTTCCGCATTTTTGCAACTGAAGACGGAGGAGGAATGCCGGCAGTTCCTAGAGGACGTCTGCACCATTAAAGAGGTGCAGGATATGGCCCAGCGGTTTGAGGCCGCCATCCTGCTGGATCAGGGTGAGGGCTATCAGGCAGTATCGGATCAGGTGGGCATCTCTACCGCCACCATCAGCCGGGTCAGTCGCTGTCTAAACTATGGCGCCGGCGGTTATCGCCAGGTCATCGACCGTATGAAAGAGGAGGGTCTGCTATGAGAAAAGAAGAACAAGCCATGTTCAGCCTGCGTCGTTTATACGAAAGCCATGGCTATGCACCCTATAAAATGAGCAAATTTGAGGAATACGATCTGTACGTCCGCAACAAGGATTTTCTCATTTCCGACGGGGTCATCACCTTTACCGACACCGATGGCAAACTGATGGCGCTGAAACCCGACGTGACCCTCTCCATCATCAAAAACAGTCAGGATCAACCCGGCTGTGTGCAAAAAGTGTATTATAACGAAAACGTGTATCGGGTATCCGAGGACGCCCACTGCTTTAAGGAAATTCTGCAGACCGGTCTGGAGTGTATGGGCGACATCGACGACGTGACCCTATACGAGGTGCTGACCCTGGCCGCCGCCAGTCTGCAGCTGGTCAGCGACCGCGCGGTGCTGGACATCGCCCACCGGGGTGTGGTGGAGGATCTGCTGGATTCGCTCAACGCCACCGAAACGGTGCGCAGTGCCGTCTATCGCTGTCTGCGCGAGAAAAACCCCCACGAGCTGACCGCCGTGTGTGAGCAAAACGGCATCCCCGCCGATGCCGCCCATAAGTTGGGACAGCTGATTGCCCTCTATGGCACACCCGCCGTGGTGCTGCCCCAGTTGACGGCTCTGCTGGGGGATACCGAGCCACTGCAACAACTGAAGAAACTGACCGACGCCTTTGCCGGTACCGAATACGCCCATATGCTACGGGTGGACTTCAGCGTGGTAGCCGCCGGCAAATACTATAACGGCATCGTGTTTAAGGGCTTTGTGTCCGGTGCACCGGACAGCGTATTGTCCGGCGGTCGCTATGACCAGCTGATGGCCAATATGGGACGGCCCGGCGGTGCTGTAGGATTTGCGGTGTATCTGGATCGCCTGGATAACCGCGAGACTGCCACCTATGACGTGGACACCCTGCTGTTGTACGACGACACCACCGATCTGCTGGCGCTGTACGACGCCGCCGACAACCTACGGTGGGAAGGCAGTGTGATGATTCAAAAGGAAATTCCGGAAAAACTCACCTATCGGCGGTTGTTCCGATTTGAGAAAGGAGAGTTGGTTCTCCAATGAAAGAGATGCTGAATATCGCCCTGCCGAAAGGTCGCCTGGGCGAAAAAGTATACGGTATGTTCAAGGCGGCAGGTTTCCCCTGTCCCTCTATTGAAGAGCAAAACCGCAAGCTGATATTTGAAAACGAAGAGGTGGGTGTCCGCTATTTCTGGGTAAAACCCTCCGACGTGGCCATCTACGTAGAGCGGGGTGCCGCCGACATCGGTGTGGCCGGCAAGGACATTCTGCTGGAATACCGCCCCCGGGTGTACGAACTGTTTGACCTGGACGTGGGCAAATGCCGTATGGCGGTGGCCGCACCCAAAGGGTTCCGCGATGACACCACCCGCACCCTGCGGGTGGCCACCAAGTTTTCCCGCATTGCCCGGGATTTCTATGCCGGACAGGGTCGGGACATCGACATCATCCACCTGAACGGCTCTATTGAGATTGCCCCCATTCTGGGGCTGTCCGACGTGATTGTGGATATCGTAGAGACCGGCACCACCCTCAAAGAGAACGATCTGGAAGTGATCGACACCATCGTGCCCATCAGTGCCCGACTGATTGCCAACACCGCCTCCTTCAAATTCAAGAATGAGGCCATCGAGAAGATTTTGAAAGAAATGAACCGTCTGGAGAGATAAATTATGATTACGATTCTGAAATGTGGCGAAGTATCCAACGACGAGATCTTCGCCCGGGTGGTGCCCACCGTGGACGTGGCGGGCATCGTCACCGACATCATTGCAAACGTGCGCGCCCGTGGTGACGCCGCCCTGTATGAATACTGCGAAAAGTTTGATAAGGCCAAACTGGACAGTCTGCTGGTCTCTCCGGAAGAGATTGAAGAAGCACTGAATCTGGTGGAACCCCGCTTTATCGAGATTCTGAAAACCGCCGCTGACAACATCCGTGTCTTCCACGAAAAGCAAGTGCGCAATTCGTTTATCATCAACGACCGTCCCGGCATCGTAATGGGGCAAAAGGTAATCCCCGTGGACCGTGCCGGTCTGTACGTGCCCGGTGGCACCGCCGCCTATCCCTCTACCGTGCTGATGGACGCCATCCCCGCCAAAATCGCCGGTGTACCGGAAGTGGTGATGGTCTCTCCTCCCGGCGCAGACGGCAAGATCAACCCGGTCATTCTGGCGGCCGCCGCCATCGCCGGCGTGGGCAAGATCTTCAAGCTGGGTGGCGCTCAGGCCGTGGCCGCTTTGGCCTATGGCACCGAGAGTGTGCCCAAGGTGGACAAAATCGTCGGCCCCGGCAACGCCTTTGTGGCAGAGGCCAAAAAGCAGGTGTTCGGCGTGGTATCCATCGATATGATTGCCGGTCCCAGTGAAATCCTCATCGTGGCGGACGGCCAGTCCGATCCCCGCTGTGTAGCCGCCGACCTGCTCAGCCAGGCCGAGCACGACCGTCTGGCCAGTGCGGTACTGGTCACCGACTCTGCCGATTTGGCAGTGGCGGTGCAAAACGAGCTGGAGGTGCAAATTCCTCTGCTGTCCCGCGCAGATATTGCCCGAGAGTCCATCGACCGCAACGGCAAAATCATCGTGGCGGACGACCTGTGGGCGGCCATCGAGATTTCCAACGAACTGGCTCCGGAACATCTGGAACTGTGCGTGGATAACCCCTTTGATTATCTGGATGCCATCCGTCACGCAGGCTCTATCTTTATGGGGCGCAACACCCCCGAGGCACTGGGCGACTATATGGCAGGTCCTAACCACACCCTGCCCACCGGTGGTACCGCCAAATTCTCCAGCCCTCTGTCTGTGGACGATTTTGTTAAGAAGACCCAGTACTCCTATTTCACCCGCTCCGCTCTGGAACAGGTGGCACAGGACGTGGCCTTCTTTGCCGAAAAAGAGGGGCTCACCGCCCACGCCAAGAGTGCGGTAATTCGATTAGAGAAGTGATTTGAATGAGCAAATTTATGAGCAGTCGGTTTGACCGACTGACCCCCTATACCCCCGGCGAACAGCCGGTGGATAAACCCTATGTGAAACTGAATACCAACGAGTCGCCCTTTCCTCCCTCGGACAAGGCGATAGCCGCCGCCCGAGAAGAACTGGATAGGTTGCAACTCTATCCCGACCCCACCTGTGGCAAACTGCGCCGAGCATTGGCTGACCGCTATGGCGTCACCCCCGACCGGGTGCTGGTGGGCAACGGCTCAGACGAGGTGCTGAACTTCGCTTTTATGGCCTATGGCGACGGTGGCGTGGCCTTTCCCGACATCACCTACGGCTTTTATCGGGTGTTTGCAGATCTGTACCGCCTAGACGCCCTGGAAATCCCTCTGGAAGCGGATTTTACCATCAACGTGGATGCGTACAAGGGATTGGGCAGAACCATCTTTATCGCCAACCCTAACGCCCCTACCGGCATCGCCCTGACCCTGTCCCAAATCGAGGAGATTGTGGCAGCCAACCCGGACAACGTGGTGGTGGTGGACGAGGCCTATGTGGACTTTGGCGGTGAGAGTGCGGTGGCGCTGACCGATAAGTACGACAACCTGTTGGTCACCGGTACCTTCTCCAAATCCCGCTCTATGGCCGGCGCACGATTGGGCTTTGGCATTGCCTGCCCGGCGCTGATTGCCGACCTGGAGACCCTACGGTATTCCACCAACCCCTACAACGTCAACCGGGTCACCTTGGCCGCCGGTATGGGTCAGTTGGCAGACGAGGAGACCACCCGTCGCAACTGCCGGTCCATTATGGATAACCGGGACTATACCACCACGGCGCTGACCGAGATGGGCTTTACGGTAATCCCCTCTCGGGCCAACTTTGTATTTGCCGCCTGTCCGGAGATTGCCGGTAAGGAACTGTATCTGAAACTCAAAGACAGAGGCATTCTGGTGCGCCACTTCGATACCCCCCGATTGACCGATTACAACCGCATCACCATCGGCAACCGCCAGCAGATGGACGCTCTGCTGGATGCCGTCAAGTCTATTCTGGAGGAGTAATCCTATGAGAATCGCTACCATCAATCGCAAAACCGCCGAGACGGACATTGCCCTGACCCTCAATCTGGACGGCGAGGGCAAGTCCCAAATCAACAGCGGTTGCGGGTTTTTAGACCATATGCTGACCCTGTTCGCCAAGCACGGCGGATTCGATCTGAACCTGACCTGTGTGGGCGACACCTACGTGGACGACCACCACACGGTGGAGGACATCGGCATCGCCCTGGGTACTGCCTTTTCTCAGGCGTTGGCCGACAAAAAGGGCATCGTCCGCTACGGTAGTTGCGTATTGCCTATGGACGAGTCGCTGGTGCTGTCGGCGGTAGACCTGTCGGGACGGGATTTCTTGGGCTATGCCCTACCCATCCCGGACGAAAAGGTGACCATCCAAGACGGTCTCAGCTACGATCTGCCCATCCCCACCAAACAGGTGGGCGCCTTTGACACCGAGCTGGTGCAAGAGTTTTTCTACGGCTTTGTCCGTAACGCCGGTGCTACGCTACACATCCGTTTGCTGACCGGCCAGAACTCCCACCACATCATCGAGGGCGCATTCAAGTCGGTGGCACGCAGTCTGCGGGATGCCGTGGCCATCGACCCCCGCTTTGCGGATGTTATCCCCTCCACCAAGGGGGTGCTTCAATGATCGCCATCATCGACTACGGCGTGGGCAACCTGTTCTCGCTCCAATCCTCTTTCTCCGCCATCGGGCAAGAGGCTGTGGTCACCGCCGACCCGGAGGTCATCCGCAGCGCCGACCGCCTGATTCTGCCGGGTGTGGGCGCCTTTGAGGATGCCGCCCGTAAACTGCGGGAATCCGGCATGGCGGATCTGGTGAAAGAGCAGGTAGCCTCCGGCAAACCCATTATGGGCATCTGTCTGGGTATGCAGCTGCTGTTTGATAAAAGTTACGAATACGGCGAGCATCAAGGCTTGGGGCTGATTCCCGGTGCGGTGCGCCCCATCGCCGACGTGGTGCCCGCCAACTATAAAATCCCCCACATCGGCTGGAACGCTCTCACCTTTGTGGGCGAAAAGAGCCGTCTGTTTACCTATCTAAACGAGGGCGACTGTGTCTATTTCGTTCACTCCTATTACGCCACCGACTGTGGCGATGCCGTCACCGCCACCGCCGAATACGGCGCCGACCTGACCGCCTCGGTGGAAAAGGGCAATGTCTATGGATGCCAATTCCACCCGGAAAAGAGCGGTGCGGTAGGACTCTCCATCCTCAAAGCATTCTGCGAATTATAAGGAGGTTTTTCCTATGGCAAAGCCGAAAAAAGACAAGCGATTTATCGTCACTCATCAGCAAGGTGGATTCACTATGAACCAATACGTACTGGTGGATAAAGAGACCGGCGTCAATTATCTCTATGCCGCCAGCGGCTATTCCGGTGGTCTCACCGTACTGGTGGACGCCATGGGCAATCCCATCGTCACACCCATTACCGAAGAGTAAGGAGTCTTTCCTATGTTTTTGTTCCCGGCCATTGACCTCTATGAGGGCAAGGCGGTACGCCTGTATAAAGGCGACTATAATCAACTAACTGTATACAATGACGACCCCACCGCTGTGGCAAAGGATTTTGCCGCCGCCGGGGCGAAATACATCCACGTCGTGGATCTGGAAGGTGCCAAATCCGGCACCACCCCCAACCTGGACACCGTCATCCGCATCAAAGAGGCCTCCGGCCTGTTCTGCGAGATTGGTGGCGGTGTGCGGAATATGGCGGTGGTCAAGGCCTATATGGACGCCGGTCTGGATCGGGTGATCCTGGGCACGGCCGCCGTGGAAAATCCCGCCTTTGTGCAAGAGGCGGTGGCCGCCTATGGCGATAAGATTGCCGTGGGCGTGGATCTAAAAGACGGATTTGTAGCCGTAAAGGGTTGGACCGAAAAATCCACCCTGGATGCGGACACCTTCTGCCGGCAAATGCAAGATATAGGTGTCAAGACCATCATCGTCACCGACATCTCTAAGGACGGCGCCATGCAAGGCACCAACCACGATCTGTACCGCCGGTTGCAGACGGCTTTCCCCACCCTGCAGATTGTAGCATCCGGTGGTGTCTCCTCTATGGAAGACGTAACCCGCCTGGCGGATACCGGGCTGTACGGCGCCATCATCGGCAAGGCCTATTACGTAGGCGCCATCAACCTCAAAGAAGCTTGCGAGGTGGTACAATGATTACCAAGCGTATTATCCCCTGTCTGGACGTCAAGGACGGACGTGTGGTCAAGGGCGTGAATTTTGAAGGGCTCAGCGACGTCAACTCCCCCATCGAGCTGGCCAAATTCTATAGTGAAAACGGTGCGGATGAACTGGTATTTTACGACATCACCGCCTCTGCCGAGGGACGGCAACTGTTTACCGACATTCTGCGCGAGACTGCCAGCCAGGTATTCATCCCCCTGACGGTGGGCGGTGGCATCAACACCGTCGCCGACTTTGACCGAGTGCTGGGATGTGGCGCCGACAAGGTCAGCGTCAATTCCGGCGCTATCCGCAACCCCGACCTGGTAGCAGAGGCCGCCCGTCTGTACGGCGACCAGTGCGTGGTGCTGTCGGCGGACGTAAAAATGGTGGACGGCGTCTATCGCATCTTTGCCAAAGGCGGTCGGGAAAACACCGGTATGGAGGCCATCGAATGGATTCGTCGTTGCGTGGGCAACGGCGCCGGCGAGGTGGTGGTCAACTCCATCGACACCGACGGTGTCAAGGGTGGCTTTGACCTGCCGATGCTAAAGGCGGTGTGCGACGCCGTCAACGTGCCGGTTATCGCCAGCGGTGGTGCCGGCAACATCCGGGATTTCATCACCCTGTTCAACACTCTGCCGGGTGTGGATGCCGGTTTGGCGGCCTCTATATTCCACTTTGGCGAGGTGTCCATATCCGACCTGAAACAACAAATGGCGGCAGCCGGCATCCCGGCCCGTCTGTGAGATAAGGAGATACAGTATGATTGACGTAAACGCTTTGAAATTTGACGAAAACGGTCTCATCCCCGCTGTGGTGGTGGACTCCATCACCAAAAAGGTGCTGACCGTCGCCTATATGAATAAGGAGAGTCTGCAGATCTCTATGGAAAAGGGGCTGACCTGCTTCTGGAGCCGTTCCCGCCAAGAGCTGTGGCTTAAGGGCGAGACCAGCGGTAACTACCAGCACATCGTCTCCATCACCGCCGACTGCGACGGCGATGCCCTGGTGGTGGTGGTGGACAAGGACGGTCCCGCCTGCCACAAGGGTGAGGACACCTGTTTCCACAATCCCATTTGGGAGAGTGACGAGCGCCAGGAATTCTCTCTGGAGAGCCTGATGGAGATGCTCCGTGGGCGCAAAGAAAACCCCAAGGAGGGTTCCTATACCACCTATCTGTTCCAAAAGGGTCTGGATAAGATTCTGAAAAAGGTGGGCGAAGAGTGCACCGAGGTGATCATCGGCGCCAAGTCTGAGGACAAGGCGGAAACCGTCTATGAGATTGCCGACCTGTGCTATCACGTGATGGTGCTGATGATCCAGGCCGGTATCAGTCTGGAGGACATCCACAAAGAACTGGCATCCCGCCACGTGATTGACAAAAAGGTAAAACAGGAAAAAATGGTATAAAAAAGAACCGCTATCCTGATGGATAGCGGTTCTTTTGTTTTGCATTAGATATCGTCCAGGCGCTCGCCCATGGGGACGTAATCCCGGTTGTCCTTAACGCTGATATAGGCGGGACGGATGATCTTGCCCGCATTCTGAATTTCCTCAATGCGGTGTGCGGACCAACCGGCAATACGTGCCACCGCGAACAAGGGGGTAAACAGCTCGCAGGGCAGATCCAGCATCCGATAGATCAGACCGGAATAGAAGTCCACGTTGGGAGCAACGCCCTTGAACATCTGGCGCTTTTTGCCAATCAGTTCGGGTGCCATCTCGGCCACTTTCTCATACAGGGCGTATTCCTCCTGCAGACCCTTTTCCTCAGCCAACTGCTTGGCGCACTCTTTGAGCACCTCAGAACGGGGGTCGGACAGAGAATACACAGCGTGACCCATACCGTAGATAAGGCCGGCGTGGTCAAAGGCCTTTTTATCCAACAGACGACCCAAGTAATCCCGAATCTGATCGTCGTCGGTTACGTCGATGGATGCCTTCATATCGTCAAACATACGCACCACCTTGATGTTGGCGCCACCGTGACGAGGGCCCTTCAGGCTACCCAGAGCAGCCGCCACCGAAGAATAGGTGTCGGTGCCGGAGGAGGTCACCACGTGGGTGGTAAAGGTGGAGTTATTACCGCCACCGTGCTCGGCGTGCAGTACCAGAGCCAAGTCCAGAATCTTTGCCTCCAAGGGGGTGAACTGGCTATCCTCACGGAGCAGATGGAGCAGATTCTCAGCGGTGGAATAATCCGGACGAGGCAAGTGGATGAACAGGCTCTTATCGTTGTAATAGTGCTGATAAGACTGATAACTGTACACCGCCAGCATGGGGAAGATGGAAATCAGCTGCAGACTCTGGCGCAACACGTTAGCCACCGAGATGTCGTCGGGGTTTTCGTCATAGGCATACAGCGCCAGCACGCAACGGGACAGAATGTTCATCATATCCCGGCCGGGAGCCTTCAGAATCATATCGCGGACAAAAGAGGTGGGCAGACTACGGCACTGGGCCAGCTCACGACGGAAACGGAGCAGTTCGCCCTCGTCCGGCAGTTCGGAGAACAGCAGCAGATACACCGCCTCTTCAAAGCCAAAGCGGTTGTCACGCTGGAAACCGGCCACCAAATCCTTGACGTTATAGCCACGGAAGAACAATTCGCCGGGGCAGGGATGCAGTTCGCCATCGGGTCCCAACTTCTTGGCATTGACGGTGGACACCTCGGTTAGACCGGTGACCACACCACGACCCTGACGGTCGCGCAGGCCGCGATATACTTTGTGATCCTCGTACATAGCCGGGGCAATATGGTTACGCTCGGTAGAGGCCTGAGCCAACTGAGCGATATAGGGCGTAATTTCAGAATAAGAACGTTTCATAGGATACCTCGCTTTCCCATAAATAGGGGTATAGTTTGCTAATTTAAAGCATTATAGCACATTTTTCAAGATTGCGCAAGGGGGATTTTGTCAATGAGGAATGAGTAATGAGTAATGAGGAATGGAAGAAAGCGTATCCAGCCTCCCTCTCTGAGGGAGGTGGGTGGGGCATCAGCCCCAGACGGAGGGAGTTTGGGGCGACTCTCAGGTTGTGCTTGTCACGCCGTCTAACGGCGGCAACTCCCTCAGTCACGGCGATTGCCGTGACAGCTCCCTCAAAGAGGGAGCCTTCGCTCACCCCCACCGCACAAAAAACCGCTATCCTAACGGATAGCGGTTTTTCCTTTGCGTGATTACAAGGGGGTTACCCCATTATAGGGTGGATAGTGAATCCCGGACTCGATCTACAAAGCGAGGAGATTTCGAGAGATTTTTGTTTTGGTCGGACGAAGTAATGCTGTCGCCTTACGAGTTCGATTAAAGCAAAAAGCACCGAAATATCCCGCTTTTAGACGGGTTCGGGGTTCTCTGTTCACCCTAAACTATCAATATACTGGCAGGCGGCCACGGCGGCTACGGCGCCGTCACCGGTGGCGGTGGTCACCTGGCGTACCGTCTTTTGGCGGCAGTCGCCGGCCACAAACACGCCGGGGGTCTTGGTTCGGCAATCCTCGCCGGAGGCCACGTAGCCACGCTCGTCCAGCTGGGCTACCGCCTCAAACGCCTGATTCTCCGGCTCCAGACCGATGGCCACAAACAGGCCGTCCACAGCCAGGTCGTAGACCCGATCCTCTGCCACGTTGCGCAGAGTCACCTTGTCCAGCGGGGTGGTGGCGGGCAGAGCCTCTACCAGGGTGCCCAACAGCACCTCCACGTTATCCCGCTTAGCCAGGATATTCTGCAGCTGCACCTCACCGGTGAGGAAGTCCAGATTCTGCACCACGTACACCTTTTTACAGCCCTCGGACAGCAGAATGGCCTCCTGCAGGGCGGAGTTACCGCCACCCACCAGGGCTACGGTCTTATCCTTATAGAAGGCGCCGTCGCACACGGCGCAGAAAGAGATGCTCTCACCCAGGTGCAGTTCCTCGTTGGGCAGACCCAAATGGCGGTGCTTGGCACCGGCGGCGATGATGACCGCCTTACCCTCATACTCCACGCCGTCCTCGGTGGTTACCACCTTGTGGTCGCCACAGTCACGGATACCGGTAACGGTCTCAATCTCTACCTCAGCGCCCTGGCCCAGAGCCTGCTCTACAAAGTGGTCTGCCAGCTCGCTACCGGACAGAGAATCAAAGCCGGGGTAGTTCTCCACCTTGGGAGAGAAGGTGATCTGACCGCCGAAAGCGCCCTTTTCCAGCAACAGAACGCTCTTGTTGGCACGGCGGGCATAGATGGCGGCGGTAAGGCCGGCAGGACCGGCACCGATGATGATAATATCGTACATAGTTGTTACCTCTTTTCTATCTAGCCTCCCTCTCCGAGGGAGGTGGCTGTGGCGCAAACCACAGACGGAGGGAGTTTTTCTTTGGCAATTTATTGGTTGCGACTTTTTCGCGAAAGCGAAAAATGTCGACGGAGCAACGCGAAGCGGTGCTCCAACTCCCTCAGTCAGCCTGACGGCTGACAGCTCCCTCAAAGAGGGAGCCTTTTCTCTGCACAAAACAAGGTGGGTGGAAACTCCACCCACCTTGTGCGGTGGTAAATTAGTTGACAGACTGGATGTACTTCTTGATGTCGGAGACACCGGTGAACTTATCCACGTTGCCGCCGGCAACCACCACCAGGGTGGGAGCCTGCTTGATGCCCAGGGCGGTGGTCAGATCCACGTTCTCCTCAGCCAGCACCTTGGTGTAGGCGATGCCGGCCTTGTCCAGCATGGGCATAGCGATCTTACAGTTGGGGCAGGTGGCGGTGGCGAACAGATACACGCCGTCGGCGATGACGGAGTCGTTGCAATCGCAAGTCTCCTCGGCCACCTTGGGGCCGTTATGGGTCAGCACAGAGTTGGCGATGACGTACTCCTTGCGATCCGCAAACTCCTGGGTCTTACCATCGTTCCAGTTCTTAACAGGACGATAGTAGCCGGTGATACGGCTGTAGACCTCAGCCTCTTTGCCACACAAGGGGCAGATGTGCTGCTCACCGATCAGATAGCCGTGCTCGGCACAGACGGAATAGGTGGGAGACATGGAGTAGTAAGGCAGACGATAGTTCTCGGCAATCTTACGCACCAGAGAGGCGGCAGCCTTCCAATCCGGCAGCTTCTCGCCCATATAGGCGTGGAATACGGTACCGGAGGTGTACAGAGTCTGCAACTCGTCCTGAACGTCCAGGGCGGTGAAGATATCCTCGGTGTAGCCTACCGGCAGGTGGCTGGAGTTGGTGTAATAGGGAGTGCCGTTCTCGTTGGCGGTGATGATCTCGGGATAGTGCTTCTTATCGTGCTTAGCAAAGCGATAAGTGGTGGACTCGGCGGGAGTAGCCTCCAGGTTGTACAGGTCGCCGTACTGCTCCTGATAGTCGGACAGACGCTCACGCATGTGGTTGAGCACGTCCTTAGCAAACTCCTGAGTGGTCTTGTTGGTCATATCGGCGCGCAGCCACTTGGCGTTCAGACCCACCTCGTTCATACCAATCAGACCGATGGTGGAGAAGTGGTTCTCGAAGGTGCCCAAATAACGCTTGGTGTAGGGGTACAGACCGTTGTCCAGCAGCTTGGTGATAACGCCACGCTTAACGTGCAGAGAACGGGCAGAGATATCCATCAGCTTGTCCAGACGCTTGTAGAAGTCGGCCTCATCCTTGGCCAGGTAAGCCAGACGGGGCAGGTTGATGGTGACAACGCCCACAGAACCGGTGGACTCACCGCTACCGAAGAAACCGCCGGACTTCTTGCGCAGCTCACGCAGATCCAGACGCAGACGGCAGCACATAGAGCGCACGTCAGAGGGCTCCATATCGGAGTTGATGTAGTTGGAGAAGTAAGGCGTACCGTACTTGGCGGTCATCTCGAACAACAGCTGGTTGTTCTCGGTCTCGGACCAGTCAAAGTCACGGGTGATGGAATAGGTGGGGATGGGGTACTGGAAGCCACGGCCATTGGCATCGCCCTCGATCATAATCTCGATGAAGGCCTTGTTGACCATACGCATCTCCTCGACGCAATCGCCGTAGGTGAAGTCCATCTCTTTGCCACCCACGATGGCGGGCATATTCTCCATATCCTTCGGGACGGTCCAGTCCAGAGTGATGTTGGAGAAGGGAGCCTGAGTACCCCAACGGCTGGGGGTATTCACGCCATAGACGAAGGACTGGATGCACTGCTTAACCTCTTTCTGGGTCAGGTTGTCTACCTTGACAAAAGGTGCCAGGTAGGTGTCGAAAGAGGAGAATGCCTGGGCGCCGGCCCACTCATTCTGCATAATGCCCAGGAAGTTTACCATCTGGTTGCACAGGGTGGACAGATGGCTGGCGGGAGAAGAGGTAATCTTACCCGGGATGCCGCCCAGACCCTCCTGGATCAGCTGCTTCAGAGACCAACCGGCGCAATAACCGGTCAGCATAGACAGGTCGTGAATGTGGATATCCGCATTCTTGTGGGCGTTGGCGATCTCGTCATCATAGATCTCGGACAGCCAATAGTTGGCGGTGATGGCGCCGGAGTTGGACAGGATCAGACCACCAACGGAATAGGTAACGGTGGAGTTCTCCTTAACACGCCAGTCGTTGATCTGCAGATAGTCGTCCACCAGACCCTTATAGTCCAGCATGGTGGAGCTCAGATTACGCACCTTCTCACGCTGACGACGATACAGGATATAGGCCTTGGCCACGTCGGCATAACCGGCCTGAACCAGCACGGTCTCGACGCTGTCCTGGATATCCTCAACGGCCACGATGCCGTCCTCAATCTTGGGCTCGAAATCAGAGGTCACCTTCAGGGCTAGGAAATCAATAATGTTGTCGTTGTACTGACGCTGGCAGGCATCAAATGCCATCTTGATAGCGTCGGAAATCTTAGCAATGTCAAAATCGACGATTTTACCGTCACGTTTGTTTACGCGATACATACACATCTCCCTTTCTCTACATAGTTTTTATTACATCTCTTAACATCCACGGAGCTGTGCCGACGGGATGTATTCCCGCACGGTGGTCAGCAGATGCTCCATCTCTTCGATGGAAAAGGGATGGAATCCCTCTCCCAACAGCTGACCGGAATCCACAAAGCGCTGAATGAAATAGGCGGGTACCTCCCCCAGCCAGCGTCCAATCTCGACGAAGTCCTCTGGGGTGTGGATGCCACCCACGGCGGTGGTGCGGAACTCGTGAGGAATCCCGCTCTCTCGCAGTATCTGCACCGAACGGGCAAATACCGCCGGGTCGATCTCTGCGCCGGTGGCCAGTGCGTAGCTCTGAGGGGAAGACTTGATATCCATGGCTACGTAATCCACCAAACCCTGCGCCAGTATCGCCGCCAGTCGGTCCGGCAAACTACCGTTGGTGTCCAGCTTGATAGCATACCCCAGTTCCCGGACATCCCGCAGGAAGTCGGCTAAATCGGGTTGCAACAGCGGCTCACCGCCGGTGACACACACGCCGTCCAGAATGCCCTGACGCTTTGTCAGGTATTCCATCACGTCGGCATAGGCGTTTTGCTCTGCCATCGGTGTGCGTACCAGACCTGCATTGTGGCAGAAAGGACACCGCAGATTACAGCCGCCGGTGAACACCGTGCAGGCCGTTTTGCCCGGAAAATCCAGCAATGTTAACTTTTGATAACCCTGGACGTTCATAGGCGCAGTTATCCTCTCTTTTGGTGTGCCTTGTCAGTATAGCACACACTTGTCGGCTTGTCAACAGCAAAAACCACAATATATTGTGGTTTTTGCGGATTTTTTTCAGAATATTTTTCCATATCTTGTTTTAGTGCAGTGAAGTGTTCGAGGCAAAAAAGTGGCAAAAACCCACTGATTTCAAGGGTTTTCAGGGGTTTTGAGGGCAAAAAACGACGGCATCCGCAGATGCCGTCGTTGTGTTTTTGTTGATTCTTGACCACAACATCTTGTGGTGTCTTCCACTACATCTTGTGGTGGGGATTACGTCTTCGGCTCAAAATATCCCAAGTACACCCGACCGCTTTGACCGGAGTGCAAAAAGGAATAATACCACTTAACGCCCTGGCGATCGGTGCAGACGATGCCTCGGTTGGGGTTGGCGTCGTTGACATAGGTCAGAATATACTGGCTATTTCCCTTCTTCAGCGCCGGGAGGGTGGTCAGTACCGCCTCCGGAGAACCGGTTTCGGGATTTAGAGAAATCAGCTGTATCTGCGCCAGATCAGTCTCTGCCGTCAGCTTCAGGGTATAGTTGGGTTCGCCTGCCGATTTGTCCTGATACACCCGAGAGTTCGCCGGAATCTTGTTTTCCAATGTCAGGGTCACAATTTCGTCAAACTTCAGCGACGAGCCGGACTCCCCCGCCTTGCTCGTGGTGGTGGTATGGTTGTGGCCTTCGTGGGGATTAGCCGTAGTGGTGTGGTTATGCCCCTCGTGAGCGTCCGCCGTCGTGGCGGTTGTGGTCGTCACCGTCGTGGTGGTCTCACCCTTTTGGGTGGCATCCGTCTCCTTGGCAGAGGTGGTGGATTCTACCGTAGCCTCGGCAGTGGTCGTGGTGGTCTCTGCGGTAGTCGTGGTGGGCTGTTCGTCGGATTGGGGGTCGGTGGCGCATCCCACCAGAGAAGCCAACATCGTCACCGCCAGAAGCAGTGCGATTGCAGATTGCATTTTCATGGATATTCCTCCCGGATTAGTTTTTGCATTTTAACAATTCCGCCAAGCGGATGCGGATAGCTTTTTCCGCCTCTAGGGGGTCGGTCAGCGTCAAGCACACCTGTTCCATAGGGCAATAGCCATCCCCCGCCCGATTGCGGATAGCCTCGGTCAACCGACCATAGGTGGTCTCTACCCCGTGGGCGGTCAGCAGGTCATAGGCAGACCGGCTTATCACCCCGGCATACACCACGGACACGCCCAACCGCAGGTACAGAAACGCGGCGGCCTTGCCCACCACCTTGTCGGCGGCAGAAAAACCGGACAAGTCTCTGCCGGCGTCCAACAGCGCCAGCAGCGGCGCTACGCCACGGCGGGTATCGGTATGGACCGTATCCCCTTTGCACAGCGCCAGGGTGAGTTCGTCATCGGTCAACCGCATTTTGGCTCGTTCCAGATCGGTCATTGGGGCTTCCTCCGCACCAGCAGAGGGATCAATGCCCACTGCAACAGGATGCCCGCCAAGCCGGCAGAGATGCTGGTCCAAATGATGGACACGGCAGGCTTGCTCACGTCAAAGCCGTAAACCGCCACCAGCAATACCACTGCCCGTGCCACACGGCCGGCAACCTGGGTCAACAGCACCTTGCCCAGCACCGGCATCTTGTGCCGGCTCAGCAAACCGGCGGTCAGACCGTAACCGGCCAGCTCCACTGTCATAAAGGGCACCATAGCCGCCACCGGCATATTGGTAAGACCAAAGCTGATGATGGGACTGACCAAACCGGCCAGCAGACCGGCCACCGGACCGCCCCACAGACCCGCCAACATCACCGGCAGGTGCATGGGCAACAGCATCTCGCCCAAGGCGGTCTGCACGCCTAGCCAGCCACCCAACAGGTGGAAGAACTGGGGCAACGCCACCGCCAGAGTAACGGCGCCGACGCTAATCAGCGCCATAAAAGCAACGGGATTCTTTGCTCGAATACTGGTTTTCATAGCCGTTCCTCCTTATTTCTCAAATCGCTTGGCCACCGTCTTAAGCAGGTTGGGGATGTCCAAGTGCTGGGGACAGTGGGCGGCACAAGCGCCACACTCGATACAGGCCGTGGCGTGGGTGCTCTCTTTCATCATATTATTATAGTAAGTAGATGCCGGGGTCCACACGGTATAATCCCAGTCCTTGCCGGCGCCACCATAGATCTGCTGATCCTCATTATACAGGGCAAAGCACCGAGGGATCGGAATATTCATAGGGCAATCGGTAACGCAATAGGCGCAACCGGTACAGGGGATGCTCTCCTGACCACGGAGGATAGCGGTCACCTGCTTAATCAGCGCATGATCCTGCTCGCTAAGCAGTACCGGGTCGGTAGCGGTGGCGATGTTGTCCAGCATCTGCTCACGGTTGCTCATACCGCTGAGCACCGTCATCACACCGGGCAACTCCATCACAAACCGCAACGCCCAAGAGGCTGGGGTCCAGTCGGGGTGAGCCCGGCGCAGCAACACCTCTGCCTGTTCCGGCAGTACCGCCAGGGTACCACCCTTGACCGGCTCCATAACGATGATGGGCTTATCAAAGCGACGAGCGGTCTCGTAGCACAGGCGGGACTGGACGTCCTCGCTGTCCCAATCCAGATAGTTGAGCTGTAACTGGACAAACTCCATCTCCGGGTGCTCAGTCAGCACCCGCTCCAAGAATTCGGCAGAATCGTGGAAAGAAAAACCAATGTGTTTGACCAGACCCTGCCGTTTCTTCTCAATCAACCAATTAAAGCAATCCAGGCGGGTATATTTCTCGTAGCAGGTACGGTCGATGGCGTGAATTAAATAATAGTCAAAATAGTCCACGCCCATACGCTCCAGCTGGGAGTTAAACACCGTGTCCCGATCCTCTAAGGAGTTGAAGAAACCGGCGTGAAGTTTGGTGGCGACGGTAAACTTATCTCGAGGGTAGCGGTTGGTGACAATCTCCTTGACCGCCGACTCGGACTGTTCGCCACAATACATCAGGGCGGTGTCGAAATAGGTACCGCCCGCCTCGGTGAACCGATCCGCCATCTCACAGCACAGATCGATGTCCACCTTATCGTCCTTCATAGGCAACCGCATCAGGCCAAAACCGAGATGTTTCTTGCTCATAGTGGTATCCTCCTCTTTGCGCCATTATTAGGTCTTGCAGAATTGCATCATAATGCTGTGGGGCACCAGCTTTGCCAGTACCCGATAGAACTTAAATAAGAACTTGGGAGTATAAACACAACGTCCCTTGGCAGCCGCCACAATGGCACGGTCAGCCACCACGTCCGGGTCGCTGTAGGGAAGCATCTTGAACATTGGCGAGCGGTCGCCGATGCCCGCCACGTCCAAAAACTCGGTTCTCATCGGGCCGGGGCATACCGCCGACACGTTGACGCCATAGGGCTTCATCTCCTCCCGCAGACCCTTGGTGAAGCTCATCACGTAGGCCTTGGTGGAGGAATAGACGGTCATACGGGTGTTGGGGCAGAAAGAGGCGATGGAACACACGTTCAGCACAAAGCCACCCTTTTCCATATAGGGCAGTGCCACCGTGGTGACGGCGGTGAGCGCACGGCAATTGAGATCCACCATACGGCTCTGCACCGGCCAGGTGCTGTCGATGACGTTGTCCAGTTCGCCCAAGCCGGCATTGTTGATAAGAATCTTCACCTTGGCGTTTTCCGCTTTCAGTTTCTCGCCCAGTTCGTCGTAGCTGGCGGGGTCCACCAAATCCAACGCAAGTACCTCTACCGGCACGGGACTGCCCTCTGCCATCTGCTCCAGACGCTCACGGCGACGGGCAATCAGCCAGATGGCGTCCAAATCGGGATAGCGGGCGGTCAAACTCTTGAAAAAAGATTGTCCCAAACCGGCGGATGCGCCGGTGAGAATGGCGATGCTCATACAATCACTCCTCTATAGTGCAACAGCAGGCACCGACACGGTGCCTGCTGTTGAATGGTTACGGTTTAGTCAGCACGTAGATCAAGACCACTCGGTCCAGTAGGTAATCTTGGTGGTGCTGATAATGCTTACCTTAGCGGTGTTATCCGGCACGTCAAAAGTATAGGACTTGATCTTGTTCTTCTTCGTATCGATACAGCCAATGTAGACGGTGATGTCATCCTTGGCGGTGGTGTCGGGATTGACGTCGATACGAGTGCCGTCAGCATCGTAGCAACGAATCTTGAGGTAGTCGGTCTCCTCGGTGATCCAGTTGGTGGTGTAGTTCTTCAGGGTCAGGGTGACGGTGCGGTCCACGATAAAGGCGTCCTCTACACGGATACGATTGTACTTATCGGGGTTAGAAGTCTTATACTTCACGTCAACACCGGAACCGATGGTGGGCAGTTTTACTGCGGGCTGAGTATCGCACCAGCCGGAGAAATAACTCTTGTTGCTGATGTTGCCGTAGACTACCTGCTCCTCGCCGTTGGCATCCTTATAGATGTAGTAGGGACGAGCATAGATCTGGGTCTTCTTGTAATCAACGGGAACGTTGGTGATACGCACGGCGTAGGACAGCTCGTTCTCGTTCCAATCCCACAGCTTGGGGGCTTCTACGTCCAACAGCTGCAGGCCGGTAACGTTCTCAATCACCATAGCTTCGGGGTTGGTGCCGGTCTCTTCCTGGTTGGCTACCACAGCGCCCATCTTGACCACCTTATAGTCGGTGCCGTCGATGGTGACGGTAGCGCTCTTGAAGGTGCGAACGGTGTCATTCTTGATGGTGGCGTTCTGCATATTCATAGTGAACAAGAAAGCCACGCCCAGGCCGGTCTCTTCCTCTTCAGTGATGCTATTGAGCACGGTGCCACTAATGATGTCCTCAGCGGCAGCGGCAGAAACCGGAACAAACAGAGTAGTCAGCATCAGGATAGCCAAAAATAAAGAAAGTGCTTTTTTCATATCGTATATCTCCTTTTATATTAATGGTTATTTCCAATCGGTCCAATAAACAATCTCGGAATCCACCAACTTAATCTCTGCGGTGCCGGCAGGCAACGTGATGGTCTGGGTAAAGGTGCCGCCAATCTTCAAGGCGCCGATGTAAATGTAGCCAAAGTCGTTGCCCTCGCCCTTGAGTTCGTTGCCATTCTTATCGTAGCAGGCAAACTTAACCCAGTCGGTCTCCTGGTTAATCCAGTTTTTGTCTTCGTTCTTGATGGTGATGGTCCAGGTCTTGTTATCGTCAGACAGCTTGCTCTCGGAAATGCGATAGCGACCCTTCTGCTTGACCACGTCCACGTCGGTGCCCACAGCCGGGAACTTTACGCCGGCAGCCTCGGTGGGCTTAACCGTAGTGGTGGTGGTGGGCTTGGTGGTCGTGGTGGTGGTGGACTGGGTAGACTCAGTGCCAAAGATCTCGCCCCAGTCTACAACGTTGTCGCCGGGAGCGGACTCGGGCGCTTTCGTGGTGCCGGTAGAGGTGCCGGCATTAGCGCCGGAGGTGGTACCGGCCGTAGTAGAGCCGTTCTGAGAGCCGGTGGTGGAACCGGACTGGCTAGCCTCGGTCTTACCGGTGGTGGTGTTGCCGGAAGCGGTGGTGGTGTTTTTGCCACCATCGGCAGACTGGGTAGCGCCGGTATTCTTGCCCTCGGTGGTGGAACCGCCATCAGCGGCGTCGTTGCCGGTGGTTGTATCACCACCCTCGGTGGGGTTGCTGTTATCGGTAGCGCCACTGTCCTCGCCGACAGAGGCATTGGGATCCCCGGCGGGATCGGTAGTCTCGTTGCATCCGTTGCAAGCGGTCAGCGAAAAGGCCAACACGATGCACAGAAGCCATATCCAAATGCGTTTCATTGTATTCTCCTTTCTGCATATAGGAATACCATATCTATTATAGTATATCAAGGTTTTTGTCATCTGTCAATTATATATGTTGTGGAAATAAGAAAAGCCGATGCACAGCATCGGCTTTTCTATATGGTTTTTACATCTCCCAATCGCTCCAGAACAGGATTTTGTGTCCGGTGATTTCCAGACGTGCCGTACCCTCCGGCAGAGCGATGGCAAAGGTCTCGCTGGCGTTGGCCTCGTTGATGGTCAACTTCAGTTTGCCGTAATCCTCCGTTTTCAAAGACAGCTTCTTGCCGTTGGCGTCGTAACAGGCGTAATAGATGTAGTTGGGGCGCTCGGGGTCGCAGATAACAATCCAGTCGTCCAACTCGTCCACCACCTGGACGTATGCCGTATCGCACAGCACAGCGGTCTCGCCCACCGTCATACGGTTGTCGACATCGATACCGGCGCCATAGTCGGGCAGTTCCACGCCGGGGTTCTGCGCCGCCAAAACGTAACTGGAGCTGTCAATAGCGCCGTACAGGGTCACCGTCTCACCGCCACAGGTAATCTCTACGTAAGGGCGGGTATAAATCAGACGATCGTCTCGCTCTAGAGGGATGTTGGTAATGCGCACGGCGTACGTGCAAGACTCTTCGTCTACCGCATACAGTCTTGCCACCGAAACGTCTTTTACTTGGTTGGCATCGTCCAAGGCTGTAGAGCGCAGGTATACGGCGCTGTCCTCGCCCAGGTCCACGCGGTTGGTAATCAAGGTGCCGATGCGGGTAACCGGGCACTGCTCGCCCTCGTAGACCACGGTGGCGTTGGTGAGTGCCGGGGCGTCACTCTTGTCGGATTCCACTGCAACGCCTTGGATATTTAGGGTGAAGCAAAAGGCCAGACCCCAACCGGACAGGTGGCTGTCGGTAACGCTGTGTCGCACCGGCTCGTCAAAAGCCGGATGGACAGCGGGCGCATCGGGCTCGGTCGGCTCGGCGGGCTCACCGGGTTCCACCGGGTCGCTGGGCTCGGTCGGGTCAGATTCGCCAGGTACATCGGGCGCAACCGGGTCGGGTTCGCTGGGGTCAGCGGATGCGCCGGGAGCATCCGGGATGATGGGATCGCTTTCGGCGGCTACCGGCATCGCAAAAACGCTCGCCAAAAACAGCAGCGCCACCAGCAACGTGCATAGTCTTTTCATAAATGGAAAAACCTCCTTTTTCGGAGTGATGCTAATTTAAGTACATACACACTTATTATACTGGCATTTTGAACGTCTGTCAAATGGGAATTTGCCGAAAACATCAGCAAATCTTTGCGAAAAAACACACCCACCGGGATGGTGGGTGTGTTGTTAAATTTATTCTTTTGCTTCGTTGTAGGTACAGGTTTGGGCCTCACCATAGATGGTGGTGGCGACGCCGTCGATCTCCAACACGATGTAAGGCGTGGCGGTGACAGAGATGTCGTAGGCATAGGCGGGAATATCCGTAATGCGCACCGCAAAGGTGGCAACCGTCTCTGTCAATCCGTAGAGGTTGATACAGGGGATGTCGATGCTGGAATACCTATTGGCCACAACCGCACCCATGGAGAGCAGTTTGTAGCCGTCCACAGTGGCGTTATCGTAGATGGCTTTGTGAGCGTTCTCTCCCATACCCTGTACGTCCACGTCAAAGCGGAAGGCCAGACCGGCCACCGCCTCGGCAGTAGCTTTGTCGACAAAGGTGATGGGCATATCCACCTGACGAATAGCGTCGCAATTGTTGCAATTGGCATCGTATTCGTTATCGTAGACGTGGTCCATAGGCTCACGATACCAACCACAGGTGTCACACTCGTCGTCGAGACAACCGGCATAATCGTGGATGGGTTCCCGCTTGGCGTGGCAGAGGTTGCACTCCGTATCGCAATTATCCGTGTAGGTGTGGGGCGCTTCAACCACCCGAATCTCTCCGCAGACGTCACAACCGGTGTCGCAATCGGCAACATAGGTATGCTCTGTTATACGGGTGGTACCGCACAGGTTGCACGTGGTATCGCAAACGGTATCGTAGACGTGAGCGTCACGCAAAGCGCCACACTCGTTACACTCCGCATCGCAAACGTTGTCATAGACGTGGTCGGCAGGAGTGCGCTCGGCGCCACAGACGTTGCAACTCCGGTCACAGGCATTATCGTAGGTGTGGGGCGGTACATTGCGCACAGCACCACAGGCATTGCAGTTAGCATCGCAAACGTAGCTATAGGTATGGTCGGCAGGGGTACGCACAACGTCACAGATATTGCAATCCGAGTCGCAGGCGTTATCGTAGGCGTGAGGGGGCTTGCGGGAGAAGCCGCAAAGATCGCAGAAATTATCGCATGCGTTGGTATACCGGTGCGGAGCGGTTCGCACCTCACCGCACTCGTTGCACTCCCGGTCACAGGCGTCGGTGAAATAATGCCACGTGGCGTAAGTGAGGTCGCTGTTATACCAACCAATCGTAATCTCCGCTTTATCCAGCGGGGTGCCGTGATAATAGACTGTAGACAGACGGAAGCAATCCTCAAACGCAGAACTACCTATACTAGTGACACCCTCCGGGATGGTGATGGAGGTCAGACTTTCGCAACATTGAAACGCATACCCACCAATGCTGGTGACACCCTCCGGAATGGTGATGGAGGTCAGGCTGCTGCACCAAGAAAACGCATAACTATCTATACTGGTGACGCTGTCCGGGAGGGTGATAGAGGTCAGGCTGCTGCAACTGGAAAACGCATGATTACCAATGCTGGTGATACCCTCCGGGAGGGTGATAGAGGTCAGGCTGCTGCAACTGGAAAACGCATGATTACCAATGCTGGTGATACCCTCCGGGATGGTGATGGAGGTCAGGCTTCTGCAATAGGAAAACGCACAATCACCAATGCTGGTGACACCCTCCGGGATGGTGATAGAGGTCAGGCTGCTGCAACCGTAAAACGCCCCCTCACCAATGCCGGTGACGCCCTCCGGGATAGTGATAGAGGTTAGGCTACTACAACCATCAAACGCATACTCACCAATGCTGGTGACACCCTCCGGGATGGTGATGGTGATCAGGCTGCTGCAATCGGAAAACGCCCACTCGCCAATGCTGGTGACACCCTCCGGGAGGGTGATGCTGGTCAGACTGCTACAACCTGAAAACACACCCCTACCAAGGTCGGTGACACTGTCCGGGATGGTGATAGAGGTTAGACTACTGCACTCGTAAAACGCATACTCACCAATGCTGGTAACACCCTCCGGGATGGTATAATCGCCCGATTTTTGGGAGGGACAACAAATCAAGGTCGTCACATCCTTGCTGAATAGCACACCATCTTTAGAACAGTAATTTGGATTATTAGGGTCTACAAAAACGCCGGTCAGACTACTGCACTCGTAAAACGCAGAACTGCCAATACTGGTGACGCCCTCCGGGATGGTGATAGAGGTCAGGCTGCTACACCAAGCAAACGCAGAACCGCCAATGCTGGTGACGCTATCCGGGATGGTGATGGAGGTCAGGCTGCTGCAACCGTAAAACGCACCATTATCAATGCTGGTGACGCCCTCCGGGATGGTGATAGAGGTCAGGCTGCTGCAACCGTAAAACGCCCAATCATCAATGAAGGTGACACCCTCCGGGATGGTGATAGAGGTCAGGCTGCTGCAGTCGGAAAACGCCCAATCATCAATGAAGGTGACACTATCCGGGATGGTGATAGAGGTCAGGCTGCTGCAATAGTAAAACGCAGAACTACCAATGCTGGTGACACCCTCCGGGATGGTGATAGAGGTCAGGCTGCTGCAACCCTCAAACGCATAATCACCAATGCTGGTGACGCCGGGCTCAATAGTCACTGTGGTAATTTTCCATCCCCAAGGTGCTGTTGTGCGATAGTCACCGTTGACATATGTTGCGGAATAATCCCCCATCTTGCCATTACCGCTAATGGTCAGGTGGGTACCATCCAGCACCCACGTGCAAGCACCGGTGGTGCCGGAAGTCGCCGCGGATACCGGGATGGAGATCATAGGCACAGCGGTCAGCAGAAAGACCAATGCCAACAGGATGGATAACGTGCGTTTCATAATCATGCTCCTTTACGTAAGGATTTCTATAAGCCAAGTATATACCCTACGTGTGAAAAAGTCAATTGCTGCGCCTGGCGGGACTTGAACCCAAGACAAACGCAGAAACAAAAAAGCCTCCCTTGTGTAAAGGGAGGTGGCCGAGGCGACGCAAAGTTTGTGCTTATCTATGTTTCGTTGTCGCCTCTTTGAGAATGTCGCTTTGCTCCATTCTCCGTAGCAATAGCGTTGACGAGGTCGGAGGGATTGTAAAACATATAGACATACTTTCTTTTATGAATAACAATCCCCCAGTCAGCCTAGCGGCTGACAGCCCCCTTTACACAAGGGGGCCTTATCGCTGCGGCGAATCTTTCCAGTGCTAAAGTTCTTCCCGACCATGCGACTATCGCGTGATTTTCATTTGCAACAAAAAGACCCCACCGTGATGGTGGGGTCTTTTTGCGATTTAGGTCACTGCTTCATTGTAGGTACAGGTTTGGGCCTCACCATAGATGGTGGTGGCGACGCCGTCGATCTCCAACACGATATAGGGCGTGGCGGTGGCAACCATATCCCGTGCAAAGGCGGGAATCTCGATGATGCGCGCCGCAAAACCGACGGTGTCTTTCTCCAAACTCAGCAAATTCACACAGGGGATATCGATGGCGTCGTAGTCGTTATAAATCTGCACACCCATACCCAACAGCTTGCAACCGCCAATGGTGGCGTTGTCGTAGATGGCGGTGTAGTTCTCTTTCTTCATACCCCGCACCGCCACGTCGAAGTGGAAGGCCAAGCCGTTTTTCTCCTCCGATACGGAAGTGCCCGCAAAGGAGATGGGCGACAGAATGGCGCGCACAACTCCGCACCGGTTGCAATCCGTATCGAAATAATGGCTGTACTGATGAAGCGGGGTGCGGACACCGCCACAGGCATTGCAGGTGGTGTCGCAGACGTCGTCATAGGTATGGGCGCCACTGGCCGGAACGGGTTCTTTGTACTCGTCACCGCAATAGGAGCAGGCATAGATGCGCACACCCTCTGCGCCACAGGTGGGGCTTTGATACCCGCTGTAACCATAGCTGTGGGTGCATACGTAGCGCTCCTGCTTGGTCACCGTCACGTCGTCAATCAGGAGATCGCCGGCGAGCACAGACGACGTATTGACAAACTTCAGCGTCATCGAGGTGGATTTACCGCTGCGCACCACGTAGGTGCCCATTTTCCAACTGCCGGAATTTCCCTTCATCGACGTGGCGCCACTGACGGCGGCCATAGCGGTCTGGGTAACCCCATCCACCACCGCCAGATCGAGCGTGACCCAACTGCTGGAGGTCTTATACCACCAGGTGACGGTGTATACCGTGCCGGGTTCTACGGCGACGGTCTGGCTGGCGGTCTCGCTCTTTTTCGGGATCTGCAGTTGCAGAGCGCCGGTACCGCCGTGGGCATCGGTGACAACGCTGTGCTCACCGGAGGTGTACGCCCAGTGGGCGTCGCCGGACTCAAAGTCGCCGTTTTGCAGATCGACGGATCCTTTTTCGTACATCTTGACCGCATCGGCCACGTAGGAAGACGTCCAATCGGTACCCATCAAGCTCACGTAGACCGAGGTCAGATTGCCGGAATAGAAGGTGGCCGTGGTTTTGCCCCATTCAGAGCCGGAGGGCATCGATTCCAGCAGAATGTCGTAGGTGTCGGCACCATCCTTGACCAGCAGGGTGGCGTTGACCGCATTCTTGGACCACAGCTCGATGACGTACTCCGTGTTCGGCTTTACCGGCACCAACTGGCGCACATGGCTCCACCGGCTGGCCACCACCGAGATGGCGTAATCGCTGTTATAGCCACCCACCATCTGAATATGGTTGGTGCCGTACAGATTCTCCCAGCCCTTGGTGTTGCCGGTGTCAAAGGTGCCGTTGACGATAAAGCCATCGTTGGACTCCACTACCTTTTTATACATTCGCACGTCGTCTGCGGTGTAGTAGGCGGTTTCTGCATTACCCATCAGGGTGATGATGATGGTGTCTTCGTCTCCGGAATTGAATTCTACGGTGGTCTTTTTCCACTGGCTACCGGAGTCGATGCTCACCGACTCAATGTCTCGGGTGTCGGGTCCATTCTTAATGATCATACGGGAGGAAACCGCCTCTTTTGTCCACACCTCGACCACATAATCGGTGTTGGGCTCTACGGTAACGAACTGGCGCACGTGGCTGTAGAGCTTGGCGTTAACCTGTATGGCGCAGCGGCTGTCGTGACCCGCCACCATAGTGACGGTGTTGGTATTCCACAGGTTTTCCCATCCGCTATAGGTGCCGGTGTCAAAGGTGCCGTTGACCACGTAGCCGTCGAAAGAGACCTCGGTGGGCGCAACGGCGCTCTTTCCGCCCTCGCAGAAATAGATGTCGTCAATGGTGGCCTCGCCACCCAAATCCACCACGCTCAGACCCAACTGGGTGTGGGCGCCGGTGCTGATGCATCCTTTATACGTATAGGTGCCAGCGGTGGCAAAGGACACCTTTACCACCTCGTTGGGCA
The DNA here is from genome assembly GCA_045660965.1 of Acutalibacteraceae bacterium. GTDB lineage: Bacteria > Bacillota > Clostridia > Oscillospirales > Acutalibacteraceae > UBA5905. The sequence goes on from JAZRES010000018.1 coordinate 29,040, forward strand.
AGGTCTTGGCATTGTCCAGTAGTGCCACCCGACCGCCACCGGCCTTGGTGACGTTGACAGTGAAGGAGACGTAGTATTCCGTACCCGGCTTTACGTCAAACCATTTGGTGTACCGTACGGCGTTACGGTCGGCGGACTCGGTATACAGCAGTGCGCCGTCTCTTGCCTGTACAAAACCCATCTTATAGCCGGCGCCACTCTCCCAATAGGCTGTGTTGTCCACCCGGGGGTCTTCCACGGCGTTAGCCACAGAATCCCGTAAATCCACCCAGTTGGTAGAGACCAAGGCTGCGGCAGACTCGCCATTTTCATACTTGATGCCGTTGACCGACTCGTACAGAGCCAGACCGTCTATCCACATACGAGAACCATAGCCGTACAGGGCAATGGTCACCGAGGTGCGGTAGCCCGAATTGAAACTGACCGAGCGCAGATGCCACTCATCGTCCCAGGCGGTGGGATACAGTTGTTGGGTGTCTCGAGAGGCACGCTGGTGACCATAGTAGTAGTCTCCATACACCATAAACTTGCCACTGTCCGGATCCATAACACCCAAGGAGGCCATACCCTTGTTATCCTGGGCCAGATAGGCGCCTTTCAACCAAGAGGAGAAGGTGTATTCGGTATGGGTCTTCAGACCGCTGATGGTGAAGGTGTACCAGCCGGCAGAAGATTTGCCGGAAGTATTAAAGTACAGGCTCTTGTCGCCGTCCGGGGTGGTGGCGTCGGTCACCACCGAGGCATATTGCAGGAAAGAGCCACCGGTCCACCGACCGGTGCCTGTCTCAAAACTGCCGTCTGCAATCAGATTGTAACTCTCTTTGGCAGGGCGGTTTTTCTCCACTCCGAAAGAGGTCAGCTTGGCGCTGGACTGAGTGGAGTACTGATAGCATTTACCCAGCCGATAGGTGGGCGTCACGTAGGCTTTTTTGAACTTATTTTCCGTTCCCGCCAGGTTGTTGGGGGCGGAGGTGACGGTGTGGACGCCATCGGTGGCAATGATGCGGTAGCAATAGCCACCGGAGGGTCGACCGGTAGTGTCCGTATAGGTGCCGATCAAATAGTTATCTACGTAGGTGGACTGGGATTGGTTAGTAACCAGATCCTTCCAGGTGTTTCCGCCGTCGTCAGAGCGCTGGATGGTGATGGTGGTAGCCCGTTTGGAGGGGATAAACTTCACCCTGCCGTCGCCGGCATTGGCGTACAGTACCGGCGTATCCAGGGTGATGGTCTCACCACGATAGGCGGCACGGTACTCATCCATATAGTATTTCAGCAGAGATACCGTCTTGCGGAAAGAGGTGGAGTCAGACCCGTTGCGCAATAGATAGCCGGCCCAGCTGCTGCCGCTGCCACCCGGCAACCAGCACCACTGGAAACCGCCCTTATAGCCCTCGGCCATCATATTCTCACGGAAAGCAATCAACTTATCTGCATATTCGTCGTCGCTGAAGAAGACGTCGCCACCCACGTTGTACTCGCTCAGGATGGGCTGGGCATTGACCATCATATTGGCCACCGAACTAACGGTGCAATTGTTGTTGTATTCGTGGTGGCCGATCATATCCAGGTCAAAATCCCGGTAGATGGCCTTGTTGCCGTAGTTAGAGGCCACCGTGCGTGCCACACCCGGCAACTCCCGGCGGACGGTCTCGTTGATCTGCTGCATAAAGTAGACCATATCCTCTTGGGTGACGCCGTACATCGCCCGTCCGCCGGAAAAGTTGTTGCCCATGCCCGAGTCGTTGATCTCGTTCTCCGGTTCATCGGCGATGGACACCATCGCCACCACGTCGGGGTACTCTGCCAGCATCTGGCACAGGGGCTTGACAAACCGCTGGGCATAGTGATCTGCCACAGTGGGGTCGCCCAGCATCCGGCAGGTGATGTTCCAGCCGTCGATGCCGTAATAGTCCGGGGTGGTGGAGCAATGGAAATACACGTTCCACATCACCGGCATACCAATCTCACGGCACATATTCAGCAGTCGCCGGGCATTGTCCAAATATTCCTGTTTGATGCCCAGCACGTCGCCGGTTTGGTCATAGATGACGCCCTCGCCATAGATGGAGCCGGCATAGGCCATAATGTTGTAGCCCATGGCCTTGAGATTGTAGATCTGGCGGTAGATGGTATCGGCGCCACGGCGATCCAGCTCCACGCTGTTCCAATCGATAAAGCCGGAGCCGTTGGGGGTGTTGTAGTATTCCGCCATCACGTCGTTGCCGGTCAGGTTGTGACCGCACCGACCACCGTCAATCCACGGAAACCAAATACCGTCGATGAAGCCGTCCCGTTTGAGTATTTCCTCGATAAGGAACTCGCTGTCGGTATCGGTCCAGGGGAAATCGCCGCCCATCTCGGCAAAGGCGGAGGAGGGTATCGCCGACACCAGCACCATCAGCGCCACCAAAAGGGCTAGGAGTTTATGTAATTTCATAGGAGTTCCTCCTTGTTGCGAATCGTTTGCTCTTTATCTTATATAGCATACCATAGAATTGGGGCGAAAAGCAAGAAGTGATTTTTTGTGGGCGCGAACCTCGTTGAGTTTCCCTGCTACGCAGGAAAACGTCGCACTTTCGTCCCAAAAGGACTCGAACCCTGGTTTTGCGTCAAGTTGCTACTTGTCGAATTTCCTGCACGCAAAGCCCTGTGAAATGGCTCCGCCATTTCGAGGGGGTGAGCCGTCAGGCTCAACGATAAAAAAGAGAGACACCACGATGTGGTGTCTCTCTTTTTTATGGTGGGCGCGAAGGGACTCGAACCCCTGACCTCCTGCGTGTGAAGCAGGCGCTCTAACCAGCTGAGCTACGTGCCCGTATGGTGACCCCTAGCGGAATCGAACCGCTCTTGCAAGAATGAAAATCTTGTGTCCTAACCGATAGACGAAGGGGCCAGGAAAACATTCCCGGTCCTTTACAGGACCGGGAACGGTGGTGGCTGTAAGTGGATTCGAACCACTGACACTGCGGGTATGAACCGCATGCTCTAGCCAACTGAGCTATACAGCCAGATTAACGCCCCCTAGCGGGAACGTCCTATATTATATAATACTATCCCCCGATTTGTCAACACTTATTTTTTAATTTTGAAAAAATATTCTGACACAGGGCGATAATATGGTGGAAAACCCACCCCAAAAACCGCAAAACGTAGGGATATACCGGCACCAGCGCCACCGCCAACAGGGCCGCTGTAACCGCACCGTCTGCCGGGGTCAGCCCACGGATCAGCACCGTCACGCCACCGGCCACCAGACCCACCAGGATCTGCTCGCCCCAGCCCACAGGCGCATAGGCGCTATCGCCCAGCACCAGCGCCGTCAGCAGAGTACCACCCACCAAAACGCCGTAGACGGGGGCATTCCACACCGCCCAAGACAGCAAACTGACCGTAGCCACCATCGTCAGCGGAGCAATCCAGCGCAGACGGCGACGAATTAACAGATAGCCACCCGCCAGCACAATCACCGGCACACAGCCCTCGCCCAAAGGTCCGCCGTGGACACCCAGCACCAGTCGGTTGAAGGTCTCTACCTCAAAGGCCTCGCCCAAATAGGAAAGCGAACCGGGTACCAAGGGGTTGTCTGCCGTTGCCCAAGGCAGCGGCATCACGTAATCCCCCACCACGCCGGCAAAGACCCACCGCACCAACAGCACGCCCGCCAAGGTGGGCACAACCATCGGCAGCGGAAAAGACCATTTGCCCTCCAGCTTTTCCGGCAGATCGGTCAACAGACCCGCTACGCATCCTGCCGGTGCCGCTACCCACATCGGGGCAGTGGAGGGCAAGAATAAGGCAATCAGCAGACCGCTGACCAGCGCCGTGGGAATCCGCCCCAACACCGGACGACCCCAACCCAGCAAGGCTACCGCCGCCAAGTAACCCGCCATGCCCAACAGGACAAAGCCGGCCGCCGCAAAACGGTAGTAAAAATAGACGATAATCAAAATCGGGAACAGCGCTGTCACCCAGTCCCACGCCCGGTCGTTATCCCGCAAGCTTACGTTCTGCGTTTCCATCGTCTGTTCCCTCCTTTATCAAAAACTTTTTGCGTATTTTTTGCCAAAGAATTTGGCCATCAAGAACGAACCGCCCTTTTTCAGCCAGTTGGTTTTTTCCATACCGATTACCGGTACCTCCACCAAATCCAAGGGGTTCTGCTCCAGCCACACGTCCAACAGCAGTTCGCTGACCCGACCAAAGAATCGGGCGTGGAACGCATCGTACTGAGAGGCATCCACCCGACGCTCCAGCTCGAATAGCACGTCAAACAGCCAGGCGCAATAGGCATCCAGGTGTTCCCGCTTGAGAATCAGCATATTGAACATATGGGCGCCGGTGCGCTTTTTCAGTCGGTCAAAGGCCGGCAGATAATCCGGGTATTTCTCCCGCAGAATCTCACCCGCTATATCCAACGGCTCCACGTGACAGGTGTGGGCATAATGGGAATACAGCGTCTCAATATAATACTGCCGTTTTTTCGGTAAAATACCATCACGGCCGGCCAGCAGACGCTGGGCCTCGGCCTCGGTGAGCACCCGCTCTTGAGGCTTTCCTTTGCTCTTTCCGGCAAAGTGACGGCGGTAATGCGCCAAGCCGATATAATCGGCATCCAGATTTTTCCAAGCCCAGTACAGACCGGTCAACTCGCAAAAGGTGGCGTTTTTATCCGAGATATGTTCGCCGGTATTGTCCGTAATATAGCCGATGGGCGCCTTTCCTTCGGCGCCCACCTGAACCGGCAGATACAGATTGTCTGCCGGCATATCGTACGGTTTATGGGTTGCAACGATAACGGTTATCTTCATCCCAGCATCTCCTCTGCCATAGCCAAGGCCGCCTCAACCACTTTATCCATATCGTAATACTTATAATGACCCAGACGACCGCCAAACACCACACCGCTCTCGGCATCTGCCAGAGTGCGGTACTGCTGATACAGCGCCTGGTTCTTCTCGTTGTTCACGGGATAATAGGGGCGCATACCCGGCTGCCACGTGGCGGGGTACTCACGGGTGACCACCGTCTTGGGCTGGGTGCCGAACACAAAGTGCTTGTGCTCGATGACACGGGTATAGGGAATCTCCCGCTCGTTGTAGTTGACCACAGCCACGCCCTGGTAGTTGTCGGTGTCCAGGGTCTCGGTCTCGAATCGCAGGCTGCGGTATTCCAGAGGACCGTAGCAATAATCGTAATACTCGTCGATGGGACCGGTGTATACCACACAATCCGCCAGAGCATCCAACTCTTCACGATGCTCCAGATAGTCCACGCCCAGACGCACGTGGGCACCATCCAGCAGACGCTCTACCAAGGCGGTATAGCCCTCTTCGGGTATGCCCTGATAGCGGTCGTTGAAATAGTTGTTGTCAAAGGTATAGCGCACCGGCAACCGCTTGATAATAAAGGGCGGTAGTTCGGTGCAAGAGCGACCCCACTGCTTTTCGGTGTAGCCCTTTACCAGTTTCTCGTAGATGTCACGACCTACCAGAGAGATGGCCTGCTCCTCCAGATTCTGAGGCTCGCCGGTAATCTCACGGCGTTGCTCCTCAATCTTCTGCCGGGCGGCATCCGGGGTGGTCACGCCCCACATCTGATAGAAGGTATGCATATTAAAGGGCATATTGTACAATTCGCCCTTATAATTAGCGATGGGGGTGTTGATGTAATTGTTGAAGGTTACGTAGCGACTAACGTAATCCCACACCGCCTTGTTGGAGGTGTGGAAAATGTGAGCGCCGTAACGGTGCACCGGGATGCCCTCTACCTCTTCGGTATAGATATTGCCGGCGATGTGATCGCTCTTTTCTACCACCAAACAGGTTTTGCCGGCGTCCATGGCCTGGCGGGCAAACACCGCACCAAACAGGCCGGCACCCACTATCAAATAATCGTACTGTTTCACGATTTATACCGCTCCTTTACCGGAAAATACCCGACTGACGGTCATACACAAAATCTTTATGTCCATCCACAAGCTCACACGGCCGATGTAATACAGTTCTTGCTGTTGACGCTGGCCGGTGATGTAAGAGGACTCGTTACGGGACACCGCCTGCCAATAGCCGGTGAGTCCCGGACGCACCGACAGCAGTTGCTGCCGTTGCTCTTCGGTGTAGTTGCCCTTAAGCTCGCTCTCCAGAAGCGGACGAGGACCAACCAGGCTCATATCCCCCTTTAGGATGTTGAACAGTTGGGGTAATTCGTCCAGGCTGCTCTTGCGCAGGACGTTGCCCAGCTTGCTCACCCGAGGGTCACGCACCAATTTATACTCTTTGCGGTATTCCGCCAGTTCCTCGGGGGTGAGATAGTTTTCCAATCTCTCGGCACCGGGGATCATACTGCGGAATTTATAGAGTGAGAAAGGACGTCCGTTGCGACCAACACGGCATTGTTTGTACAGGGCGGGTCCGCCGTCACGGCGCACCAAAAGCGCCACGACCAGCATCACCGGCCACAATACTGCCAGTCCGCACAGGCTCAGCAGAATGTCTGCCAGCCGTTTGAACAACGGGTAGATTCTCCTCTCTTTACTAGCACTCATAAACACAACCCTTTCTTAAATCAAAGGACTTATTCCTCCGAGGAAGTTGCCTTCTGCATATGGGCAGGGAAACGAGGAGAGGTCAGCCGCTCGGCTTCCTCTTTGTTTGCGGTTTCGGTCTCGTAAATGAAGTCATGCAGCAGAGCGGTGGCATAATCCAAATCAAAGATGTATACCCAGCCCCACTTGTCAGCGCCGGTGTTGCCACCCCAGGCGTACAGGTTGGCGTCCTCATCCGGCAGAGAGTAGTTGATAAACTCGGGAGAGTTCTTCAGCACCCACATGGCAATTTCGAAACACTCGTCATACTTCAGGTTGGTGTTGCAGATGCCCAACACCTTTTTGATCAGCGCGGGATACTGGGTGATGGGCTGCTCTTTTACCTTCTTGAAAGCGGCCTCCAGCACGGCCTTTTGACGGTTACCACGCATAACGTCGCTGTCCATCTTACGCAGACGGGAATATACCAGAGCCTGTCCACCGGTCAGCAACTGCTTGCCGGCAGATTTCACCTTATCAATCTTCATACCGGTCTTGTTAGAGGTAGCGGCAATATGGTAGTTCATATTGGACAGCTCCTTGTCCAGCACCTCGATCTCTACACCGCCCAAGAAGTCGATGATCTCCACAAACTCAAACCAGTTTACGTAGGCGTAACGGCTGATGTTCATATTGAAGTTTTCGTTCAGGGCCTTTACGGCAGAGGCGGCACCGCCATAAGCAAAGGCGTGGGTAATCTTGGTCCAGTCGTCGTCACGAGAGTTGTCGTTCCAGCCGTAGTTCTCTACGTTGGCCAAAGTATCACGGGCGATAGAAGCCAACTTAATCTTGTTGTGATCTCGGTCGATGGACAGGATGATGATGGCGTCGGAACGACCATCGTCGTCGTCTGCACGGCTATCCAAGCCAAACAGGGCGATGTTGGTGACACCGGTGACCGGCAGATCCTGGTTGATACCCAGCTCTTCCTCGTTCAGCGGCTCCTCGTTAGCCACGTTGGAGTTCCACCACCACTCCATAGCAAAACAACCGCCGGTAACCAGCAGAGCCAGTGCCGCCACGATGGAGACCACAATGATGATGATGCGTTTGGTCTTTTGCTTGCCGGTCAGTTTCTTTTTCTTGCCGGCCTCTTGGGCGGCGTTCATCTGACCCAGGCTAACGGTCTCGGTCTGGGGTGCGCCGCAATAGGGACACACCGGGGTTTCGTTTTTGATTCGTTTATTGCATTTCTTGCACAACATTTAGAATCGCTTCCTTTCTGTTCTGTCAACACGTAAGAACAACTCCTTGGTTGTTCTGCTTATAGTCTGCTTGTAATCTGCATTATGGGTGCCCTTCAACCATTAAGGGCATAGATAAACATTGTAATTATAGCACATACATTTCCGTTTTGCAATTATTTTTTATATAGGCTCTAGTATTCCCCTCTTTTTCGGCAAAAATCTCCCGCCAAAAAAATGCAAAAAACGCCCTCGGAGAGCAACTCCGAGAGCGTTTTTGTAACATCAACGTACCGAGAACAAAATATCACCGTAGGAAGGCAACGGCCACAAATCTTTGGCCACCAGCACCTCCAGGTTGTCGGCGGTTTCCCGCAGAGCATCCATGGCCGGGATAACGGCATCGCGATAGTATTCTGCGCGACCCAAAGCGTTCCAATCGGGGCGATCCGCCTCGTCTAAGCACGCGCTCAAGGCGGTCAGGCGTTCCGCCAGACGGTCGGTGAGGGTGTTGATCTGCAACAGCAGAGCCTCTTCGGTGGCGGCACAGGAAATGCCGGGCAAAGCCGTCCGCTTGGCAATCACCGTTTCCGCCAACTCGCGACCATAGCGCAAAGCGGCAGGCAAAATATCCTTTTGGGTCATACTCACCATGGTGTGGGCCTCGATGTGCAACACCTTGGCATAGTTCTGCAGATAAATGTCGTACCGAGCCCGCATCTCCGCCTCGGAATAGACGCCGTATTTCTGGAACAGGTCGATATTCTTCTGCCGAATGTAGCAGGGCAGGCAATCGGCGGTGGTGGGCATATTCTCCAGACCTCTGCGCTCAGCCTCTGTCAGCCAGGCGTCGTCATAACCGTTGCCGTTGAAGATGATCCGCTTATGCGTTTTGATCACGCGACGAATCAAATTGCCCAGGGCGGTGTTGAAATCGTCAGCCTGCTCCAGCTCGGTGGCAAACTCGTCCAAGGCGGCAGCCACAGCGGTGTTGAGCACCACGTTGGGCTCGCTGACCGGCTGGGAGGAACCCAGCATACGGAACTCAAACTTATTACCCGTGAAGGCAAAGGGAGAGGTGCGGTTGCGGTCGGTGGTATCCTTGGGGAACTTGGGCAGGGTGTGCACGCCAACCCGCATCTGCACCGTTTCGGCGGCGGCATACACCTTATCCGCCTCCAGGGATTCCAAAATGGCGGTCAGCTCGTCGCCCAAGAAGATGGACACCACAGCGGGAGGTGCCTCGGCAGCGCCCAAACGGTGGTCGTTGCCGGCAGAGGCAATGGACACGCGCAACATATCCTGATATTCATCCACCGCCTTAATCACGGCGCAGAGGAACAACAGGAACTGGGCGTTTTCATACGGGGTATCGCCCGGCTCTAACAGATTGACACCGGTGTTGGTGGTCAGCGACCAGTTGTTGTGCTTACCGCTGCCGTTAACGCCGGCAAAGGGCTTTTCGTGCAACAGGCACACCAAATTGTGGCGAGCCGCCACCTTTTTCATCAGCTCCATAGTCAGCTGGTTGTGGTCAGCGGCAATATTGGCGGTGGTGAAGATGGGCGCCATCTCGTGCTGGCTGGGAGCACCCTCGTTGTGCTCAGTCTTGCTCAGCACACCCAGTTTCCACAGCTCTTCGTCCAGATCGCGCATATAGGCGGCCACCCGATCCTTGATGGCACCGTAATAGTGATCGTCCAGCTCCTGACCCTTGGACGGACGGGCACCAAACAGGGTGCGTCCGGAATTGATCAGGTCCTTACGACGATCGTACATCTCCTTATCAATGAGGAAATATTCCTGCTCGGGACCCACAGTGGTGCGCACCAGAGCCACGTCCTCGTTGCCGAACAGGCGCAACACACGCAGAGCCTGTTTATTCAGCACCTCCATAGAACGGAGCAAGGGGGTCTTTTTGTCCAGTGCCTCGCCACCATAGGAACAGAAGGCGGTGGGAATGCACAGGGTGCCGTCCTTGATGAAGGCATAGGAGGTGGCGTCCCAAGCGGTATAGCCACGTGCCTCGAAGGTGGCACGCAGTCCACCGGAGGGGAAAGAGGAAGCATCGCTCTCGCCCTTAATCAGCTCCTTGCCGGAGAACTCCATAATCACCTTGCCGCCGGGAACGGGCGAGATGAAACTGTCGTGCTTTTCGGCGGTGACGCCGGTCATAGGCTGGAACCAGTGGGTGAAGTGGGTGGCACCCTTTTCGATGGCCCAATCCTTCATGGCCGAGGCCACCTCGTTGGCCACTGCCGGATTCAGGCTGCGACCATTCTCTACGGTACGCATCAAGGCCTGATAGGTGTCGGCAGGCAGACGCTCTTGCATCACTTGGTCATTGAACACCATACTGCCGAATAATTCAGGGATTTGTTTCATACCGTGTCACTCCTTTTGCGGTTTGTTAAAAATTACTGTAAGTATACCTTTTTGGTAAGTTTTTGTCAACGGAATATTCCCCATTTCCCCGGAAAACCCGCAAAAAATCATTGACAAACCGCCAAGAGCATACTATAATGAATAGGCTTTACGGAAAATAAGCATATTTCGAGATGTAGCGCAGTTTGGTAGCGCGCTTCGTTCGGGACGAAGAGGCCGCAGGTTCAAATCCTGTCATCTCGACCAAAAAGAAAGGGTAGGCATCCGCCTACCCTTTCTTTTTTTGTTGCGAATACGGAGTTGTATCTTCGCCCCGAGTCCCGAACGAAGTGAGGGACGAGGTGACGGAGCCGAGCGCCGCCGGTGGCGGATGCAGCGAGGCGGAGGAAGCCCAAAACAAGGAGGGTCACAAGTGAATAGCGCCGTGAACCGACTATGTTTTGGGTTGGTAGCCGCAGGTTTCCTCAGCGCAAAACCAAGGTTCAGAATTCGGTCATTTTGTCCACCTCATCCGTCACCATAGGTGACACCTTCTCCTCAAAAGGAAAAGTTACGCCGCCTTATGGTGGCTACAATCCCTCCGTCCGGGGCATTGCTCCGGGCACCTCCCTTTACACAAGGGAGGCTTTGCTCACAACAAAGCCCGGTGGTCGTTACCGACCACCGGGCTCTTTTTATCCAATCATTTCCAATATCTCCGCCGCGTTGGTATCGGGCTTGACCTTGGGCATCACCGCTTGGATAACGCCCTGCTCGTCAATGATATAGGTAGTGCGCACCACGCCCATACCCACTTTTCCGCACATCTTCTTTTCCTGCCACACGCCGTATTTCTCGATGGCGTCCCGGTCGGGGTCGGCCAGCAAAATGAAATTCAGCCCGTGCTTTTCGGCGAATTTTACGTGGCTCTGCACCGAATCCTTGCTGATGCCGATGACCTCGATGCCACGGCGCTGAAACTCGGCGTAATGAAAGGCAAAGGCGCAGGCCTGACGGGTACAGCCGGGGGTATTATCCCGGGGATAGAAATACAGCACCACTTTTTTGCCGGCAAAATCCGACAGGGATACCGGTTTGCCATCCTTATCTGGCAGGGTAAAATCCGGCGCTTTGGTTCCAACTTCTAATAACATACTTTTCTCCTTATCCTAACAACACGTCCACAATCAACATCAGGCAAAAACCCACCAACAGCGAATAGGTAGCCCCTCGCTGGCTGCCGTGGGCGTGGGTCTCGGGGATCATCTCGTCGCTGATGACGTACAGCATCGTGCCGCCGGCAAAGGCCAGGGCAAAGGGCAAAATCGCCGTGGACAGGCTCACCGCAAAATAACCGATGAGGGTGCCCACAATCTCCACCAGGCCGGTGGCGGCAGCAATCAAGAAGGTGCGGCCGGGTTTCATACCCGTTGCCAGCATCGGACCGATGATCACCATGCCCTCGGGGATATTCTGCAGGGCGATACCGCCGGCAATCATCAGCGCCTGGGCGGTATTCTCCGCTCCGAATCCCACGCCGGCGGCGATGCCCTCCGGCAGGTTATGTATGGCGATAGCCGCCACAAAAAGCAGCACCTTGCTGGTCTTGGCATCCGGATGGGATTCATCCTCTAGACCGGTCAGTCGATGCAGGTGGGGTATCATCTTATCCATCAGATTCAGGCACACCGCGCCGGCGAAAATACCCGCCACCGTGATGAGCAAAGAACCATCACCACCGTATTGGAGGCTGGGCAAAATCAAACCCAGCACCGCCGCCGCCAACATCACGCCGGCGGCAAAAGCCAATACGATATCCGAAAAACGATGGGACGCCTTTTTGAACACAAAGCCAATCAGCGCACCCAACACCGTCGCACCGCCCACACCCAGGGCGGTCAACAAAACCATATCCATTACCTGTCCATCTCCCTCGTTCTGTAAAAAGACCCCGGTGTGACCACCGGGGCGCTCTTATACCAGTTTATGCCTCGGAGAACATATCGGTGCCAACTCCGCACAGCGGGCAGGCAAAATCCTCCGGCAGGTCCTCAAACTTGGTGCCGGGGGCGATGCCCATATCGGGAGCTCCGGCCTCTTCGTCATACACCCAACCACAGGCGTCACAAACGTACTTTTTCATCATGCTTTCCTCCTTGTTGATTTTTTGTTAGGGTTTCCCCTTTTTTGCGAATTATTCTGCCAATTCCTCTGCCAGCGCCACAATTTGAGCGTTGCTCTCGTCATTCAGGGCGGACAGAATGCGGACGGCATGCTCCGCATAGGTGAGATTCTTGCTCTTTTCCAGCATCGCCATCATCACCTTGGTGGCCATCGGCGCCCAACTGCCATTCTCGATAAACGCCACCTTGCGGTTTTGATAATTCCGCTCAGTCAGGTGGTGGATAAACTCCCGCATAAAGGGGAATACGTCGGCATTATAGGTGGTGGTGGCCAGCACCAGACGGTCATAGCGGAAGGCATCCTCTACCGCCTCGGCCATATCGCACCGGGCCAGGTCATTGAGCGCCACCTTGACGCCCTTCTCCTCCAGCAGGTGTGCCAGTTTCTCGGCCGCCTGCTTGGTATTGCCGTATACCGAGGTATAGGCAATCACCACACCCTCACTCTCGGGGCGATAGGCAGACCAGGCGTCGTACAGACCGATGTAATAGCCCAAATCCTCGGTGAGAACCGGTCCGTGGAGCGGGCAGATGGTGGCGATGTCCAGAGCGGCGGCCTTTTTCAGCAGGGACTGCACCTGAGGGCCGTATTTGCCCACGATACCGATGTAATAGCGCCGTGCCTCACAGGCCCAATCCTCTTCCACGTCCAAAGCGCCAAACTTGCCGAAGCCGTCGGCAGAGAACAGCACCTTGTCGGTGGCGTCATAGGTCACCATCACCTCCGGCCAGTGCACCATCGGGGCAGTGACAAAGGTCAGGGTATGCTTGCCCAAGGTGAGGGTATCCCCCTCGCCCACCACCAGACGGCGGTGGGCATAATCGGTGCCGAAGAACTGCCCCATCATCTGAAAAGCCTTGGCGGTGGCCACGATGGTAGCGTTGGGATAAGTATCGGCAAACACCGCAATGCCGGAGGAATGGTCCGGCTCCATATGCTGAACGATGAGATAATCCGGGGCGCGGTCACCCAGCGTGGCGGACAGATTGTCCAGCCAAACGTCCACGAAACGGGCGTCCACCGTGTCCATCACGGCGATTTTATCGTCCAGAACAACATAGGAGTTGTAGGCCATACCGTTGGGAACAATATACTGTCCCTCAAACAGGTCTACGTCGTGGTCATTGACCCCGATGTAAAAAATGTCTTTGGTTACGTTCATAAATGGTACCTCGCTTATGTTTTTACTGGTTTTATTATACACAATCTACCACGGATTAGCAATAGGGAGTTATAAACAAAAACCGCCCGGCACAGCCGAGCGGTTTTTTAGAGAATCGTTATTTGGTTTTCTTATATTTCACCACAGACCAGCCGGAATAATATTTTACTCCATTGACCGTCTTGTACGTCCGCACACGGACGTAATAGGTGGTCTTGGCCTTCAAACCGGTCAGAGCAGCACTGGTGGTGCTGTTCTTGGTGATGGTCTTTGTCTTCGCAGAAGAAAAAGACTTAGATGTGGAGTACTGAATCTGATAGCCGGTGACCTGAGTGGTCTTTTTAGCCCACTTGACGGTCAGTTTCTTAGTACCGGCAGTGAGAGAAGACAGGGTGGTCTTGGCGGGGTTGATCTTGAAGGTCAAGGTCTTGGTGCCGGAATAGTTGCCTTTGAGCTTCACCGTCACCTTGTAGGCGCCCACGTTCTTGCGACCGGTGGCGTAGGTAATGGTGTAGTACTTAGGCAAAATGGTCTTACCCTGACTGTCCTTTACCGTTACGGTAGGCTTTTTCGCCGAGCCGTTATAGGTATAATCAGTAGCGGACAGAGTAACCTTACCCACCTTGTAGATAGTGGTTGCCTTGCCATAGGTCTTTCCGCAATCGTTGCACACCTTGACGGAAGAGCCGTTTTTGGTGAGGGTAGCCTTGGTAATCTTAACCGATTTGTAGGTGTGGGCGCTGACCGAGCGTTTGGCACCGCAATAATTGCAGGTGGCGTCGCAACGGTTGGAATATTTGTGTGCCACCGTGCGAATGGCATAGCACTCATTACAATCGCGATCACAGCGGTGGGAATAGACGTGATCAGCTACCTCACGGTGCATACCGCAGATATTGCAGTTGGCATCGCAATCGTTGGTGTAGGAGTGGGTCACCTTACGGATTTTGCCACACAGATTGCAATCTATATCGCACGCGTCAACAAAACTGTGAGTTACACTGCGGGTGGCTCCGCAGACGTTGCAATCCATATCGCAGGTGGTATCATTATAGGTGTGTTTAATGCCGGTGCGCTTGGCTTTACAGCGGTTGCAGGTAGCGTCGCAAGCATTGGTATACTTGTGGCCTAGCGCCTTGCCGGTAGTCTCACCACAAACCTTACAGGTTTTGGGCTCGGTACAGGTGGCGGCGGCATAATCGTGATAATCCGATCGCTTGCTGTTGCAACGGTTGCAATAGGCATCGCACTCGTTGGTGTAGGTGTGGCCCAAAGCTCTGCCAATCTCCTTGCCACAGTCTGTGCAGGTTTTGGGGGCAATGCAGGTGGCAGAGATATAGTTGTGAATATTGGAGCGCGTGCTGTCACAGCGGTTACAGGTAGCATCGCACCCGTCATCGTAGGAATGACCTAGAGCGCTACCCACCTGCTTGTTGCAAGCGGTGCAGGTTTTGGCTTCTGTGCAGGTGGCATTATTCCACGTGTGTCCCAGCGCTTCGCCCTCAGTGACACCACAATCCGAACAGGTTTTGGGCGCAGTGCAGGTGGCATCGATGTAATCGTGGGTAACGCTACGAGTAGCACCGCAGCTATTACAAGTAGGGTCGCAGACGCTGGTGTATTGGTGGCTGGTGTCGCGCGTGGCACCACAGACGTCACAGGCAGTGTCGCACGCGTTAGTGTATTGGTGAGTAATCACACGGGTGGTGCCACAGACGTCGCAGACAGTGTCGCACGCGTTAGTGTATTGGTGGGTAATCACACGGGTGATGCCACAGACGTCGCAGGTGGTGTCACAAGCGTTGTCATAGGTATGGGCCGCCTCTCCTTCCACTTCGCGCACCCACTCGCAGAGTTCACACTCCGTAATGCACGCGCCGGCATAGCGGTGTTCTTTAGGACAGGTGAGATAATGCCAGGTAGCATATTCAAAGTTGGAGTTTCCGGAACTAATATACATTCTCTGTTGCCTGTTTTGGGTTCCGGTATACCATACGTGTTTCAGCTTGGAACAACCGGAAAATGCATTATATCCAACGCTGGTGACGCTGTCCGGGACGGTCACTGAAATCAGACCGGTGCAGTTACGAAACGCATACCAGCTAATACTGGTGACGCTATCCGGGATGGTCACCGTGGTCAGGCGATAGTTATCGGAAAACGCATACTCGCCAATGCTGGTGACGCTGTCGCCCATGGTCACCGTGGCCAGGTTGGTGCAGCCGGAAAATGCATAATTGCCAATACTGGTGACTCTGTCGCCGATGGTCACCGTGGTCAGACTGGTGCAATCCGCAAACGCATAATCGCCAATACTGGTGACGCTGTCACCGATGGTCACCGCAGTCAGGCTGGTGCATTCACGAAACGCATAGGCACCAATACTGGTGACGCTGTCACCGATGGTCACCGCAGTCAGGCTGGTGCATTTACGAAACGCATAGGCACCAATACTGGTGACGCCGTCGCCCATGGTCACCGTGGTCAGGCTGGTGCAATCATAAAATGCATAATCACCAATACGGGTAACACTATCCGGGATGGTTACCGTGGTCAAGCGATCGTTATCGTAAAACGCATAATCGCCAATGCTGCTGACTCTGTCGCCCATGGTCACCGAGGTCAGGCTGTTGCACCAGTAAAACGCATAATCGCCAATGCTGGTGACGCTGTCACCGATGGTCACCGTGGTCAAGCGATAGTTATCGTAAAACGCATACTCGCCAATGTCGGTAACGCTATCCGGGATGGTCACCGCAGTCAGTCTGGTGCAACCGTAAAACGCATAACTACCAATAGTGGTGACACCGTCCGGGATAATTGCTTCCGTTACCAATTCCCCGTTCAAATACAGTTTTTCAGCATAACAAAGTGGACTTGCAGAAGAATTACCGAATTCAATTTGACACCAAGCCGCCAAATCTGAAATATGCACCGAGGTCAGTCTGGTGCAGTTAGAAAACGCACTATCACCAATGCTGGTGACGCTGTCCGGGATGGTCACCGACGTCAGGTTGGTGCAACCGTAAAACGCCATATAGCCAATGGTGGTGACGCTGTCCGGGATGGTTAACTCGGTTATCAGTTCTCCATTCAAATAGAGATTATGTGCATAATGAAGCGGATTTGAAAGGGATGAAGAAAAATTTATCCCGCACCAAGCTACCAAGTCTGTAATATACACATCAGTCAGGCTGTCGCAATAGTAAAACGCATAATTATCAATGCTGGTGACACCATCACCGATGGTCACCGCAGTCAGTCTGGTGCAACCGTAAAACGCATAACTACCAATAGTGGTGACACCATCACCGATGGTCACCGACGTCAGGCTGTCGCAATAGTAAAACGCAGAATTGCCAATACTGGTGACGCTGTCCGGGATGGTCACCGACGTCAGGTAGTCACAATCGTAAAACGCAGAACCGCCAATGGTGGTGACGGGGTAACCGCCCAAGGTGGACGGAATGGTGATATTGCCACCATACGTACTACTGGTAGAATAGTCCGTGATGGTCGCTTCGCCATTAGAAATGGTGTAGGTATAACCTCCACTGATGTCCGCGCTGACACTCACGGCAGTCAGCGGGATGCAGGTCAGCAACAGTATCGTTGCTAGCAAAACAGATAACAGTTTTTTCATTATGATTCCTCCTCTTATCTGTGCATCACTCACACAGGGCGTTGGCTAGGCTGGCCCATTCCGGCAAAGTCAGTTGCTCGGCACGGGCGGTGGGGGCAATGCCGGCGGTCTTGAAAGCGGAAGATAATCGCTCTTTATTGTATCCCGCTCCGGTAAGAGAATTCAGCAGGGTCTTGCGCCGCTGGTTGAATCCCGCCCGAATCAGACGGAACATCACCGCCTCGTCGGTTACCCGGCACGGGGGCTCTTTTCGTCGGGTGAGGCGGATAACCGCGCTATCCACGTTGGGTGCAGGCATAAAACTGCCCCGGGAAACCCCAAACAGGGTCTCGGCCTCGGCATAATACTGCACCGCCAGGGTCACCGCACCGGCCTCGCGGGTGCCGGGTGCGGCGCACAGCCGCTGGGCGGCCTCTTTCTGCACCATGACGGTGATATTCTCCACCGGCAGACGGCTCTCCAGCAACATCATAATGATGGGGCTGGTGATGTAATAGGGCAGGTTGGCGCACACCGCCACGGGACGGTCGCCAAACTTTTCCTTAATCAGTGCGTGGAGATCCAACTTCATACAGTCTCCCCACACGAAGGATACGTTATCCTGACCGGCCAAGGTTTCTGCCAAAACCGGGGGCAGACGGTCATCCAGCTCGATGGACACCACCTGCCCGGCCTGACGTGCCAGTTCTCTGGTCAGCACACCCACACCGGGACCAATCTCCAGCACACCACCATCGGCGCCCATACCGCAGGCCTCGGCCATACGGGGGCATACCGAAGGGTTGATGAGGAAATTCTGACCCAGTTTTTTGGAAAAATGGAATCCGTGCCGTTCCAGCAGATCCCGCAGATAACCCACGTCGGTGAGACGGGGTTGGTTGTTCGTTACATTCATAGTTTTATCCTTACTGTCTTTTTACCCGCTGCAGTCGCTGACGGCGGCGGTTACGATTGTGGACGATGTTGAGGATGATGTAACCCACCAACAACAAAATCAGCAGAAGAATGCCCAACAGAAACCAGATGGAGGTGAAGAAACCGGACACCTGACTCCAGGCGTACAGCAACCAACTGCGGCCGATGCTCTCGCCCACCACCAGCTCTACCTCGCCAATCTTCTGATCCACGTTGATGATCAGTTCCACCTTGCCCAAGACGGTGCCCTTTTCCACCGGGGCGGTAACCGACTCTTCATACAGGGTTACCTTGGGGATAATCTGCTCAACATCCAGTTTGTTGTCCACCACGGTGGCCACCTCGGCGGCCGGCACCAAATTCACGTGGTCGGTGTCCCAAGCCAGCTCCAAAGGCAGGCTGGCCAGAATCCGGCTCTTGCCCAAAATGGTCTGGTAGGAAAAGCCGTTAAAGGCCCATTTGAACAGATTGATGGTGTCCAGATAGTGCAGACCGGTGGTGCCGTCGCTGGTCTGCTCGGGGCAACCGATCACCACCACCAGATATTCATAGCCACTGTCCCGTGCCACCGAGGCACAGGCACGACCCTCGTGCTCCGACAGGCCGGTACGGCTGTGCACGATGGGCGAATACCGATAGGTGCTGGAGGGCTGGAGCAGGCTGTTGGTGGATACCAGAGTGCGCTCGGTACCGCCCGCCTTAGGCTTGACCGTTACCTGATAGGCCACCGCCAAATCCTCAAACTCGGAGAAACTCTGGCAATAGCGCACGATGCGGTACATATCCCGTGCCGTGGTATACTGGCTCAGCGAATCCAAACCGGTCAGGTTGGAGAAGTGACTGTATTCGCAGCCAATCTCCACCGCCAATTCGTTCATACCCTTGACGAAATCGTTGACGTTACCGGCTAGGGTCACCGCCAATACCGTTACGGCGTCGCTGGCGGCCTGCATAAAGGATACCGCCATCAGGTCACGGAGCGTCCACTTTTCGCCATAATTCATATTGACGGTGGGCACGCCGGTGCCGGCCACGAAATTATTAAACATATCCACCGTGTATTCACCGGTAACCTTATCGATGTCCAATCCCTTTTCCTGTACCAGGTGCAGGGCATAGGCCAACACCATATACCGCATCATAGATCCGGGTGCGTGGACGGCGTCGGCATTCTTCTCGTACACCACCATATCGCCGGACTGGTCACCGGCCAAATTCACCAAAATGGCGGCCTCGGAATACACCGTCTGACCCTCCGGCAGAGGATAGCCCTCGGCGCTGACCGAAGCCGTGCTTGCCAACAAGCCCGTCAGCAACAGCACCGCTACCATAATCGCCACGATTCTCTTCTTCAGCATACAGCATCCCACCTTATAGCAGAGCATTCTTTTTCCCAGTATAACACACCCCTTTCGGTTGCACAAGAGCCATTTCTTGGTGAATTGGTGGGGTTTGCGAAAAAAATCGGGAATTTTTTGTTCTTTTCCTTGCATTGGTATGGGGAATGCGGTACAATGATAGCGATATAAGGCGGTATCACCGCCAACAAAAAGGAGTGTCAACCAATATGTGTAAAGTGTTAGTAGAAACTTCTGCCCGTCATATGCACGTGAGCCAGGAGCATCTGGAGATCCTGTTTGGTAAGGGCTATGAGCTGACCAAGAAAAAGGATCTGTCCCAGCCCGGTCAGTATGCCTGTGAAGAGCGTGTGGACGTCATCGGTCCCAAAAAGACTCTGCCCGGCGTATCCATCCTGGGTCCTGTCCGTCCCGAAACCCAGGTAGAGCTGTCCCTGACCGACGCCCGTAGCATCGGCGTGGCCGCTCCCATCCGTGAGTCCGGTGACATCGCCGGTTCCGGCGCCTGCAAGCTGGTAGGCCCCTGTGGCGAGGTCGAGATCGCCGAGGGCGTTATCGCCGCTAAGCGCCACATCCACATGACCTGCGCCGATGCCGAGCAGTTTGGTCTGGTGGACAAGCAGATTGTCTCTGTCAAGGTGCCCTCCAACGGTCGTGAGACCATCTTCGGTGACGTGGTTGTCCGTGTCAGCGACAGCTACGCTCTGGCTATGCACATCGACACCGACGAGTCCAATGCCGGCTGTGTTGCTCCCGGCACCATGGGCGAAATCATTAAGTAATTTGACTTAAAAAAGAACACCGCAGAGCTCCTCTGCGGTGTTCTTTGCAAAGAAGGATAACAAGGAGGAAGTTCTTATGAAAATCTGTTCTCATTGCGGTACCGTTATGCCGGACGAAAACGTAGTCTGCGCCGCCTGTGGTATGGTTCTGCCGGCACCCCAGGTGTCTCAGGAGACCCAGGTGCTGGATGCCAATCATCCGGCAGCCCAGCCGGTAGCTCCTCAGGCAGAGCCGGTGGCTCAGCCCGCTGCTCAGCCTGCTTACGTACCCCCTACCTACGTACCTCCCGCCGCTCCTCCGGCAGTGAACTATATGCCCGTACAGGTACCCAAGATCTCTGTTTCTATGTGGGGTTGGATCGGTCGTTACGCCCTTAACCTGATCCCTCTGGTAGGTGGTCTGGTGTACTTTATCATGCTGTTTGTATGGGCCTTTGACACCAAATACGACGACACCTCCCGCAACTGGGCCAAGTCTATGTTGCTGCTGGCCGCCATCGGCGCCGTTCTCGGTCTGTTGCTTGTGATTCTGATGTTTGCTTTGGGCCTCACTGCCGCAGACGTCATTAACGAGTCTATGTATTACTAATTCTGCAAAAGCAAAAAGAACCGCTACCCGGTTGGGTAGCGGTTCTTTGTTTTTTACAACAGGGTAATGCCGTGGGCTTTGCACTCTTCCACCATTTCGTGAGGCCAGATGGATACCTGCACCTCGCCGATGTGGGCTTTTTCCAGCATCAGCATACACAGACGGCTCTGACCGATACCGCCACCGATGGTCAGCGGTAATTCGCCACGGGCAATGGCCTGGTGATAGGGGTACTGCATCCGGTCTTCGGCACCGGCAACCGCCAGCTGGCGTGCCAGAGCGTCGGCATCTACACGGATACCCATACTGCTGATCTCCAGAGCGTGACCCAGGGTCTCATTCCACAACAGCAGGTCGCCGTTGAGCGTCCAATCGTCATAGTCCGGCGCACGGCCGTCGTGGCGACTGCCATCGGCAAGGGTGTCGCCGATGCTCATCAGGAATACGGTGCCACACTCCTTGGTGATGGCGTCCTCCCGCTCCTTGCCGGTCATACCGGGATAGCGGTCAGCCAGTTCCTGGGCGGTGATAAAGGTCACCTGCTCGTTTACCTCAAAGGTAAGCAGGGGGTATTTCTGCTGCAAGAGTTTGTTGGTGTCGGCAATGGCCTTGACGATACGGCGGACGGTCTTTTTGAGGAATTCCTCGTTGCGGTAGTCGGCGGTGACCACCTTTTCCCAGTCCCACTGGTCCACAAAAATGGAGTGGGTGTTGTCCATATCGTCGTCCCGACGGATGGCGTTCATATCGGTATAGATGCCCTCGCCGGGTTTAAAGCCATAGCGACCCAGCGCCACACGCTTCCATTTGGCCAGGGATTGCACCACCTCGGCCTTTTGCTCGTCCATCTCCTTGACCGAAAAGGCCACCTTGCGCTCTACGCCGTTCAGATCGTCGTTGATACCGCTGTCGGCGGTAACCAAAACGGGTGCGGTGACACGCTCTAGGTGCAGATTCTGCGCCAACAGCACCTGAAAGGTGTCTTTGATCACCTTGATGGCTTGCTGGGTCTGGCGCAGAGAGAGTTTGGATACATAGCCGTCGATAAATTGAGTATAGGACATAATATCACCTCAAAAGGGGTCGTTAGCCGCCGTAGGCGGCGTGCCTCCCTTGTGTAAAGGGAGGTGGCACGGCGAAGCCGTGACGGAGGGATTGTGTATCATACGCCGTTATTGCGGCTACAATCCCCCAGTCCTCGCTTTGCTCGGACAGCCCCCTTTACACAAGGGGGCCTTTTCTCTTCTTCAACGTATCTGTTGTCTTATCGGATGCTACCCACAGTGCGGGGGAACAGCTGGGCGTCACGGATGTTGGCCACGCCGGTGACGTACATCAGAATACGCTCGAAGCCCAGACCGAAGCCGGAATGAGGCACAGAGCCAAAACGGCGCAGGTCGATGTAATCCTGATAATCCTCCAGGTTCATATTGCGCTCGTTCATAGCGGTGATCAGCTTATCCAGGTCAGCCTCACGCTCGGAACAGCCGATGATCTCGCCGACACCGGGCACCAGCAGGTCGGTGGCGGCTACGGTCTTGCCATCGGGGTTTTGCTTCATATAGAAAGACTTGATATCCTTGGGATAGTTGGTGACGAACACCGGCTTCTTGTAAATCACCTCGGTGATGTAGCGCTCGTGCTCGGTCTGCAGATCGCAACCCCAATCCACGGGATACTTAAAGTCGGCGTCGGCCTTTTTCAGCAGGTCGATGGCGTCGGTGTAGTCCAGGATAACGAAGTCGCTATCCACCACGCCACGCAGTTTCTCAATCAGGCCCTTCTCGAAGAACTTATCAAAGAACTCCAGCTCGGAGGGGCACTCCTCCATCACGGCGGAGATAATGTACTTGATCATCTCGGTGGCAATCTCGATGATGTCCGGCAACTCGGCAAAGGCCACCTCCGGCTCTACGTGCCAGAACTCGGCCACGTGGCGGGGGGTGTTGGAGTTTTCGGCACGGAAGGAAGGACCAAAGGTGTAGATCTTACCAAAGGCCATAGCGGCCATCTCGCCCTCCAGCTGACCGGAAACGGACAGGCCGGCACGCTTGCCGAAGAAGTCGTCGGCATAGTACTCGTCGGCAGACTTGTACTGATCGGACCAACCGATGGTGGTCACCTTGAACATCTCGCCGGCACCCTCGCAGTCGCTGGCGGTGATGAGGGGGGTGTTCACGTAGACGTAGTTGCGCTCCTGGAAATAGCGGTGGATGGCGGCGGCCATCACGCTACGGACACGGAAAATGGCGTTGAAAGTGTTGGTGCGCACACGCAGATGCGGGATGGTGCGCAAAAACTCCAGGATGCAGCGCTTTTTCTGCAGGGGATACTCACCGGGGCAAGAACCCAGCACGGTAACGGCAGTGGCGTTGACCTCTACGCCGTTGCGCTCGCTGGCCACTAGCTCGCCCTCTACCTTGAGGGAGGTGCCCAGGGGCATATAGGCGCTCACGTCGCCCATGGCCTCTTTATCCAGCACAATCTGCAGATGCTTCAGGCTGGTGCCGTCGTTCATCTCCAGAAAGGCCACGTTCTTACTGTCACGGCTGGTACGTACCCAACCGCAGACAGTGACCTGCTGACCGATGTAAGCGGGATCGTTGTACAGTTTGACGATGTCGATGTGTTTCATAATGACAACTCCTTTAAATTTAGGATTTAATTACAGGGTAGATTGGCGGACTCAATTCCGCAAAATATTGAGAGAAGGGTTTTCTTTCAAGCAAGGCAAAAGCGGAGCAAACCCTTTGTGGGTTTGAGAGCATTTTAACGCAGATTGAAGGGAAACCCACTCTCAAAAACGGGATTGCGTTCGCCGATCTGCCCTGCAAAATAAAAAAAGCCATCCGTCCTAATTTGCTTAGGACGAACAGCGTACTGTCCGTGGTGCCACCTAAATTGTCTGTGTTACAGACCACTCCGCCTCGAATAAGGCTTACCCATTTAACGCACAGAATACGGCGCACCTACTGATTGGCTGTGCCAACGTTCAGCTTGCAACTCGGGAGGGTTATTCGCGCAGACGCTTACCATCGGGCTTACACCATCCCCGACTCGCTGAGGGTGCCATTCTGCGGTACTTGGCTCCGTCATAGTTTTTAATAACATTACCATAATTACAGGGCTTTGTCAAATGTTTTTTCTTGCATACCGATTGGGGGTGTGGTAAGATTAGAAAAACGGAAAGGCGGTGTCCCTATGCTGGATCGGGAACGCATCACTGCACAACTGAATAGTTCTCGGTTTGTGCAAGGGCTGATTTTCGGCGATTACACCGACTCCACCAACAGCCAGGTGCGGGAAATGGCGCTGCACGGCGCCACCGGGGAGGTTACGATGATCGTGGAGCGCCAAACCGCCGGCCGTGGACGCCGTGGTCGTGCTTTCGCTTCTCCCGAGGGTGGTCTCTATCTCTCCACCCTGATCCATCCCACAGAACCCGTGAATCCGGGGCTCATCACCTGCCGTGCGGCGGTGGCCGGCGCCCGAGCCATCGAGAGTCTGTGCAATCTTAAAATAGACATCAAATGGGTCAACGACCTGTTTGTTAACCGCCGCAAGGTGGCGGGTATTCTAGCCGAGGGAGTTCTATCCCCCACCGGTCAGCTGACCGCCGTGGTGGTGGGCATCGGCATCAACGTAGCCGGGAATCTGCCGGCGGAGCTGGAATCCATCGCCACCACCTTGGCTCAAGAAGGCGCCACCCTCAGCCGAGAAGATTTGGCGGCGGCATTCCTGAACGAATGGGAAGCGGTGCAAACCAACCAGGATTTTATGGACGAATACCGCCGACGCAACCTGGTGCTTGGCAAAGAAGTGACCGTGGTGCAAGGCGACCGAGTCTATACCGCCACCGCCGTGAGCATCACCGACAGTGGTCACCTAGTGGTGGACACCGCCGATGGTCAGCGAGAGTTGACCTCCGGGGAGGTGAGCCTACGGCTATGAAACTGCGTGACAACGTGACCACCGCCCTATTGACGGCGGTACTGTGCGTAAGCGCACCGCTGGTGATCCCCGTGGGACCCATCCCCGTTAGCCTAGCCACCCTGGGCGTGTATCTGGCAGCGGGATTGCTGGGGCCTTGGCGAGGTGTTACCGCCGTAAGTATCTACCTGTTACTAGGTGGTATCGGCGTGCCGGTGTTTGCCGGGTTTGTGGGCGGATTCCAACAGCTTGTAGGTGTCACCGGCGGGTTCCTGTGGGGCTATCTGCTGTGCGCCTTAGTGGTGGGGCTACTGATGCGCCTTTGCCACCGGTCGGCACTGCTGCCCCTGTGGCTGGTGTGCGGTGCGGTGGCGCTGTATGCCGTCGGTGTGGGCTGGTATCTATGGCAGACCGGCACCACCCTCTATTGGGCGCTGCTGACCATCGCCCCCACCCTTATTGCCGAAGTGATTAAAATTGCCGTCGCCACCGGGGTGATCTGGTCCCTGAGCAGACGGATGAAAGACCTGAAAAAAGGAGGACGTCCCCATGAAACCTAACGTGGAAACAGAGAGCAACCGCCCTCTGATGAACGATGAAGAACTGACCCAACTGGAGGCAGAATTCATCCAGCGGTATAAGGGCAGCGAACAGCACCCTATCCGCACCCTGCTGAAATTCTATAAGGGGCAGTATCACCGCTTGGCGCTGTCGGCGCTGTGCTATATCATTAAGAAGAGTCCCCAGTGGATGATTCCCATCATCACCGCCAACCTGATCAACCTGGTGGTGGATCAGCCGGAGAATATGATGGTGCTCATCTGGGTGAACGTGGCGGTGCTGGCGGGATTGCTGGTGATGAACATCCCCTTCCACTACGCCTATTGCAAGCTGGAGTCCATCGCCACCCGTAACGTAGAGGCGGGTCTGCGTGGCGCACTGGTGCGCAAACTACAGCACCTGTCCATTGGCCACTATCGGGAGATGCAATCGGGACGTATCCAATCCAAGATGATGCGCGACGTGGAGGCCATCGCCAACCTGTCCAGCAGTATCTTTATGAACGGCATGGAAATCCTCATCAACTTGGTGGTGGCCATCGCCGTGGTGTCCAGCAAGAACCTGTTTGTATTCATCTTCTTTATTCTATGCGCACCCATATCCGGTGTCATCGGCTTTTTGTTCCGCAAAAAGTTGCGCACCCTCAACCGGGACTATCGTCACGCCGTAGAGGAGACCTCTGCCGAGGTGATGGATATGGTGGAGATGGTGCCCCTATCCCGTGCCCACGCCCTGGAAAAGACCGAGACCAGCAAAATGAACCGTCTGCTCCACGGCATTGCCAAGCGGGGATTGCGCCTGGACATTACCCAAAGCCTGTTCGGCGCCACCAACTGGGTGGTATTTGAGGGATTCCAGCTGATTTGCTTGGTGTTCACCGTGCTGATGTATCTGAATAATCAGATCAAAGACGTGGGTGACATCACCCTGTACCAGAGCTATTTCACCATGCTGGTGTCCAGCGTCACCATGATTTTGGCGCTGATCCCCACCTTTGCCCGTGGTATCGAGGCGGTGACCTCGGTGGGCGAACTGATGCACGCCGAAGAAGAGGAAAACAACGAGGGCAAGACCCCGTTGGAGAGCGTGGCCGGCGCCTATACCTTTACCGATGTGGGCTTTGCCTATGAGACCGGTCACCCGGTGCTGTCCGGCTTTAACCTAGAGGTGAACCCCGGTGAAACCGTGGCGCTGGTGGGCGAATCCGGTGTGGGTAAAACCACCGTCATCAATATGGTCATCGGCTACCACTTCCCCGGTGAGGGTGCCGTCACCATCGACGGCCACAACATCCGTGAGATTGACCTGCGCAGTTACCGCAAACACATTGCGGTGGTGCCCCAAAACACCATTCTCTTCTCCGGCACCATTCGGGATAACATCACCTATGGTCTGCCGGACGTCAGCGAGGAGAAACTGGCACAGATTTTGGATGCCGCCCGTCTGACCGAGATGATTGCCCAGTTGCCCAATGGCTTGGACACCTCGGTGGGTGAGCACGGTGGCAAACTGTCCGGTGGACAGCGCCAGCGCATCTCCATCGCCCGTGCCCTTATCCGTGACCCCAAGGTAATCATCCTGGACGAGGCTACCTCGGCGCTGGACAGCGTATCCGAAAAGAAGATTCAAGAGGCGCTGGATCACCTGACCGCCGGTCGCACCACCTTTGTGGTGGCTCACCGCCTATCCACCATCAAGGATGCGGACAAGATTGCGGTTATGGAAGAGGGTCGCTGTGTGGAATTCGGCACCTATGACCAACTGATGGAAAAGAAGGGCGCTTTCTATAAATACCGCCAGTTGCAGTTGTAAAAAAGAGTGCGAGGAATCATTCCTCGCACTCTTTTTTGTAATATTCAACTCATTTTATACAGTCCGTATACGATTTGGGTCAATTCAGGCCCTGTTCGCCCACTTTTTGGAACAGGTGCTCCACCGCCTGCCACAGGGTGGGGTGCTGTTCCAGGTTGGGGTCGGCGTCCAATAGCAGCGCCGCCCGGGTTTGGGCACGTTGCAAAAGGGGCATATCGTCCAGCAGATCCGCCACCTTCAGTTGGGGCAGACCGTGCTGGCGGTTGCCGAAAAAGTCGCCGGGTCCACGGAGTTTGAGATCCTCGTCCGCAATCTTAAAACCGTCGTTGGTGGCCTTCATCACCGACAGACGGCGCAGATTATCCTCGCCTCGGTTATCACTAATAAGGATACAGGTGGACCGGTGCTGACCACGTCCCACACGACCACGAAGCTGGTGGAGCTGCGCCAAGCCGAACCGCTCGGCATTCTCTATCGCCATAATCACCGCATTGGGCACGTCCACACCCACCTCGATGACGGTGGTGGACACCAGCAGTTGTATCTCGCCGGCAGAAAAGGCGGTCATCACCGCTTCCTTTTCCGCCCCTTTCATCTTGCCGTGGAGCAAGCCCAGGGTGTAACCCTTAAACGGGCCCTGTTGCAGGTCGCGGTACAGTTCGGTGGCGGATTGCAGGTCGCTGGGCTCTTCGCCCTCCTCCACCAAGGGACAGACGATAAAGCCCTGACGACCTTCGTCCAGGTGCTTGCGAATATAGCCGTATGCCCGCTCCCGCTTGTCCGTGCCGATGGCAAAGGTCTCTACCGGCTGACGGCCGGGGGGTAACTCATCCAGCACCGACACGTCCAGGTCGCCGTACAGAATCAGCGCCAAGGTGCGGGGTATGGGGGTGGCGGACATAACCAGCAGATGGGGGTCCTGCCCCTTGGCCGCCAGTTTGGCCCGTTGCGCCACGCCAAAGCGGTGCTGTTCGTCGGTGACCACCAGACCCAAGCGGGCAAACTGCACGCTGTCGCTAATCAGGGCGTGGGTACCCACCACAAAGTCGATTTCGCCCCGGGCGATGGCCTCTTGCAACCGCCGTTTGGCAGAGGCGGACAGAGAGCCGGTGAGCAGACCCACCCGCACGCTATCGCCCAACAATTTCTGTAAAGTGTTGGCGTGTTGCTCTGCCAAAATCTCGGTGGGCGCCATCATGGCCGCCTGCCAACCCTCACGGATGAGGGAATAGGCTACGCCGGCGGCCACAGCGGTTTTACCGCTACCCACGTCACCCTGTACCAAGCGGGACATAGGGCAGACACCCTGCATATCCCGGATGCAGTCGGCAATCGCCCGACTCTGAGCGCCGGTGAGGGTAAAGGGCAGGCCGGCGGTGTAGGCGGCGGAGCGGTCTTCTTTCAGCACCGCCCCGTTTAGCCGACGGCTACGGCTCTTTAGCCGTAACAGACCCAACTGGAGTACAAACAATTCTTCATAAATCAGCCGTTTTCGTGCCTGTGCCACCGCATCACTATCGGTGGGGAAATGAATCTGGCGGATGGCGGTAAGACGGTCGCACAGGCCCTCCGATTCCACCACGTCTTCCGGCAAGATTTCCGGCAGACCGGTTTTCTCCAACATTTCCAGCACAGCGGACACGTTGGTCTGCACCATCTTGTTGGTCAGACCCTCGGTGAGAGGGTACAGGGGATGGATCCGTGCGGCAGACACCGTCTCGATCTGGGGGCTGGTCATCTCTGCCCGTTTGCCGTCGGACACCACCGTGCCGTACAGTAAGACCTCGTCACCCTTATGCACCTTAGCCGCCGCATAGGGGTTGTTGAACAGGGTCACCTGCATAGCCTGATAGCCGTCGGTGACACGGAACCGGTAGAGGGTCATCCCCTTACGCACCCGGTATTCGGTGGGGGTGTTCACCGCCCAGCCACGGACACAACAGGGTACCCCCGGCTGTGCGCCGGAGATCAGCGTGGGGTTGGACCAATCCTCGTAAGAGCGGGGAAAATGCTCTGCCAAATCCAGCAGAGTGCGGATGCCCAGTTTTTCATACAGGGCCGCTCGTTTTTCGCCCACGCCTTTCAGTGTGCGGACGGATGCATTGTACGGCATAGTGAACACCTCCTTTTCGTTCGTTAATTTTACTATATCACATCCCCGATTTTTTTGCAAATCGTCAAGGAGATTTTTGCGGAAAATACTGGTCTTTTTTTACCGGGGTGATATAATGAAGAAAAATCCCCGAACAGGAGGAATGGATATGCAACACAAATTAGCCATCGTGGGTCTTGGCGGTATGGGATCCTGGCACGTAAACCGCCTGGAGGAGATGGGCAACCCGGTGGTTGCCGGCATCTGGGACATCCGGGAGTGCCGTCGGGAATACGCCAAAGAGCGGGGTCTGCACGTATACCGAAGCCTAGAGGATCTGCTGGCAGACGCCGAGGTAGAGGTGGTGCTGATCGCCACCCCCAACGACGTGCATAAACCCATTGCCATCCAAGCCCTACAGGCTGGCAAAAACGTCATCTGCGAAAAGCCGGTGACCCTGTCGGTGGCCGACCTGGAAGAGATGAAGGCTGCCGCCGCCGCATCCGGCAAGTTCCTCACCGTCCACCAAAACCGACGGTGGGATCGGGGATTCCAGATGGTGCAACGCATCTTAGAAGAGGGTACGCTGGGTCAGGTATACCGCATCGAGAGTCGTGTCCACGGCGCTCACGGCATCCCCGGCGACTGGCGCCAAGACCCCAAGCAAGGTGGCGGTATGGTGTACGACTGGGGCATCCACCTGTTGGATCAGGTCATCACCATGTTCCCCGACGCCAAAATCAAGTCCGTATACGCCACCCTCAATTACGTCACCAACCAACTGGCAGACGACGGATTCTTTGTAGACTTGAATCTGGACAACGGCATCCGCTATCAGGTGGACGTAGGCACCAGCAACTTTATCACCCTACCCCGCTGGATGGTGCTGGGCATCGACGGCACTCTGAAAATCGACAAGTGGGGTCTGGAGGGCGAGATGATCGTCGCCCACGGTCAGGACGAAAAGGACGTACAGCCGGTGGTCACCGCCGCCGGTCTGACCAAGACCATGGCGCCCCGCCGTGAGGACACCATCAAGTCGGTACCGCTACCGGATTTCTGGCCGGATATGACCGAGTATTACCGCAATATTGTGGACCACTTAGAGGGTAAGGCCGACCTGTTTGTCACCCTGCCCCAAATGACCCGCGTGATGCGCATCATCGAGGCGGTGTTTGAGTCCGCCAAGACCGGCAAGGTCATCTCCTTGGAATAATTCCCACCCCACAGGCTCAGCCGATTGGCTGAGCCTGTGTCTTTTATTCACACCCTGCTAAAAAATGCTGGAAATTTGCTTATATATATGGTATAGTGTAGGTGTAGAATTGGGTAACTAGCGGTTCCCCGTCATAAACCAACCGAAAGAGAGGTACGACTATGAAACTTCGCACCAAACTGCTGTCCCTGATCTGTGCGCTGACGCTGCTGGTGGGTATGATCCCCGCCATCGCACTGACTGCCAACGCCGAGATGGGCGGCGACTTCCCCTGGACTACGTCCAAAAAGCAGATGCTGATCGAGAAGATCCTCAAGCGAGACGGCTTTATCGACGGTATCTGGTTCCCCTGGTTTAATGCCGGATCCAGCGGTCACAACCTGACCGGCAACGACCTGATGGCCAAATACTATAACCAGACCACCGGTGTGGACTGGAATCGGGTTGAGCTGGATTATATCGGCGCCGACAAGATCTATCAGCAGATCTACAACCTGAAGGCTATGGGCTATAACATTATGGCCTATGGCGGTTCTATCTACGGCGAGGGCGTTATCTTTAATGCGTCCGGTAACGTCACCGGCATCAAGCAGGAATATTTGGACAACGTCTGCCGTCTGCTGAACATGTGCCGTGAAATCGATATGCCCGTGATGTGGAATATCTATTTCCACTCTTCCTCTATGCCCCAGTACAACGGTATCGACGGCTGGAAGGTCGTCTGCAATATGCTGGGTAACCGTGCCGTGGCAGACAACTATGCCGAAAAGTTTGTCAAGCCCCTGGTCAAGGTGCTGAAAAAGTACGACGACGTGGTGGCGCTGATCTCCATCGCCGACGAGCCGGAGAACGAGATCAACGACTCTGCCCAAGGCAATCATTTTGAGGGTGACCGTGCTATGTACGGTGTCAACCAGGACGATATGGTCTATTTTATGAAGCAGATCAACGATACCGTCCGTGAGGTGTGGCCGGATGTTGCCCGTACCGTGGCCTCCAACGACACCAACAAGGCTATTTATCGTGACTTCGACCTGGATCTGATGGGTCACAACCGCTATTCCGACGCCGTGGGTCACTTCCCCAAGGTAGAGGATTTTGTCACCGATGCCGATCCCATCCTGACCGAGTATAACCTGGGCTGGAATAAGCAGACCGACGACAACTACACCAAGATGCACAAGGGTTTCCGTGAGGAAATGGTCAGCAAGGGCTATAAGGGCGGTTTTGCCTGGTGCTGGATGCCCGACCGTGGTGATCTGGACGACGGCGCATCCTATTACCTGCTCCGTTCCCGTTACGACACCACCTCTTTCCGCAAGTGCGTCACCGACCTGAAGCACTATATGGACGAGTACCGTGCCAAGTATCAGGGCAAGAAAATCACCCTGGATGCACCGGTGCTGTACGCCAACGCCGGTGATGGCAAGGTGCTGTTTATCCCCTCTAAGTACGCCACCTACATCACCATCCAGCGCTCGGACGATGGTGGCAAAACCTGGAAAACGCTAATCAAGCAGAAAAAGCAATCCAACTATGTGGACGCCTATCTGGTGGGTCGCTATACCGACACCGACAAGAGCCGTCCTGCCAGCGGTTATCGCTACCGCATCATCGCCTATAACGCTAAGAAAACCAAATCGGTCACCTCCACCGTCAACAACAAGGCCGGTGCCGAAAAGAAGTATAAGAAGACCTATAAGGCGCCTACCTATAAGGTAGGTACCTATTACGAGCCCACCACCCTGACCAAAGAGCAGGCTGAGGCTGACAAGACCAAGCTGACCTCTTTTGCCGAGGTGAACAACCGTCCTCTGAAGTCCTCGGACAACCTGATTAAAAACAGCAGTTTTGAGTCCACCTCCGGCGGTCAGTGGAACACCAGTAAGTTCAAAAACGGCACCACCCTTAAGGTGGTCAGCGACACCACCGCACCCAGTGGCAAAAAGAGCCTGTACTTCAACACTTCCGGCACCACTAAGGGAAAATGGTACACCTTTACCGTCACCGGTCTGGCAAAGAACTCGGAATACGTATTCTCTACCTGGGTCAAGGGTGCCTATTTGAGTAGTAGCAACAAGGGCATGGGCTCTGTGGGTGTTATCGACCCGGACACCGGCAAGTTTATGGTATTCTACGAGTATTATCGTGGATATGCCCGTGCATCCCGTGAGACCCAGCAGATCTACCCCACCGCCTGGGATGCCGAGTGGCACCTGCGCAGTGTGCGCTTCTCCACCGGTAACAACACCAAGATTACCATTGCCGTCTATGGCTATGGCAGTAAGATGTGGCTGGACGATATGGCCCTCTACAAAAACGGCAAGGGCATCAAGTATACCTCCGGTCTGACCGACGACGTAGAAATCCAGCCGGTGTATAAGGACATCTCCTGCGCACCCAAGAACAGCGCTGTCAAGGACGTCTACGTGGACAACGCCTCTTACTGGAATGCCGGTTCCGGCTGGCGCAACGGCTTTATGAGCATCCGCAAGAGCACCACCGGCCGTGGCAACGCCCTCAAGTACACCGCCTCTAAGTCCCCCGACGGCGTGTATTATCTCAAGACGATTCCGGTAAGCAAAAACACCACCTATTACATCTCCTTTGACTTTAAGATTCTCAAAAACGGCAACGGTAACATCGTGCTGATGGACAACAAGCTGACCGGCCCGGAAGCAATCATCTCCGTAAATATGGACACGTATAGCTACGGTACCGGATGGTCCCGCTTCAGCGGTGAGTTTAAGTCCGGCGCCTATAACAAGGTGCTGTTCGGTGTCTGCGATATGGGCGGTTCGGCGCTGATCGACAACATCCGCATCTATAAGAAGTCCGCCAACTCTTCCAGTGTGAAAGACCTGTACGTGGAAGATACCAAGAGTACCGTCAAGGCCGGCTATAATGCCACCGCCAAGGTAAAGGTAAAAGCCACCGGTAACGGTCTGAAATACCAGTGGTATTATAAGAACAAGGGCGCTTCTAAGTTCACCAAGTCCTCTAACAAGACAGCCACCTATTCCGCTACGATGGGTACAAAGGTAAACGGCCGTCAGGTCTACTGCGTGGTCACCGACAAATACGGCGCCAAGCGACAGACCTCTACCACCACCCTGACCCTCACCAAAAAGACCCTGAAGATCACCACCCAGCCCAAGACGGTGACCGTTAAGAAAAACGCCACCGCCAAGGTATCGGTAAAGGCGTCCGGTGACGGTCTGACCTACACCTGGTATTATAAGAATGCCAGTGCCAAGAAGTTTACCAAATCCTCTACCAAGACGGCCACCTATTCCGTCAAGATGACCTCTGCCACCAAAAACCGCAAGGTCTATTGCGTGGTCAAGGACGCCTGGGGCAAGACGGTAAAGACCGTTACCGTTACCCTGAAAATGAAATAATCCCCTAATGAAACGCCTCTGCTGTCGCAGGGGCGTTTCTTTTTTTTTGCGGCGCTCCCTTATTTGGGGCTAGACAAACCCCTCCTACTTACAGTATAATAAATATATATGCCCCTATCGAAAGGAGTTACTTTATGAAACGATGCTCTATCATACGCTGTCTGCCCGTATTCTTCACCCTCTTGCTGGTGATGGGTCTGTGCGGCGGCGTGGTTTCTGCCGACGAACCCCCTTTTAACGACGTGGAGCTATTTTGGCCCTGCGAACACACCGGTGTTCTGCCCTGTACGGTAGCCTGCCTGGAGTGTGGCGAAATTATGCCGGACGCCGTCCCTCACACCTACGATGACGAGGACGATACCGACTGCAACGTCTGCGACGAGGTGCGTGTCTTTGCCGCCATTGTGGTCGAGCCGGAGGATGCCGGCGCCGCTATGGGCAAAACCATTAAGGTCTATCTGGAGGCCGAGGGCGATGGCCTGACCTATCAGTGGCATTACAAAAACGACGGCGAGAAGAATTATAGCAAATCTTCCAACCAGACTGCCACCTATTCCACCACCATGACCGCCACCAGCAAAAACCGTATGGTCTATTGTGTGGTCACCGACGCCTATGGCAAGTCGGTCACCACCGAGCCCGTCTATCTGCGAGAGGCTCCCGGCATCACCACCCAGCCCAAGGCCACCCCCACCAAGCTGAACGCCACCGCCAAGGTGACGGTGGTAGCCGCCGGCGACGACCTTACCTATACCTGGTATTACAAGAATGCCGGCGCCTCGAAATACACCAAGGTTTCCGGTAGCAGTCCTTCCTATTCGGTGAAGATGACCAAGGACACCAAAAACCGCACCGCCTATTGTGTGATTGAGGATAAGTGGGGCTTTACCGCCACCACCAATACCGTGACGTTCCGTGAGGCACTGTCCATCGTCACCCAGCCCAAGACCACCTATGCCAAGACCGGCGCCACCGCCAAGCTGACCATCACCGCTTCCGGCGACTCCCTCAAATACGCTTGGTACTATAAGAATTCCGGTGCTTCCAAATTCACCAAGTCCTCTACCACCGCCAGCACCTATTCTGCCACCTTGTCCTCCACCACCAAAAACCGTCAGGTCTATTGTGTGGTCACCGACACCTATGGCAATTCTGTCACCTCCAACACCGTCACCATCCGCCAGGCGGTGTCCATCACCACCCAACCCAAGACCACCTATGCCAAGTCCGGCGCCACCGCCAAGCTGACCATTAAGGCTGCCGGTGACACCCTCAAATACGCTTGGTATTATAAAAACTCCGGTGCTTCTAAGTTCACTAAGGCATCGGTCACCACTTCTTCCTATTCGGTAAAGGTATCTTCTACCACCAAAAACCGTCAGGTCTATTGTGTGGTCACCGATAAGTGGGGTAACAAGGTCACCTCCAGCACCGTCACCATCCGCCAGGCAGTGTCCATCACCACCCAGCCCAAGACCACCTATGCCAAGTCCGGCGCCACCGCTAAATTGACCATCAAGGCTGCCGGTGACGGTCTCAAGTATACCTGGTATTACAAAAATGCCAGCGCCAAGAAGTTCACCAAGGCATCGGTCACCACCTCTTCCTATTCGGTAAAGGTATCTTCCACCACCAAGAACCGTCAGGTCTATTGCGTGGTCACCGATAAGTGGGGTAATAAGGTCACCTCCGGCACCGTCACCATCCGCCAGGCGGTATCCATCACCACCCAGCCCAAGACGGTATCCGTTAAGAAAAACGCCACCGCCAAAGTAACCGTTAAGGCTACCGGCGATGGACTCAAATACACCTGGTATTATAAGAATGCCAGCGCTAAGAAGTTTACCAAAGCCACTGTCAAGACCGCATCCTACTCGGTCAAGATGACCGCCACGGTCAAAAACCGCGTGGTCTACTGCGTGGTAACCGATAAGTGGGGCAAGACCGTCACCACCAATAAGGTAACCCTGAAAATGAAATAATCGGTACAGACCCCCTTGTGTAAACGAGGGGGTCTTTTCTTATGCAACAAAAAAAGATCGGTCATCCCTTTTGGGATGACCGATCTTTTATCTTATTCTTCTGCTTGTGCCTCAGTGGTGGCTAACGCCCGGCGCTTGGCACTGGCGTTGCGGACAATCATCTGGATGATACCCATCAAGGGCGGAGCAATCAAAATGCCCCAGAAGCCAAACAGACCACCAAACAACGTGATGCTGAGCAACACGTAGATGGGACGCAGACCCACCGATCCGCCCACCACACGGGGCTGGATGATGTTGGCATCAATCTGCTGGACAATCACCACAAAGATGATGACACCGACGGCAGTGTAGATATCTGCCGTCAGCAGGGTGATGATGGCGATGCCTGCACAACCGATGATGGCGCCGAAATAGGGGATCATATTCAGCAGACCCAGCATCATACCCAACAGTATCGCATAAGGTACACGGAAAATCAGCAGACCGATGGAAACCACCAGACCCACCACAGCGGCGTCCAACAAGGCGCCGTAGAGGTAGCGATAAAACAGCTGGACACTGCGCTGACCATATTCCTTAGCCGTAGCCAAGGTGTGAGGGCGCATCACCAAAGACAGCAGATTCTCCAACGCCTTGCCCAAGTGCTCACGACCGCTGAGCATATACAGCGACACGATCACAGCAATCACCACGTTGACCATCGAGGTGGCCACCGAGCCTACGCTACGCAGTGCGGCAACCACTCTATCGGGGGTTACGTAGTTGGTCAAGGTTTTGACCAACGTACCGTAGATGGTGTCCAACTGCGCCTCAATGCCCAGTTTCTCCAGCCAACCGCCGGGTTGAATGGCGGTCTCCAGATACACCTTTAGTTCGCCCAAGCGTTCAATTAGTCCGGTGGATAATTCCACCACACTGTTGATCAATTTGGGAATCAGCAGATAGACTGCCAGGCTCAACAGACCAAACAACAGCAAATACACCACGGTCAAAGCCAGCGGACGGGCTCCTTTTTGCCAAAATTTGCCCTTGAGCTTGAGTAGCGTGTTTTCCAGCAGCCGGCAAGGGCCGTGAAGCAAAAAGGCGATTGCAAAACCGCCCACAAAAGGACCCAATGCACTCAATAAGTTGTAATTGCTGAACAAAATATACACAGCAATGGCGGCAGCGGCGATACTGAAGTACCACAACCAGCGCCGATTATTCTCTTTGTTCATAGGAGGACCTCCTCTCTTTCTTTTTAGTATATCAAAATATTTCCATAAACACAAGGAATATTTTGTGAACGGTCAGCGAGAATAGTTTAGTGCATAACTTTCACTAGGATGCCTAGTGACTATATGGTATGATTTGTATGTGATGTGCGTTCTATGCACATATAAAAGGAGGTGACTCGATGAAAACAACCCGTGATTCGGAACCCATGATTTTGTTTGGCGAGCGTCTGCGCAATCTGCGCAAAGAGCGTGGTCTGACCCAACAGGCGGTGGCCGACCAATTGCAGGTAGATCGTACCACCTATACCAAGTACGAGATTGGTCGAGTCAGCCCGGATCCCCAGGGACTTAGCAAATTGGCAGACCTGTTCGCTGTGACAGCGGACACCCTACTGGGACGGGAAAGCAACTATGCTCGCCTACCGGTTATGGATATGCCCATTGGCTCTGTGCACCTTACCCAGCAGGAACGGCTGCTGGTGCAGATGTTCCGCCAATTATCCTCGGAGGAGCAAAACAACCTGGTAGAAAAAGCGCAACTGTCCTTTCACGTACGCAAAAAGAAGGGAAGTTTAAAATAAAAACACCCCGGACGAAGTGCCTGGGGTGTTTTTATTATGCGCACGGTAGTGATATATTTGAAGACGCCGAACGGAAATTGGGATAAGTAGAAACTTCAACGGCGTCTCAACTTCTGCTCAAGCCCCGGAATACGGAGCAAAGCGACGTATTCAAGGACGCCGAACGAAAGCTAAAACAAGTACATACTTAAACGGCGTCCGGCCTACTCGACGTTCGGCTACGCCGAAGTCGGTCTTACCAGAAGCCGCTTGCCGTGGCTTTTAGTATATACAGACCGCTAATATCGTTGCCACGGCTCGAGAATGGGCAACGCCCATTCTCCCACGATTCAGCGCATTTATTAAGTTGTCCGAAAAACGTGACTGATGCGACACGTACAAACCAAAGCAAAAAGAAAAACCTCTGACAAAAGTCAGAGGTTTTCTTTTTGTGTTGGCGCCTACCTATCTTACCAGGCCGCTTCCAGCCAAGTATTGTCGGCACGAGTGAGCTTAACTGCTGTGTTCGGGATGGGAACAGGTGTACC
>JAZRES010000019.1:0-94109 GCA_045660965.1 Acutalibacteraceae bacterium
GACCGGCGAAATAACCGCGGGACATACTGTGGCAAATGGGCACCGGCCACACCATGTTGCCATGGACGATACCGTCACCCGGATCCACCTGTATGCCGCCCATAATAACCATCTTCTTGGTGCCTTTTTCAATCACCTTGGTCACCGCTTTTTTGGTAACAGTGCGCTTGACCACCTTGCGGCCGGTCTTGACGCCATCCACGTAGGTATCCTCCGCCAGCACGGTCCGCTCGCCCTCTTTGCCCTGGGTGGTGACCTTTTCATAGTCGGTGTATTTGTCGTCCCGATAGACGGTCTTGGTCTTATAGTCGATGGTTTCGGTGTATTCCACCGTCTTGATCACCTTAACGGTCAGCAGCTTGCGCTCCTGCTGCACCGTCAGCTCCACACCGGGCAACAATTTGTCGTTGGTGGTATAGTCCGGGTTCATCTCCCGCAGCTGGGCGGTGGTGAGATCGTGCTTTTTGGCGATGGCGGAGAGGGTGTCCCCCTCCTTGACCACGTAAGGCTCCCGCAGGGTGGTGGGGGTGGTCAGCTTTTCCCGCAAGGTGTCCACGTGGCAAACGGTGGAGATGGGGTACAGACCATTGGTCTTTTTC
Organism: Acutalibacteraceae bacterium; assembly: GCA_045660965.1. Classification (GTDB taxonomy): domain Bacteria; phylum Bacillota; class Clostridia; order Oscillospirales; family Acutalibacteraceae; genus UBA5905. Next base: position 600 of record JAZRES010000019.1, read on the forward strand.
ACCTTTTGGACAAAGTCCACCTTGAGGCTCTTATCGTTTTTATCGTAGTTCTTGTCCGCCTGCTTGATGCTGTCCAGCAGATCGTTCAGCTCCTCCACCGACTCCGTGGCACCCACGAACTTGCCGTCCACGTACAGACCGGTGGCCTCGGCGATATCGTCGCTGGACACCCGCAGAATGGCGTCGCACACCTGCTCCTCGGTCAGAGGGGCTTTGTGCCCCTGGGCGGTCATGGTGAAGGTGGGCACCTTATCCACCGTAAAGGTGTTGTCGGCGTTGATAACGCGTTCGCGCGCCAAAGCGGCGCCGGCAGAATACACGTCGGCACTCTGCACCACGCCGATCTCCTGGCCCCGATATTTGACACTCAGATAATACTCGCTGCCGGTCCAGGAGGCGATGCTAACCATCAGCACCAGCACCGCCGCCACCGGGCCCAGAATGCGCCCCAGCGAGGCCAGCTCATCCCAGTAATGGCGCAGAGCGCTGCGGCACAGCCGCAAGAAGCAGGGCACCACGGCCCAGACGTTTTTCTCCTTGGCGGTGCGCTTCATCAGGAGAAACGCGGGGCGAAACTGGCCAAACAGCTTGCCCAACTTGCGGCGGAATCGGTGGGCGGGCAGCACCACCCGACGCAGCCACAGATAGCGGCACAGCCGCCGCTGAGGACGGGTGACACGGTATAGCCAAAAGCTGAAACGTTGGAATATTTGGGCGGTATGTAGACCCAGCTCATAGTGATACCGGGTTAGAAATGCCCAGAGGTTTTGAAACCAAGCGGCCACGTTCACCGCCCTCCTTTCTTTAACGAAATCGCCCCACCCTTATTCGGGATAGGTCAGTTGCTCCTCGGTATAGTGCTCCAGCACCGGCACCATCTTGGCCGCCCATTCCCGGGCACCGGCCAGGTCATGCTCCAGCCAGTTGCCACACCCCACCGCCGAGGCGCCGGGGATCTCACCCTCATAGCCGGCGGTGAAGGCCACCGCCTGACGCATCAGGTCGATGGCGTCGGCGTGGGACAGGCCGCGGGTGAGGAAATAGAACCCGGTGCGGCAGCCCATGGGGCCGAAGTAGATGATGCCGTCCTTGTGGGCGCTGTTGCGCACGTAAGTCGCCACCAGATGCTCAATGGTGTGCATGGCGTCGGTGGGCAGATAGGGCGGCGTGTTGGGGCGGACGAACCGCAGGTCATAGGTGACCACATCCCCGTCCACCCGAGAGAGATACATCCCCGGCACCAGGGTATCGTGGTTAATACAAAAGCTGGCAATCCGTTCCATCGCCACCATCCTCTCACGCAAAAATCACCTTATTATAACAGAAATAAATAAAAAAATCAAGCCACCCTGCTTTTTGAACAAAACAGGGTGGCAAAAAGTCGGTCACAAACTGCCGTTTTTTGACTCCGGGACGCGCCCTCGCCGTCCCACCGCAGGGTATACAACCCAAAACAGGCGGTGCCGACTTAGAGCGTCGGCATCGCCGTCGCTCTGACCATAGAATGTGCAAAGCGGAACGGATTATGGGTGGGAAAGAATGGAAAAGAACACGCCAGCCTAAAATCGATATCGTGTATGGGAGAGAATGCGGATTCGTGAAGTTCGCCGATGGCGAACTTCGTCAAATTTTTCTTGACGGTCTGAACGACCGCCATTTCGCTGGCGCGAAACCGAAAAAGTTTGCAACCACCGTGTCCTGCTGACGCAGGACGCAGCGCTTCTGCTTACTACCCCCTCAGACAAAGAAAAAAGACACCGCAGAAGCGATGTCTTTTTTCTTGGTGGGAGAGGGTGGATTCGTAACCACTGCGTCTTAGCTGCGCCAAGCCGCCTATAGTTTCTGGCGCTTTGCCGCGAAAACTAACGGTGGTTCTGCTTACTACCCCCTCACACAAAGAAAAACACCCCGTGCAAAAGCACGAGGTGTTTTCTTGGTGGGAGAGGGTGGATTCGAACCACCGAAGGCGAAGCCAGCAGATTTACAGTCTGTCCCCTTTGGCCACTCGGGAACTCTCCCAAATCCAACGACAACCACTATACCACAGCAAAACCGCTTTGTCAAGGGTATTTTTTGCTTTTTTCTAAGTTTTTTCGTCACCATAGGGTCAAAACCGAAATTTCTCTTGACGAGTGGCGGGAAACTTGCTATACTTGGTCTGTTGCAAAGGCAATTTGCTACTGTGGCTCAGCAGGTAGAGCAGCTCACTCGTAATGAGCAGGTCGCCCGTTCGAATCGGGTCAGTAGCTCCAAGGAAAAGGCTCACCCTTTCGGGTGGGCCTTTTTCTTTGTTTGCGAGGAACCGCTAGTTTGCGATAGCAAACTTTTGGGGCAATGCGAGAGCATTGCTACGGGTCAAGTAGCTCCAAGGAAAAGGCTCACCCTTTCGGGTGGGTCTTTTCCTTTGCTTGCGAGGAGCCGCTAGTTTGCGATAGCAAATTTTTGGGGCAATGCGAAAGCATTGCTACGGGTCAAGTAGCTCCAAGGAAACCGCAACCTCTTTTGAGGTGGCGGTTTTCTTTTTGAGAAAATTGGTTGGTGTGTTGACTTTATATTTATTTTTTATTACAATATAAGATGATGCACATCACAAAAGAAAGGACGATGCAATATGAAACGCACCCTAATCCGTCTGTTGACGCTGACCCTGTGCCTGTGTCTGGTGATCCCCTTTGCCGGCTGTGCCCAGCAGGAGCCCGTACAGGAGCCGGAGGCCTCTGACGTGAGCACCACGACCACCACCGAGGCACCCACCACCGAGATGCCCACCGAGTCTACCACGGAGGCCACCACCGAGGCTACTACCGAGGCTACTACCACGACTACGGAGGTGCCTACCACCACAACCACCACGGAGGCACCTACCACGACCACTACGACTGAGGCGCCTACCACCACCGAGACCACCACCACGACCACCCAGGGCAAAAAGCCCATCGTCACCTTTACCACCACCACCGAGTGGACCACTACCACCACCTCTGCACCCAAGAACCCCCTGCGTGTGCTGTCCATTGGCCACTCCTTCTCCAAGGACGCTATGGAGGCCTATCTGTGGGATCTGCTGAACGAGAGCGGTAAGTACGATTATATCGTCTGCGCCTATCTGTTCTATCCCGGCTGTCCTCTGGACGGTCAGTGGGACCGCATCAACGGCAACATCGACCCCCAGACCGGTCAGCCCTACGAGTATCAGCAGTATCGCAAGACCGATCCCTATTACGGCACTTGGTCCACCCAGTATAAGCCCGATCAGTACAAAAACCTGGCTGCCTACGCCATCAAGGACGAGCCCTGGGACATCATCACCCTCCAGCCCTCTCCCGACTATGGCGCCGGTCCCGAGGTGTGTAAGGGTCAGGACGACTACGACAACGTAGGCAAGATTGTGGATTGGATCGACCGCAACAAGACCAACCGCAACGCCAAACTGTATTATCACATGACCTGGTCCTTTGCCACCGACTGCCGTCTGTGGAGCTTTATGTATTCCAACTACGACCAGATGCAGATGTACAAAGACTTTGTCAACGCCACCAAGAAGTACATCTTTGATGCTCATCCCGGCAAGTTTGCCGGCATCATCCCCTCCGGTACGTCTATCCAGAACGCCCGCTCCTCTAAGCTGGGCGACGTATTCAACGAGCCGGGCAACAACGATCCCAACGCCGACGGTTATCACCTGAACGACCGTGGCGACTTTGTAGCCGCTCTGACCTGGTACTCCGTCATCACCGGCAAGGCCGCCAAGACCGCCCAGTGTCCCGACAAATACGCCGACGAATTCGACATCCTTGCCGAGGCTGTCAGCGCCGCCGTCAAAAAGCCCTATCAGGTCACTCAGAATTCCCATAAGTAAGCCCAAGACGGTGCAACCCCACGGTTGCACCGTCTTTTTTTCTACCCCGCCGACTTGACAGAATCCGCCCCATTGGGTATGATGGGGGCATACCACCCCGAAAGGATGATTGTATGAAACGATTGCGTATCGTGGCCTTGTTATTGGCCTTTTGTTTGCTGGTGGGCTGTAGCGCACAGCAAGAGCCGGTGGCTGAGCCCACCACCTCTGCCGTGAATACCACCACCGCTGTAACCACCACCGAATCCACCACCACAACTACCGAGACTACCACCACGGCCACCACCCAGGCGCCCACCACAACTACCACGGTGGCGCCCACCACCACAACCACCACTACCCAGGCGCCCGCCACCACGACGGTGGAAACCACTGCCGAAACCACAACCACCACCCAGGGCAAAAAGCCCATCGTCACCTTTACCACCACCACCGAGTGGACCACCACCACCAAGGACAAATCCAGCGGTAAGGCCATCAAGATTTTGGCCATCGGCAACAGCTTTTCGGTGGACGCTATGCACAACCACCTGTACGACGTGCTGGAGTATGCCGGCTATACCGACATCACCCTGGGCAACCTGTACATTGCCGGATGCGAACTGAACACCCACTACGACAATCTGCGAAAGAATACCCCCGCCTACACCTTCTATCTCAACACCGACGGCGTGTGGGAAACCCAAGATGGCGTCACCGCCACCACCGCCTTTAATTACGCCAAGTGGGACGTGGTCACCATCCAGCAGGTAAGCGTGGAGTCCGGACGTCCCCAAAGCTATGCAAACCTAAAAAGCACCCTGGACATCGTCAAGCAAAAAGAACCCCAGGCCAAAATCCTGTGGCACATGACCTGGGCCTATCAGCAGAATAGCGACCACTGGGCGTTCCAGTATTACAACAAAGACCAGATGACTATGTACAAGGCCATCACCGCCACCGTACAGGAGCAGGTACTACCCCTAAAGGATGTGGACGGCGTCATCCCCGCCGGCACCACCATCCAGAATCTGCGCACCTCGGATCTGGGCGATACCCTCACCTCGGACGGTCACCATCTGCTGGATTCCTACGGTGACTTTGCTGCCGCTCTGACCTGGTTCTGCGCCATCACCGGCGAAAAGCCCACCGCCACCGACTATCGTCCCTATGCCATCGAGGATCACTGGGAGGACATTTCTCGGTCGGTGACCAACGCCCTGAAAACGCCCTATGCGGTAACCAAACTGTAACCAACAAAAAAGACGATGCAACCGGTGGTTGCATCGTCTTTTCTTATAGATTGTTTTCTTCCAAAAAGATTTTCATCTCCCGCACGTAGCCCTCTTCATCCGCCGGATAGCACAGGCCGTGACCGGCGCCGGGGGTGATGATCAGCCGTTTGGGGCCGGGACAGGCCTCGTAATTCTCACGGGTCATCTCACAGGGGACAAAATCGTCGGTATCCCCGTGGTAGAAGATCACCGGCAACCGACACTTAGCCAGTGCCGCCGGCACGTCCACCTCGTTGGGGTCGAATCCGCCGTAGACCAAGGCGCCTAACCGAATAAAGGGATAGGCCAGCCACACCGGCAGTTTCAGTTGGCGCACCACCTTTTGGATAATATCCTTGGCCCGGGTATAGCCACAATCTGCCAGCACACCCACCACGGTATCCGGCAGGTCACCGCCCGCCGCCAACAAGACGGTGGTGGCGCCCATAGAGATGCCACTGATCATCACCGGGTGATCGGCGCCAAAGCGATGGGCTACCGCCTGTATCCACAGGGGTACGTCCTCGCTCTCGCGCAGGCCAAAGGTGATCAGGTGTCCGTCGCTGTGACCGTGACCACGCTGATCCACCAGCAAGGCGCTGTGCCCCACCGCAAAGCAACGCTGGACCGCACCGCACATATCCCGCTCTGAAAATCCGCGATAGCCGTGGAACAGAATCTCGATGGGTGCATCCGCCGTGTGCTCATAGTATTTGCCCCGCAGGGTCAGACCGTCGGGAGTGGTGACCTCTATCGGCTGATGGGGCATAGCGGTAACTTCGTCGTGCCACCGATTCATCCGCTGATGATAGGGCTCATACAATTTTCCCGGAGGCAGACGGTCCGCCTCCATCTTTTCCTCGGTGCGGGTGGGGTTATAAAAGGTCAGGTAAAAACAGACCCAAGAAATGCCCAACACCAGCACCGCCAAAGCAACCAATACGTATAAAATCAGCATATCCTCACCTCTAGAAAATGGGAGAATCTCACTCCCCAAAAGAAGTATTACCACTATATCACTTTTCTTCCAACATTTCAAGATGGGAGCTTTTTGACTTTTTTCTTGCTTTTTTGACAATTTTTCTGTAAAATGGTAGTGTGAGAACTATGTGCCCCTTACAAAAAACCTTGCAAGGAGTGAATGTATGACCATCGACGTCAACTATAAAAATAACAAGCGGTACAACACCGCCCGCTATCCCATCCGCCAGCCCAAGATCATCGTGGGTCTGATTTGGGTTTTGTCCAAGATCATGCTGGCCGACAAAAAATACAAGGTAGAGAAAGTCGGTATGGAGGGACTCAAGCCCCCGTATATGTTGCTGAGCAACCACATGTGGTTTACCGACTTTGAGTTGGCCGCCTGTGGCACCTTTCCCCATCGGGTGAACAACGTGGTGACCATCGATGGTTATTATCAGCGCCCCTGGCTGATGGAGCTCATCGGCGCTATCTGCCACCGCAAATACACCATGGACCTGCACCTGGTCAAGTCCATTGCCAAGGTACTCAAGCGCGGTGACGTGCTGTGCATGTACCCCGAGGCACGGTATACCCCCAGCGGTACCCTGTGCTATCTGCCCGACTCTCTGGGTAAACTGATCAAGCACAACAAGGTGCCGGTGGTCACCGTGGTGCACCACGGCAACCACATCTTCTCTCCCTTCTGGAACTTCCGCCAAAAGAGAAAGGGCGTGCCGCTGCACACCGTAATGACCCTGACCCTGACTCCGGAGCAGATTGCCGGTATGACGGCAGAGGAGATCAACGCCCACATCAAAAACGCTCTGGACTACGACGACTATAAGTACATCAAGGACAACGGCATCAAGGTGACCTCTCCCATCCGCGCCGAGGGTATGCACAAGATTCTGTATCAGTGTCCCCACTGTGGCGTGGAGCACGAGATGGAATCCAAGGGCACCGAACTGTTTTGCGGAGCCTGCGGTAAGCGCTGGAGTCTGAACGAGGATATGACCCTCACCGCCCAAGAGGGTGAGACCGAATTCTCCCACGTGCCGGATTGGTACAACTGGGAGCGCACCCAGGTGGAAAAACAGATCGAAGAGGGCACCTATTACTACGAGGACGAGGCGGAAATCTACGGATTCCCCCGTTGCTGGAAGTTCCTGCCCCTGGGCAACGGCAAGGTGCGCCACACCATCGACGAGGGTTGGGTGGTGGAAGGCCACCACAACGGGCAGGATTATCGCATCCACCGTTTGCCCCACCAGCAGAATTCTCTGCACGTGGAATACGATTTCCAGCTGTTCAAACCCTACGATTGTTTCGACATTTCCACCGAAAACAATTCCCTCTATTGCTATCCCAAAAAGAAAAACGTGCTGACCAAACTGGCCTTTGCCACCGAGATCATCCACCTGCGCAACAAGACAGCCGTGAAGAAATAATACCAAAACAGCCGCTATCATCGGATAGCGGCTGTTTTTTCAGTTACTTCTTCTGAAAGGACATACAGTCGGTGCACTGATCCATAGAGGGGTTGCACTCGTGGGTGCCGATGCGCACGCTGTCCAGGCTGCAATAATCCTCGCAGCTGCAGTGGTTCTTGCAGGAGGTAACGGTACAATGGATGCTGTGATTGGCCTTTTCCATAATCGGGATCTCCTTTCGATTGGTTATTGCCGTCAAACACGGCTGCAGTTAGTATGCCCCGCATCACCCGCATAATGCGGTAAGCGGCGCAAATGTGTATCCCATTTCTTTCCATTTTACAATCACCTCTTCCAACACCTGGGCATTGGTGGCAGAGGTGGAATGGAGCAACACGATGGCGCCCGGGTGGATGCGTCCCACCAGTTTTTCCAGCGCCTGTTCGCGGGTGGGCTGGTTATCCACGTACCAATCCACGTAGGCCAGCGACCAGAAAAAGGTGTGGTATCCCGCCTCGTGGGCCATCTGCAGATTGTCTGCCGAATAGACACCCCGGGGTGGGCGATAGAGCTTGGGCATTTCCTTGCCGATAAGCCGGCGGTACTTTTCCTCTACGCCTGCCAACTCACCGAGAAAAGCGGATTTTTGCGCGATGGCGGACATATCCGGGTGGCTGTCGGTGTGGTTGGCCACCAAATGACCCTCTGCCACCATCCGACGCACCAATTCCGGCGCCGACTCCAGATAATGCCCCACCACAAAGAAGCAGGCAGGCACCTGTTGCCGTTTTAGGGTGTCCAGGATGGTGGCGGTATAGCCGTTTTCGTACCCGGCATCAAAGGTGAGGTAGATCACCTTTTGGCTGGTATCCCCCACGTAATGGGTGTCCCACTCTGCCAGTTCCCGGGCGGTGGCGTTGCCGGTGGGGGGCGTACCCTGGGCAAAAAAGGACAGACCCCAACTGCCCGTAGGCACCGCCGTGGGGGTCTTGGACAGGGCTAACCCCACCACCCCGCAGGTCAGCATCAGCATACCCACCACCGCTGCCCACAGCCGTCGGCGGGTGATTGTCACGTACATAGGCATTCCTCCTCGCCACAGTGTATGACGGCGGACAAAGGCGCTATGCAAAAAATCGTTGTGTGGCAAAAAAATCTATGGTATACTATATGGGATAAAGTAAAAAGGGGGAATTGGAATGACAACCCTACGTCGTTTTGTGTCCTATTACAAGCCCTATATGGGGCTGTTTATAATGGATCTGGTCTGCGCTCTGCTGGTGGCGGGTGTGGATCTGGTGTATCCTATGATGTCCAACTATGCGCTGAAGACCCTGATACCCAACGATCAGATGGCGGCCTTTGTGTGGCTGATGGGCATCCTCATCGGCGCCTATCTGCTGCGGGGATTTCTGCAGTTTGTCATCGCCTATTGGGGCCACCTGCTGGGCGTGTATATGGAGACGGATATGCGCCGAGAGCTGTTCGGCCATCTGCAAAAGCTCTCTTTCCGCTTTTACGACAAGCACCGCACCGGCGAACTGATGAGCCGGGTGGTGTCCGACCTGTTTGAGGTGGTGGAGCTGGCTCACCACGGTCCCGAGGACCTGTTTATCTCCTGCATCACCCTCATCGGCTCCATCATCCTGATGTTCCGTCTGCAGTGGAAACTGGCGCTGGTGATTGCGCTGCTGGTGCCGCTGCTGATTGTATTCACCATCTGGCGCCGTAAGCAGATGGGCGCCTCCAGCCGCAAGGTGAAAGAGAAGGTAGCCATCATCAACTCCAACATCGAGTCGTCCATCAGCGGTGTGCGCACCGCCAAGGCATTCACCAACGAGAACTATGAGATGGAAAAATTCGTGGACGGCTGTATGCAACACCGCCAGGCCCGTCGTGGCTTCTATAAGCAGATGGGCGTCTTCCACGCCGGCACCGAGGTAATCACCAACCTCATCAACCTAGCGGTCATCGCCGTGGGCGGTATCCTGATTTTCAGCAAGAGTCTGGAGCTGGTGGATCTCTTGACCTTTACCATGTACGTGTCCTCTTTCTTGGGTCCGGTACGTAAGCTGGCTTTCTTTGCCGAGCAGTACACCACCGGTATGGCCGGTTTCCACCGCTTCCAAGAGCTGATGGCGGTTGACCCGGACATCACCGATGCCCCCAACGCCAAGCCTTTGGTGTGTGAGGGCGGTCGCATCGAGGTAGAGGACGTGACCTTTTCCTACAACGAAGAGGTACAGGTGCTGGAGCACGTGGATCTGTCCATCCCCGCCGGTAAGACCCTGGCGCTGGTGGGTCCCTCCGGCGGTGGTAAGACCACCCTGTGCCATCTGATCCCCCGCTTTTACGATACGGTGGCGGGTCGCATCACCATCGACGGTCAGGACATCAAAGAGGTCACCCTCCGCTCGCTCCGTGAGCAGGTGGGCATCGTCCAGCAGGACGTGATGATCTTTGCCGGCACCATCATCGACAACATCCGCTACGGTCGGCTGGACGCCACCGACGAAGAGGTGATGGAAGCCGCCAAAAAGGCGGAAATCCACGACGCCATTATGGAGATGCCGGACGGCTACAACACCTATGTGGGCGAGCGGGGCATTATGCTCTCCGGCGGTCAGAAACAGCGGGTGAGCATCGCCCGGATTTTCCTGAAAAACCCGCCCATCCTGCTGTTGGACGAGGCTACCTCGGCGCTGGACACCGTCACCGAGGCCCACATCCAGGCGGCGCTGGAGAAACTCTCCAAGGGTCGCACCACCCTGGTGATCGCCCACCGTCTGTCCACCATCCGCAACGCCGACCTGATTGCCTACATCGACTCCGAGGGCATCCGGGAGATCGGTTCCCACCAGGAACTGCTGGACAAGGGTGGCTATTATGCCAAACTCCACGCCGCTACTCAGGCGATTCAGTAAACGAACGAATCAACTCGATTAAAAGAGTTTTCTTAACGCCATTCGTTGTGCCAATTCTTGGCTCTCCCTATGGGAGAGCTGGCGGCGAAGCCGACTGAGAGGGAAAATATGACGATACCGAAAGACAATAACCAATTAGAAAAGGCGCGGCATCTTCGCAAAGAGATGACACCCCACGAGCGCAAACTATGGTATCTTTTTCTCCGCAAATATCCCGTAAAAATTTATAAACAGCGGATTATCGGTAAGTTTATTGTGGACTTTTACTGTGCCTCTGCCCAGTTGGTCATTGAGTTAGACGGCTCACAACATTATGAACAGCAGGGGCTGGCGCACGATGCGGAACGTTCCGCTTTTTTGACGGCTCTCGGATTAGAAGTTTTGCGATTCTCAAACCGAGATGTGGATCAGGATTTTTCCGGTGTGTGCGCACAAATTGATCGTATCATTCAAAAGCGGTCAAAAGACCCTCTCAGTCACCTGCGGTGACAGCTCTCCCAAAGGGAGAGCCAAGGTCTTCGCTTTATACGGCTACTCAGGCGATACAGTGATAACTAGAAAAGGAACCTCCCGGTGGGAGGTTCCTTTTTTACCCTTTGTTTGCAGACGCTGTCTGTAGAAATCGGCAAACAATTACCCTTTCACCGCACCGGCGACAACACCGCTGATGATGTAGCGCTGTCCCAGCAGGTAGAAAGCAATAATCGGGATAATCGCCAGCACCAGCATCGCCATCAGCCCACCATAGTCGGTGGAGCCATAGGCGCCTTGCATCGCCATTTGTATCGCCACCGGCACCGTCTTTTGCCCGCTACCCAACAAGAGGTACGGCAGCAGATAGTCGTTCCAAATCCACATGGCGTTGAGGATGGCCACCGTCACCGCCGTGGGACGGAGCATCGGGAACACCACCCGGAAAAAGGTGCGCAGAGGTCCGGCCCCATCCACGGTGGCGGCCTCCTCCACCTCCCGGGGAATGCCCCGGACAAACCCGGACAGGAGAAACACCGTCAGCCCCGAGCCAAAGCCCAAGTACACCGGCAAAATGCCCACCGGGTTATCCAAATCCAGCGACCCGGCTACGTAGGTGAGGGTGTACATTACCATCTGAAAGGGCACGATGGTGCTGAACACAAAGAGATAATACAGCCCCCGGCACAGACGGCTGTTCTGCCGCATCAAAAACCAGGCGGTCATACTGCCACCCACCACCAAGAGCAGCACCGACCCCACGGTGATGAACACGCTACGCCCAAAGGCGGCGGCAAAGCCGGAGGACCGCAACCCCACCAGATAATTTTCAAACCCCACAAAGGTGTCGGCGTCCGGCAAAGCAAAGGGCGTCGAGGTGATATACAGCCGGGACTTGAAAGAGTTGATCAGCACCAGCGCCACCGGCAGCAGAAACACCGCCGCCAACAGGATTAGGATGCCGTTAACCGCCCGGTGGAAGAGTTTTTGGCTCATAAATCCACCTCCTGACGGCGGGTGAACATCAGCTGGGTGCCGGCAATGGCCGCCACCAGCAGGAAGAACAGCACCGCCTTGGCCTGACCCACGCCCTGCCAGCCGATCCGTCCGTAAAAGGTGTTGTAGATGTCCAGCGCCAGCATCTGGGTCTGCCGATCCGGCGCACCGGCGGTCAGCGCCAGATTTTGGTCAAACAGCTTAAAAGAATTGGTGAGGGTGAGAAAGGTGCAGATGGTCACCGCCGGCATCACCATCGGTATCTTTACCCGGCGCAGGGTGGTCCACCAGCCGGCACCGTCGATGGCGGCGGCCTCTATCAGGGCGGTGGGGATATTCTGCAGTCCGGCGATGTACACCACCATCATATACCCGCTCATCTGCCACAGGTTCAGCGCCACCAAACCCCAAAAACCGTAGGTGGCGGAATGGGTGATATCCACCCCGAAAAAGCCCAGCACCCCATTGACCAGCAGGCTGAACACGTAGCCCAGCACGATACCGCCAATGAGATTGGGCATAAAAAATACGCCCCGCAGCAGGCTCTGACCCCGCCTAGGGTGGGTCAGAGCCAATGCCAAGGCAAAGGCCAGCAGATTCACCAGCGCCACGCTCACCAAGGTGAACAAAATGGTAAAGCGCAACGCCGATAGAAAATCGCTGTCGCCGGATAAGGCCCGTTGGTAGTTTTCCCAACCCACAAATCGGGCATTGTCAATGGTGGTAAACCGATGAAAGGAGAGCCATACCCCCATCACAAAGGGGATGAGAAAGGCCACGGCAAAGGCCGCCAGCGTAGGACCCACAAACACCGGAAACCACCGTCCCAGATGGCGATTCACCAGCCACCACCTCCCCGATTACAGGTTGGCAGCGGAAAACTCCCGCTCCCAACCGGCGATGGTGTCCTGCACCAGCTTGTCCCATTCGGTGTTGCCCTGGGCATACTTCAGCAGAGATGCGCCGAAATCCTCTTTGAATCGAGCGGATGGGAACAGGGTGAAGTGCCAAGGCACCGTCTTGATCCCCGGGCGCTTCATCCAGGATACCACCTGCTTGGCCAAGGGGTCAGAGGGCAATTCGGTCTCTAGGAAAGTGTCAAAGGGCGGGATGAACCCAAACTCTTCGGTGACGTACTTTTTACCGGACTTGCTGGAATACAGCCAATAGATAAAGTCGGCAGCCGCCTTTTGCTCGGCTTCGGTGGCACGGCTGTTGATGGCGTAATAGTTCTCGGTGCCCACCGCCAGACCCTGTTTCTCTTCTCCCTCCATACCGATATAGATGGGCAGATAGCGCAGGTTCTCCGCCTTGACCTTGTTGCCGGATACGTCCTTGATTTGGCTCCAGGCCCAGTTGCCGTTTTGCACCATGGCGCACTGCTCCAGCGCAAACTCGGTCATAGAGTCGGTCACCGTCTTGCTACCCAGCAGATGCTTCTCGGTTACCGAGTTTTCCGTATACAAATCGTATATATTCTTATATTTATCACTGTGAGTAAACTTAATTTTGGCGGTGGACTGCTTATCCGCCAGGTCCAGACCGTCAAATTCGTAGTGGAGCGGGATATTCAGCAGGTGGGTCTGCCACCGCCAGTCCTCACCGCTCTTCAGCGAGGTGGAGGCAAACACGCCCTTGATGCCCAAGGCGTCCTTGTGCTTTTGCATATCCTCGGTCACCGTCTTGAGGGCGGTGAAAGAGGTGACCTCATCCATACTGTTCACCGTCTTTTGCCGGTCGGACAGGGCAAAATACTTGTCGGTGACGGCGGTGTTATAGATGATGCCGTAGCCCTCTACCACGTAGGGAATGCCCACCACCTTATCCCCATCGGTGACCGCCAGAGATTTATCGGTCAGGTGCTTGTACAGCTCGGTGCCGGACAGATCGGCGCAATAATCCTTCCAGGCGGCATAGCCCCGAGGGCCGTTGATCTGAAACAGGGTGGGTGCCTCATCGGTGGCCATCTTGGCGGCCAAGGTCTGCTCATAGGTGTTGTTGGCGGCGGTCTCCACCACCACCTTTACCCCGGTCTCTTTGTGATACAGTTCCGCCAGCTCTTCGTATTTGGCGGCAATCTCGGGTTTAAAGTTGAGATACCGTACCACCAGCTCTTTTTCTCCCTTGCGGGAGCAGGCGGTGAGGGTGGGGATCAGCAGGGCGATTGCCAGCGCCAGGCAACCTAACTTTAATTTCAGTCGCTTATTCATACACGTTACCTCCATTGATTTTTACAGTGGATAGTGTGTGTGGATTGTGTGAGAATATGCAAAAAAACACGGTGCGACAGGTCGCACCGTGTTTTTTTGTATTACGTTCTATAAAGCAAAGCTTCCCTCCTTGAGGGAGGTGGCACCGCCCAAGGCGGTGACGGAGGGAGTCAAACTCCCCCAGTCTGCCCTTTGGGCAGCCAGCTCGCTCGCCGCGAAGCGGCCCCCTTTTGTCCGCTATGCGGACATTTCCCCCGCAATGCGGGGGAATCTACCCTCGGGGAGGGGGCCTTTCTTATTTTTTCTTTTTCTTGGCGTCGGATTTGGCGCGCAGTTCCCGGTTGAGGATGCGTTTGCGCAGGCGTAAGCTCTCGGGGGTGGCCTCCAGCAATTCATCGTCGTTGATAAACTCCAGGCACTGCTCCAGGCTGAGGATGGTGGGCGGAGTCAGGCGCAGAGCCTCATCGGAGCCACTGGCACGGGTGTTGGTGACGTGCTTTTTCTTACACACGTTGACCACGATGTCCTCGTCCTTGGGGGACTGACCCACAATCATACCCTCGTATACCGGCACACCGGGACCCACAAACAGAGCGCCACGGTCCTGAGCGCCCCACAGACCATAGGCGCAGGTCTCGCCGGTCTCGTGAACCACCAGAGAACCCTGCACACGCTGGGGGATGTCGCCCTTGTGCGGCTCGTAGCCGTCAAACAGGCTGTTCATAATGCCGTTGCCGTTGGTGTCGGTGAGGAACTGCTGACGGTAACCCATCAGTCCACGGGAGGGAATGCGGAACTCCAGATGGCTCATACCCGTATCACGGGTACCCATATTCACAATCTCCGCCTTGCGACCGCCCAGGCGCTCCATAACCGCGCCCACGTACTGCTCCGGCACCTCGATGACCAGCAGTTCCATGGGCTCCAGCAGCGTGCCGTCGGCCTCTTCCTTATAAATAACCTGGGGACGGCTCACCGCAAACTCATAGCCCTGACGGCGCATAGTCTCGATGAGGATGGACAGGGACAACTCGCCACGGCCGGATACCTTAAAGGCGTCGGTAGTGTCGGTCTCTTCCACACGCATACTTACGTTAGTCTCTACCTCTTTAAACAAGCGGTCACGGAGATTACGGCTGGTGACAAACTTGCCCTCGCGACCGGCAAAGGGAGAGTTGTTGACCATAAACAGCATAGAGATGGTAGGCTCGTCGATGCGGACAAAGGGCAGAGCCTCAATATGCTCCGGGTCACAGGCGGTCTCGCCGATGTTCAGGTCGGCAATACCGGTGATGGCGATCAGATCGCCCAGCTCGGCGCTGTCGCACTCGGCACGGCGCAGACCCTCAAACTGGTACAGTTTGCCAATCTTGGCGTTTTGGGTGGTGCCGTCCTGACGGCACAATACCACCTGCTGACCGGACTTGACGCTACCCCGCTCCACACGACCGATGCCGATGCGACCGGTATAGTCGTCGTAGTCGATATTAGAGAATAAAATCTGCAGAGGACCGTCCAAATCGCCCTCGGGTGCGGGTACGTGCTCCAGGATGGCCTCGAACAGCGGGCGCATATCGCCCTCACGGGCATCGGGATTCAGGCTGGCGTAGCCGTCACGACCGGATGCGAACAGCACCGGGAAGTCCAGCTGATCCTCGTCGGCGTCCAGCTCGATGAACAGATCCAGCAACTCGTCGATGACCTCCATAGGCCGGGCGCCGTCACGGTCGATCTTGTTGACCACCACCACCGGCACCTTGCCGAGACCCAGCGCCTTTTTCAGCACAAAGCGGGTCTGGGGCATACAGCCCTCAAAGGCGTCCACCAGCAGCAGCACGCCGTCCACCATCTGCAGGATGCGCTCCACCTCGCCGCCAAAATCGGCGTGACCGGGGGTATCCAGGATGTTGATCTTGGTGTCGCCGTAGCGGACAGCGGTATTTTTGGACAGGATGGTGATGCCACGCTCCTTTTCCAGATCGCCGGAGTCCATCACACGCTCGGCCACCGCCTCGTTGGCACGGAAAGTGCCGCTCTGATGCAACAGCTGATCCACCAGGGTGGTTTTACCATGGTCAACGTGGGCGATGATGGCTACGTTACGTAAATTTTCTCGTTTTGCCATATGCATTACTTCCTTTATTATGGAGTCGTCGCAGAAATTTTCCGCATTTTCGGCGTTAGTATAGCACAAAAACAGGGCAGTTACAAGAAAAAACTACGGAAAAACCCCCATTTGGCAAGAAAAAGTGAAAATTTTTTAAAAAAAGCAAAAATAGTGCTTGCTTTTTCTAAAACACTGTGCTATAATCTCGTTTGCAATCGCAAATCCGGGTGTGGCGCAGTTGGTAGCGCGCTTGACTGGGGGTCAAGAGGCCGTGAGTTCAAGTCTCGCCACTCGGACCAAAAATAGGGAGTACCCATTTGGGTACTCCCTATTTTTATTCCCAGTGGTGGATGGAAGCCCTTGACTCACCTAATTTTGCACCGCAGGTGCAAAATTACAGCTTTTGACCGAAGCAGGTGCTATACATCGGCGCACTTGCTCTCCTCGGTCACAAAGCAGAGTTCAAGTCCGCTCCAATTTTCTTTCATCTCTGCCGCCAAAACTCCCTCCGTCATTTGCTCTGCAAATGCCACCTCCCTCTGGGAGGGAGGCTTGACTCCCCTTGCGCTGGTGCAGAGTTCAAAGTCTCGCCACTCCAACCTTGCATAAATCTTTATAGAGTGATACAATGTAGTAAAAGGTTTGCAGTTTCCGCAAGAAAGCGACGATCGTCGACCCACCAGAAGTGGTGGATGGATTCCAACAATTCCTGAGTGATATTCAGGGAAGATATGAGGAGCGAAAAGTTATGAAAAAGATGCTTTCATGTTTGTTAGTGTTTGCATTGTTGGTGGCAATGGTGCCGATGGGCGCGGTTGCGGTATCAGCAGCCACCTCCGGCACCACCGGCGACTGCACTTGGACGTTGGACGACAATGGGCGCCTGACCATTTCGGGCACCGGCGCGATGGGGAATTATACCCGCGAATACAACAATGGCGCCTATCGAACAACCGCTCCGTGGGGATGGGAGATTACCTCCGTAACCATTGAGGATGGCGTTACCACTATCGGAAATTGTGCGTTTTTTCATTGCGCAGCCCTGACTAATGTGACCATCGAGGATGGTGTCACCTCCATCGGCGATAGTGCCTTTTACAATTGCACCTCTTTAACTAGTATTACAATTGGTAATGATGTAAAAGCCATTGGAAGCCTTGCCTTTTATTTTTGCACCTCGCTTAAAAGCATAGACATACCTAAGAATTTAACTACTATAGGTTTTCGTGCGTTTAAGGGGTGTGAATCTCTAGCAAATATAATAATTCCAGATACCGTAACATCAATAGGAGAAGAGGCTTTCCACAGTACGGCATATTATAATAATGAAGCTAATTGGGAAAACGGAGCACTATACATAAACAATCATTTAATAGTTGCAAATACACATACGAGTGTATACGAAATTAAACTTGGAACTATAACAATCGCCGCAAATGCTTTTGAAAACGCTAGTTCACGTACTGTAAAAATTCCAATAAGCATTACAAATATTGGAGATTGGGCTTTTTATAATTGCGATTCACTCACAAATATTATAATACCAGATAGTGTTACAAATATAGGCAATGAAGCATTTGCTTATTGCGATAATCTTTACAATATTGTAATCCCGGACAGTGTTATAAGTATCGGTAGATTTGCATTTGATTATTGTACATATCTTACAAGTGTAACAATCCCAAACAGTGTGAAATGTATTGACGAATTTGCGTTTAATGGTTGTGATGCACTTAAAGATGTATATATAAGCGATGTTGCTACGTGGTGTAACATTGATTTTAAGTCATCTAGTAGCAATCCATTATCCTATGCAAGCAATTTGTACTTGAATAACAAACTGATAACTGATATCACAATACCAAATGGAGTAACTAAAATTCCCGAGGGTGCATTTAAGGGATGTACATCTTTTAAAAGTCTAATCATTTCAAATAGTGTTACACATATAGAGAGCGATGCATTTGCAGATTGCACAGGTCTTAAAAGCGTGAAAATAGGTAATAGTGTTAAAAGTATCGGAGAAAAAGCTTTTAGCAATTGCGACTCGCTAATATGCATATCATTCCCGAATAGTGTTATTAACATTGGGTATATGGCATTCAATAGTTGTAATTCTCTCGAAAATGTAATGATTTCTTCTGGCCTAACAGGAATAGAAGAATATGCTTTTTATTATTGTATTTCACTTGCCAATATAACCATCCCTAAGAGTGTTACAAATATAGGAGACTGGGCTTTTTATAATTGCAAATCACTCAAAAACGTTTGGTATCTAGGGAGCTATCAAGACAAATTGAAAATTGAGATCGGTGAAAACAATACAAATTTAATCAATTGCGAGTGGCGTTATAATAGTTGCATCAATTCTGCTACACATACTTTCGATAATCTTTGTGATGCAACATGTAATATTTGCGGCCATATTCGCGAGGTGGAAGAACACAGTTGTTATTGGCATCATATTGACTCTATGGGTGAAGACGCTTACGATTTAATGTGCGAGAAATGCAACCGCAATTTTGGGCGGGCCTATTCTGTCGACGAAATGCAGTATTACATGTATGCTGGAGAAATTGATGGAGAGCATTCGCACAACATATACAACTACGAAGGTGTGCTAGTTGAGCAAGAAAAGTGTGTGGTTGAGAAATGGTATGATTGGGACGATTACCACGAGGGCATTTGCAGTTGCCACGCAATTCTTGAGGAAGCTACACACGACTATGCTCCTGCAACGTGCCAGGAACCCAAGAGATGCACTATTTGTAGCGCTATCAACGGAAGTGCGTTAGGGCATACGTATACTAATTCTTGTGACACCACCTGCAATCGTTGTCAAGAGATTCGTGTTACTAATCATATCTACACCGACACTTGTGACCGAGAGTGCAACATCTGCTTTGCCACGCGCATAGCACCACATGATTATGCGTATGTATGCGACGATGAATGTGACACATGTGGCTTTTTGCGAAAAGTTACCCATGAATATAGTGACGCAACATGCACTGCACCTAAGTCTTGTGTGGTGTGTGGCATAACCACCGGCGAAGCAATGGGTCACTCGTTTGATAATATGTGCGACGGGTTGTGCGACGCTTGCGGTTTTGTCCGCGAGATTGATGGTCATACATACGATGATCCTTGCGATGTAGACTGCAACGAGTGTGGAGCCATTCGAGAGATAGATTTCCCTATCACTTTTGGCGGAAACTCTACTCACGAAGATGTTAGCGGATTGGCTTTCCGGTTTGATGTGGCTGTGCAAGGGATGGAAAAGGAAAACTTCACTGCTATTTACAATAACGCCACCGTGGATGGCTTCAAATTGCTGAACATGGGCGCGATTGTCACCAATGGCTTTGAGACGAAAGATATTCCTGCGGTATATCTATGTGGTTTGAAAGAAGCCACTGCTAGTTTTACTGTACGCATTATTGATATCCCCGCCTTTGCCTACGATATCGATGTCACCGCCACCCCCTATATCATTCTGGAAATCGATGGCGTTGCCACCACCATTTATGGCGAGGCGCAGACCTGTTCCTATAACGAGGCGTTAGGATAAACCGAAAGACCCTGTCTCTGTTGAGACAGGGTCTTTTTCGTCCGCCATTTTTTTGCACAAACTCCCTCAAGAGGGAGGCTTTACAATCTCGGCCACAAACGCGAGTTCAAAGTCTGCTCCACTCTCGCACGTCCACCCTCTGCCACGGAACTCTGCGACGTTTTCCTGCGCAGCAGGGAAACTCGACGGACTTCGCCGTAGGCGAACGTCCACTTCCCTCTTGCTTTTCTGCCGGGGATTTGGTATACTATTAGGGTTATGTTACCTCAAAAATAAGGGAGAATGCTTATGAACAAATTCGCCTTACCTACCAAAGAAGAGCTGACCGACCTGCTGGCCGACCAGGACGTGAAAAAAATCCTGCGCCGATGCGGGTTGTTTTTGCTGTTTTTGGTGCTGACGCTGAGCACGTTTTTTGCTCTGCGCAGCGGTCACGCACCCTCGTCCAATATGGAGACCCTGTCCGACAAGGTGCAGTTTGCCCTGTTCACCCTGGGCGGTGCTATGCTGTTTGCCGGCGTCACCACCTGGACGGCGGCAGCCGCCCTGGGCATCCGGTCCAAAAAGCCCCGCTCCGTCTGGTTCTGCCCCTTGCTGGCCGGCGGTCTGACCCTGGCGCTGATGTGCCTGGGCTACATCTTCCTGGGCGTATGGCCGGTGGGCGAAAAGACCATTATGATGGTGGATATGCACCACCAGTACGCCCCTCTGCTCAGCGAGTTGCGGGATATGATTCTGAACGGTCGCAGTTTCACCTATGACTTTAACATCGGTATGGGTGCGGCCTTTATCCCCACCTTTGCCTATTATCTGTCCAGCCCGCTGAACATTCTGCTGATCTTCTTCCCGGAGAAGTTCCTCACCGAGGGCATTCTGTTCATCACCCTGCTGAAGATCGGTGCGGCGGCGGTCTCCTTTACCGCTCTGTCCCAGTATATCTATAAAAAGCGCACCTCCTCTATGGTGGCGGTGGGCATCCTGTATGCCCTGTGTGGCTATATGCTGGCCTATTCCTGGAACATTATGTGGCTGGACGTGGTGGCGCTGATGCCGGCGGTGGTACTGGCCATGGAGCATATGCTCAAGACCGGTAAGATCACCCCCTATGCGGCGCTGTTGGCGCTGGCGCTGTACTGCAACTACTACATCGGCTTTATGCTGTGCATCTTCCTGGTGCTGTATATGCTGGTGTGGGTAACCCGTGAAAAGCGCACCGGTATGGATCTGTTGTCCGGTGGCGTCCGTTTTGCCGCCGGTAGCCTGTGGGGTGCCGGTATGGCGGCGGCCATCCTCATCCCCACCGCCCTGGCACTGGGTCGCACCTCTGCCGCCGGTGGCGAATTGGGCGATTTCTCTACCAATTTTCCGCTGTTTGATCTGCTGGGTCGCTTGTTCTACGGCGCTACCCCCACCATCCGCTCCGGCAATCTGCCCAACCTGTATTGCGGTATCCCGGCGGTGCTGTTGTTACCCATCTACTTCTGTCAAAAGCAGATTCCTCTGCGTCGGCGGTTATGCTTTGGCGGTCTGCTGGTGTTTATGCTGTTCAGCTGCACCCTGTCCCAGTGGGATCTGGTGTGGCACGGTCTGCACGCCCCCAACGACCTGCCCTATCGCTTCTCCTTTATCGTTTGCTTCGTCCTATTGTTGATGGCGGGTCACGTGCTCTCCCAGTTGGAAAACGTGACACCCCGCCAGATTTTCGGCAGTTTGCTGGGTTCGGCGACCTACCTCTTCCTGTGGGAGAAGTTGGGCGCCCTGACCACCGCCGCCGAGGGTGCTGACGCCGCCGAAAAGGTGACCACCACAGAGGCTCTGCTGTACGGCAACCTGCTCCTGTTGGCGATATATGCCGTGATTCTGCTGATCGTGGCGCTGAAAAAGGCGCCCACCCGGGTGGTATCCCGCCTGGTGCTGTCTATGGTGTGCCTGGAGATGCTGTTGTCCACCTCCAACACCCTGATGACTATGAACAACAACGAGTATTTCACCCGTCACCAGGATTACATTGCCCACCTGAAGCACGAGGCGCTGGATGCGGCACTGCGCCGTACCGAGGAACTGGCCGCCGATGACGGCGCCTTCCTGCGTATGGAGTATCTGCCCCGTACCACCTGTGTGGACACCGCCCTGCACCACTACAGCGGTCTGACCACCTTTGCCTCCAGCAACCCCTATCTCACCACCAAGTTTATGGGCGAGATGGGCTATGCCGTCAACGGTGTCAACAGTTATCTCTACCACAGTTACGTGGCGCCCATCGACTCTCTGCTGGGTCTGCGCTACGTGATCCTGACCAGCGACCTGGCCGCCCATCCCCAGTTGGAGCAGGTGGACAGCGTCACGGTGACCGACGAGATCGGTCACACCGAGACCCGCTACATTTACCGCAACCGTCTGGCGCTGTCGGTGGGTATGGCGGTGAACAACGCTATTAAGGAATATAAGGGTAGCAAATACCAGCCCTTTGCCAACCAGCAGAAGCTGTATGAAGCCCTCACCGGTCTCACCGACCAGATTTACGTGCCGGTGGCGCTGACCACCGAGACCGAGATGGCCTCTATCTCCGACGCCCACTTCAGTATGCCGGACGGCGGTGCGGTATACACCGCCACCATCACCGAGCGTGGCCAGTATTTTGCCTACGTGGATTGCCGTGCCGCAGACGACATCACCCTGGAGCACTACCGTGACGACGAGCAGGTAAACTCCTGGAGCGTATCCCACAACGAGCCCTATATCGTGGATATGGGTACCCTGTCCGAGGGCGAGGACGTGTTGGTGTCCTTGACCAGCGAAGGCTCTGCATCCGGTAACATCCACATTGTGCGCATGAACACCGTGGCGCTGGACGCCCACCTGGCTGTGCTCAACCAGGGCAATCTGCAGGTAACCGAGCAGACCGATTCCTCTCTGACCGGCACCATCACCGCCAAAGAAGAGCAGAGCCTGTTCTTCTCCATCCCCTACGATAAGGGCTGGCAGGTGTACGTGGACGGTGAAAAAGTGGAGACCTTCCCCATCGCCACCGACGCCGAAGAGGTCACCGATGACGAGGGCACCGTCACCATCGAAGGTGGCGATGACGGCGCTCTGCTGGGCGCCACCATCCCCGCCGGTACCCACGACGTAAAGATTGTGTACCGCACACCCGGTGGTGCGCTGGGCATCATGGCCAGCGTAGCCTGTCTGATGCTGTTGGCGCTGCCGCTGCTGAAAAAGCGTCTGCGCAACCGTGTGGTGATGGTTATTCCCGCCACCAACCCCGAGGCGGATGCCAATGCAACCAACCGGGTTGCCGACGCTCAACCCATTCTGCCGGAAGACCCCGATTTTGAGTGCGAAACCGGAGAATAACGTATAAGAAAAGAGCCGATGCGACGCATCGGCTCTTTTTGTTTGTGTTTCTTCGGGCGGTCTGTAAACCCGCTCCTACAGATACTATCCGGGTTGGTACAAACGGAAACCCCTCTCATTCCGAGAGGGGTTGTTTATTGAGTTCTTCGACTAGTTTCTGCGCTTTTGCTACCGTATATAGGCGGTTTCCGTAGCGGAACACAAAATCCAAATGGATGCGGGCGTTTTGGGGTTGTCCCAATGCCACCGCAATCTCTGCCAGGTCATAGGCACGTACCACCTGCTCATACAGATTCTTGGGTGCCAACTTAGACAGCAGGTCATAGGCCTGGGCGTACGCACCCTGCATCATACACAGTTCTGCCGACAAATGCACCCGATTGGTCTGCAATTCCTCTAGGGTTTTGCCCTTAAGGCCGGAAAACTGCTGTATGGCGGTCTGGTAATAGGTCTCCGCCTTTTCCTTATACCCACAGCGGATGGCCGCCGCCGTCAAATTGTGGTAATAGGTGTACCGCCAACCCGTAGGCACGGCGGGGTCGTGGATGTCCAACGCCTCCAATTCTTCCAGCGCCTGGTGATGGTATCCCGCCGCCATCAGGCCGGACGCCCGGTTGACAGTCAGCAGGGTGCGGTCACTGCGGTTTTTGACATAACTCAGTTGATAGCTGGTCTCCTCCAACAGCGGAAAGGGGTCGCACTGCTCTTGCATCATCTTGACGGTGGGGTTCATCAGGCGCATCGTGGATGCCGAACCCATCAGCAAAGACAGCAACATACAAAAGGTAAACGGAATCAGTACCCACCAGGCCCATTCCTCTAATTCCAGCAACAACAACAACGACCAAAGAAGCGCCATAACCAACACCGGTATCCACCGATGACGGCTACATAATCTATCAAATTTGTTTCCCATTTATTTCACCTGATCACGTAGAGAGTCCATACGGCGGTCCAGTTCTGCCGACAGATCGGCGCAGAATTTCAGTTCCTTGGCCATCTCGTCGGTAAAGTTCACGTCCTTTTTATACCGCAGTTGGTGCTCCAAACTGGCCCAAAAGTCCATGGCGATGGTGCGCAACTGCACCTCCACCCGCATCTTACGCTTTTCGTGAGCCAAATAGATGGGCACCGCCACGATTAGGTGCAGACTGCGATAGCCGTTGGGCTTGGGGTTGAGGATATAGTCCTTTTTCTCAATCAGTTCCACGTCGTCCTGCTTAAGCAGGGCGGTGGCGATGGTGTGCACGTCCTCGGGAAAGGAACACACCACACGGACACCCGCCACGTCGTTGAGGGTCTCCTCGATGTTCTCCACCGTCACCGGAATCTGCCGGCGGGTCAACTTCTCGCGGATGCTGACCGGGCTCTTTAGACGGGTCTTGATGCTGCTGATGGGGTTGCGGTCGTACCGCAAGGAATACTCCACGTTGAGCACGTTCAGTTTGGTCTCAATCTCCATCATAGCACAACGGTAATAGGCCATCAACTTGGAAAAGGACTGGTACTGTTGCATGGTGTTATCGTCCAAAGGGAAGATATTGACCGGCATATATTTATTTTCCATCGTAGGCCACCACCGTTTCTACGTCATAGCCCTCCAGCAGTTTGCGACCCTCCAGACCTTTCAGCTCGATGAGGAACAGGATTTTGGCCACCTGACCGCCCAGCTCTTCTACCAGTTCGGCAGCCGCCTTGATGGTGCCGCCGGTGGCAATCAGGTCGTCCAGTAACACCACCCGCATACCGGGGGTGATGGCGTCTTTATGAATCTCGATTTTGGCTGTGCCGTATTCCAGAGCGTACTCCTTTTGCACCACCTCGCAGGGCAGTTTGCCCGCCTTGCGGACGGGGATAAAAGGTTTGCCCAGGTTATAGGCCAAGGGCATACCGAAGATAAAGCCACGGCTCTCGGCACCGGCGATGGCGTCAAACTCGACACCCTCCAGACGCTTTTGCAGTTCGTCGATGGCCAGTTTGAGACCCTCGGCGGACTTGAGCACGCTGGTCACGTCACGGAACAAAATGCCCTCTTCGGGAAAATCCGGGATGGTGCGGATATAATCGGCTACGGTTTTCATGTATCAACCACTCCTTTTCGGTAATGGGGTATTTCTCTTTTCTCCATTGTACCAAATTCCCCGGAAAAGGTAAAGATAAATTGTAAATTTTCGGATTTTGTGGTGGATTTTCTCCCCAACTGTGAAAAAATCAAGATTTTGCTTGACTTTTTCGTTGTAGGTGGTTATAATGGGTTAGCAATTTATGTGCATGACCCGTTAGCTCAGTTGGTAGAGCATTTGACTTTTAATCAAAGGGCCCGGGGTTCGAGTCCCCGACGGGTCACCAAAAAAAGGACACTCCCCACGGAGTGTCTTTTTTTGTGTCTGTTTGGGTGCCGAGAATCCCGCTAGTTTGCGAAGTATTAACGAAGCAAACTATAGGTGGCTTGGCATAGCCAAGACACAGGGTTCAGAGTCCCCGACGGGTCACCAAAAAAAGGACATCACCACCCGGTGATGTCTTTTTTTGTGCTCTGTTTGGGTGCCGAGAATCCTAGCCTCCCTTGTGTAAAGGGAGGTGGCCGAGCGTCAGCGAGGTCGGAGGGATTGTTGACGTAACGCAGCGATCGCACTGTTTTTTGCGAACACATTGTATAATGATAAGCGTTTTATACCACCTGTATACAATTATCCCTCTGTCAGTTTGCCATCCCGCATAATCACCCGGCGGGGGCAGGCGGCGCCGATGGCGGGGTCGTGGGTGATGATCACCACCGTATGCCCACCGCTGTGGAGATCCCGCAACAGCTCCATAATCTCCTTGCCGGCGGTGGTGTCCAGATTGCCGGTAGGCTCGTCCGCCAACAGCATCGGCGGACGCCCGGCGATGGCTCGGGCGATGGCCACCCGCTGCTGCTGTCCACCGGACAATTGCCCCGGGCGGTGATCCATCCGGGTGGCTAATCCCACCCGGCGCAGACTCTCCTGCACCAGTTGCCGGCGGGTCTTTTCTGCCACACCCCGATAGATCAGGGGCAGTTCCACGTTCTCCCGGGCGGTCAGACCCGGCAACAACTGAAAATTCTGAAACACAAACCCCACCGTGCGGCTGCGGATACGGGATAATTGCCCCTCGGTCATACCCTCTACCGTCTCACCCGCCAGCCGATACCTCCCGGCGGTGGGGGTATCCAAGCAACCCAGCAGATTCATCAGGGTGGATTTGCCCGAGCCGGAGGGTCCCAAAATCGCCACCATCTCCCCTGCCTTTACCGAAAAATCCACCCCGTCCAGCGCCTTGACGGTCTGACCGCCCACGGTATATTGCTTACAGATGCCCTGCATATCGATCAGCGCCGTCATACCACCACTCCTTTTTACGTATCCTTTTCATTGTGCGCCGTGTGGGGCAAAATACACCACCCAAAATTGGGAAAATAAAAAACGGAGAAAGCAACGTATGCTTTCTCCGTTTTGATTAATGGTGGTGATGATGGTCGTCGTGATGGCGTTTACGGCGGCGAGGTCTGTAGAAAGGAATCAGCGACAACCACAACTCCCGTCTGCGACGCTCCCAATGGGCCTTTTCCCGTCCGTCGGTACGGCCAATCTCCATCTCAATGTATCTCAAATCCGAGCGGAAACCCTGAACAATGGACAGCACGATGGCGGTGATGATAATGCCGGCAACCACCAACACGACCCAAACGATCAGCTCTTTCATTCCACTGGTAATAGCAATAGCCAAAGGTAACACGGTTTTCTCTCCTTATTTGCAAAAGTCCTGTGTATTATAGCATAAGATTGCACACATTTCAACAACAATCTGCTAAATATCCTATTTTTCCCGCTTTTTTAGCGCACAGAATAGGTTTTGTTTTGGAAATTGTAGTGGATGATCACCGTTTCGTCGCCTTTTTTGTACTCGATATCCATCACGTAGGGATCGTACAACTCCGGAAACGCCACGTTTTTGCTCTCCAGCTGGTCATTGAGCAGACAGTGGACGGTGGCGGTGGCGCCGGGCTTGGACGCCTTGGTGTCCTTGGCGTACGCCTGCAGACCCTGGTCGTCGTAAATCTCCAGCATAGAGCGCATATCCTGCAGCGTGGCCTTGGCGTCGTCGCCCAGGCTCTTTTCCAGCGCAGACCAATAGGCATCCCGCTGTTCTTTGGTGACACCCTCTTTCTCAGCAAACTTCATCTTAAACGAAGAAAAGGTATATTCGGAATGGTTGGTATAGGTGACCGCCAGATAGGTATCCTTACCATCCTTGTGGGTGGTCAGTTTCCAGTCGATATCCTCGATGCGGATATCCGTCTCGACAGGCGGTGCGGTGGTGGTAGGGGTGGCGGTCTGTGCCGGCTGAGCATCACCGCAGGCGGTGAGGGTCACCAACAACGCCACCAACAGGAATAACCATCTTTTCATAAACGAACCTCCTTGGGGGAAAATCCCCGCAACTACAATGGGTTAAGCATACCAAAAAAGAGAGAGCCTGTCAACAGGTGACAGGCTCCTTCATTTTTTTGGATTTGGTGGACAGATAATAGCCGGCGTAAAACAGCAGAACGTACACCACAAACAGGGCAACCACACCCAGAGGATACCACACCGGGTGACCCTCTACCAGATTATACAGGATATCGTAGGGGGTGCCATCGCCCTGACGCAGGAACATATAGTTATAGTCGATGGCGTCGTTGGCAATCAGCGCACCACCCACAAAGGTCAGCAGAATGGCAAAGGTCAAGGGGGTGTTTTCCCGCTTCATACTGGCCATACCGGAGATGAGGATGTACAGCGCCGCAAAACCGGAAATGCAGTGGGTGAAGCCGGACACCATATTATCAAATCCCAACACGGGATAATTGCTGTAGTTCTGTGCCGCACCCACGGTGCCGGCCACAGCGCCCAGCAGGCCAAAGATGGACACAAAATCCAGCGCCGCCTCTTTCAGCCGACCGGTGGAAAAGGCCGCCAAGGGGATGGTAATCAGCTGGATGGAGCAGAGGAACAGGGGCAGGTTGTACAATACGCCGTGGTACCAGGGATAGCCACTTTGGGTCTGAGACCAGCAGGCGATGCCAATCTTAATCAGTTCCAGGCCGTCAATGAGGATGGCCGCCCAGCAGAGAACCGCATTTTTTTGCTTATCCTCAGCCTGGCGATTGCGCCGACCCAGCCACACCGCCAGACCCACCATCAGCGCCATCAAACAGCCCACAAAGGTCAGGTGCTGCCAAGAATAGGCACCCTCGGGCACACGCTGATAACCACCGATGCCGAAATATTCACGAATGATGGACATAGTGCCA
The DNA here is from genome assembly GCA_045660965.1 of Acutalibacteraceae bacterium. Lineage (GTDB taxonomy): Bacteria > Bacillota > Clostridia > Oscillospirales > Acutalibacteraceae > UBA5905. The sequence goes on from JAZRES010000019.1 coordinate 29,061, forward strand.
CCTCTTTTCCCTTTATTATGAGTGCATTATACTGCGCGAAAATTATTTTGGCTATATTTATGACAAGATTGTAATAATTGCGAAAAGCCGAGACAGACGTCTCGGCTTTTTCATCACAATTCCAGTTTTAGATCGTTTTCGCCTATCCAACCCATATAGCGGAGAATCTCGGCAAATACCAGGGTCAGCACCGCCGGCACCACCAGGCACACGGTGACGATGCCCATCCAGGCGTGCCAACTGTCGGTGCCCATGGCGGTGAGAATACCCAGAGGGCCTACCAGACCGCAGGTACCCATACCGGCAGATACGCCGGTGCACTCCAGCTTAAACAGCATAGTCGCCATCGGACCGGTGATGGCGGACGCCACAATCGGCGGAATCCAAACCCGTGGATTTTTCACGATGTTGCCCATTTGGAGCATACTGGTGCCCAGACCCTGAGCCACCAAGCCACCCCATCTATTCTCACGGAAAGACATCACCGCAAAGCCCACCATCTGGGCGCAACAGCCGGCGGTGGCCGCGCCACCCGCCAGACCGGCGATGCCAATCATCGCACAGATGGCGGCAGAGGAAATGGGCAGGGTGAGCACGATGCCCACCACCACCGACACCACCACGCCCATCAGCAGAGGTTGCATCTCGGTGGCGGTATTGATAAAGGTGCCCAGCCAGTACATACCGTAGGCGATGGCGGGACAGCAGAGCTTGGCCACCAGCGCCGCCGACAGAATGGTGACCACGGGCGTGGCCAAAATATCCACCGGGGTTTCCTTAGAAATCAGTTTGCCCAGTTCAATGGCAATGATGCACACCACAAAGGCGCCGGCGGGACCGGCGGTGAGAGATAACTCTACCCCATCCAACGTAAAGATGGCGCCCATACCGTTGCCAATCATACCGGCAACCGCACCGGAGAGCAACACCAAGGGCGGTGCCTTTAGCCGATGGCCGATGGCCACGCCCAGCGCCGCACCGGTACAGGCCTTGGCATAGCCGGCAATCTCGCCCAGTAATGCCCAGCCGGTGTATTGCCCCACCGTGTCAAAGATGGTACCGATGAGCAGGGTGGCAAACAGACCCAGCGCCATACTGCCCATGGCGTCCACAAAATACAATTTTGCAGAGGGTTGCACGTCCTTTTTGACGAAAAAAGCCTTGATTTTTTCCATTCTAATCGCCTCGTTTACCAAATCATTCCGTTTCAATCAGGTGCTCCATATCTTTCGGGATACCCTCCGGGAAATACGTCAGTTTCCAGGTCTCTGTCTCCACCGTCTTTTCGCCATCTACTGTCACGGTGACGGTTTTGGTATATCCGGTGGCGGTATAGACGTAGGTGGTTTGGGTAATCTCGGTTTTCCCCTCTTCCACACAGGTCTCTACGCAATCCAGTTGCCGTCCGTAGGCGTCGTGGGTGTGCTGGGTGGTCACCACGTAGTGCTGTTCCATATCTTTGTCGGGAGAATCCTGGTCGTACTGGTAGCGAACACAGTTGCCTTGGTCGTCATAGGTAAACCGCTCGGTTTCTACATAGTTACCACCGGTTTCGGTATAGGTCAGACATCTACCCTGATCGTCATAGGTATAGACACCGCTATACACTTCTTCGTCGTACTGGATCTCGTTGATGGTGAGCATTTTCCCTTGGTCGTTGTAGGTGTAGTTCTGCACAATCACCTTGCTCCGATCCAACGTTTTGGCGGAAATCAGGTTGCCCTTATCGTCATAGGTATTGAAATAGCCGAAGGGACGACCCAAAAAGTCTGTGTAGGTATAGCCGATCTCCTCGCCTTGGTCGTTGTAGTAATAAACCGAGTTCTCGATCTTTTGCTCATCCAAGTTGGTGGTTTTGCTGTCCACCCGCTCCAGCAGACCGGCATCGTTATAGGTGCAAACGTTGTCCCAAGTCTCATCTTCATAAGTGAGACGGTAAGAAATGCAACGACCGGCATCGTCATAGACGTTTTCCGTCATGGTCACGTCGCCATCGTCCCAGGTGGTGGTCTCCCGGAGCAGGTTGCCCCGGTCATCGTAAGTATATTCTTCGGTAAACTGGGGCGCTACCATACGGATCAGCCGATTTTGCTCGTCATACTCGTATCCCGTTGTGGGCAAATACACCAGTTTCTTTTTCCAGGTGTCCGCTTCAGCGCCGTCCAAATCTTTTAGAATTAAATACGCTTCTTCGTATTTTTCTTCTGCCACCAGCCGGGATACTTGCTCTACCGTCTGGGGGTCTTTGGTGGACGCTTGTGCAGAGGGTTGCTGTGGGGCGGGCGCTGTTGGCTCTGCGCCACAGGCGATGCACGACAGCATCATAGCGCCGGACAGCAACAACACCAGCCGGTTTTTCGCTTTTCTCATACAGATACCCTCCCTATGTTTACTTCTGCCCTTCGGCAGAATGTGATGATTATTTCTTCCGCAACAGGAACGTGCCGAAGAATACCGCCGCCAGCATCAGGATAATGGCGGGACCGGTGGCGATGCCACCGTAATAGGACACCGCCAGACCCAGCACGCCGGCAAACAGACCGAACACCACCGACAACAGGTGGTAAGAGCGCATACTCCGTGCCACATTACGGGCAGAAGCGGCGGGCAGAATCAGCATAGCGTTGATAAGCAACAGACCCACCCAGCGGATGGACAGCATCACCACCACCGCCACCAGCACCACAAACAGGTTATCCAGCAGACGGGTGCGGAAGCCCTTGCTCTTAGCCACCGAGGCGCTCACCGACACGGCGAAAAAGCCGTTAAAACAGCAGACCCACAGCGCCACCGTCACCGCCAGCGCCACGCCCAACACCCACAGCTCCTCACGGGTGATGCTGAGGATATCGCCCACCAGCAGACTCTGGTAGTTGCTCAGGTTGCCCTTGGCGGACAGCAGAGCCAGACCCAGCGCCACGCCCACCGACGAAAACACGCCGATAACCGTATCGGTGGAAGAAATGCGGCTGCGACGGATGCGGTTCATCAGCAGGGCAAAAGCCACGCCGAACAGCATCAGTATCCAGCGGTAATCCGACACGCCGGCAATGACACCGATGGCCACACCGGTCAGCGCCGAGTGACCCAACGCGTCGGAGAAGAAAGACATCCGATTGTTCACCACCAACGTGCCCAGCAGAGCGGTCAGCGGTACCATCAGCACCACCGCCACCAAGGCGGTGCGCATAAATTCATACTGTAGCCAATCAAACATCGTCACTACCCCCTTTCGGGAATGCCTGACGGAAAGCTTTGGAAGAGAACACGTCAACGGGCGATCCCTTGGCCAACACCTGGCGGTCCAACAGCACCACCCGGTCGGCGTGGTGGCGCACAAACTGCAGATCGTGGGAGATCAGCAGAATCACCATATCCTCTTGGCGCAGCTGCTCCAGCAGAGCATAAAAGCGGAGCAGACCCGCCTCGTCCACGCCGGATACAGGCTCGTCCAACACCAGCATATCCGGATGGGGTCGGGTAGCGATAGCCAACAGCACCCGCTGCCACTCACCACCGGAGAGACGTCCCGCCGGCTTGTCCAGCAGATCCGCCGCATCAAACCGAGCAAAATGGTCGGCAATGTCCCGGCGCAGTTTTTTCGGTATGGGCAAAAAGGCCGGCCAGTGAGAGGTGTAGGCCACCGCCATATCCAGCACGGTGGCGGGAGAACTCTTGTCGATGTTCAGGCTTTGGGGGACATAGCCGATACGGGGTTTGCGGTGGGCCGGTACACCATCGTGACCGGTAAAGACCACCTCGCCGGTGTGGGGCATCTGCCCCAACAGCGCCTTGAACAGGGTGCTCTTGCCCGCACCGTTGCGCCCGATAAGGGCGGTGATCTCACCGCAATGGGCGTGCAGACTCACGTCCTCTACCAGAGTCTGTCCTCCGGCACGGACGGTGATGTTATTGATTTTCAAACAATGCAGACCGCATCCGCTCACGGTGCGTCACCTCCTGTCAGTTGGTTTAGTTTTTGGGCGTTGCGCACCATGGCGTCCACCCAGTCGGTGGCCGAGCCGTTGCCCACCACCGCCGTTTCCAGCGCCAGTACCTGGTCGGCCGGCACCAAACCATCAATGGTGCCGTAACGGACAGGGTACTGGGTATCGTAGATGAGCAATAGGTCGGGGTGTGCCTGTGCCAGGCGCTCCACCTGGGCCAACGCTTCAGCAGAGATACCGCTGTCGCCGTCAAAGGTGAGGGTCAGCTGTACGTCCAGACCCAAGTCCGCCGCCAGATAGGCCAGCGAATCGTGGAACAGCACACAGGGTCGTCCGGACAGAGAGGCCCCGGTCATCTGCGCCCACACGTCGTCCACGTAGTGCAGATAATTCTCGGCGTTACTGCGGTAGAGCGCCTCGTTGGCGGGGTCCAGGGCAATCAACGTGTTCAGCACCGCCAACACCTGACGGGAATACCGCTTGGGGCTGACCCACACGTGCTCGTTATAGGTCTCCTCGTGGTGATGCTCACCCTCGTGGTGATGGTCGGCGCACAACAGGTCGGTGGTATCCTCGCCGGTGCTCACCACACGCTCCGGTGCGATGCCGTCCAAAAAGGGTTCTTCGCCCACGCCGTTGGTAATCACCAAAGTGGCTCTTTCCAGCGCCAGGCGGTCCGCCGGGGTCAGCTGATAATCGTGAAGACAGCCGGTACCCGCACCGGAAAACAGGGTTAGTTGTACGTCGCCTTCGCCGCCCAGGATGGTCTGCGCCGCCACGTATAAGGGATAGGTGGTGACCAGCACCCGATGCTCGGCATCGGTATCGCCGGTGCCAACCCACATCCCCAACAGCGTGGACACCACCAATATGAGAGCCAGCAGTAACGCCACCGGCCCATAATGTCGCAAGGTGGATTTCATAGGAATTCCCTTTACTTTCTGTATAATCTATATCTGTTTCACCGATTTGTATAATTATTTTGCTCCAAATAGGTGATAATCTTGCTTTTTTGCAGGGTTTTTGCCAACAGCAGACCTCCGCCCACACAGGCAATCAGCTGACCGGCACCTACCGAAGCCGACCACATCAGCCAGCCGGAAAAGGTGTTGGGACCTACCACCACCGCCAGTTCGGTACCCACAATCAGGGCGTTGAGAATCACCGGAGGTAAGGTGGACAGCACCGGCAATCCGCCCCAGCGGATACCCCGCAGACGATAGGACAGCCAGGCCGCCAGACCGGTGGCCAAAGTGCCCAGCAGAATGTCCAGCGCACCCGCCACGTTGGCGCCCATGGTCAGACCGATCAGGTTGGACAGGGCGCAGCCCACCGTTAGACCGGTGACCGCCACCGGGGAATAGGCCGCCAGGATGGTGAGCACCTCGGACAGACGGCACTGGATGGTGCCGAAAGAAATGGGTGCCAGCACCAGGGTGAGGGCAGTGTACAGACCGGCAATCAGACCGGCCACCACCAAATTGCGGATACGATTGGTTTTTGCTTGATTCATGTTGTTTCTCTCCTTAGTTTTGTTTTAAGTCAGGATGGTTACGAACTGACTGTATATTGCAAAACGGATGGTTCCGTTTCAGCACAACATCAACGCCACAGGCGGTAAGCCTCCCTTGTGTAAAGGGAGGTGGCCGAGCGTCAGCGAGGTCGGAGGTATTGTCTCACTCTCGCATCGATACACTCACATACGCCACGAAAATCACTAAAAATCTTGTTATTGGGAATGCGCAAAACGGTAATTCCATACTCTCCTAAATATTTTGTTCTCTCTTCGTCTGCACTAATCTTCTTATCGTCATAATGTTGCGATCCGTCAAGCTCTATAACTAACTGAGCTTCTGCACAATAAAAATCCACGATATACCTTCCAATAAGTTTCTGCCGAAGACATTTTATTGGATAAGTTCGCAAAAAATCATACCAAAGGTGACGTTCTTCCTTTGTCATATTTTTACGGAGGTGCCGAGCAAAAGGGATATTTTTCTTGTTGTGTTTTCTTTCCATAACAATCCCTCCGTCATTTGCTTCGCAAATGCCACCTCCCTTTACACAAGGGAGGCTTACCGCTATCGCGGCTAATACCTCGGCAATACCCTATGCCCCATTGGCTGCCTAGTTTACACCCGATGATACCGATACTCACGGCCCTCTTTTTCACGGGTGAGCACTCCACGGTCCATCAGCACCTTGAGGGTACCGCCCAGTTTCCGCCCTTGCAGACGGGCGGCTTTGCCAAACTGGGTGGCGGTAAACTCTGCCGGCAGACCGTCGGGCAACAACGCCCGATAGTCCTCTGCCCTTTCCAGAGTAAGGGTATCCTCTAGGGTCAGGGGCAGCTGCACCACCCGGTGGCTACCCCGCTTTCCCTCCTTGCCCCAGCCATCCGCCAGGCGCTGTTCTTCCATATCCATCAGTACCAGCCGTATGGTCAGGTTGGGATGCCCCAACAGGGGTAGAATGTATATCAGTTGGGCGCCGGCCTGGACAAATCCGCCCACCTTGGGACTTTTCCGTGGCGGGGTGGTCTCGCCGGTGTCCGGGTCAATCCAGGACAGGTATTTCCGCCGGGGGATGGGATGCACCACCGTCACCGGATAGTGGGGCAACAGTTGCTCCAACTTCTTGCGCAGTGGCGAAAATCCGCCGGTCTGTATCTCATACACCCGCTCGCCGTCATACACGTCTGCCACCCGCCCACAGGGCAGGGTGATCTCGTGATGGTCGGGGTTGTCGTCCACCCACCATTTTAAGGTGGCGTGGAGGGGTTTCTCTTGCAAAATGCCGATGCCACCGGGGCGAATATCCCCTTGGCGCACACGGGCACAGGCCTCGTTAAAGTCCATAGCGTATCCGGGCGGCAAAGCTCCGGCCTCTCTCGGTATCACCGGTAACGGTGCAGGTATCTGCCTCTTCCGCTACCGCCAAGGTGAGGGTGTCACCCATACGGCACTCGCCGGCAAAGTGGAGATCCACCTCGGCGGGGTCGCACCCCAACCGCTCTGCGGGCAAATAATCCAGCATCAGGTCGGCGTAATGGGTGTTGTTCAGGTGACCGTTGCGGTCGGTGTCCGACCAGCGGACGGTATAGGCGCCTGCCGGCTGGGTGCCCACAGTGGAGAACCGACCGGGATCGGCGCAACCCACCTGGCGGGGACTGTCCGGCAAAGGAGCAATCTCCATAAACTCGTCGCCACGGAGCAGGCGATGCTCCGCCACCGACACCAGAGCAAACTGCATCACGCCCTCGATGAGCAGGTCACCGTTGGCGTCACGCCACTCATAACAACGGAAAAACCGCGGACCTTTGCGGTCCCGATGCCAGGTGGTGAGGGTCACCGGCTCCATTTCCGGCAGGCGGTGGATCACCGTGTGCCAGCGGGAGGTGACAAACACCATACCCATATTCAGCATATCTTGCCAGCCCAGACCGGCACCCACCAGGTGCTGTTCTCCTGCCTCTTGCTGATACCGCAATAGGGCGGACAGACGCATCTTTCCGTTGGCGCCCACGTCAAAAGAAGCCACTTTAATGGGCATTTCATATTCTTTTGGTATAATTCGTTCCATAATATACTCTCCGTATAAGTAGCCGTTGTGCAAAGCAAAACTACCCCTCCGTCAAAAATCAAAGATTTTTGCCACCTCCCCTGACAAGGGGAGGCAAGGTTCTGCAACTATCCTATGTCACTCGCCCTCATTCAGCAAAGCAGCCAGCATTCTATCTGGGTCTTGCAAGAAACGTCGGGTAATCTGATAATGCTCGGTATCTCGGTAATCCACCTGCCGGATGCCCTCCTCAGACAATTCCAGCACACAAGCACCGGGGTATGCCAACAAAATCGGCGAGTGGGTAGCAACAATAAACTGGGAGCCTTGTTGCACCAACCGATGCATCTCTACCAACAAGGTCAGCAATCGAGAGGGCGATAACGCCGCTTCCGGCTCGTCCATAATATATAGACCGTTGCCCCAAAACCGATTCTGCACTAAGGTCAAAACGCCCTCGCCGTGGGACATACTGTGCAGCGACTTTCCGCCATAGTTGCGAACGGCTCGCACCGAATCAATGTAACTGATAGCATTATAGAAACTCTCTGCCCGGAGAAAAAAGCCGTCTTTCGGATAGGCTTCTTTCGCTACGGTCATCAAGGAGTGTAACTCCGAATGAGAATCGGAGGTAGAGAAAGTAAAATTACGCGTACCGCCCTCCGGGTTAAACCCACTGGCAACGGCAATTCCCTCAATCAAGGTGGATTTTCCGATGCCGTTCTCCCCCACCAAAAAGGTGACCGGGGCGGTCAGCCGAATGGATTGTCCCTCCATCATCCGCTGAATCACGGGAATGGCACGAAGATACGAACCCTCCGCAGGAGGCTGTCGCAACAGCACCTCCCGAATGTACAGGCGATTCATTTTTACTCCTTGTCTGCCAGCTTGTTGGCCAGGGCGCGCAGATCCTCGGGGTCGAAGAACTCCACCTGCAGCAGACCGCCCTTGGGGGTTACGGACACCTTTACCTGGCGACCCAGATTCTCCCGCAGTGCCAGCTCCACCTCGTCATAGAAACTCTCACGGGACTTGGGCTTGGCAGGCTGGGCGGGTTTGCGCTTAGCGGCCTTGGCCATCTTCTCCAGTTCACGCACCGACAGACCCTTATCCACTGCCTGATTGGCGGCAGCAATCTGGGCGTCCTCGCCCTCAAAGGCCAGCACGGTACGGGCGTGACCGGCAGACAGTTTGCCCTCGGACACCAGGTCGGTGACCGCCTCCGGCAACTGCAAAAGGCGCAGAGCGTTGGCCACCGCCGGGCGGGACTTGTTCACCACCTGAGCGGCCTGCTCCTGGGTCATACCGTAGTTCTCCATCAGGGTGCGGTAGCCGATGGCTTCTTCCATCGGGTTCAGATCCTCACGCTGGAGGTTCTCGATCAGCGCCAGCTCGGCGGACTCCTGCTCGCTCATCTCACGGATAACCACCGGCACCTCGGTGAGACCGGCCATACGGCTGGCGCGCCAGCGACGCTCACCCGCCACCAGCTGATAGCTGCCGTCGGGCATAGGACGCACCAACAGGGGCTGCAGCACGCCGTGCTGGGCGATGGATGCGGACAGATCCGCCAGCGCCTCGTCGTCAAACTGCTTACGGGGCTGGTCACGGTTGGGGATAATCTCGTCCAGAGGCAGGGTCACGGTGGTGGCGCCGTCCTCTAGGGTATTCTCGGAAAACAATACGTCCAGGCCCTTGCCCAGACCGCCGAATTTCTTAGCCATACTTTTCTCTCCTTACTGCTTCTGCAGAATCTCTTTTGCCAGTTCGGTATAGGCCTTGGCGCCCTTACCGGTCTTATCGTAATAGTGGATGGGACGACCAAAGCTGGGCGCCTCGGCCAAGCGCACGGTACGGGGAATCACGGTGCCGTACACCTTACGGGGGAAGAACTTCTTCACCTCGGCCACCACCTGCTGGGTCAGGTTGGTGCGACCGTCGTACATGGTAAACATCACGCCCTCCAACTCCAGGGTGGGGTTATACAACCGTTTTACCTGGCGGACGGTGGCAATCAACTGAGACAGACCCTCCAGCGCATAGTATTCCGGCTGGGCAGGAATAAGGAAGGTGTCTGCCGCCACCAGGGCGTTCAGGGTCAGCAGACCCAGCGCCGGCGGGCAATCGATGAGGATGTAGTCGAATGCCTCACGGCAAGGTGCCAATGCGGCCTTCAGCCGTTTTTCACGATGGGGGATGTCCACCATCTCGATCTCGGCGCCGGCCAGAGACACACTGGCGGGCAAAATCCACAGATTCTCAAAGGGAGTGGCGAGAATCGCCTCTCGTGCATCCCCTTTGCCGGTGAGCATATCGTAGGTAGACAGCTTCACCTCGCGCTTGTCCACGCCCACACCGCTGGTGGCATTACCCTGGGGGTCGATGTCCACCAACAGGCATTTTTTACCCAAAGCACCCATCGCCGATGCCAAATTCACCGCCGAGGTGGTTTTTCCAACGCCACCCTTTTGGGTGACTACTGCCATAATTTTTGCCATAGTTTCGTCCTCGCTTATCCATTTTTGGCTGTTTTTCGTATATTTACCTATTATAGATACTAGTTTATCATAGAAATGGGGGTCTGTAAACTGTTTTTGGGTTGGAAAATGCAGTTTTCGCTCAAATGGTCTCTTATAATACGGAGCTGAATTGAGGGAGAATGGGCAACGCCCATTCTCGTGGCGGCGTAACGTTAGCTAACGGTCTGCACAATTGTAGAGCGCCACGTTTCACGTGAAACATCACAAAACATCCACCCTCCCCTACAATTCGTGCCGGCCTAAACAGAACCCGTAGGGACGACCATTGGTCGTCCGTCTTATCTCTACAAAATTGCACAACACCATCACGGCTCGCTATACTCCCTCCGTCTTTTCTGCGGTTAACACCGCAGAAAATCCACCTCCCTCTCGGAGGGAGGCTTATTCACCACACAACAAACAAAAAAAGACCGCCGACGGAAAACCGTCGGCGGTCGTAGGGATGATACCGAATTACTGATCCTTAGCCTTGTGCAGCAGCAGGTTGGTCAGGATACCCAGAATCAGAGCGGTAGCGATAGAGGTGATGGTGATGGTGCCAAAGCCGAACTGGAAGTTCAGAGCCAGGCCGCCGATACCGGCGATCAGGATCACGGACACCACAAACAGGTTCTTGTTCTGCTCCAGGTCAACCTTCTGGATCATCTTCAGACCGGATACAGCGATAAAGCCGTACAGAGCCATGCAGACACCGCCCATCACACAGGGAGGAATGGAGTCAACAAAGGCTACAAAGGGAGTGATGAAGGAGATCAGGATAGCGCCCACAGCGGCGGTGATGATGGTCACCACAGAGGCGTTACCGGTGATAGCCACACAACCAACAGACTCGCCATAGGTGGTGTTGGGGCAACCGCCGAACAGAGCGCCGGCCATAGAGCCGATACCGTCGCCCAGCAGGGTGCGGTGCAGACCGGGATCCTCCAGCAGATCGCGCTCGATGATGGTGGAGATGTTCTTATGATCAGCCACGTGCTCGGCGAACACCACAAAGGCCACGGGGATATAGGCAGCGGCGATGGTGCCGATGTAAGCGCCGTTCAGCTCCTTGAAGCCGCCCAGAGCGGTCAGGAAGGTGAAATCGGGCACAGACACGAAGGTGCTCAGGGAAACGCCACCCTCTACCAGAGCGGAGAAGTAGCCGAAGTTGATGACCTTCAGAGCGTCGATACCGGCGGCGTCACCGATAATGGTGCAGATGCCGGCCACGGCGTAACCGGCCAGGATACCCAGGATAAAGGGAATCAGACGAGCCATCTTCTTGCCGTAGGTGGCGCAGATCATGGTCACAGCCAGGGTCACCAGACCAACCAGGATGCACACGAATACGTTGGCGCACTGGACAGAGGCGCCGTCCACCAGCTTGGTGACCTCGCCGGCCTGCAGATCGCCCACGGCGTTGCCGGCCAGGGACAGACCGATGATGGCCACGGTGGGACCGATAACCACGGGAGGCATCAGCTTGTTCAGCCAGTTGACACCGGCGAACTTAACGGCGATAGCGATAATCACGTAGACCAGACCGGCCATAACGGCACCGATGATCAGGCCCAGATAGCCCAGCGCCATGCTGACGCCACCGGCAAAGGCGGCGGCCATGGAGCCCAGGAAGGCGAAAGAAGAGCCCAGGAATACAGGGCTGCGGAACTTAGTGAAGGTCAAGTACACCAGGGTACCGATACCGGCGCCAAACAGAGCGGCAGAGGGGCTCATACCGTTGCCGATGATGATCGGCACAACCAGAGTGGCAGCCATGATGGCCAGCAGCTGCTGGATGGCGAAGATGATCAGCTGACCAAACTTCGGCTTGTCGTGAACGTTGTAAATCAGTTTCATTTTCTTTCCTCCTTAATTTTGAACACCGTCTGTTTTTGCGCATAAAAAAAGCCCGCCGATCGTCGGCAGACAAAATTACAGAGTGTCGTTGCCGGCGGTGGACCTTCACGCGGTTGACAGACCTTGTTTCTGTCCTATATTATAGCCTCCGCACCGCTCCTTGTCAAGACAAACCGACGGGTTTTTAGCTCCTTTCCCGTGGCAAACCGCTTATTACGGAAAAAAGGCTCAAGGCTTGTACTAAACCTTGAGCCTTACCTTAGGCGTTTTCTTTCGGTTTGGTGGGGATAACCCGGCTGAGCACCATTCCCACCAGCGCCACCATACAGATAACACCGCTCATCCAATGGAAACCGCTGAAAATCGGGCGATCTGCACGGAAAAACTGGATTAGAAACCGCACACCGCCATAACCCGCCAAAAACAGCAAAAACCGCCGTCCGGGACGACCCTTGTAGCGAGTCAGCACCACCAACAGCACCCCGTACAGCGCCATCTCCACCAACTGGATGGGAAACTGGATCTGACCCGTCTTGTGGTTATACAGGCCGTGTTCCCAGGGCAGACCGTAACAGCAACCGGCGCAAAAACAGCTCAGCTTCAGCACCGTGGCCATAGACAGATACAACGGAACAGTGCGATCCAGCCACCGCCAGGGCGCATAGCCCAAGGCTCCGGCACACAGCGTCATACCCACCGCCGACAAAAGCACGTAGCCAAAAAACTCGGTGGTGCGACCCACCAAGGCAGCAAACCGCTCGCCACCCAGCGCAAAAAACACCAAATGTATCAACAGGGGCAACGCCGTGCTCAGCACCGCCCAAAACCGGGGTCTTCCCCACAGCGGAACAGCGTCACATCCGGCGTAGCGGGCAATATGCTCCTTGGCGGCACCGCCCAGACGAACCGGCCAGGTTCTGCGCCACAAGAAGAACACCGGCAACATCACCAGACCCAGCGCGCCGATCAAATCGTACATCCACAAATCAGGATGCCCAAACAAATAGGGATACATACTTTCACCTCACCAACACATTATAACATGCCCTACCAACCATAAACAAGTGGAAAAAACGTCCTTTTAGGAGTTCGACGCTTCAAATCAGAACAAAGAACAGAGCATTGCCAATAGGCCATGCTCTGTTCTTGGCACCCCCTGCGAGAATCGAACTCACAACTGCCCCTTAGGAGGGGGCTGTTATATCCATTTAACTAAGGAGGCATATATACAATGTATAGTAGTAGTTTACCCGTAAAACCACAAAATGTCAAGAAAATGGGGTAATTTGCTATTGAAAAACCAAAAGGGGCATGTTAGAATAAAAGTTAGAAACTAAAACAAAGGAGCGACCGCTATGAAATCCATCACCCGTCGTCTGTTATCCCTTCTGTTTGTTCTGACTCTGCTGGCCGGCCTGACCGCCTGTGGCTGTAACGAACAGCCCACCGAAGAAGATCTGTCCAACGCCACCGAGTCCACCACCGTACCTACCACCACCACTACCGAGCCGGCACCCGCCAAAAACATCAACCCCCTGACCGGTGCCGCCGATATGGAGACCGAGAATAACCGTCCGGTGGCCTACGCCGTTCCCGACGAGTCCGCCGACATCACCCAGATCGGTATCGAGCACGCCGATATGTACTTCGAGACCGAGACCGAGGCCGGTATCCCCCGTATGCTGGCCATCTTCTCCAGCGTAGACCGCATCGCTGACCGTGTTGGTCCCGTGCGCTCTGCCCGTCCTCACTTCGTCAACTTTGTCGACGCTCTGGACGCCATCTACTGCCACGTGGGCGGTTCCAAAGATGCCAAAAACGCCATCAAGAACCTGGGCGTCAACGACATCGAGTCCGCATCCGAGATCGACCCCACCCTGTCCGCCAGCGACAACGTATCCTGGAACCGCAAGGCTTTCCTGAAGGACAAGGTGCAGGAACTGGTGAAGAAATACGGCTATAAGACCACCACCGAGACCAAATCCCCCTTTACCTTTGGCAAAAAGGAAGGCGACAAGCCCGCCAGCACCCTGGATATCAAGATCTCCCACAGCTATAACATCGGTTTCACCTACAACGAGGAGACCGGCCTGTATACCAAGCACCGTGTCACTATGAAGGGCGATGGTCTGGCCATGGACGAGCACAAGACCGGTTCCGGTGGCACCATCACCGTGTCCAACGTTATCGTGATGTTTGACAAGCGCAACGTGCTGGATTATAAAAACGGCAGCGCCTACCACATCAGCTTTGACCTGGAGAGCGGCTCCGGTCTGCTGGTGAGCGGTGGTACCGCCCGTGAGATCAAGTGGACCCGCACCGCCGACCAGCTGTCCTATTTCGAGGCAGACGGCGAGACTCCCCTGACCGTGGCCGAGGGCAAGACCTATGTAGCCCTCACCGATAAGAACCTGCAGGATCAGGTAGAACTGAACTAATCCATCTATCAAAAGCACCCCAACAGACTTTGTTGGGGTGCTTTTTTGTTTACTGGCTCTTCTCCCCTGCCGTTTTGGGGATGCGCACCACGTACTCGATATAGTCCTCCTCGTCTCGGCGGTGGCTCTCGGCAGGGATTCCCCCACGGCGCATAATCTCCAGGGCGTGGTTGACGGTATTGAAGAACACCCGCACGTCCCGTATCAGCGGTCGGGACGGACGCCGGCGTACCCGCTGGTTGAGGGCGTCCTCCACCATCCGCTCGGTTTGGGCCACCGTCAGCTTTCCCGCCAGCACCCGTTCCAGCACAAATCGGCGCTGCTGGGCATCGGTTAGGCGGAGTAGCGCCCGGGCGTGGCGCTCGGTTAGTCCCGCCGCCGTCATCTGTTGGCGCTCCTCTTCCGGCAACCGGAGCAGGCGCAGTTTGTTGGCCACCGCCGACTGGGACAGCCCCAGCCGATCCGCCACCTGGCACTGGGTCAGGTTGTGGGTTTCCATCAGATTGCGGATGCCCTCGGCGGTGTCAAAGCAGTTCATATCCTCCCGCTGGAGGTTCTCCACCAGCGCCAGCACCTGGCGGGTCAACGGAGAGGACTCCACCAATACACAGGGCACCTCCGCCAGCCCGGCGATGCGGGATGCCCGCAGACGGCGCTCTCCCGACACCAGCACCGGCACGCCGGTATCCATATTGATGGTCAGCGGTTGCAAAATCCCGTTTTCACGTATGCTTTGGGCCAATTCCACCAGCGTATCCAGTGGAAAATCCCGCCGTGGCTGGTGGGGATTGGGGCGAATCTCCCCAGTGGGGATCATCCACACCTTCCCCTCTGCCCGATAGGGTACTTTCCATTTTTTCATAAGGTCACTCCTTCGGTATGGGTGTTGTATGCGGTTGCTTGTGGTGGTGCGAAATAGCCTCCCTCCGAGAGGGAGGTGGATTTTCTGCGGTGTCAACCGCAGAAAAGACGGAGGGAGTATAGCGAGCCGTTGTTATTACTACCATCTTTCGTCTTTTACAGACTCCCTCAGGCATTCGCGAAGCAAATGCCAGCTCCCTCGGAGAGGGAGCCTACACTCTATCCCACCCGGGTATGGTTCTATAGGGATGGGCTTTGCCCATCCGCAAACAACCAATCGTCGGACGTTTTGCAATGTTTCACATGAAACATTGGGGGGTCTCCATAACAAAAACAGCCCTTTTCTACCACCAGTAGGCTTGTCTATAGACAGAGCATACCATATATGGTAGAAAAAGGCTGTCGCAGTTGGTTGTTGAATTCTGTTACTTACAGAGGTTTTTTGGAAATCTTGGAGCCGTGGCGGGGATAGGCGGCGGGGGTGGACTTCACCTTGTTCACCACCACCAGGCGACGCTCCATAGGCTCGATGCCCTCAATGGGCTGTGCCGGCAGGGTCAGGGCGGTCACGTCGGCAATCTTACCGCCCAGCACACCGATGCCACAAGAGGCCTCGGCACGTTCCCGATCCGCATCGGGACCCTTGAGGGCGATAAACCGACCGCCCACCTTAACAAAAGGCAGGCAATACTCGGAGAGCACCGGCAGATTGGCCACCGCACGGGCACAGGCCACGTCGTATTTCTCCCGCAGTGCCGGGTTTTTGCCACCCTCTTCGGCTCGGGCGTGAATCAGCTTGGCGTCGATGCCGGTCTCACGGCACACGGTGTCCAAAAAGGTCAGGCGCTTATTCAGACTGTCCAGCAGCGTCAGTTGGCAGTCCGGGCGGTACAAGGCCAGCGGTACACCGGGGAATCCGGCACCGGTACCCACGTCAATCAGGGTGAACTTCCCTTGGGGCAACAGATTGACAGCGGTCAGGCTGTCGGCAAAATGCTTTACCGCAATGCCCTGAGGGTCGGTGATGGCGGTGAGGTTCATTTTCTCATTCCATTCCACCAGCAGGCGGGCGTAAATATCCAGTTTTTCCGTCAGTTCCGGGGTGACCTCTACGCCAAAAGGCTCTGCCACCCGAGAAAACAACTCTCTATCGTACATTTCGGTCACTCCTTTCCGTTTTGGCCGGACCACACAATCAGCACCGATACGTCCGCCGGGCTGACACCGCTGATGCGGGATGCCTGGCCGATGCTGCGGGGTCGTACCTTAAGCAATTTCTCTTGGGCTTCTTTGCGCAGACCGTGGATGCGGTCATAGGGCGCATCCGCCGGTAGCAATCGGCACTCCAGCCGACGCATCTCGTCGATCTGCGCCTGTTCACGGCGGATATAGCCCTCGTATTTCAGTTCTACCTCCAGTTGCTCGACCACCAGAGGCTCCAATACCGGGCGATCCGGGTCAACAGGCGCCAATGCCCCGTAGGAAACCTGGGGACGGCGGATAAGATCCACCATCTTGGCGCCGTTGGCCACCGGGGTGGTGCCACAGGCAGCCAGAATCTCGTCCAGTTGGGCAGATGGCGCCAATCCCAGCGCCTCTAACCGCTTACGCTCAGCATTGATCGCCTCTTGGCGGGCGGTGTACCGCTCCCAGCGGGCGTCATCCACCAATCCCACCCTTCTGCCGATGGGGGTCAGACGGCGGTCGGCGTTATCCTGGCGCAATACCAGGCGGTATTCGCTGCGGCTGGTCATCATCCGATAGGGATCGGTGCAACCCTTGGTGGTCAGGTCGTCAATCAGCGTGCCGATATAACTGCTGGCACGATCCAAAATCATGGGCTCCTCGCCTTTCAGCTTCAGCGCCGCATTGACACCCGCCACCAGACCCTGGGCGGCGGCCTCTTCATAGCCGGAAGAGCCGTTAAACTGACCGGCGCCGTACAGGCCGGGGATATCCATAAATTCCAGGGTCATATCCAGTTGCAAGGGGTCGATGCAATCGTACTCGATGGCATAGGCCGGGCGCATCACCTGCACCTGCTCCAATCCGGGGATGGTGCGCAGAAATTTCATCTGCACGTCCACCGGCAGGCTGGAGGACAGACCCTGTAGATACATTTCGTCGGTATTCTTGCCACAGGGTTCAATAAACACCTGATGGCGCTCTTTATCCGCAAACCGCACCACCTTATCCTCAAAACTGGGGCAATACCGAGGGCCCACGCCCTCAATCTTGCCACCATACAGAGGTGAACGGTGCAGATTCTCCAAAATCACCTGTTTGGTGTCCTCACCCGTCCAGGTGATGTGGCACGGGAGGGTATTTTTCAGCGTTTCGGTGGTCTCAAAAGAGAAAGGCGTCACCGGATCTTCGCCATCCTGTTGCTCTAGGTTGGTAAAGTCGATGCTGCGACGGTTGACACGGGCAGGGGTACCGGTCTTAAACCGGCGGGTGGCGATACCCAGCTTCAGCAGGCTGTCGGTCAGCTCGGTGGCGGCAAACATACCGTCCGGACCGCCCTCATAGCTCACGTCACCCACAAAAATGCGTCCCCGCAAGAAAGTGCCGGTGGCCAGTATCACCGCCCGGGCGGTGTATTGGGCTTCCAGCCGGGAGGTCAGCAAAAATGTGCCGTCCTCCAACTTCTCCATAGCGGTGATCTCCGCCTGGCGCAGCTCCAGATTATCGGTGCGCTCCAGCACCGCTTTCATATAGGCGGAATAATCCCGTCGGTCAATCTGCGCACGGAGAGAATGCACCGCCGGACCCTTTCCCCGGTTGAGCATACGGCTCTGCAGGAAGGTGGCGTCCGCCGCCTTACCCATCTCACCGCCCAGAGCGTCTATCTCCCGCACCAGGTGACCCTTGGCGGTGCCACCGATGGAGGGGTTACAGGGCATATTGCCCACCCAATCCATATTGATGGTGAACACGGCGGTGTGCAAACCCAATCGGGCAGCGGCCAAACCCGCCTCGATACCGGCGTGACCGGCACCAATCACCGCCACGTCAAATTGTCCGTCCATAAACCGCATCGGATCTGCTCCTTTCTGATAGAATACGGGATAAAGAAAACCGAACCATAGCCTCCCTCCGAGAGGGAGGTGGATTTTCGCCGTAGGCGAAAAGACGGAGGGAGTATAGCGAGCCGTCGGAAACGGCACTTACTTTTAATTTCAATATAACTCCCTCAGTCAAATGCAAAGCATTTGACAGCTCCCTCAAGAGGGAGCCTTTGTCCTATTCAACCAGAGAGAAAAACCCCCTAGTTTTTTGTGTGTCAATAGCCTAAAAATGCACCAATTTTTGCTAAAATTTCCCGTTTTTTCGGCATTGTGGATAATTTGGGTGGAAAATTATCCATTTTGTGGGTTTTCCACCAAATCATTCACTTTTCCACAGGGGTTTTGCCCCGCTAAAGGGGAAAACGGGGGAAACTCACCCCTTCACCCCCAAAAAGCGGTGGAAAACCACCCGAAATCTTTCACACTTTCAACGGTCTTTTCCACCAAAAAATCCGGCTAAACCCTTGATTTGAGTGGGTTTTCGCCACTTTTCGACCAAATGTTCCTTTCCCCACAGGGGTGGATTTTGGGGTGACAAAACAGCACCTTTTGAGGTGATTTTTTAGTATAGTTTTTAGGGCAAAAGCAAGGCAAAAAACTGACCGGACAAACCTGCCCGGTCAGTTTATCCATTACTCCTCAGCAGGGGTTTCCTCTGCGGTATTCTCGGCCTCGGTCTCCTCAGCGCCCTCATCGGCGTTTTCGGTTTCCTCGGCGTGGGCGTTCACCTGGGCCTCATCGTGCTCGGCGCTGGCGATGGACACAATGGCGGTGCCCTCCGGCACACGCATCACGCGTACGCCCTTAGAGGTACGGCTGCACAGACGGATCTCATCCATAGCCATACGGATGATGATACCGCCGGAAGAAATCAGAATCAGGTCGTCGGTCTCGGGGTTGACGGTCATAATGCCCACCACGTCACCGTACTTGGCGGTGTGGTAGTTGGTCAGACCCTTACCGCCACGGCTCTGGGTGCGGTAATCGGAGAAACGGCTGAGACGGCCAAAGCCGGTCTCGGTGACGGTCAGCAGCAGATGGTCGTCGTCCACCAGCTCCATACCCACCACCGTATCGTCGGCGGCCAGGTTCAGCGCCTTTACGCCACGGGCGGTACGGCCGATGGCACGGGCGTCGTTCTCGTCAAAGCGGATAGCCATACCCTTTTTGGTGGCTACCAGCAACTGACCGGTACCGTCGGTGGTCAGCACACGGCACAGCTCATCGCCCTCGTCCAGGTCGATGGCGATCAGACCGCTCTTACGCACGTTGGTATAGGCATCCAGGCGGGTACGCTTGATGATGCCGTTCTTGGTGATCATACACAGATACTGGCCCTCGGTCTGATCCTCGAGACGAATCATAGCGGAGATCTTCTCCTCCGGCTGCAAGGGCAGCAGGTTGACGATGTTCATACCCTTGCTCTGACGGCTACCCTCCGGCACCTCAAAGCACTTCAGACGATACACACGACCCAAACTGGTAAAGAACATCACGTAGTCGTGGCTGGAGCAGACAAACATCTGCTTGGTCACGTCCTCTTCACGGGTGGTCATACCGGTGATACCACGACCGCCACGGCGTTGGGCAGAATAGACGTCCACAGCCTGGCGCTTGATATAACCCATATTGGTCAGGGTCAATACGCACTGCTCCTCGGGGATCAGATCCTCGATGTCCACCTCGCCGGACACAATGGAGATCTCGGTGCGACGCTCGTCACCATACTTATCCCGCATACGCAGGCACTCTTCTTTAACGATAGCCTTGACCTTATTGGTATCGGCCAGGATGCCCTCGTACTCGGCAATCTTCATCAGCAGAGCGCCCAACTCGTCCTCGATCTTCTGGCGCTCCAGACCGGACAACTGACCCAGTCGCATCTTAACGATGGCGTCAGCCTGCACGTCGTCAAAGGAGAAGCGCTCCATCAACCGCTCTTTAGCGGTGTTCTGGTCTTTGGAGGAGCGGATAATGGAAATAACCTCGTCGATAAAGTCGCTGGCGGTCTTCAGTGCCTCAAAGATGTGGGCACGATCCTTGGCCTTACGCAGATCGAAGATGGTGCGACGGGTGATAACCTCCATCTGGAACTTGATGTAC
Source organism: Acutalibacteraceae bacterium (assembly GCA_045660965.1). Lineage (GTDB taxonomy): Bacteria > Bacillota > Clostridia > Oscillospirales > Acutalibacteraceae > UBA5905. The sequence goes on from JAZRES010000019.1 coordinate 49,415, forward strand.
TGCTCCAGCATCTCCTTTAGGTTGAGGATGCGGGGTACACCGTCCACCAGCGCCAGCATAATGGCGCCAAAGGTTACCTGCATCTGGGTGTAGGCATACAGCTGGTTGAGCACCACCTGGGGTACGGCGTCACGTTTCAGCTCGATGACCACACGCATACCCTCCATAGAGGAGTGGTCCACTACGTCGGCGATGCCTTCTACACGCTTTTCGTCCGCCAGCTCGATGATGGACTTAACCAGGTTACGCTTATTGACCATATAGGGGATTTCGGAGATGACAATGCGGTTGCGATTGCCCTCTTCCTCAATCTCGGCACGGGCACGGACGGTGATACGTCCGCGACCGGTGGCATAGGCGGCACGGATACCCGCACGACCCATAATCACACCGGCGGTGGGGAAATCGGGACCCTGGATATGCTCCATCAGGCCCGGCAGCTCTGCATCGGGGTTGTCCAGCAACATACAGATGCCGTCGATAACCTCGCACAGGTTGTGGGGCGGGATATTGGTGGCCATACCCACGGCGATACCGCTGGAACCGTTCACCAACAGGTTGGGGAATCGGCTGGGCAGCACCACCGGCTCTTTGGTGGTATCGTCAAAGTTGGGGGTAAAGTCCACCGTCTCTTTTTCGATGTCCGCCAACATATCCAGGCTCATCTTGCTCATTCTGGCCTCGGTATAACGATAGGCGGCGGCAGAGTCGCCGTCAATCGAACCGAAGTTACCGTGACCGTCGATCAGCGGATAACGCAGAGAGAAATCCTGGGCCATACGCACCAGGGCATCGTATACGGAGGCGTCACCGTGGGGGTGATAGTGACCCAGCACGTCACCAACGGTGGTGGCGCACTTACGGTGGGCCTTATCGGGGGTGAAGCCATCCTCGTGCATGGTATAGAGAATACGGCGGTGCACCGGCTTGAGTCCGTCACGCACGTCCGGCAGCGCACGGGCCACCAGCACGGATACGGAATACTCCAAAAAGCGCTTGCGCATCTCCTTATCCAAATCTACTTCTATCAGCTTTGCCTGGGGGATTTTCTGTTCCTCCATTATGCTCACCTGACCTTTCCAATATGTTTCAATGAATCTCGTTTGATGATGGCTCACCCGAAAGAGAGCCCTCGCCTATTGTACGCAGATGCGTAAAACGGCGTATTTTCTTATACAATACGTATATTATATACTGTTTTATACTAATAGTTCGCAAAATTAGGGGGTTATTCCCGTCCACGGCACCGATTGATGACGCTCTCAAAGGCGTCCATATCGGAGATAGTCCGCTTGGGAAGATGCAGTGTGGCGTGCTTGTTATGGACAAATTCGATGAATTCGTCCTTGTCATACACGTGGTCCACGTCGCACCACAGCGCCCAGTTTTCTCCACCCTTGGGTGCCTTGACCCGCAGTGCCAGGGTATCCATACGTACCTGCATGGTCAGATCGTGGGCAGAGAGGTTGTACACCTGTCGCTTGATACGACCCAGAGGAAGCACCAGATTAAACAGGGTCAGCACCGCCATAATCAATAAAAAGGTGGGGATGCAACGGAGCATCGACAGATCCTCCCAGCCAAAGAGCAAAGCGCCACAGGTGGCGGTGATCACCGTCATGGGGGCGGTGCGCCAATAGTGCTGGATGATCAGACCTCGGAGCACCGTGGCGTATTCCTTGGGCGTGTAGGTAAAGGTGGATACCCAAAACTCTTCCGGTGTGGGGGTCTCTACCCACTGCGCCGGCTGATTGCCGGGCACCACCCGGGCGATAAACCGACGGCAATGCATAGGCAACCGATCCGCCGCCGAGCGGATGGCGGTGGCCATCTCCTCGGTAAGGCAACGGGCAGGAATCACCAGCGCCGGGCTACCGGCGGTGACAAACGCCATCATTTCTTCATTTTCGATAAACAGGGTGCGGTCATCCAGACGGACGTGGGCGGTGGCGGTAGAACCCGCCTTTTCCACGTAGTCGGGGGTGACGGTCAGGCGACCGCAATAGGTCATACCGGCAGAGAGACTGCGGTCGTATTGCTGACCGGCGGTCTTTTTCATCTTTGCCGGCACGTAAAACCAGGTATAGAAACCGGGCAACAGCGCCAGCAGCGCACAGCAGAGCAGCACCGGGTCGGGATAGCCCTGCCAGCCGGCCATCCACCATTCCTCAATGGCGATGCCCGCCATCAGCAGGCAACAGCCGATGGCCACTACCAGGGTGGGTATCCGCATCCGCAGAGGGCCGTTGACACGGGCCAACAGCAGACGGAACGCCACAAACTCCTCCCGGTTAAGGTCGATAATCCATTCCTTTTTCTCCGGCTGGTCAGTGGATAGGCTCCCTCCTTGAGGGAGCTGGCTGTCCGAAGGACAGACTGAGGGAGTTTTTTCATTACTCCCTCCGTCACCGCCTTCAGCGGTGCCACCTCCCTCGGTGAGGGAGGCTTTATCGGTTTCTACGTTATTCAAAAACTCTTGTTCTTCCATATGTTCTACCAATTAAACATCGAGGTTCTCCACGTAACGGGCGTTTTTCTCAATAAAGTCGCGGCGCGGCTCAACCTTGTCACCCATCAGGATGGAGAAGGTCTCGTCCGCCAGCTGGGCATCGTCCAGGCACACCTTCAGGATGGTGCGGGTAGCGGGATCCATAGTGGTCTCAAAGAGCTGCTCGGGATCCATCTCACCAAGACCCTTATACCGCTGGATGTCGGCGCTGCCGCCCAACTCGGCGATATACTCGTCACGCTCCTCGTCGGAGAAAGCGTAGAAGGTCTTTTTCGCCTTGGACACACGGTACAGCGGGGGCTGGGCGATGTATACGTGACCATTATCAATCAAAGGACGCATATAGCGGAAGAAGAAGGTCAGCAACAGCGTACAGATGTGGGAACCGTCCACGTCCGCATCGGCCATAATGATGACCTTGCCATACCGCAACTTGGAAATATCGAAATCCTGACCGATGCCACAGCCCAGAGCCGCCACAACGGGAATCAGTTTTTCATTGGTGTACACCTTATCCATACGGGCCTTTTCCACGTTGAGCATCTTACCCCACAGGGACAGAATGGCCTGATAGTTACGGTCGCGACCCTGCTTGGCAGAGCCGCCGGCGGAGTCACCCTCTACGATGTACAGCTCGGTACGCTCGGGATCGCTCCAAATGCAATCCGCCAACTTATCCGGCATACGGAAAGAGGACAGTTTCTTACTGTTACGGGCGTTGTCGCGGGCCTTTTGGGCGGCCTCACGCACCTTGGCGGAGTTGATGGACTTCTCCAGGATGGTCTTGGCCACGGCGGGGTTCTCATCCAGATAGGCGGTCAGCTTATCGGTCAGCAGCTGGTTGACCAGGGTACCGATGGCGGTGTTACCCAGCTTGGCCTTGGTCTGGCTCTCAAACTGGGCGTCCTCCAACTTAACGGATACCACGGCCATAATGCCCTCACGGACGTCGTCGCCCTTCAGACGGAACTTTTCGTCCTTGAACATCTTAAAGCGCACCGCATAATCGTTGAAAATACGGGTGATGGCGGTCTTAAAGGCTACCTCGTGGGTACCGCCGTCGATGGTGTTCATATTGTTGGCGAAAGACACGATATTCTCGTTATAGCTGTCGTTATACTGGAAGGCCACCTCGGCGGTGGAGCCGCCGCTGGTCAGGGTCAGGTGGATAACCTCCTCGTGGAGAGGGGTATAGCCACGGGTCTTGTTCAGGAACTCGACGAAGGAGGAGATACCGCCCTCATAGCAATAGTTCTCACTGCGCACGTTCTCCTCGTCACGGCGATCGGAGAAGGTGATGGACAGACCAGCATTCAGGAAGGACTGCTCACGCAGACGCTTCTGCAACATCTCAAAGTCGTATTCGGTGGTTTCGGTAAAGATGGCGGGGTCAGCCTTAAAGCGGACGGTGGTACCGGTCTCGTCGGTATCGCCGATGATCTTCAGGTCGGTGACCGTCTTACCCTTTTCAAAGCGCTGATGGTGGATGTGACCCTCACGGCTAACCTCAACCTCCAGCCACTCGGACAGGGCGTTAACCACAGAAGAGCCCACGCCGTGCAGACCGCCGGCCACCTTATAGCCGCCGCCGCCGAACTTACCACCGGCGTGCAGCACGGTCAATACCACGGTCACAGCCGGCATACCCAGCTTTTCATTGATACCCACCGGGATACCACGGCCGTTATCCTTAACCTGGATGATGTCGCCGGGCAGAATATCTACCTCTATGTGGGAGCAATAGCCGGCCAGCGCCTCGTCGATGGAGTTATCCACGATCTCGTACACCAGGTGGTGCAGACCGCGAGGACCGGTAGAACCGATGTACATACCGGGGCGCTTACGCACCGCCTCCAGACCTTCCAGCACCTGGATGTCGCTTTCGTTATAGGATACTTCTTCTTCTACTTGCTGTTCCAAAATTTCGTTCTCGTTCATATCTCTATTCCTCCTCGGAATTATATACTGTATTTATGACGGCTCCGCTTTTTCAGCGTGGCTGGAGCAATTTGGGATACGTAGACCTGATCTCTGCCTTTTCCCTCGGCGCATACCGTAAAGGAGCGGGGCAGATCGTAGCTGACGTAGGTGACACGCCCTTCTTTTTCCGCCTGTTTTAGATAATCACGGGTGTGGGGAGAAATGGTGGTGTTGTCCATATCGAACACACCCACAATATCCCGGCGGCGTACTACCACCTCTTGTCCCAAATGCAGATACATAATACTCGCTCACTTTACGTAAGAATATTAGCCGATGACGTCGGCACGCCTCCCTTGTGTAAAGGGAGGTGGTATTTGCGAAGCAAATGAGGGAAGGAGTAATGCAAAGCAATCGTTTAACTCCCTCAGTCACGGCTAACGCCGTGCCAGCTCCCTCATTGAGGGAGCCATCTGTCTTATTTTCCTTGTTTTTTATAAACTAACTGTATTATTTCACTAGGTTATTACGCCCTGTTTAACATTAAATACCTTGGCGGCGGTGTTTCTCAGCGCCGTAGAGGGTTCGCAACAGGTGATGAACACCTGCCAACCATCAATATGGTTGAGGATATAATCCTGGCGACCGGTGTCCAATTCACTCATTACGTCGTCCAGGAATGCCACCGGCGCTTCTCCGGTCACCTCTTGGAGTAGAGATGCCTCGGCCAATTTCAGCGCCAATATCGCCGACCGTTGCTGTCCCTGAGAGCCATAGGTTTTAACCGGTAGGTTATCAATGGACAGAGCCAAATCCTCTCGATGAGGACCCACGGTGGTGAATCCGGCACCATAATCTGCCTGACGGGATTCTTGCAACCGTTTCAGCCAGTTACGTGCCACGTCGGCAGGGGTACCCTCCGGCACCGATGCGGGAGAATCCCAGCACAGGGATAACTGCTCTCGCCCACCGGACAGACCGGCATAGATACCGGCAGCCAACGGCTCCAGCCGACGGATATACTGCTCTCTGGCGCGGGTGACCCGGGCACCGTTCACCGCCAGAGTGTGGTCCCAAATTTCCAGCATCTCCTCTGCCTCTTTGCCATACCGTCCCATCTCTTTGCACTGCTTAAGAAACGCATTGCGCTGGGTCAATACCTTATGGTATTCGGTGATAGTGGCAATATAGCCGGGCTTTAACTGGCAATAGGCGCTGTCCACAAACCGACGACGTCCCTCCGGCCCATCCTTGATTAAGGATAGGTGGGCGGGAGAAAACACCACACCGCAAAACACACCGGCTAATCGGGTAGCGGAAGGCAGAGATACCCCGTTAAGGGATACCTGACGCCGTTTTTGGATGGTGATGGCGGCCTCTTGCTCTCGCTGACCACCCTCAAAGGCTAAGGTCAACTTGGCGCGGTCCTGTCCCAAGGTTACCAATTCGCTATCCTTAGCGCCACGAAAACTACGGGCACCGGTAAACAGCCAGCAGGCCTCCAGCAGATTGGTCTTACCTTGGGCGTTGTCGCCGTATAGGATATTAACACCCTCGCTCGGTGTCCACCGACCGGGATGCAGATTACGAAATCCGTCAAAGGTTAGTGCATTAACCCTCAACGACGATCTCCTCACCGGTATCGGTGACGCAGACGGTCTCGCCACCACGGAGCTTTTTGCCACGCATGGTGCACACCTCACCGTCCAGAGTGACGCCACCGGACTGGATCAGTACCTTAGCCTGACCGCCGGTCTGTACACAGCCGGTCAGCTTCAGCAGATCGTCCAAACGGATATATTCTTCTTCTAATTTAAAAATCTCTTTATTCATCATTTCAGCTTCACCGGCAACACCAGGAACAGGAAGGAGTTGCCCTCTTTCGGTAAGATATTCATCGGTTTCAGAGCGCCGCCCAGGTTGATTTTTACCTCGTCGGTCTCACTATTTTTCAGCGCATCCAGCAAGAAGCGGGAATTAAAGCCCATCTCCTCATCATCGCCCTGGATATCGGCAGAGATGCAGTCGTTGGCGCTACCCAAGGGGGTGGTACAGGACACGGCAATACTGCTATCCTTAAATACGCACACCAGCGGAGATTTCAGACGATCGTTGACCACCAGAGATACACGGTCCACCGCATCGATGAAAGAGCGGGTATTCACCGTTACCACAGAAGAAACGTCGTTGGAGATAATCTTCTCATAGGCCATAAATTCGCCGTCCAGCAGACGGGAGATTACAGCGTAGCCGTCAATCTCAAAGATGATGTGGCGACGGCCCACAATCAGACTACAGGGCTTCTCCTCGTCCTTCAGCAGTTTGAGAATCTCCTGCAGGGTCTTGCCCGGCACTACAAAGGAGAGCTGTTCGTCGCTCTGCATAGGCTCGGTGCGCATAGCCAGACGGTAGCCGTCTACAGACACCAGCCGCAGTTCGTTGTTCTTCAGCTCGAACAGGGTACCGGTATACAGCGGACGGGGATCGTTGGGTGCGGCCACCGCAAAGATGGTCTGACGGATCATACTCTTAATCACCGGCTGGGACAGGTTCAGTGCGATACCATCCTCTACGCTGGGGATATCGGGATAATCTGCCGCAGACATACCCATAATGGCAAACTCGGTCACCTCAGAGCGGATGATGGTATTGTATTTGCTATCCGACTGAATGGACAGCTGGTCGCCGGGCATCTTCTTAACGATATCGCCAAACATACGGGCAGACAAAACAATCTCGCCGGGTTCCTTTACGTTGGCGTCGATGGTGGTGGTGATACCCACCTCCATATCAAAACCGGCCAGATATAGGCTGCTGCCCTGGGCACGGATCAGGATACCCTCCAACGCCGGCAAACTGGCCTTATTGGATACGGCACGCTGTACGTTACCGACGGCTTCGATAAGTTCCACTTTGTTACAGATGATATTCATAGTCAAACCACCTTTAATTGATAATATACTAGGATATAAAAGGATATTTTTCAGTAGTAGTAGTAGGGGCTGTGAATCTGTGGAAAACCGTAGAACCCCCTTTTTTTCTGCGGTTTGCGGGCCTTATTTTTTTCACACCCGATTGGGTAAGATTTGGGGATGTGTGGAGAGTGTTTTCGGTATTCCCCCACCCGGTGAAAAACGGTGAGTGGAAGGTGAAAGTTTTGTGGAAAAATTGGGGGTCGTTTTGGCGGTTTTCTGCGCCCAAAAATCACCCTGTTTCACGAGAAACACTCATTATAATAAGGTATAATAATATAAGAGAGGGGTTATCCGGGGTATTCCGGATAACCATAGGCTCTTCTCTCTTAATTTTCGCTGATGTTTTTGATGATGTCGTTGACCATATTGCGGAAGGTGGAATCGGTCTCCATCTGCTTCTCCACCTTCTGGATGGCATAGACGATGGTGGTGTGGTCACGACCGCCAAATTCCTGGCCGATGGCCTTCATAGGCAGGTTGGTGATGTTGCGCACCACGTAGGCGGCCATCTGCCGGGCACGGCTGACGGGAGAGGACTGCTTGTTAGAGCGGATATCCTCGGGGGTCACGTTCATGGTACGTGCCACCTCGGTGATGATGCGCTCTACGGTGATGGGCACCGGCTGGTTGTCGTTGCGGATATCCCGGATGGCGTTCTGAGCGGCCACGATGTTGGGTTGCTCGTTACCCAGCAGATACTGGGCCTTCAGCCGTTTTACCACGCCCTCCAGCTGGCGGACGTTGGATTTTAGCTGGTTGGCAATATACATAGCCACGTCGTCTTGTACCGGCAAATCCAGCATCTTCGCCTTGCGGCGGATGATGGCCACACGGGTCTCCAGATCCGGCGGCTGAATATCCGCCATCAGACCCATAACAAAACGCTGCTGCAGACGCTCCTCCAGCGTGGCAATCTCACGGGGAGGACGGTCGCTGGTCAGCACAATCTGCTTGCCGTTGGAGTGCAGATGGTCAAAGGTGTGGAAGAATTCTTCCTGGGTACTGGCCTTACCGCCGATGAACTGGATATCGTCCACCAGCAGTACGTCCACCTGACGGTATTTTGCCCGCAGCTCCGGGGTGGTACCGTCGTGGATAGCCTCGATGACCTCGTTGGTCATGGTCTCACTCTTAGTATACAGGATACGTGCCCGGGGATTGTTCCGCTGAATCTCTTTACAAATGGCGCACAGCAGGTGGGTCTTACCCAAGCCGGAACCGCCGTAGATAAACAAGGGATTGTACAGGTTAGCGGGGTTGGCCGCCACCGCCTGGGAAGCGGCGTGGGCAAACTTGTTAGAGCTGCCGACCACGAAATTGTCAAAGGAGAAATCCTCGTCCATCAGGGTGGTGGGAAAAGCGTCGCCGGAAATGGGCAGCGCGGCGGTAGCGCCCTGATCCCCGGCAGTAGAGTCCAGGGAGATGATGCGCAGACCCAGCGGAATACCCAAGGTGGCACGCAGTGCCTCTAACAGCAGTTCGCTGTACAGATCCAAAATATTATTCTTCAGAAACTCCGTATTGACGGTGACCACCATTTCGCCATCCTCAATGCTGCGGGGTTCCATACACTCTATGTAAATTTCATAAGCAATGTTGCTGAGTTTCGGTTTGATATAAGCCAACACTTGGTTCCATATTTGGTTGACGGTATCCATTTTTTCGCTCCTCTCTGTGGGCGTTTTTCAGTCCGAATTTGTGGAAAAGGGGATATTCCCCCATATAAATAAATTATACCATATATATATATAGAATTCAATGGTTTTTTGCCCTATTTTAGCAAAAAAATCGTAAAAGTGTTATCCGTTCTATGCCCACGGGCAAAAAACGCCTTTTAGAGCCCTTTTTTGGGGCAAAAAACGCCACCGAAACGGAATGCAACAGGTGTATTTTCTTGACAAGGTGGATTTTTGGCACTCAAAAGGGCGTTTTCCGCACACAAACCTCTCAAGCCTCACCCTCTGGGAGATGTGGCACGAGGAGCGTGACGGAGAGGGTTTATGGCGAGGTATCATCTTTTTGTAGGGATAGATGATCTTGGCTGTCCGTCATGATAACTCCCTCCGTCTTTTTGGCTTTGCCAAAAATCCACCTCCCTCTCAGAGGGAGGCTAATACGGGCGGATATGGGCATCCGCCCCTACGGTATTGCACCGAGGTGAGATAGGACGTAGGCTCCCTCATCGAGGGAGCTGGCAGCCGTAGGCTGACTGAGGGAGTTTTACACGCACACAGGCAAAAAATTTATCAAAAACGTAAACGTATTCCGCACAATAAAAAATTTTTTTGACCTTGCCTTTCCGCGTTTTCGGTTTTCACCACAATATCTTGTGTTTTGTGGAAAGAAATGCGCAAAACCCTTGCTATTACTGGGGTTTTGGCAATTTTTCCGCCCCGAAAATTTTCTGAAATGAAAAACGAGAAACAGAGCAAAACGGCGTAAAAACGAGAGAAAACGAGAGATTGGGGGCTGTAAATTAAAAATTCCGGGATTTGGGGGTTGACAGCCGAATACGACTATGTTATTATAAGTCGCGTTCGTGAAAACGACGGCGTATTTCTAACCCAAACGCCGAAAGACGGGATCGCTTGCGGATCCCCCAACCAGAAAATAGGAGGAAACTACTATGACTTTTATGGCTAAAGCCGGTCAGGTCGAGCGTAAGTGGTACGTGATCGACGCTGCTGGTAAACCCCTGGGTCGTGTGGCTGCCGAGGCCGCTGTTCTGCTGCGCGGTAAGCACAAGCCCACCTTCACCCCCCACGTTGATTGCGGTGACAGCGTCATCATCATCAACTGCGCCGAGGCCGTTCTGACCGGTAAGAAACTGGAGCAGAAGAAGTGGCAGCGCCACACCGGCTGGATCGGTAACCTGAAGACCAGCAAGTACGGCACCCTGATGGCCCAGCGCCCCACTAAGGCTATGGAGCTGGCTGTGTGCGGTATGATCCCCAACACCCACATCGGTCGCGCTGCTGAGACCCGCCTGCACTGCTATGCCGGTGCTGAGCATCCTCATGCCAGCCAGAAGCCCGAAGTATTTGAGCTGTAATTAAGGAGGATACAACAATGGATTACAATACCAGACCCTTTTTCTACGGCACCGGTCGCCGTAAATCCTCTGTGGCTCGCGTCCGTCTGTACCAAGGCACCGGCAAGGTGACCATCAATGGTGGTGACATCGACGATTATTTCGGCCTGGAGGCCCTGAAGCTGATCGTTCGTCAGCCTCTGAACCTGACCGAGACCACCGAGAAGTTTGATATCGAGTGCCGCGTTGCCGGCGGCGGCGTTACCGGCCAGGCCGGTGCCATCCGTCACGGTATCGCCCGTGCTCTGCTGCAGTATGACAGCGAGAACCTGCGTTCTGCCCTGAAGAAGGCCGGTTTCCTGACCCGCGATCCTCGTATGAAGGAGCGTAAGAAGTACGGTCTGAAAGCTGCTCGTCGTGCACCCCAGTTCAGCAAGCGCTGATTTCGAGCGAAGCGAGAATATCTGCTACAAAAAACCACACCCGTTTGGGTGTGGTTTTTTTGTATCGCTTGCGGACGAACAGCACTTATGTGGGAGAATGGCGCCAGCCATTCTCGAGGAGTGGGTAACGGCGGCAAAGGGTTCGCACAACCTACGACCCACTCCGGCAAGCGCTGATATTTGCACATCGCAGTTATCTACTGTATACGCAAAGACCACACCCAATCGGGTGTGGTCTTTTTCTTTATCGACGAGCAGCGGATGTATCCGCAGAGATGTGGGAAATACGGCAGTTGCCGTATTTTTGAGCTTATGCTATAATAGGAAAAAGCCTCCCTCTTTGAGGGAGGTGGATTTCGCCGTAGGCGAAAGACGGAGGGAGTTTATGTCACTAAAATATAACGGTAACAATATACATTTCGCAAAAATTCTTCGGAAGAATGCAACGCCGCAAGAAAATCGTCTGTGGTATGATTTTTTGCGACAATATCCAATCCGTTTTCAAAGACAAAAAGCCATTGGCGAGTATATTGCAGATTTTTATTGTCATAAGGCAAAACTGGTTATTGAAATTGATGGAACGCAACATTTTGAGAATGAGCAAGCGGTCTATGACCAACAACGAACGGCGTTTTTAGAGCAATTGGGATTGCAGGTTGTTCGTTTGAGTAATCGCCAAATCAATGAAGAGTTTAGGGCTGTATGCGAGCACATTGATAGGATTGTAAAAAACTCCCTCAGTCACGGCTAACGCCGTGCCAGCTCCCTCAAAGAGGGAGCCTTAAATAATCCTACTGTATACGCAAAGACCACACCCAATCGGGTGTGGTCTTTTTTTGTCTTATTTAATTTCTTGTTCCAGTTCATCAAAAATGGGAGCAGAGAAAAATTCTCCGAGAGAAAGGTCTAGACCATCACAAAATTTCTTAATGGTGGTAATGGAAATATCCCGTCTGTTTTCATCCATCATACTGTATGCTGTAGATGGAGTTATACCGGACATATTCGCCATTTCATTGATACGGATATTCCGTTCTTTACAAATCTCCATAAATCGTTGGGCTACGGCATCTTTTACGCTCATACAACTCACCTCAACCTCATTGTATCGGCTCGTTCGCTTCTGCGTATACGCACTTGCGTAATAGCGGAATATGTGTTATAGTATTTTCGTATAAATTCAGTTAAAACGGAGGAAAAATTATGAACCGTAGATCCATAAAAAATATACTTTCTCATTTTTGGTGGCTTTGGCTTTTAGTAGCGGTGGTTAGTTTTATTGCAGGTTTTGTGGTTGGTGAAATGATAAACACCCTATAAAAAGACCACACCCAATCGGGTGTGGTCTTTTTCTTTATCGACGAGCAGCGGATGTATCGCCCTCTCTTACGCAACACCCTATATCGGCGCACAAACCGGGGAAGCCTCCCTCCCCGAGGGAGGTGGATTTTGCCGCAGGCAAAAGACGGAGGGAGTCATTTCTCATTCCTCATTACTAATTTCTCATTGTCCTGCATATACATCCCTTAGGTGATGGTATGAACAATAAACGGAAAACACAACTGAAACGGTTACTCTGCCGTGGAGCGGCGATAATGGGTCTGCTGGCGGTGGCCTCTCTGCCCATTGATTGGGCGGGATTGGGGCGGAATCTGGCCTGTGTGGCGGCGGGATTGCGCCAGCCCGAGGGCACGGTACGGCTGCTGGACAGCCACCTATTCGACCCGGCGCTGTCCCAGCCCACCGCCGACACGGAGATGGAGCAAAACCGAGAAGACTCCACCCAAATCCAGTTGCCGGTGGTGGCACCGGTGACCACCCCGGTTTTTACCGCCATTTCCCCACCCGGGGAAAAATCCGGCGGCGGAGCGGTGCTCACCCGTACCCTCACCACCGGTAACCGGCTGAAAACCGGCATTGCCACCGTCAATCGTTCCGGAAAATCCGTAGACGTGGCTGATTTCCTTAAAAAAGAGTTGCCCTTTCGCTTTGCCGATACCAAAGACCCTCAGGTGCTGATTCTCCACACCCACACCACCGAGGGGTATATGACCTACGACGCCGGGTACTATAACCCCGGTGACCGTGACCGCACCAAGGACCACAAGAAGAGCGTCTGCGCCGTGGGCGAGGCCATCCGCCTGACCTTGGAGTCTATGGGGATTGCCGCCATCCACGATACCACCATCCACGACAGCCCCCAGTATACCGGCGCCTATACCCGCTCGGCCGCCACCGCCCAGAAGTATTTGGAGAAATACCCCAGCATTCGGGTGGTGCTGGACATCCACCGGGATGCGGTGCTGGAGGGTAGCGCAGTGGTAAAACCCACCGCCACTGTGGATGGCAAAAAAGCCGCCCAAATGATGCTGATCACCGGCACGGTGACCACCGATGCCCTACCCCACCCCAACTGGGGACAGAATCTGACCCTGTCCACCCATCTGCAGAGGGCGCTGGACAAGGTAAGTGACGACTTGATGCGACCGCTGAATACGGTGGCCAGCCGGTATAACCAGCACCTATCCCCCGGCTGGGTGTTGGTAGAGGTGGGTGCCGAGGGCAATACGGTGGAAGAGGCGGTGTATTCCGGCCAGATTCTCGCCCGTACCCTGGCAAACCTATTGGATTGACAAATGGGATGGGTTTTAGTAGAATGAGGATAAAGATCAATGGAGAGAAAAGCCTTCCCCTTGAGGGGAAGGTGGATTTCGCCGTAGGCGAAAGACGGATGAGGTGGAAAAAGATAACGCCATCTGCAGATGGCTACACCTCATCAGTCACCTGACGGTGACCGCTTCCCCTCAAGGGGAAGCCGTATTCCTCACCCTAGGAGGTACAACTATGAACAACACCATCGTGGCCATTTCCACTCCGTCCGGGTCTGCCGGACTGGGTGTGGTGCGCCTTTCCGGACCGGAGGCCACCGCCATTGCCGGTCGGGTATTCCGCCCGGCAAACCCGGACAAAACCCCGGACAAGCTGGCGGGGTATACCGCCGCCTACGGGCGGGTCTTTGATACCGAGGGCGACGTGGACGAGTGCGTGTTGCTCTGTTTTCGGGCACCTCACAGCTACACCGGCGAGGACGTGGCGGAATTCTCTTGCCACGGCGGTCGGTACATACTCCAGCGGGTGCTCCGTGCCTGTCTGGACGCCGGTGCGGTGTCTGCCGGACCGGGCGAGTTCACCCGTCGGGCATTCCTGAATGGAAAAATGGACCTGACCCAGGCCGAGAGCGTGATGGATCTGATCGCCGCCGACGGCAAACTGGCGGCCCAGACCGCTCTTGCCGCCCGTGACGGCGCCGTTTTCCGCCGGCTGACGGCGGTGAAAGAATCCCTGCTTGAGGTGGCAGCCCAGTTTGGCGCCTACATTGACTATCCCGACGAGGATATTCCGGAACTGGCGCCCGAGACCCTCTCCGCCACGGTGGACGAGGCCGCAGCAGCGGTAGAACAACTATTATCCACCTTTGATGCCGGTCGGGTGCTCCGTGAGGGCATCGACACCGCCATTGTGGGCAGCCCCAACGTGGGCAAATCCACCCTGATGAACTGTCTGGCCGGTTGCCGACGGAGCATCGTCACCGATATTGCCGGTACCACCCGTGACGTGGTGGAGGAGACCGTCCGCCTGGGCGAGGTCACCCTGCGGCTGGCGGATACCGCCGGCATCCGCGAGACCGGTGACACCGTCGAGTCGGTGGGCGTGGATCTGGCACGGGAGCGTATGGAACAGGCGGCGCTGGTGCTGGCCGTGTTTGACGGCTCCCGGGAACTGACCGAAGAGGATAAGGCGTTGGCAGAGACCCTGGGCGGTCGCACCGCCATCGCCATTGTGAATAAGGCGGACAAGCCCCTGTTGGCGGATGCGGATTGGTTACGAGAGCGGTTCTCGTGGCTGGTGACCATCTCCGCCAAAGAGGGGGATGGGGTCACCGCCCTGACCGATGCGGTGGAAGAGGCCACCGGTGTGGGTCGGCTGGACGTGACCCAGCCGGTGCTGACCACTGAGCGTCAGCGCCAGTGCGCCGCCATGGCGCTGACCTGTCTGCAAGAGGCGCAGACCGCTCTGGCCTGCGGTATGACCCTGGATGCGGTCAGCGTCAGCGTAGACGGTGCGCTGAATGCGATTTTGGAATTGACCGGTCAACGTGCTACCGAGGCGGTGGTGGACCAGGTCTTCGCCAATTTCTGCGTAGGCAAGTAAGGTAGGATAGAGAAAAGGCCCCCTTGTGTAAAGGGGGCTGTCACCGTAGGTGACTGGGGGATTGTAGCCACCGATAGGTGGCGTAATAGTGACAATCCCTCTGACCTCGCTGATTTCGGCTTTGCCGAATATCACCTCGGCCACCTCCCTTTACACAAGGGAGGCTTATCTAGTTTGTACGCATAGAAAAAAGTCCTAGGCAACGAGAGTTGCCTAGGACTTTTTCTGTTATATATTACATAGTGCCAAACAAGAATTTACAGGCAAACAGCAGAGCGACCACCGTTACCGTAATATCCTTTTTGCTGAATTTGCCGGTGAACAGGGTAATCAGCACGTAGGCCATAGCGCCGATACCGATACCATTGGCGATGGAATAGGTCAGGGGCATCATCACCAGGGTCAAGAAAGCGGGTACCGCATTGCGTAGGTCTTCCATATCCACTTTAGAGAAGTTCTTGAGCATCAGCACGCCCACAAAAATCAGCGCAGGGGCGGTGGCGGCGGCGGGGATGATGCTGGCCAAGGGGGATAAGAACAGGCACACCGCAAAGCACAAAGCGGTAATCAAGCTGGCAAAGCCGGTGCGACCGCCGGCGGCAACGCCGGAAGCGCATTCCACAAAGGTGGTGACGGTGGAGGTGCCGCAAATGGAACCGCCCAGGGTGGCCAGAGAATCGCAGGTCATAGCCTTGTCGATGTCCTGGGGATCGCCGTTTTCATCCAGCATATTGGCTTCGGATGCGGCGCCATACAGGGTGCCGATGGTGTCAAACATATCCACCAGGCAGAAGGTGACAATCAGCATAATCACCGAGAATACGCTGCCGATCATCTGACCGGAAAAAGCGTTTTTCCAGGACTCGCCCCGGAACAGAGCGGTGATGCCGATTTCGGCAAAATCCTTAAAGGGAGTGGCAACGGCGCTCATATCCAGGCTGGGCATCTGCCAGGTGGCTAGGTAGTAAATCACGGTGGTGGCCAGCATACCCACCAGCACAGCGCCCTTAACCTGCAGCTTGGTGAGGATGACGATGATCACAAAACCCAGCAGAGCGATGACCGCCGGGGCAATGTCCGCCCAAGCCACGCCGTTGAGTTTGACAAACTGTACCAGGGTATAGGGGTTGTCCTGGATAATACCCACGTTTTGGAAGCCGATAAAGGCGATGAACAGACCGATACCGGCGGGGATAGCCTTTTTAATGCAGTCCGGCATCGCCTTGGCGATATAACTGCGGATACCGGTTACCGACAGAATGAGGAACACCAAACCGGACAGGAAAATGATCACCAAACCGGCCTGATAGCCTTTGATAACGTCGCCGCCATTGACAATCTGGGGCAGGACGAAAGAGGTGAAGAAGAAGGAATTCAGACCCATACCGCAGGCCTGGGCAAAGGGCAACTTGGCGTAGAAGGCATACAGCAGGGTGCCGAATACCGCCGCCACAATAGAGGCGATGTATACCGCATTCCAAATCTGGCTGACACCGGGCACGTCAAAGCTGAAACCCACCAACTGGTTGGGGTTTACTACGATGATGTACGCCATAGCGAAGAAGGTGGTCAGACCGGCAATGATTTCGGTCTTTACCGTAGAGCCACGCTCACGGATTTTGAAAAACTTGTCCATATAATCGCTCCTTATTTAAAAATAGAACCACTAAACGTCATTCTACCAGAAAAATGAATTTTTTACAACAACTCCCACCAAAATTCGCCAAAAAATTTGATAAATAGAAAAAACTCCCTCAGTCAGCCATTCGGCTGACAGCTCCCTCGGGGAGGGAGCCTACGCTTGACATTAGCACCTACGCAAAACCAGTGGTAGCCTCCCTCTTGAGGGAGGTGGCTGTGGCGTAAGCCACAGACGGAGGGAGTTATAGCAAAACAAAAAGGTCCTAGGCAACCACCGGTTGCCTAGGACATCATTTTCGCTCAAAAATAGCCGATTTTAGGATACAAGGAGTATACTTGTTGTTAAATATAACGTTCTGTATAGGAATTGTTCACTCCTCACTTACTCCTCATCCAGTTTCAGCACGGCCATGAATGCCTCCTGGGGCACCTCTACGCTACCCAGCTGGCGCATACGCTTCTTACCCTCTTTCTGCTTCTCCAGCAGTTTTTTCTTACGGGTAATATCACCGCCATAGCACTTGGCCAGCACGTCCTTACGCATAGCGCGGACGGTCTCACGGGCAATCACCTTGCCACCGATGGCGGCCTGCACCGGCACCTCAAACAGCTGGCGGGGGATGTTATCCTTCAGCTTTTCGCACATTTTACGGGCACGGGTATAGGCGTTGCCGGCAAACAGAATAAAGGACAGGGCGTCCACAATCTCGCCGTTAAGCAGAATATCTAGCTTGACCAGTTCGCTCTTGACGTAGCCCTTCAGCTCGTAGTCGAAACTGGCGTAACCCTTGGTGCGGGATTTCAGCGCATCAAAGAAGTCGTAGATGATCTCGTTGAGGGGCAGTTCGTAATGGATGTCCACACGGGTGGGGTCCAAATACTTCATATCCTTAAACACACCACGGCGCTCTTGACACAACTCCATAATGTTGCCCACGTAATCGTTGGGGGCATAGATGTGGGCCTCGGCGATGGGCTCTTCCGCCATCTTGATGGTGGTGGGGTCGGGATAGTTGGTGGGGTTGTCCACCATCACCACGGTATCGTCGGTGAGGGTGATGCGGTAGATAACGCTGGGTGCGGTGGTGATCAGATCCAGATTATACTCACGCTCCAAGCGCTCCTGGATAATCTCCATATGGAGCAGACCCAAGAAACCGCAACGGAAACCAAAGCCCAGAGCCACCGAGGTCTCCGGCTCAAAGGTCAGGGCGGCGTCGTTGAGCTGCAGGCGCTCCAGCGCCTCACGCAGATCCTGATAATGGGCGCCATCCGCCGGGAATACACCGCAGTACACCATGGGGTTGGCCTTGCGGTAGCCGGGCACAGGTTCGGCGGCGGGCTTGCTGGCCAGGGTGATGGTGTCACCCACGTGGGCGTCGCCCACCGTCTTGATGGAGGCCGCCAGATAGCCTACCTGACCGGCACGGAGCTCTTTGGTGGGCTCCAGACGGCCGGGACGCATCACGCCCACCTCCACCACGTCAAAGGTGGCGCCGGTGGCCATCATCTTGATGGTGTCGCCGGCCTTGACCACGCCGTCCATCACACGGAAATACACGATAACGCCACGATAGCTGTCGTAGTAACTGTCAAAAATCAGCGCCTGCAACGGTTTGCTGTCGTCACCCTCGGGTGCGGGCAGTTTGACGATCTCTTCCAGCACCTCGTCGATGCCGATGCCGGCCTTGGCAGAGATGCGGGGAGCCTCAGAGGCGTCGATGCCGATGATGTCCTCTACCTCGGTGGCTACACGAGCCGGGTCGGCAGCGGGCAGATCGATCTTATTGATGACCGGCAGAATCTCCAGGTCGTGCTCCAGGGCCAAATAGGTGTTGGCCAGGGTCTGGGCCTCGACGCCCTGGCTGGCATCCACCACCAGCAGTGCGCCCTCACAGGCGGCCAGAGAACGGGACACCTCGTAGTTAAAGTCCACGTGACCGGGGGTGTCGATCAGGTTGAGGGTGTATTCCTCGCCGTCTTTGGCCTGATACTGCAGGGTGACGGCGTGGGCCTTGATGGTGATGCCACGCTCACGCTCCAGGTCCATGCTGTCCAGCAGCTGTTCTTCCATATCCCGCAGCGCCACGGTGTTGGTCTTTTCCAGCAGACGGTCTGCTAGGGTGGACTTGCCGTGGTCGATGTGGGCGATGATGCAAAAGTTGCGAATATGTTTTTTGATGTCAGCCATAGGGTGGCACCTCTCTTTGGGTAGAGTTAGGAGTGTGGAGTTAGGAGTGAGGAGTTATGGATGTTCACCTATGGCGAGTGGTTTTACGCCTATGGTGAAGTCCGTTTGCGCCGCCCAGATGTTTGTGTAGGGGCGGGCGTCCTCGACCGCCCGAAACCAATTTCCTATATAAATCAAGTCATTATACCATTTTTTATTCCCTTTGACAAGTAAAAAGCATTGAAATATACACGAGATAATGGTAAAATGAGAGAAAAGTACACATTTAAATAGGGCGTAGCCTCCCTCTTGAGGGAGGTGGCATTTGCCAACGGCAAATGACGGAGGGAGTTTAACTCCCCCAGTCACGGCTTGCGCCGTGCCAGCCCCCTCTCGAGGGGGCCTTGTTCTGTCTAACAAGGAGGAAATCATAATGGATTGGACTGAAGTATGTATCAAAGTGGCGGCAACTATGGTGGACGAGGCTGCCGCCATCGCCAATATGGTGGTGCCCTACGGCATCTACATCGAGGATTACAGCGACCTGGAGCAGGGCGCTCGGGAGATTGCCCGCATCGACCTGATCGACGAGGAACTGTTGGCCAAGGAGCGGGATACCGCTCTCATCCACCTGTACGTATCCCCCGAGGAGAACCCCGCCGAGGCGGTGGCGTTTCTGCAGGAGCGGTACACCGCCGTGGGCATCACCCACGAAGTGATGAGCCAGCAGGTGAACGAAGAGGATTGGGCCAACAACTGGAAGAAGTATTTTAAACCCCTGCCGGTGGGCGAGAAATTGCTCATCTGCCCCTCTTGGGAGACGGCAGAGAACCCGGACAACCGGGCAATCTTGTCCATCGACCCGGGTATGGCCTTCGGCACCGGTGGTCACGACACCACCCGTCTGGTGCTGGAGACCTTGGAAAAGCACGTGACCCCCGGCGTGGATTTCTTGGACATCGGTTGCGGTAGCGGTATTCTGTCCATTGCCGCCTGTCTGCTGGGCGCCGGTCGTGCTTTGGGCATCGATATCGATGCTCTGGCGGTAAAGACCGCCATCGAGAATGGCGAGCTGAACAACCTGACCGCACCAAAATACGAGATTCGTCTGGGCGACCTGGCAAAGGACGTGGACGGCAAATTCCCGGTGATTGCTGCCAACATCGTGGCAGACGCCATCATTATGCTGTCTCCCGCCGTACCCGCTCTGCTGGCGGATGACGGTGTGTATATTGTCTCCGGCATCATCGATACCCGTGAGCAGGACGTGCTGTCTGCTTTGGATTCCTGCGGTTTCACCGTGGTGGAGCGCCACGAGCACGGTGGCTGGCTGTGCCTGGTAACCAAGAAGGTGTGAGAAGCCGAAATGCCGGGTAATAGCCGCATAAGCGGCGTGCCTCCCTTGTGTAAAGGGAGGTGTCTGAGGCGGCTTTTGGTAACACCCAATCGCACAAGTTGCGTTGCCGCCTCTCGAATATGGCTGACGCCATATTCCTACACTTGTGCAAAAGCCGACGAAGACGGAGGGATTGTATGGATTGGAAGCACAATAAAAAGAATATCCCTTTTGCCAAACAGCTACGTAAGAATATGACTAAAGAGGAACGGCATCTGTGGTATGACTTTTTAAGAACATATCCAATGAAATTTCTTCGTCAAAAAACCATTGGCAGATATATTGTCGATTTTTATTGCGCCGAAGCGCAGTTAGTAGTAGAACTGGACGGCTCTCAACATTTTACGCAGGAGCTTTTGAAGGCTGATGCGGAAAGAACAGCCTATTTGCAGGAGTACGGATTACGGGTTTTGAGAATCCCAAACAATGAAGTGTTTGGAAATTTTCGCGGTGTATGCGAATATATTGACGAGACGGTAAAACAATCCCTCCGACCTCGCTGACGCTCGGCCACCTCCCTTTACACAAGGGAGGCTTTGCTCTATTCCAGTAAGGAGGTAAACTATGCCCCGATTTTTTATTGACTATACTCCGGCGGTGGGTTCTGCCGCCGTGATTGAGGGCGCCGATGCCCGGCACATCGCCGGCGCACTGCGTATGACCCCCGGCGAGACCCTCACCCTCTGCGACGGTGCCGGCACCGATTATGGCTGTACCATCACCGCCGTTGACCGGGAGACGGTCACCCTGGCGGTGGAGTCCGCTACCCCCACCACCGCCGAGCCGAGCCTAGCGGTGACCCTGTATATGGGTCTGCCCAAGGGGGATAAAATGGAACTGATTATCCAGAAATGCGTGGAGCTGGGCATCACCGCCATCGTGCCGGTGACCACCTCCCGCTGTATCGTAAAGTTGGACGGTAAAGACGCCGCCAAAAAGCAAGCCCGCTGGCAGAAAATTGCCAACGAGGCCGCCGGACAGTCCGGACGGGGCATTCTGCCGGTGGTGGAAACCCCCATCAGCTGGAAACAGGCCTTGGCACGGTTTGAGAAGGAAAACACCTTGCTCTGCTACGAGGGTGGCGGTCAGCCCATCGGCAAATTGGTGACCCCCGCCGATACCGCTGTCAGCTTGGTGGTAGGTCCCGAGGGCGGATTTGACCCCGCCGAGGTGGAGGCGGTCACCGCTGTGGGCGGTCGCATTGCCACTCTGGGACCCCGCATTATGCGGTGCGAGACCGCGCCCATCGCCGCTTTGGCGGTGCTGATGGAGCGCTCCGGCAATATGGAGTGAGGATTATGAACACAAAGAAACCGAAACCCCCGAAAAACCTAATCAGCGAAACGGTGGTGGAAATAAACACCGATTTTGCCACCGCCGTGGAACGGCTGGCAGACGTCAGCGGTCCGGGTCGCGATCAGGACAGCACCGGCGACACCATTGGGTTTTACAGTACCCGGAAAGGGCGCTTTCAGTCCGTAGACTGTGGTAACAATAACCGTTATCACGTCAACCATCGTAACGTGGGCCTGTGGGGCGGTCTGTACGTGGAGGACGGCAAGACCAAGGCGGTGCTGTATACCTATCGGCAGGGTGGCACGGTGTTCGGTATGATTATGGAGATCATCGTGGGACTGGTGCTGTTGTGCTGTGTCGCCTGGAATGGAGTGATCCTGTTAGAGCGTGAGTTCTCCGCCGGTACGTTGGCTGTTTGTGGGCTGATGGCGATATTCGCTATTGCGTTTCCCATCCACGGCATTCTCAGCCTGGAAAGGGGAAAACGGGGTAGCGAAGAGGACGCCAAAAAATTGCAAGAGGACGTTTTGCGCCGGTTGAACGCCATCAATAACTGGGATAAATAACGAAAAAAGCGCATAAGAACCGGGGGATAAATCTTCCCCGTTACACCGGTTTTGTGGAAATTTTCATATAAAACCACTGCGTTTTGCCGGTTTTACACCGCAAAAACTGGTAAAATACTGAAAAAATCCAAATTTCTGAAAATTTTTGTTGCATTTTTGAAACAAAGGTGTTAATATGTTTTGTGCGTGATTACTATAAATTGATAGGAGGTGCCACTATGCCCAACATTAAATCCGCTAAAAAGCGTGTGAAGGTCATCGCTGTTAAGACTGCCCGTAACAAGGCTAACCGTACTGCCCTGAAGACCGAGATCAAGAAGGCTAACGCTGCTATCGCTTCCGGTGAGAACACCGTCGAGGCTATCCGCGCTGCCCAGAAGAAGATCGATCAGGCTGTGGCTAAGGGTCTGCTGCACAAGAACACTGCTGCCCGTAAGAAGTCTGCCCTCGCTAAGAAGGCTAACGGCTAATCATCATCACGAAGAAAGGGTCTGTCCATTTCGGACAGACCCTTTTGCTTTGCCCGGACGGATTGCCAATTTGGATAGAATCCGCAGGGACGACCATTGATCGTCCGTCTATCCGCACAACCCCCCATCACCCGGACAAACCCTGTCTGCACAGGGATATTCCCCAATAGAACGAAAATTTTTTCTGCACGTTCCCGCTTCTTTCCCCCACTTCCCCGAAGTTTTCCACAATATATTGTGGTGGGTGGAAAAACCAAACACAAGAGTGCAAAAACCACCCCAAAAATCACGGTTTCTGTGCAAAAAAAACTTGACTTTTTCCAATAGGTTATATATAATATCACATTGTCAGGCTGTGGACGTGTGCATTCACGATCCCCAGCACCACTCAAAATCGAAAGGAGGAGCAAGAAATGTTCCGTACTTATCAGCCCAAGAAGCGTCATCGCAAGATGGAGCACGGTTTCCGTAAGAGAATGGCTACTGCCAACGGCCGTAAGGTTCTGGCTCGTAGAAGAGCTAAGGGCCGCGCTCGTCTGACCCACTAATAAAAAGGCCACGGTACGGCGACGCCGGCGTGGCTTTTTTTATTTAGTAAGACGGCTCTACAAACCCGAAACCGTTTTTGCGTGGGAAAATGTCACTCTATCTGCGTTAAAATGCTCGGCAATACATACAGTATTGCCTGCGCTTTGTGCCTGGATAGAGTAAAATTCTCCTCACGCAAAAATCTTCGACCTCAAAGCCATTGCTTTGAGGCGGATTGCGGGTTTGTTTCACCGTCTTTTTGATGACTTGTTTTGTATAGCGTTTTATTCGTCAATTCAGAAAAGAGGGATGATCGGTGGCCACGTGGGAGACCCTGTGTGAAAATAAGGACTTCCGCACCCTGTATTACCGGGGAGATTCTCGGGTACATGCGGGGTTGGTTACCTATGTCCGTCGCAACCGTCTGGGGTATCCCCGGGTGGGCATCACCACCGGTAAAAAGGTGGGGTGCGCTGTCAAGCGCAGTCGTGCCCGTCGGGTGATTCGAGAGGCGTTTCGCCCCTGGTTTCCCAAGGTGGGTGGCTACGACATCGTGTTTGTGGCACGTACCCGCACCCCGGAGATGAAGAGCAGTCAGCTGGTGCCGGTTGTCCGTCGCCACCTGATCGAGATGGGAGCGCTCCACGATGAATAAGTGGCGTCTGCGCAACCTGTTTATCGGCGTCATCCGCCTGTATCAGCGGTGGATATCCTCCCGCACGGCACCCTGTTGCCGGTTTACCCCCACCTGCTCCAACTACGCCATCGAGGCGGTTGGTCGCTACGGTGTGGTGGTGGGCGGTGCCCTATCCCTGTGGCGGATACTGCGGTGCAACCCCTTGTGTAAGGGCGGGTACGACCCGGTGCCGGAGCACCTGTTCCGCAAAAAATAATCGTCTGTTATCCGTTGGTCACACCACTTCCACCTCCTCCGACCGGCGGAAAATTATAGTGTAATAATCAAAGGAGGTTTTCTATTATGATGGGATTGTTTAGCCTGTTTGCCAAACCCTTGGGTTGGGTGATGTACTGGGTGTGCCAGGTGGTGCCCAACTATTTTGTGGCTCTGCTGGTGTTTACCTGCGCTATTCGTTTGGTGCTGTTCCCCCTGTCCATCAACAACCAGAAGAGTGCCACCGACCGTGCTCGTTTGGCACCCCGCCTGGAGCGTATCCAGAAGAAGTATGCTCAGGATCGTCAGAAAATGATGGAAAAACAGCAGCAGCTGTATGAAAAAGAGGGCGTCAAGATGACCGGTGGTTGTCTGCCTATGGTTCTGCAGATGCTGGTGCTGTTCTCTGTGATTGCCGTTATCTACAAGCCCCTGACCTACGTTCAGCAGATCCCCGAGGCGCAGATCAACTCCTGCGTGGCCGTGGTCACCGAGAGCCTGGACGCTGAAAAGGATAAGGCCATCATCAATAAGTTCTCCGATAAGTCCTATTATCGTGAGATGAACCTGCTCAAAGAGATTCCCGCCCACCGTGACGAGATGGTCACCCGTCTGTCCGCCGACCACAAGATGACGGTGGAAGAGGCCGGTGCGGTGCTGGATCGTATGCAGAAGACCGGCGAGGACTTCAAGATCTTCGGTATGTCTCTGCTGGAGCAGCCGGACATCAAACAGCCCTCTTGGCTGTGGCTGATCGTGCTGTTCTCCGGTCTGTCCTCTTTGGCTACCAGTCTGCTGTCTATGCGCTATAGCCAGGCCAGTATGTCTGAGGAGCAGAAGAAGATGAGCGGTTGCAGCACCAATATGATGACCTATATGATGCCCGCCATGTCCCTGTATTTCTGCTTTATGGTTCCCGCCGGCGTGGCGGTCTACTGGGTGTTCTCCAACCTGCTGGCTATGGTCCAGACGGTGGTGCTGAACGCTCTGTGGAACCCCGCCAAGGCTCGTGCCCAGGCTGAGGCCGAGTATGAGGCCCGCCGTCAGAAAAAGCGTGAGGACCGTGAACGCCTGAAAGAGGCTCGTCTTGCCGAGCAGGCCGCCTGGCAAGAGGAAGAGAAAATGGCCAAAGCCCGTGCCAAGGGCGATATTACCCAGAAAAAATCGGCAACCACCACCGCCACTCCTGCGGAATTGCCGGTAGAGAAGATCGACGAGATTCCTAAGGAGTCCGTCAACAGCGAGGAGGATGTCTAATATGAAGAAAGAAATCATCAAAGAAGCCGCTTCTATCGAAGAGGCAAAGGCACAGATCGCCCAGGAGCTGGGCGTGTCCGAGGACGCCGTCACCTACACCGTCCTGCAGGAGCCGGAGAAGAAGGTGCTGGGTCTGTTTGGCGGTACCAACGCCATCGTTAAGGGCGTCGTTTCCGGCGAGGGCTCTGCCCCCGCCGCTGCCGAGGCCTATCTGCGCTCCATCCTGGAGGCTATGGGCGTCACCGATTACACCATGGACGTGTCCGAAAAGGACAACCACTGCACCATCACCTTGGATGGCGAGAATTTGGGCTTTATCATCGGTCGTCGTGGCGAGACCCTGGATGCTCTGCAGTATCTGACCGGTCTGGTGGGCAACCGTGCCGACAGCGCCTATTACCGTGTGACTCTGGATATCGGCAACTATCGTGAAAAGCGTGAGCAGGCTCTGGTGGCTCTGGCCCGTCGTCTGGGTGGTCAGACCGCCCGCACCGGCCGCCGCAACTCTCTGGAGCCTATGAACCCCTACGAGCGTCGCATCATCCACACCACCGTGCAGGAGATGGAGGGTGTTATCTCTTGGTCTGTGGGCTCTGACCCCAACCGTCACGTGGTGATTGGTCCCTCTGACGATAACCCCAACAAGGATAAGGGTGGCGACCGTGGCGAGCGTCGTGGCCGTGGCCGTCGTGGCAACCGTGGTGACCGTGGCGAGCGTCGTGAGCGCCGTGGCGGTGACTATCAGGTGACCGCTCCCGAGCGTCCCGTGCGTGAGTTCCAGTCCCGTAGTTTCTCTCTGCCGGTGGCAGAGGACGTGGCTCCCACCCGCACCAACTCCGAGAAAGAGGATAATGCCTCTTTGTACGGTAAGATCGAATTCTAATAAAATCGCTAAAACCCCTGGGGCAACTGCCTCGGGGGTTTCTTTTTACCTAATGTCATTGTCCGTTTTATAGCCCACTGCCTTTTGTACAATAGAGACACGGAAAGGGGAAAACCCCACGGAAAAACCGGCGCAAAAACGCCGATTTCACCGCCGGAATCCCCGCCGAAATCAGACAAAAGGAGGGCGACCGTATGAAATTTGCCGCCATTAGCAACAGTGAGAAATTTTGGGAAGTGATCTATGCCAGTATGATGCTGGAGGGTGAGGAACGGGAGAGAGCCCTAAACCGCCTGCAAGTACCTGCCAACCCGATGCCGGCCGCCTAAAGCCCATCGGACTTGCAGGGTGATATAGTGGCTCGGTACCACACCGGTGCCGGGCCACTTAATTTTGTTTTCAGAATAAACGAAATCCTTACAAAAATCTGTTGATTTCTTCGTTTATATGTAGTATAATAAATAGGATAACTGAAATCCGTATCCTTTGGGGCATACGGGCAGGCAGGTCCTGTGCGACGGTGCGCCGTGAACCATGTCAGGCGGGGAACCGAGCAGCATTAAGCGGTCGATGTCCGTGTGCCGCAGTCAACCTGTCTGTTCGTATGCCCGAGAGAATACGGATTTTTCATTTTGTTATCCTTATTTAGCCTCCCTCCCCGAGGGAGGTGTCATTTGCTGTTGGCAAATGACGGAGGGAGTTTATAGCGTGATGCGACGTTTTTGCAAAAACGTTATACCAACTCCCTCAGTCTCGTCGACTTCGCAAAGCGAACGTCGCCTCAACAGCTCCCTCAAAGAGGGAGCCTTCCTCTCGACTTTTTGATTTCATATTCAAACTATAAAAAGGAGATGAGCGGATGTATCAGGCTCTGTACCGCAAATGGCGACCCCGCACCTTTTCGGACGTCAGCGGTCAGGAGACGGTGACCACCGCCCTGAAAAACGAACTGAAAACCGGACGTTTGTCCCACGCCTATCTGTTCACCGGCTGCCGTGGAACGGGTAAGACCACCTGCGCCAAAATCCTGTCCAAGGCGGTAAACTGTCTGCATCCCGTAGACGGCGACCCTTGCAACGAGTGCGAGATCTGCCGTGGCATTGACTCCGGCTCTATTCTGGACGTGACCGAGATCGACGCCGCCTCCAACAACGGCGTGGACTCCATCCGTGACCTCCGTGACGAGGTGGCCTACACCCCCGTATCCGGTAAATACCGCGTCTACATCATCGACGAGGTGCATATGCTGTCCGCCGGCGCCTTTAACGCTCTGCTGAAAACGCTGGAAGAGCCCCCGGCACACGTGATTTTCATCCTCGCCACCACCGAGGTGCACAAGTTGCCCGCCACCATTCTGTCCCGTTGCCAGCGGTTCGATTTCGGCCGTATCCGCCCGGAGGAGATCGCCGCCCGTATCCAGTACGTGGCGAAGGAAGAGGGACTCACCGTGTCCGAGGATGCGGGTATGCTGTTGGCCCGATTGGCCGACGGCGCACTGCGTGACGCCTTGTCGCTGCTGGATCAGTGCGCATCCGTATCCCACCGGATTGATATGAGCACCGTCACCCAGGTGACCGGTATGGCCAGCCAAGAGACGCTGGCATCCCTCACCGATTGCGTAGCCCGTCAGGACGCCGCCGGTGCCCTGGCGCAGGTGGACACCCTCTATCGCTCCGCCAAGGATATGGAGCGCCTGTGCGCCGAGTGGGTTACCTATCTGCGCAACCTGATGGTGCTCCACAGTGTGGCCGAACCGGGCGAACTGGTGGTAGCCGCACCGGAAGAATTGGCTAAAATGCGTCAGCAGGCCACCGGATTGGGTCTGCCCACCATTCTGCATATGATGGAAGTGCTTCAGGTGGCTCTGGACCGTCTCCGTGGCGGTGTATCCCGCCGTGTGGAGATGGAGATGGCGGTCATCCGCCTGTGCGATCCTCGCCTGGACGATTCCTCTGCCGCACTGCTCCACCGCCTGGATGCGCTGGAGTCGGCGGTCAAGGCCGGCGTGCCCGTAGCCACCTCTGCCCCGGTAGCCACACCGGTGGTTACCCCAGCTCCGGCAGAGCCGACGGTGCCTACCACGCCCACCGCACCCATCCCGGCGCCGGAGGTGATTCCCGCACCCGACACCGCACCGCCCGAGCCCGCTATCCCGGCTCCTGTGATGCCCGCCGAGGGTGAGGAGACCGGCTTTGCCCCTTGGGTAGAGGTGCTGGAACATCTGCGCATTTCCTGTCCGCCCTTGCACGGCGTGCTGTGGGATTCCACCGCCTTGCAAAAGGACGACAGCCTGATTATTTGCACCGAGAACGCCCTGTTCACCCAACTGCTGAAGGATGAGGGTCACAAGAAGCTGATGACCGCCGCCATCCAGCAGGTGACCGGTCGCACCTATCGGATGAAGCTCCGCCGCACCCAGCAGGTGCAAAAGCCGGAGAACGATCCCCTGTCCCAGTTGTTGACCGCCGGTCGCGTGGCAGGCATCGAAGTTAACGAGAAATAATAATCGATATAGGCTCCCTCCCCGAGGGAGCTGTCCGAGCGTAAGCGAGGACTGAGGGAGTTTTTCCGTCGTTTGTGCGATAATAACTCTCTCCGTCTTTTCGCCTGTGGCGAAAATCCACCTCCCTCAAGAGAGAGGCAAAAAAGAAAACCCCAAATTAGGAGGAATGAATTATGAAAGCAAACATCCCGAAAGGTATGGGTGGCGGACCCGGCAATATGCAGGCTATGCTCCGTCAGGCCCAGAAAATGCAGGAGGACGCCCAGCGGGTTCAGGCCGAGCTGGAAGAGACCGAGTATAACGCCACCTCCGGTGGTGGTGCTGTCAGCGCCACCGTCAATGGCAAGCACGTGCTCACCGCCCTGACCATCAACCCCGACGTGGTAGACCCCGACGATGCCGAGATGCTGGCCGATCTGGTGATGGCCGCCGTCAACGAGGCCAATCGTGCCGCTGACAAGGACGCCGAGCAGAAGATGGGCGCTGTCACCGGCGGTATGAATATGCCGGGTATGTTCTGATATGAGCTATTCCATTGTACCGCTTGAGCGGTTGACCGAACAGCTGGAGCGTCTGCCGGGTATCGGACGCAAGTCCGCCGCCCGTCTGGCCTTCCATCTGCTGTATATGCCGGAGAAAGACGCCGCAGCCTTTACTCAGGCGCTGGCGGATGCCCGGGATAAAATACACGAGTGCCCGGTGTGTTGCAACCTTACCGACGTAGAGCCCTGCCCTCTGTGTGGCGACGACCGACGGGATAAGTCCGTCATCTGCGTGGTGGAAGATCCCCGGGACGTACTGGCCTTTGAGCGCACCCGGGAGTATACCGGTCTGTACCACGTGCTCCACGGCACCATCTCGCCTATGGATGGGCGTGGACCCGACCAATTGCGGATTAAGGAGCTGCTCCACCGGCTGGAGGACGAGACGGTTACCGAGGTGATTATGGCCACCAACCCCACCGTTGAGGGCGATTACACCGCTATGTACCTGTCCCGGTTGCTCAAGCCCCTGGGTATTAAGGTGACCCGTCTGGCCTATGGTATCCCCGTGGGTGGCGACCTGGAATACGCCGACGAGGTGACCCTTTCCCGCTCGCTGGAGGGTAGAAACGAGCTGTAAGCAACACGTACCTACTGAGAAAGGCCCCCTTGTGTAAAGGGGGCTGTCCGAGCAATGCGAGGACTGGGGGATTGTAGCCGCGACAGCGGCGTAGCGAGCGATTGCAACTAGGCTGGATTCAACAATCCCTCCGTCTTTTTGCCTACGGCAAAAAGCCACCTCCCTTTACACAAGGGAGGCGCCCCGTCTGCGACGGCTAATAATTTCCCGACGAAGGAGGTGTTCGCAGTGGCAGAACAAAAGAAATACGGCAACAAAACCATTGCCGAAAACCGCAAGGCTTTTCACGAGTAGTTCGTGGAAGAGTCTTTTGAGGCGGGCATCGCCCTGTGTGGCACCGAGGTCAAGGCACTGCGCCAAGGCGGTGTGAACCTGAAAGACGCCTGGTGCTCGGTGGTGGATGGCGAGATGTTTGTCAACGGTATGCACATCAGCCCCTACGATAAGGGCAATATTTTCAACCGTGACCCGCTCCGTGTGCGCAAACTCTTGATGCACAAGCGGGAGATTATGCGTCTGCTGGGTGTCACCAAACAGGCGGGTTATTCCCTCATCCCCCTGTCCCTGTATTTTAAGGGCAGCCGGGTGAAGGTGCAGGTGGGTCTGTGCCGGGGTAAAAAACTGTACGACAAGCGTGAGGACGCCGCCAAACGGGATATGAAGCGTGAGGCGCAACGTAGCCTGAAGGAGTTTAATAACCGATGAAAAAAGCAGGGTTTTTACGCCCTGCTTTTTCTTTTTGCCCTCTCCGGCTTTTCGCCTATGGCGAAAAGCCACCTCTCCCAGAGGGAGAGGCAAGCCGGGTCGATGTGGGGATCGACCCCTACGGTGCACCAACTAGAATCGTGCTTGTAGAGGCGCATCCCCCCATCCGCCTCTGTGGTGTTACCCAAACCCCTGGATTTTCTCCCCGTTTGCACTCTCTTTTCCTCGTCTGTCCCATCTGGGACACAAACCCGTGAAACTGCCCCAAAAGTAACCCTGTTTTTGTCGAAAAAATATTAAAATTTTGCAAAAAACACTGGTATTTCTATAATATATGTAGTATAGTATACTCAGTGCAATCTGCACAGGTTTATTCTGCGTGTCCCTGCCGGGTTTTTCGGGTGGATGCGCAATCCAATATCAAGGAGGAAAAGCCACTATGCAAAAGAAAATCAGTTCTCTCCCCTTTAACGGCACTCCGGAGCAGGAAGCTCAGTTGCTGAAGATCATTGCCGACAACAAGGAAGATCCCAGCATGCTGATGGGCGTCATGCAGCAGGCTCAGGACATCTACGGCTATCTGCCCATCGAGGTGCAGAAGATCATTGCCGACGGTATGGGTGTTCCGCTGGAGAAGGTCTATGGCGTTGCCACCTTCTACGCTCAGTTTGCTCTGTCTCCCAAGGGCAAGTACAACATCTCTGTCTGTCTGGGTACCGCCTGCTACGTTAAGGGTGCCGGCGACATTTTTGACAAGCTGTCCGAGCGTCTGGGCATCGGTGCCGACGAGTGCACCGCTGACGGTAAGTACAGCCTGACTGCCTGCCGTTGCATCGGCGCTTGCGGTCTGGCTCCCGTTCTGACCGTTAACGAGGACGTATACGGCCGTCTGACCGTGGACGACGTGGACGATATCCTGTCTAAGTATCAGTAATCAGAGAATACAGAGCGATTACAACGCAAAATAATAAAGCGTAGTTATTACGAAACAATCCAAAAGTAAGGAAGAAACTCTATGAAGATTTCGACCATTAAAGAGCTGTTGGGCGCTACGGTGCTCACCGGCGAGGATCGTCTGAACGAGCACGTCTATTCCGCTTGCGGCAGCGATATGATGAGCGACGTACTGGCCTATGTAAAGGACCAGGCGGTGTTGCTCACCGGTCTGATGAACACCCAGGTGGTGCGCACTGCCGAGATGATGGATATGCACTGCGTCGTCTTTGTCCGATCCAAACAGCCCACCCCCGACATCATCGAACTGGCTAAGGAGAGCGACATCGTGGTGATGACCTCCCCCAAGCGGATGTACGAGGCCTGCGGTATCCTGTATTCCAACGGTCTGGTGGGTAATAACGAAAAGGAGTAACCGGTTATGAGTGAGGCTCTGTCTTTCCGTTTTGATGTAGACGGAGATGATTTCACCTCTGCCGGACAGGCTTCGGTGCAGGTGAAAAAGGACCTGCGGCGATTGGGCATTCCTGCGGACACCATCCGCCGGGTGTCCATCGCTATGTATGAGGGTGAGATCAATATGGTGATCCACGCCGGCGGCGGTCAGGCCGAGGTGCGGGTGACCGAAGAGGCCATTGAGATCATTTTGAGCGACAAAGGCCCGGGTATCGCCGACATCGAAAAGGCGATGCAGGCGGGATATTCCACTGCCCCGGACACCATCCGTTCTTTGGGTTTTGGTGCCGGTATGGGTCTACCCAATATGAAGAGTTACACCGATTATATGGACATCCAGTCCACCGTGGGGGTTGGCACCACCATCACCATGCGGGTGAATTTGGCATAACCCCCAACTATTACGTTTAGGAAGGTTCGCTATGAATACATACGAGCATTCTGTACTGCTTTCTGCGGACAAATGCATTGGCTGCACCACCTGTGTGCGCCACTGCCCCACTGAGGCCATCCGTATCCGTGACGGACGGGCGGTCATCAACGAGGGTCGGTGCATTGACTGTGGTGAGTGCATCCGCACCTGTCCGCAAAAGGCAAAAAAGGCGGTTTGCAACAAGCTGTCCGATATGGACCGCTTCCGCTATAAGATTGCGTTGCCGGCGCCGGCACTCTACGGCCAGTTTGAGAACCTGGACGACGTAGAATACGTGCTGGGCGGACTGCTGCACATCGGCTTTGACGACGTGTACGAGGTCTCTCAGGCGGCGGAATTGCTCTCTGCCTACACCCGTGCTTATCTCAGCACCGAGGGTGTAAAAAAACCGGTCATCTCCACCGCTTGCCCGGCGGTAGCACGTCTCATCTCTCTGCGCTTTCCGTCGCTGGAAGAGAACGTGCTGCGCCTGTTACCTCCCATTGAGGTGGCGGCTATGCAGGCTCGTGAGCGGGCACTGCAACAGCACCCGGAGCTGAAGCCCGAGGAGATTGGCGTCTGCTTTATTTCCCCCTGCCCGGCCAAGGCCAGCTACGTAAAAAACGGGTTTGGCGATTATCAGAGTCGGGTGGACGTGGTAATCCCCATCAGCGACGTGTATTTCCAACTGATCAATGCCATGGATCGGGATTTGCCCTCTCAGGATCTGTCCGCATCCGGCCGTATCGGCGTGGGCTGGGCCACCAGCGGTGGCGAGTCCTCGGCTCTGCTCAACGACAGTTATCTGGCGGCAGACGGCATCGAGAACGTGATCCGCGTTTTGGACCAGATCGAAAATGGCAACATCGGTCAACTGGAATTTGTAGAACTGAATGCTTGTCCCGGCGGATGTGTGGGTGGCGTACTGACGGTACAGAACCCCTTTATCGCCCGGGCACGACTGCACATTCTCCGTCGCTATATGCCGGTCAGCCGTAACAGCCTGCCGGCGGATGAGCAATACATCCCCGCAGAATACTTCTTCGAGGAGATGCCGGAATACCAGCCCATTTCCCGTCTGTCCCCCAACATCGCCCAGTCTATGCGGATGATGGCGGAGATCCAGACGCTGAAAGAGCAGTTGCCCGGCTTGGATTGCGGTGCCTGTGGTGCGCCCACCTGCCGCGCCTTTGCCGAGGACGTGGTACGTGGCGACGCTGCGGCAGACGGCTGTCTGCTGTGCCGGGTTCTGCCCAGGGGAGAGTAATACGGTTAGGAGGAAACGCAATGACCGTAAAAGAATTGGCTCAACAATTAGACTTTACCGTCCACGCTATGCCGGACGGTGACCGAGAGGTGACCGGTGTGTATATCGGTGACCTGCTCAGCTGGGTGATGGGACGTGCCGGCGCCGATCAGGCCTGGATCACCATTATGTCCAACCGCAACATTGTGGCGGTGGCCACCCTGGCAGACACCGCCTGCATCCTGCTGGCCGAGGGCGTCGTACCCGACGAGGGTGTGGCCCAGCTGGCAGAGGAAAAGGGCATCAACCTGTTGACCGCCAAACAGGGCGCTTACGAGACCGCCCTGGCGCTGAGCAAGTTAGTATGAGTCGCTATTACTACGATTTGCACATCCATTCGTGTCTGTCGCCCTGTGGCGACAATGACAATACCCCCAACAACATTGTGGGTATGGGTGTGCTGAATGGATTGCAGATTATGGCGCTCACCGACCATAACACCTGTCGCAACTGTCCCGCCTTTTTTAAGGCGGCAAAAAAACAGGGCATCATCCCCATCCCCGGTATGGAGTTGACCACCGCCGAGGACATCCATATGGTGTGCCTGTTCCCGACCCTAGAGTCTGCTATGGACTTTGATCGGGAGATCGAATCCCGGCGCATCCGCATTCCCAACCGCACCGACATCTTCGGTGACCAGTGGGTGATGGATGAAAACGACGAGGTCATCGACGTAGAGCCGGATCTGCTGTCCAACGCCACCACCGTGTCGGTAGAGGAGGCACCCCGCCTGGCAGAGGCCTATGGCGGTGTGTGTTATCCCGCCCACATCGACCGTCAGGCCAACGGCATCATCGCCACCTTAGGTTTTCTGCCACCGGATATGACCTTTCCCACCGTGGAACTCCACGACGGGGAAAAAGAGCCGGAATACCGGCAGCGGCATATCCCGGAGCACACCCGTGCGGTGATTAGCTCCGATGCCCACGTGCTGTGGGACATCCAAGAGGCAACCAGCTGGCTGGACATTCCCGACGAACCCTATTCGTCGGCGCTGGTGCGTGAAAATCTTATTGAGATTCTGCGGAGGGGTTTATGAAAGAGTTGTCTCTAAACCTGTTGGACATTGCCGAAAACTCGGTCAAGGCAGGGGCATCCCTGACCCAGCTGCTGCTCACCGAGCAGGACGGGGTTCTCACCTTTCAGGTGGTGGACAACGGCTGTGGTATGACCGAAGAGGTGCTTAAGGGTGTCACCGACCCCTTTTACACCACCCGCACCACCCGCCCGGTGGGCTTGGGTCTACCGCTGCTGCGTATGGCGGCAGAACAGACCGACGGGTCGATGACGGTGCAGTCCCGGCACAAGGATGCCCACCCGGAGGATCACGGCACCACCGTGACGGCGGTGTTCCACACCGACCACATCGATTGCCCGCCCTTGGGCGATCTGGTGGGTACCATGGTCACCCTGATACAGGGTCACCCGGACACAGACTTTCTGTTTGTCCACCGGCTGTCCGACGGACGGACGGCAGAATTGGACACCCGACAACTGCGCGAGGTCCTCGGCGAGGTCTCGTTGGCAGAGTTTGAGGTGCTACAATGGATATCGGGTTATCTCAGCGACCAGTACACCGCTGAATGACCTAACTATATAGAGGATATCATGAGCAAGATATTATTAGGAAAGGAAGATATACTATGAAATCGTTAGCTGAACTGCAAGCCATCAAGGAGAAGATGCAGGGCAAGGTCGCTCTGCGCGAGGGCTCCTCTGATAAGCGTGTTGTGGTGGGTATGGCTACCTGCGGTATTGCCGCCGGTGCTCGTCCTGTCCTGAACGCCTTTGTGGAGCAGGTGAACGCCGCCGGCCTGGCCGGTTCCGTCACCGTTACCCAGACCGGCTGTATCGGCATTTGCCAGTACGAGCCCGTCGTGGAGGTCTTTGAGGCCGGTAAAGAGAAGGTCACCTATGTTAAGATGACCGCCGATATGGTTGCCCGTGTGGTGGAAGAGCACCTGAAGGGTGGCAACCCGGTTGCTGAGTATACTATTGGCAACGCCAATCTGTAAAAACGAGGAGGTAATCAATTATGGTTCGAGCTCATGTTCTGATCTGTGGCGGTACCGGCTGTACCTCCTCGGGCAGTAACAAAATCATTGATGCATTCAATGAGAATATCAAAGCCAATGGCCTCGAGGAAGAGGTCAAAGTGGTACAGACCGGTTGCTTTGGTCTGTGCGCACTGGGTCCCGTGGTTATCGTCCACCCGGACGGCACCTTCTACAGCCGTGTAGAGGCCGACGACGTGGCCGAGATCGTGTCCGAGCACCTGCTGAAGGGCCGTATCGTAGACCGTCTGGTCTATAAGGATGGCGCTGAGGAAGTGCAGGGCAACGTGGCCCTGTCCGACACCGCTTTCTATAAGACCCAGAACCGTGTGGTTCTGCGTAACTGCGGTGTTATCAATCCCGAGTCTATCGACGAGTACATTGCCATGGACGGCTATGCCGCTCTGGGTAAGGTGCTGACCGAGATGAAGCCCGAGGACGTTATCCAGACCATTCTGGATTCCGGTCTGCGTGGCCGTGGCGGCGGTGGCTTCCCCACCGGCCGTAAGTGGGCGCTGACCGCCCCCAACCAGGCTCCCCAGAAGTACGTTGTATGTAACGCCGACGAGGGAGACCCCGGTGCCTTTATGGACCGTTCTGTGCTGGAAGGTGACCCCCACTGTCTGGTAGAGGCTATGACCATCGCCGGTTACGCCATCGGCGCTACCCAGGGTTACGTCTACGTCCGTGCCGAGTACCCCATCGCCGTGGCTCGTCTGCAGATTGCTATCGACCAGGCTCGTGAGTATGGCCTGCTGGGTAAGAATATCTTCGGTTCCGGCTTCGACTTTGACCTGCACATCCGTCTGGGCGCCGGTGCATTCGTATGCGGTGAGGAGACCGCTCTGATGACCTCCATCGAGGGTAACCGTGGCGAGCCTCGTCCCCGTCCTCCCTATCCGGCTGTTAAGGGTCTGTTCGGTATGCCCACCGTTGAGAACAACGTAGAGACCTTCGCCAACGTGCCCCAGATCATTCTGCGTGGCGCCGATTGGTTCGCCTCTATGGGTACCGAGCGCTCTAAGGGTACCAAGGTCTTCGCCCTGGGCGGTAAGATCAAGAATACCGGTCTGGTTGAGATTCCCATGGGTACCACCCTGCGCGAGATCATCGACGAGATCGGTGGCGGTATCCCCAACGGCAAGAAGTTTAAGGCCGCCCAGACCGGTGGTCCTTCCGGCGGTTGTATCCCTGCCAGCCTGATCGACACCGAGGTGGACTACGACAACCTGACCGCCATCGGCTGTATGATGGGTTCCGGCGGTCTGATCGTTATGGACGAGGACACCTGTATGGTGGATATGGCCAAGTTCTTCTTGGAGTTCACCGTGGACGAGTCCTGCGGTAAGTGTACTCCCTGCCGTGTTGGTACTCAGCGTCTGCTGGAGATGCTGGATAAGATCACCAGCGGTAAGGGCACCCTGGAAGATATCGACGAGCTGGAGAAGCTCTGCTATTACATCAAGGAGAACTCCCTGTGCGGTCTGGGTCAGACTGCCCCCAACCCGGTGCTGTCCACCCTGAAGTTCTTCCGTGACGAGTACGTGGCTCACGTGGTGGAGAAGAAGTGCCCCGCCGGCGTGTGTAAGGATCTGCTCACCTACGCCATCGATGCTGAGAAGTGTATCGGTTGCGGTATGTGCGCCAAGGCCTGCCCCGCTTCTGCCATCACCCGTACCGATTACATCGCTCCCGGCCATAAGCTGGCCTCCTTCGCCATCGACGCCGATAAGTGTGTCAAGTGTGGCGCTTGCGTAGGCACCTGTAAGTTTAAGGCCATTAGCAAACAGTAAGAAAGGAGTGTGGATACAATGGATATGGTTAATGTAAAGATTAACGGCATCGCTGTCAGCGTGCCGAAGGGCGCAACCGTTCTGGAGGCTGCCCGCTATGCCGGTGTGGAGATCCCCACTCTGTGCTTTTTGAAAGAGATCAACGAGATCGGCGCTTGCCGTATTTGTATGGTCGAGGTTTCCGAGGGCGGTCGTCCTGCCCGTCTGGTGACCGCTTGCGTATACCCCGTGTCCGAGGGTATGGAGGTTACCACTTC
The DNA here is from genome assembly GCA_045660965.1 of Acutalibacteraceae bacterium. Taxonomy (GTDB): domain Bacteria; phylum Bacillota; class Clostridia; order Oscillospirales; family Acutalibacteraceae; genus UBA5905. The sequence continues at coordinate 87,166 of JAZRES010000019.1, forward strand.
CAGCCCCCGCATCGAGGCCAGCCGCAAGACCACCCTGCAGATGATTCTGTCCACTCACGACCGCAGCTGTCTGACCTGCGTGCGTTCCACCAACTGCGAACTGCAGAAGATGTGCCGTGATTACGGCGTAGAGGATGCCGGCAAGTTTGACGGTAAAAAGCGTGAGTTTGCTCTGGACACCTCTGCTCCTCACCTGGTCCGCGACAACAACAAGTGCATCCTGTGCCGTCGTTGCGTCGCCGCCTGTAAGCAGCAGCTGGTTTCTGTCATCGGTGCCAACGACCGTGGTATCGATACCCACATCGCCTGTGCCTTTGAGCTGAACCTGGACGACGTTCCTTGCGTGTCCTGCGGTCAGTGCATCAACGTCTGTCCCACCGGCGCTCTGACCGAGAAGGACGACACCGCCAAGGTATGGGCTGCTCTGGCTGACCCGGACAAGTACGTAGTGGTTCAGACCGCTCCCGCTGTCCGTGCTGCCCTGGGCGAAGAGTTTGGTCTGCCCATCGGCACCAACGTAGAGGGCAAGATGGTTGCCGCTCTGCGCCGTCTGGGCTTTGATAAGGTGTTCGACACCGATGCCGCCGCCGACGTAACCATCGTTGAGGAGGCTACCGAGCTGGTACAGCGCATCCAGAATGGTGGCGCTCTGCCCATGATCACCTCTTGCTCTCCCGGTTGGGTTAAGTTCGCGGAGCTGTACTATCCCGAGCAGTTGGCCCACCTGTCTTCCTGCAAATCTCCCCAGCAGATGTTCGGCGGTTTGCTGAAGACCTATTACGCTGAGAAGATGGGCATCGACCCCGCTAAGATCTTCTCTGTTTCCGTAATGCCCTGTACCGCTAAGAAGTTTGAGGTCTCCCGTGAGGAGATGAACGAGAACGGTCTGGCCGACGTAGACGTGTCCATCACCACCCGTGAGCTGGCTCGTATGATCGACCGTGCCGGTATCAAGTTCAACTTCCTGGCTGACGAAGAGTTTGACGATCCCATGGGTCAGGATACCGGCGCTGCCGTTATCTTCGGCGCTACCGGTGGCGTTATGGAGGCTGCTCTGCGTACCGCCAACGATTGGCTGACCGGCACCTCCAACGAGGCTGTTGAGTTCCACGAGGTTCGTGGCACCAAGGGTCTGAAAGAGGCTACCTACACCATCAACGGTATGGAGATCAAGGTGGCTGTTGCCTCCGGTATCGCCAACGCCAACTACGTGATGGATCAGATCAAGGCCGGCACCGCTCCCTGGACCTTTGTGGAGATTATGTGCTGTCCCGGCGGCTGTGTCAACGGCGGCGGTCAGCCCATCCAGCCCGCTTCTGTGCTGAACGTATTTGACATCAAGGCTATGCGCGCCAAGGCCCTGTACGATCAGGATGCCGGTATGGCTCTGCGCAAGAGCCACGAGAGCCCCTTCGTCAAGGCTCTGTACGAGGAGTACCTGGGCGAGTTCGGCAGCCACAAGGCTCACGAGATTCTGCACACCGAGTACGTTGCTCGCGATAAGTTCAAGAAGTAATATCTTTCCTTTTCCTTTCCTATACAAACACCCCCACCGAGGTGGGGGTGTTTTTTTGCCCTTCTATATATACCTTATATATAATATATAGTCCGCAACCGCATTGTAGGGATGACCCTTGGTCGTCTGTCAAATCTGCGCTGTGGGATTGACTTGCAACGGATGGGCAACACCCATCCCTACAAACCCGACTCAATGGCAAATCCGATGAATTCCACCATCGCCCAAAGCTGACCTCTTATTTTTTCTTTCGACCAATTTTTGCATTTAGTGTTGCAAAAATCTGAAAAACACAATATCTAGTGGTATCAAAATTTTACGAAAAGATATTGAAAAAACTTGCAAAAAACACTTGACCTATATTGCATTATGTGGTATAGTTGGTGATACCTCGAAAGGGGTTTATTTTTTGTGCGCTTTTTTGGCGTACGCCCCTAACCAGCCGCAAGGCGTGAGGGAGGTAAACAATATCCGGCTTTATAGCTATAGGAGGTACCGACATGAGAGTCAAAATTACCCTGGCCTGCACCGAGTGCAAGCAACGCAACTACAACACCATGAAGAACAAGAAGAACGACCCCGACAGACTTGAGATGAACAAGTACTGCCGCTTCTGCCGCAAGCACACTGTGCACCGCGAGACGAAGTAAGGGACGGGAAAGAGAGGAAAAAACTATGTTAACTTGGGGCTTTTTACTCCTGGTTGGCGGCGCATTGGCCTGCCTGATTCTCTTCTTGGCCCAGATCCCCGGCATCTTCGAGAACATGCAGAACCTGGGCGCTGGCTACTTCTCTGCTTTCTTCGCTAACTTCAGCACCGAAAAGCTGGCTTTTATCGTAGGCGGCGTTCTGGCTGTGCTGGGTCTGGTCCTGTACATTGTGGGTATGTCCCACAACAAGGACGAGAAGAAGAGCATCATCCCCGCTAACGTAAGCAAGTATCTGCGCGATAGCAAGGGTGAGTTCAAGAAGATTGTCTGGCCCGGCTTCCCCACTGTTGTGCGCAACACCGGTGTGGTTCTGGCCATGTGTGCCGTGACTGCTGTTCTCATCATTGCAGTTGATAGCCTGAGCAGCTGGTTGCTCCAGTTGTTGCTGTCCATCAAGCTGTAAGAGAAGGAGGCCGACATCATGGGCGAGGCAAAATGGTATGTTGTTGCCACTATGTCCGGTTATGAGAACAAGGTGGCCACCAATCTGGAAAAAATTGTCGAGAACCGTCATCTGCAGGATTGGATCCACGAGGTGAAGATCCCTACCGAGACCGTCATCGAGGTCAAGGACAACCAGCGCAAAGAGGTGGAGCGCAAGCTGTTCCCCAGCTATGTACTGGTTAAGATGGTGATGACCGACGAGAGCTGGTTTGTCGTGCGCAACGTGCGCGGCTGTACCGGTTTTGTAGGACCCAACGGCAAGCCCGTTCCCCTGACGGAGAAAGAGATTGCTGCCCTGGGCGTGGAGAAGAAAGAGATTGTCGTGGATTATGCGGTGGGCGACACCGTCAACATCATCGACGGTCCTCTGGAGAACTTCTCCGGCGTGGTCGAGGAGCTCGACCAGGAAAAGAATATGGTCCGTGTAAAGATTTCTATGTTCGGCCGAGAGACCTCGGTAGAGCTGGAGCTGGACCAGGCCGAGCGGATGGACTAATCCGACTCGTAGTACGAATAAGAAAGTTTGGGGCACAGCCCCTTACCCGTGCGCCGGACACCTTTCCGGCATGTGGGAGGGACACCGCTACTTTACCGGGTGCGGCAGATCCCGATTACCACGAATTTTGGAGGTGCGATAGAAAATGGCTCAGAAAATTTCCGGTTACATTAAGTTGCAGATTCCCGCCGGCAAAGCAACCCCGGCCCCCCCTGTTGGTCCCGCTTTGGGTCAGCATGGCGTAAACATTATGTCCTTTACGAAGGAATTCAACGAGCGTACCAAGAACGACGCAGGTCTGATTATCCCTGTTGTTATCACTGTGTATGCTGACCGTTCCTTCACCTTTATTACCAAGACCCCTCCCGCATCCGTGCTGCTGAAGAAGGCTGCCGGCATCGAGACTGCGTCTGGTACACCCAACAAGACCAAGGTGGCTTCCGTCACCATGGAGCAGGTCCGTAAGATCGCCGAGACCAAGATGCCCGACCTGAACGCTGCCAACATCGAGAGTGCTATGAGCATGATCGCTGGTACCGCTCGCAGCATGGGTATCACAGTCACCGAATAATTTGCGGACAAAGTGGGAGGAAAATCCTGACATTCCGCTTAACCACTACGCTGCATAAAGCAGCATCCAAATGGAGGAATTAACCAATGAAACATGGTAAGAAGTATGTCGAGAGCGCTAAGCTGGTAGATAGCTCCGCTCTGTATGACGTTGCCGAGGCTCTGGATCTGAGCATCAAGACCGGCAAAGCTAAGTTCGACGAGACCGTCGAGGTTCACGTCCGTCTGGGCGTTGATGGCCGTCACGCTGACCAGCAGGTCCGTGGCGCCGTGGTGCTGCCCAACGGCACCGGTAAGACCGTACGTGCCCTGGTTTTCGCTAAGGGCGATAAGGTTCAGGCTGCTCTGGACGCTGGCGCTGATTTCGCCGGTGCTGAGGAGCTGGTTACCAAGATCCAGGGTGGCTGGATGGACTTTGACGTTGTCATCGCCAGCCCCGACATGATGGGTCTGGTTGGCCGTCTGGGTAAGGTGCTGGGTCCCCGTGGCCTGATGCCCAACCCCAAGGCTGGTACCGTTACCCCCGACGTTGCCAAGGCTGTGACCGAGGCTAAGGCCCGTAAGCTCGAGTACCGTCTGGACAAGACCAACATCATTCACTGCCCCATCGGCAAGGTGTGCTTCGGCACCGAGAAGCTGCAGGAGAACTTTGACGCTCTGCTGAGCGCCATCGTCCGTGCTAAGCCCGCCGCTGCTAAGGGTCAGTACATCAAGTCTTGCACCGTGGCTTCCACTATGGGCCCCGGCGTGAAGATCAACCCCGCTAAACTGGGTGGCTAATGCGAGATGCTTTGCATCTCCGAGAAAAAATATCTGACGATATTTTATCTCGGTCAAATAACGGCTGACGCCGTTATTTGCAACTTCGCTTTTAACAGCTCCGGTTGCTATGGCAGCCGGATGCTGTTGGAAGATATACAAACTTGGGGATAAAACCCCGGTTGCTGTTCTTCCACAGACAGCAGGTGCATTTCGGTGCATAAACGCTTTTGACGTGCCTGCCGAGGAGAGATACACAAGGACAAAACGTCCATCACTGTGATTTTTACCTCTCCTGTGGATCCACTAGGAGAGGTTTTTCTTTTATGGGATGAATAGCAATCATCCTATCATTCGGAGGTGAAACAAAACAATGGCAAGCGAAAAGGTTCTGCAAGAAAAACAGGCATACGTTGCTGCTCTGAGCGAGAAGCTGAGCGCCGCTACTACCGGTGTTATCGTTAGCTACAGTGGTATCACTGTAGAGGCTGACACCAAGCTGCGTCGTGAGCTGCGTGAGGCCGGTGTCGAGTACACCGTTGTCAAGAACACCATGCTGCGCCGTGCCGCCGAGGCCGCCAATCTGAACGGTCTGGACGACGTGCTGAAGGGTTCTACCGCTCTGGCTATCTGCGACGACTACACCGCCGCCGCCAAGATCCTGTGCAAGTATGCTGATGACAGCAAGACTTTCGAGGTTAAGGCCGGCTTCATGGACGGTGAGGTTATCGATGCCGCCAAGGTTAACGAGCTGGCTAAGCTGCCTTCCAAGGAGGGTCTGCTGTCCATGCTGCTTAGCGTCCTGAATGGTCCCATCCGTGGCCTGGCTGTGGCTCTGAACGCCATCGCCGAGAAGGACGGTGAGGCTGCCCCCGCTGAGGAGGCTGCTGAGGCTCCCGCCGAGGAGTCCGCTCCCGCTGAGGAAGCTGTCGAGGCTCCCGCTGAGGAGGCTCCCGCCGCTGAATAATTCAGTTGGCAATCTAATCGCCTGTAACTAGACAGGCACACACATTATTTTTAAAATTACCTATTGGAGGAAATGAATCATGTCTGAGAAAATCACTGCTATGATCGAAGAGATCAAGGCTCTGACCGTTCTGGAGCTGTCCGATCTGGTTAAGGCCATCGAGGAGGAGTTCGGCGTTTCTGCTGCCGCTCCCGTTGCTGTTGCTGCTGTTGCCGGCCCCGCTGCCGCTGCTGAGGAGAAGACCGAGTTCGACGTTATCCTGAACGATGCCGGCGCTGGTAAGATCGCCGTTATCAAGGTTGTTCGTGAGCTGACCGGCCTGGGCCTGAAAGAGGCTAAGGAGCTGGTTGACGGCTGTCCCAAGCCCGTTAAGACCGGCGTGTCCAAGGACGACGCTGAGGCTTGCAAGGCTAAGCTGGAAGAGGCTGGCGCTAAGGTCGAGATTAAGTAATTTAATCACCACACCGAATGAGATCGGGGGTTGCATTGCGCAACCCCCGATTTTTTTGTTTTAGCCTGGCGAAAAGCCGGGGGTCAGTTCCGGGCGCAACGAGAACACCTCCGCTCTAGAGCCGCCAGGGAACCGGCGCGCCAAAGGAGCATACCGTGCCAATCTTTCGGTTCTGCCCTACCTCATATTTCTCCCGGGCTTTTTCTCGTGATTTTCCCATTTTGTGCTCTGGAAATGTGGAAAACACAACATCTTGTGGTAAGAAAATTCTACGAAAAAATAATGAAAAAAATAGTAAAAAACACTTGACTTTTCACGTCAAATGATGTAAAGTATACAATGCACGAGTTCGGAAAGGGCCCAAATGCGCCTAAAACCGAGGTTGTGCAGACTGCACGATATGCGATGAAGCGGGAGGTTGCGGCTTTAGAAGCCGGTTTTTCCGTGGAGTATGTCCGATTTTAAACCGGGCGAAGGAATACTGAGTGTGCAGAGAATGGATGTACGGCGTACTGCGCCTGCCCAACGGGTGAGGTGCGTCGAAAACTTGCGATTTACAGCCATTCTGCGAGAAACTCAGTGACTGACACACCTAACCCCGGGGTTTGCCTGCAGAGCAAACGCCGGTTTTTTTCACGGAGAGGGGCGAAACACCCGGCTCTGTGTACAGAAAAGTGTCAGATCCCGCCAAAAGAAAATTTACAAGGAGGCGTTTTAAGTGGCAGTCAAAGAGAAAATCCGTATCCGTATTAAGGGTTATGACCACCAGCTGGTGGATCAGGCCGCAGGCAAGATCGTAGAGACCGCTCGCCGTACCGGCGCTCGTGTTTCCGGTCCCGTGCCGCTTCCCACCGAGAAGGAAGTTGTCACCATCCTGCGCGCTGTTCACAAGTACAAGGATGCCCGTGAGCAGTTCGAGACCCGCACCCACAAGCGTCTGATCGACATCCTCAGACCGTCCAACAAGACCGTTGAGGCCCTGCAGGGCCTTGAGCTCCCCGCCGGTGTGGACATCGAGATCAAGCTGTAAT
>JAZRES010000020.1:0-83306 GCA_045660965.1 Acutalibacteraceae bacterium
AGGAGAAAGAGTGCTTTGCTCTGCGTCCCATGACCTGCCCCTTCCAGTATCAGGCTTATCTGAATCGTGCCCGTTCCTACCGTGATCTGCCTATGCGTATGGGCGAGACTTCCACCCTGTTCCGTAACGAGGATTCCGGCGAGATGCACGGTCTGATTCGTGTGCGCCAGTTCACCATCTCCGAGGGTCACCTGGTGCTGCGTCCCGATCAGCTGGAAGAGGAGTTCAAGGGCTGTCTGGAACTGGCTAAGTACGTGCTGGATACCGTGGGTATGCTGGAGGATTGCACCTTCCGCTTCTCCCAGTGGGATCCCGAGAACCCCAAGAATAAGTACGAGGGTACCGCCGAGCAGTGGAACGAGGCTCAGGACGTGATGAAGAACATTCTGGACAACCTGGGTGTGCAGTATTCCATCGGCATCGACGAGGCTGCTTTCTACGGTCCCAAGCTGGATATCCAGTATAAGAACGTGTTTGGTAAAGAGGACACCATCGTTACCATCCAGATCGATATGTTGCTGGCCGAGAACTTTGGTATGGAGTATACCGGCGCCGACGGCCAGAAGAAAACCCCCTACATCATTCACCGCACCTCTTTGGGTTGCTATGAGCGTACCCTGGCCTACCTGATCGAGCGTTTCGCCGGTGCATTCCCCCTGTGGCTGGCTCCCGACCAGGTGGTGGTACTGCCGGTTACCGACCGTGCCCACGAGTATGCCAAGAACGTTGAGGCACAGCTGAAGGCTGCCGGTCTGCGTGCCGAGGGTGACTACCGCTCTGAGAAGCTGGGCTACAAGATTCGTGAGCATCAGCTGAAGAAGGTTCCCTATATGCTGGTTGTGGGAGATCGGGATATGGAGAATGGTACCGTCTCTGTCCGCACCCGTGGCGGCGAGGACTTGGGCGCTATGACTGCCGACGAGTTCATCGCCAAGGCTCTGGTAGAGATCGCTACCAAAAAGCGTGATTAAGTAACAAAAAAAAGAACCCGATGCAATCGCATCGGGTTCTTTTTTATCCATTTTTACAGCCAGCCGAGAGCCACGCCCAGCAGTACGATCGCACCCAGTGCGATACGGTACCAGCCGAAGGGCTTAAAGCTGTGCTTTTTGATAAAGGCCATCAGACCGCGAATCACCAGCAGGGATACGCCGAAAGACACCACCGTGGCAACACCCAGAATCAGCCACTGCCAACCGTTAAAGGTATAGCCGTCCAGCAAAAAGCACTTGGCCATCTTCAGACCGCTGGCACCCAGCATAACCGGGATGGCCATAAAGAAGGAGAACTCAGCCGCCACCGTGCGGGAGGTGCCCAGCAGGGAAGCGCCCAGGATGGTGGAGCCGGAGCGGGAGGTGCCGGGGATCAGCGCCAACATCTGAAAAGCACCGATGCCGAGAGCGTGCTTAAAGCTCATCTCGCCCAAGGTATTCACCGTGGTCTTACGATCTTTTTTGCTCTCCATGATGATAAAGCCGATGCCGTACAGGATCAGGGTGATGGCAATCACCACCGGTACCGACAGCACCTCGTCAATCAGATCGTCCAGCAGCAGACCGGCAATGGCGGCGGGGATACTGGCCACCGCCACTTTGTACCACAATCTCCAGGTGCTTTTGCGCTCCTCGTAGGTCTTAAAGCGGGAGAAGGGGTTGAGCTTGCGGAAGTACAGCACCACCACAGCCATGATGGAGCCCAACTGGATGATTACCTTGAACACGTCAAAGAATTCTTCACCCAGCGTGGCCTGCATAGGCCAGATGGCATCCAACAGCAGGATGTGACCGGTGCTGGACACCGGCAGCCACTCGGTAATACCCTGGACAATGCCCTGGGCAACCGCATAGAGCAATACAATCCAAAGCATAGTATTTACCTCTTTACATTACAGATCCAGCTCGTTGAGCAGGTCGCGCAGCAGGATAACCTCGTCAGCGGACACGGTAACGCCCTTGCCCATCTTGGTACGGTCGGGAGCCCAGTCACGGATGTCGTACTTGGGGGCACGATCGTTCCAGCTGATCAGGTTCAGCTCCTTGGTCCAGCCGGTGGGGGACTGGGACAGGACGCCACACTCTTTTACGATTTCATACTTCAGTTCTGCCATAATGATACACTCCTATTTATAAATTTTTTTGGATTTATGTATATGGGGAGAGCGGTACTCTCCACTACAAAAAGAGGGGTTTTCCTCTATTTCCAACAGATTATCGGTGACTCAGCCAATCTTCAAATCGGTCCAACAGACCCCGACGGCGGGGCTTGGGCAAGGGGCTGGACACACGGGTGGGGATATGACCACCGCCCTTATTCCTTTGGGGTTCCGGTTCCACCGACGGTGTCGGCGGTTCGGTCTCCTCACAGGCGGGCGGCTTATCGAAAAAAGTGGTCGCCGGAAACCTTTTCGGTTACCGGGGATTCGCCCAACCAATCGCCAAAGGCGGCGTTAAGACGGCTGTCGCTGTCCGCCTTGCACCGGTGGAGAGCCTGGCGACGCTGTTCCACACTGCCTTGCAGTTCGCCCAACTGGGCCAGCACACCGGCCAACACCGCCTGGACGCTGTCCAGGGTCTCGTCAGCCTGTTTGTTGGCCTGCTCGATAAAGGGACGGACAATGCTGCCCACACGCTCGCCGGCGGTCTCGGCATCGCCCAGCACCTGCTCGTAGCGGGCAATAGCCTGTTGCATACTGTCGATCTGGTCGTTCTGACGCTGGTTCTGCTGACGGCTCTCTTCCAACTGCTTGGTCAGAGCCAGAGCATCCATCTGCTGGCTCTTGATGTCTGCCACAGTGGCGATGGCCTGGTCACGTTGATCGGCGACCTCTGCCACGGTAGTCTCCAGCTCGGCCACTTTGCGCAGAGCCTCTTCCAACTGTTCCCGCAGACTCTCTGCAGAGGTGCGGTGGATAGACAGCTCGGCAGTGGCGTCGTACATTTGCTGCTGTACAGCGGACAGTTGAGCCTCGGCCGTCTGTGCGCGCTGATCGGCTTCTTGGGCCTGTGCCACGGCCTGATTGGTCTGCTCCTGCAGTTTCTGCTGGGTGGCCGTTGCCTCGGTCAGCTGCTGCTCCATAGCGGTGCGCTCTGCATTCCAGGCGGCAGTAATTTCGTCAATATATTGCAGGACGTCCTGCTTGTTAAATCCGCCCATTGCGGAGCGGAACATACCGTTTTGTGCCATAGGCTCACAACCTCTCTGTGAGAATAGTTAGAACAAAAGAGAACACTATCCTATAATCTACACTATTATAACATACTATAAATAAAAATGCAAAACAATTCCACAAAAAATATAAAATATCTGCAAAAAGAAAAAACCTCCGCATTAACGGAGGTTTTTTCATATAGATCGAGTGAGCCTGTAAGCCGAGTTCTGTCGTGAACAGCCATCTATCTAGGCCGCCTGTTGCCAGACGGCTCAAGCCGCCCTTTGGAGCACATCGGGCCAATGTATCGCTCCGGTCGGCGTTGCTTCGGATAGGGTTTGCAGGGCCACGTTGTCTCCAACGTGCCGGTGAGCTCTTACCTCGCCTTTCCACCCTTACCTGCGTAAAAACACAGGCGGTATATCTCTGTTGCACTTTCCCTAGGGTCACCCCCGGCGGCCGTTAGCCGTTATCCTGCCCTGTGAAGCTCGGACTTTCCTCACACACGGCAGAGCCGTGTGCGCGGCTGTTCAGCTCACTCGGTTTTACAGTGTACCGCAAAAAGCGGGATTTGTCAACCTTTTATGCGCAAACACGGGGAGATACCACTGCGCGACCCTTCTGCGCCAGCGCCTGCTCAAAGGCCTTACGGCTCTCAATCACCTGGTGGCGGCGAGCACGGCGTGCCCGCTTTTGACGGGCATGCACGGCGTCCTTATAGGCTATCAGCGTACCGCAGGAGAGGATCACCACCTGGAGAGAAATCATCGCCGCAGACAGAATGGGGGTCAGGGTGGGGTCGAACTGCAGCACAGAAGAACCATCCAGCAGAGCCACCGCCAACGGCACCAGCGCCGCCTGACGGGTAACGCCGTAATGTCCCTTCACCAACATATAAACGGCCAAACCGGCCAGTAAAATATCCAACGTAAATGCAAACATAATCATTCCTCCTTTGAAAGCAGAACAACTGTTCCGAACAAGTGTTCTATATTCATTATACAGCCTTTTTCTGGAAAATCAAGTGTTTTTTGCAAAAAATCGAAAAAATGTTCGATTTTTGTTCGGGGTGTTCTCTTGGTGGTTTTGGCGCCATCGGTCTTGCTGTGTTTTCAGTATACCGTTATCATTGGGCCATAATACGGACAATGCTTAACATAAAAATCCCGTTGGTTATCCAACGGGATTTAGGTTAGGCTGAATGGTCCGGCAGTTTTTGCAACAGATCGTGAAAGGCGGCGGCCTGCTGACCCTCTACCTCGGCACAGCGGTCGAATAGGGCGGAGACGGCGGGATCGGACACCTCGTTGGCGTATCGCTTATAGTCCCGCACCGCTTCCATTGAGTTTTGCCAGGCTCGCATCACCCGATCCCGGGTGGAAATGGAAATCTCTTTGTGTGGCTGCATAATCATCCCTCCTTTGGGATTAGTATACCCATAAGAACGCAAAAAAACCGACCCCGTTTTCACAGGGTCGGTCTTGTTAATTCTTAGGAATTACTCCTCGATAGCCTCAGCAGCTTCCTCAGCGGGAGCCTCAACGGCCTCCTCGGCGGGAGCTTCGGGCTCCAGCAGAGCGCGGATGGACAGGCTGATGCGCTTACGATCGTAGTCGATAGCGGTGATCTTAGCCTGAACCTCCTGACCAACGGTCAGCTCGTCCTGGGGCTTCTCTACACGGTGGTTGGCGATCTGGCTGATGTGGATCAGACCGTCGATACCGGGCAGGATCTGAGCGAAAGCACCGAAGGTGGTCATGCCGACAACCTTAGCGGTGACGATGGAGTCGATGGGGTACTGAGCCTTGAAGATCTCCCAGGGGTTGTCCTCAGACTTGCGGTAGCCCAGAGAAATCTTGCGCTTCTCGGCATCCAGAGCCTTGATGAATACGGTGACGGTGTCGCCAACGTTCATAACCTCAGAGGGATGCTTGATGCGGCTCCAGGACATCTCGGAGATGTGAACCATACCGTCCACACCGCCCAGGTCTACGAAAGCACCGTAGGAAGTCAGAGACTTAACAGCGCCGGTGTACTCCTGGCCAACCTCAGCCTGAGCCCAGAAGGCCTCCTCCTGCTCCTTGCGGGCGGCCTGAGCCACCAGACGGATGGAGCCGACAGCGTGACGGCGGCGATCATTGACCTCCAGGATCTTCAGCTGGACAGCCTGACCCTTCAGGGGAGACAGGTCCTCCATACGGCCCACAGAAGCGTGGGAAGCGGGAACGAATACGCGAACGCCGTTGGTAACGACCAGAACGCCGCCCTTGATGATCTCGGTGACGGTACCATCCAGGATGGCGCCCTCAGCCTCGGCATCCACGATGATCTGCCAGCCCTTCAGAGCGTCAACGCGCTTCTTGGACAGCATGATGGTGCCTTCCTGATCGTTGGTGCGCATGATGAGCAGCAACAGCTCGTCGCCCACCTTTACCAGATCGGCAGGGTTGGCGTTGGGATCGTTGGACAGCTCGTCAGCGGGAATGTAGCCGGTCTGCTTACGGCCGATGACTTCGACCTGTACCTCGTTGGGCGCAATGCTAACGACCAGACCGCGGACTTTATCGTCAGTCGGATTCTGCAGAGTTGCGTCGACAGCGGCGGCAAACTCTTCAGAGCTCATCTCCTCATAATTTTTTTCCAGGATTTCGTTGTTGTTGATGATTTCAGACATGGTTGTGTGTACCTCCTTTATTATATCAGCCGGTGTGGATGCTCCGGCGGTCAGACCGACCGTCATACCGGGGGCAAACCGGTCACGGGGCAGCTCGTCTGCAGTCTCGACCCAAAGCGTGGGGCAATAGACGGCGCACACGTCACGCAGTTTGGCGGTATTGGAACTCTCTCGTCCACCGACGATAACCACCAAATCGCACTTTTGTGCGAGAGAAACGGCTTCATCCTGCCGTTTCGCAGTAGCACTGCATATTGTATCAAATATTTTTAGGTTTGTACAGAGTTTTTTTGCTTTTTTCTCACATTTTTTCCAGATATTTTTATTAAAGGTGGTTTGCACCACCATAATGCAGGGTGTCTCGCCCAGCTCCGGGTGTTGTGAAAAGCAGGCCTCCAGCTCTTCTTCCGAGCGGAAGATGTGCACCGGACCGGTGGCGTGACCACGGATGCCCAGCACCTCCGGGTGGTCCGGATTACCGGCAATCAGCACGGTAGCGCCCTCGGCAGAGTGGGTGGCCACGATGCGGTGGATCTTGGCCACAAAGGGGCAGGTGGCGTCGCAGTGGCGGATGTTTTCCTGCTGTATGGTGTCGTAGACGCTCTGGGGCACACCGTGGGAGCGGATCACCAGTACGCTGTTTTCGGGCGTGTCGGTGGGATCCTCCACAATTTTGACACCTCGTGCGGCCATGGCGTCCACCACCTGGGGGTTGTGGATGATGGGTCCCAGGGTGCAGACCTGCTCGCCGGCATCCAATAATTCGTACACCCGATTCACCGCCTGGTTAACACCAAAGCAGAATCCGGCGCTTTCAGCTAAATAGACAGGCATAACGGGAAACTCCTTACTCGGCTAATTTCTGCATAACGACCGCCTTGATGCGCTCCACGGACTGCTCCAGGGTCTCACCGCTAGTGTCCACGGCGATGGCATCCTCCGCCTGCTTGAGCGGGGCGATAGCACGGTGGCTGTCGTCGTAGTCGCGTTTGATCATATCTGCCAGCACCTCGTCGTAGGTGGCGGGATCGCCCTTTTCCTGCAGTTCGGCAAAACGGCGAGTGGCACGAGCCTCGGGGGTGGCGGTGAGGAAAATCTTCACCTTGGCATCCGGCAGAATCACGGTGCCGATGTCACGGCCGTCCATCACCACAGAGTTTTTGGCGGCGATGTCCCGCTGGGTGGCCAGCAGATAGGCACGTACCGCCGGGATGGCGGATACGGCAGAGGCGGCCATGGAGATGGCAGGGGTGCGGATGGCGTCGGACACGTCCACGCCGTTGGCAAAGACACGCTGGACACCCTCTACATATTTCAGTTCTACGGTCAGACCGTCCAGGGCAGCGGTTACACCCTCTACGTCGTCCGAGGCGATGCCCAGGCTCTGGGTGTGATAGCCTACGGTGCGGTACAGAGCGCCGGTGTCTACGTAGATAAGGTTCAGTTCTTTGGCAAGGATTTTGGCAATGGTGCTTTTACCGGCACCGGCAGGACCGTCAATAGCAATAGCGTAGTTCATAATCATAACTCCTTTATATTACACAGCGTTTCCGGCAGCCATACCGGTAGAGAAGGCAATCTGCAGATTGAATCCGCCGGTATAGGCGTCCACATCCAGCACCTCGCCTGCAAAATACAGACCGGGCATCAACTTGGATTCCATGGTTTTGGAATTGATTTCCTTGACCGATACACCGCCGGCGGTGACGATGGCCTCGGACAGAGGCCGGAATCCGCTGACCTCCACCGCCATAGCCTTGATGCCTTGCACCAGCCGTTGCCGTTCCTCACGGGTGACGGCGTGGCACTTTTTAACCGGCTTTACTTGGCACAGTTCCAGCATCACCGGTATCAGCAAACGGGGTAACAATTTGCCCAGAGCATTGGACAGATCCATATTGCTCCGCTCGGCAAAATCCCGCAGAATACGGGCATCCAACTGTTCGGGGGTCAGTCCCGGTTTCCAGTCGATGATGAGGGTATAGCGTCCGGCGCTCATCTGGCGCATATGGGCGCTGGCGGACAGCACCATCGGACCGCTAACACCAAAGTGGGTGAACAGCATCTCGCCCAAATCGGAATAAATCACTTTCTTTTTCTCATTATCCCGCACCTGCAGACGGCAGTTCTTAAGGGACAGACCCTGCATATCTTGGCAGAATAGGTCGGGAGAATTCAGCGCCACCAGGCTGGGGCGGGGATCCACAATGGTGTGACCCGCCTGACGGGCTAGGGTGTAGCCGTCACCGGTGGATCCGGTGCCGGGATAGGAGCATCCGCCGGTGGCAACGATTACCGCTTCGGCGGAGAGGGTGGAGCCATCCTCCAACTTGACACCGGCGCATACGCCGTCGGCAATCACCAGTTCGGTGACCCGACCCTCTACGAAACGGGCACCGCCGTCTTTGGCGTATTTCACCAGGCCGTCTACGATGTCCACCGCCTTGTCGGATACGGGGAATACCCGGTTGCCTCGCTCGGTTTTCAGCGGGATGCCCATCCCCTCAAACAGATCCATCGTATCTTGAGGGGTGAAGGCGTTGAGGGCGCTGTATAGGAATCGGCCGTTTTCCGGCACGTTTTGGATAAAGGTGTCGATGGTGCAATTGTTGGTGACGTTGCACCGCCCCTTGCCGGTGATCATCACCTTACGGGCGGGACGGGGATTGCGCTCCACCACCGTTACGGTGTGTCCCTGCCGTCCGGCAGCGCCGGCGGCCATCAATCCGGCGGCACCGCCGCCTATGACGATTACGTTCATATTAGTTCTCCTCTTTTTCCATCGACTGGTAGACGCCGTAGCTGTGCCACAGTCGTTCCAACTCTTCCAGCTTGGAGCGGGTGCGGTCCATAGTCCGCAGACTGACCGCTACGATCAGCGCGTTGATAACGCTCAAGGGCGCCACCAGGCTGTCCACCACCGATGCCATATCGCTGTGGGCGGTGAGCAGTGCCTCGGCATAGGGGGCAATGGGGGATAGGGCGCTGTCGGTCAGGGCGATGACGCCGGCGTTTTTGCTGTGGGCATAGTGGAGGGTTTGCACCGCCTTTTTGGAATAGCGGGGAAAACTGATGCCGATGACCACGTCCTCGGGGGAGAGATCCAGCATCTCCTCAAAGATTTCTGCTTGGCTGGTTGCCGGGATACGGCGCACCTGACCGCCCAGCAACAGTTGAAAATAATGGGTCAGGAATCCGGCCAAATGCTTACAGCTACCGGCGCCGAAGATGTATACGTGACGGGCAGAAACAATGCGGTCCACCGCCAGGCGGAACACCTCTTCGTCCAGTTCCTCCATGGTGTGGCGGATGTTGCTGATGTCGCTGTTAGCCACCTGACGTAGCACGTTCTGCTCTTGCATACGGGAGCGGGTTACGTCCAATCTCTGGACGATGGTCAGTTTACTGCGGATCAGCTCCTGCAAGGCTTTTTGCAGTCCGGGATAACCGGAGAACCCCAGTTCGGTGGCAAAGCGTACCACCGTGGATTCGCTGACGCCTACCTCGTCACCCAGACGGGCAGCGGTCATAAAAGCCGCCTCGTCGTAATGGGCGGTGATGAAGTCGGCAATACGGCGCTGTCCCTTGGAAAATTGGGAAGAGTGCGCCTCTATGAGTTCGGTGAGGGTGGTGTTCATATGCCGTTCGCTCCTTAATCTTGCAAAATACACCTAATATTTTACCTTATATAAATAAAAAATGCAAGATGCAAACCTGCATCTTGCAAAATTTTCTTAATTCAGATGAAATGCCCGGCGCACCATCGGGCGCAGACGGGTCATATAGACCCCCACCAAACCGGTGAGACACCGGTCGTACACCAAGAATAAACCTGTTAACAGCACGTACGCCACAATCACCGTCACGATTGTTTCCGTATCCCATTTTGGCGATGTTGAAGAGATGAGGAAAGCATAGGCGATAGCGTTGCCACCCAAAGCAACAAGAAACAACGCAATCTTAACACCCCACTCTTTGATGGGGGAGAGATGCTTTTGTTCAATCCACGCCTTGACGATGGTGTACCAACCAAAGAAAAGGGTGTAGAACAGTTTGCCCTCCATACCGGGGACAATCAGCCACGCCAGCAGTGCCACGGCGACAAAATGGAGCAGACCCGCTTTGCGCCCCAATTCCACCACCACCGGGATACCACACAGGGCGGCCAGCGCCACGGTGCCAATGGTGGCAACGGGGCTGACGGTGAGCAACAACAGCACCACCGCCAGGGCGGTGAATACACCGCCCAAAGCCAGTTTTCCGGTCTTTTTCATAGCAGACTCCTTAACAGCAACGGATGCAGTCACCGCCCATACACTCGCAACAGCAATCGGCGCAATAGAGTGCGGTACACATATCGCAGGAATTGCAGGTTTCCCCATTGGTGGTAACAGTACGATAGCCACCGGTCTGTCGGCTTTGGCTCATACGCTCAAAGGCCTGACGATATTCAAAGTTGCTCGGATCCATTCGGCAGGCGGTAGCGAAGTGGTTATAGGCCTCTTCCAGCCACCCCTTTTTATACATCACGCTACCCTTGAGGAAGAACCATTCCGCATCCCGGGCGTGGGAGGGTACGCCGTCCAGCAACAGTTCTGCATCCATAATGCGGTTTTCGCTAATCATACGGCGGATATCGGCATAGCGAGAAGGACCGCCGGTGGGCGCACGATAGCCACCGTTTTGATAGCCACCGGCAGAACCGCCACCGTTACCCTTGCGCATATGTTGGATGGCGTCGTAGGCCTCGTTAATCTCTTGCATTTTCTCCTGTGCCAGGTCGGCCAGCGGATTGTCGCCGTAGTTGTCCGGGTGATATTTCCGTGCCAACTGACGATAGGCGGATTTCACCTCGTCGTCGGTGGCGTTGGGGCTGACGCCCAATACTTCATAAGGATTTCTCATGACGTGCTTCCTCTCCGGAGACTACCCGCTTTACCGTGTGGGGCATCCCCTGTTCCAGTATGTTACGCAGTATGCCGTCAAAACGGCGGATTTCCAACAGATTATAGGCGGCGATACACTCCGCCAGACAGGCGTTGAGACTCTCGGTGGCGTATTGGCGGGTGTCCACCACGTCTTGCTGTGAGGTGATTTTTCCAGCAAGGATATAGGGGTTGTACCGCCCCTTGTTCAGGTCTTCCGCTAGGTCGTCCACCGCATCGGCGAGATAGATCCACCGTCCCAGGCAATAGCCGAAGCGCTCCAATACCCGCTGTTGGGTGTTATCGTCGGCAATCTCACCTGCCAGGTGTTGGAGCAGTTTGGCAAAGGGTTCTGCCGCCCGATCAATGGAGCGGGTTTTTGCCGTCTCCAATGCGGTTTGGTCAGCCATCATCTGCGCCACAGCCTTATCGATTGCGGGACGTCGCTTGGCGGCCTTGTTCCGTGCCGCCAGCGCAAAGGGTAGGGCGCACAGCGCACCCAGCCGTTTGCCGACGCCCTCGTCTGCCAAGGTGTCTTTGATTTTGTAATAGGTCAGAATAGTGCCCACGTCCGCCGCTCGATCTATGGCGGCGGTATATTGGGCTTTCAGGCACCTTTTGGTGGGGTTAAAACTGCAGCGGGAAGGGCAAAAATTCGGGTCATCTTGCCCCAATGCCATTTCCAGCACCGCCAAAAAGGTCATATCGTAGCTGAGGGTGAATCGGCTGAGCAATCCATAGTGTTTACCCAGTCGTTTGCACAGGGTGCAGTAGATGCCCTTGTACTGCTCGTACTCACCCATTGTGATGGTGGGTTTGAATAACCGCACGTATCCGAACATACTTGGTCATCACCTCCTAAAACTTGATTACAATTCTCGGTGGTTGTTTTTCTGCCGCTTAAAGCCAAAAATTCTCGGCAATACATACAGTATTACCTGCGTTTTTTTGCTTTTTCGGCAAAAAACCATCTCACCGATTATCGCAATCCGTTTTTATCGGCGATGACGGATTTCCCTTATGAATATTATACTTGAATTTCCATCAAATGGTGTGAAGTAATTGTGAATTTACTCCAATACCCGTTTGAGATACTGACCGGTGTAACTGGCGTCGCACCGGGCAATCTCCTCCGGTGTGCCACAGGCCACCAGCGTACCGCCCTTGTCACCACCCTCGGGACCCAGGTCCACAATGTGGTCAGCGGTTTTGATTACGTCCAGGTTATGCTCGATGACCACCACCGTGTTGCCACTGTCCACCAGACGGTTGAGCACGGTCAGCAGACGGCTCACGTCGTCGGCGTGAAGGCCGGTGGTGGGCTCGTCCAGAATATAGATCGTCCGTCCGGTGGCTCGTTTGGCCAGTTCGGTGGCCAGTTTTACACGCTGTGCCTCACCACCGGATAGGGTGGTGGCAGGCTGGCCGATTTTCACATAGCCCAAGCCCACGTCCAAAAGAGTGGTCAGTTTACGGGCAATCTTCGGGATGGCGGAGAAGAATTCCACACCCTCCTCCACCGTCATATCCAGCACGTCGGCGATGGTCTTGCCCTTGTACCGCACTTCCAGCGTCTCACGGTTATACCGCTTGCCGGCGCACACCTCACAGGGTACGAATACGTCGGGTAGGAAGTTCATCTCAATCTTGATGATGCCGTCGCCCTGACAGGCTTCGCACCGACCACCCTTGACGTTAAAGGAGAAGCGACCGGGTCCATAGCCACGCATCTTAGCGTCGGCGGTGGCGGCGTACAGGTCACGGATGTCGTTGAACACACCGGTGTAGGTGGCGGGGTTGGAGCGGGGAGTCCGTCCGATGGGAGATTGGTCGATGGCGATTACCTTGTCCAGATGATCCATTCCCTCGATGCCCTCGTGTTTGCCGGGACGGGCGTGGGCGCGGTTGAGATCCCGCACCAATCGTTTATAGAGAATGCCGTTTACCAAACTGGATTTACCGCTACCGGATACACCGGTGACGCAGTTAAAGGTACCCAATTTGAAAGAGGCATCGATGTGTTTAAGGTTGTTTTCGGCGGCGCTTTTGACGGTCAGCAGATGACCGTTGCCCTCTCGGCGGTTGGCAGGGACAGGAATCTGTCGCCGACCGGACAAATACTGTCCGGTAAGGGAGTCGGTGCACTCCAGCACACCGTCGGCAGGACCGGAATAGACGATTTCGCCGCCGTGGATGCCGGCGCCGGGGCCTACGTCCACGATCCAGTCAGCGCACCGCATGGTATCCTCGTCGTGCTCCACCACAATCAGGGTGTTGCCCAAATCCCGCAGATGCTTTAGGGTGTTCAGCAGACGGTCGTTATCCCGCTGGTGCAGACCGATACTGGGCTCGTCCAGCACGTACAGCACACCCATCAGGCAAGAGCCAATCTGGGTAGCCAGGCGGATGCGCTGGCTCTCGCCACCGGATAGGGTGGCGGCGCCACGGCTCAGGGTCAGATACCCCAGACCCACGCTGTTCAGAAAGCCCAATCGCTCCTTGATTTCTTTCAGAATACGAGCGCCGATAAACTGTTCCCGCTCGGTAAGGTTCAGGGTCTCAATAAAGGTCAGCAGATCCTCTACGGTTTTGTCGCAGAGCTCCATAATGTTGAGACCGCCCACTGTTACCGCCAGGCTCTCGGGTTTGAGCCGTCGTCCGTGACACTCCGGACAGGGTACCTGGCTCATATACTGTTCCAGTTCCTCCCGCATCCAATCGCTGGTGGTTTCGTTATACCGCCGCTGCAGATTGTTCAGCACGCCCTCAAAGGCGTTGTAGTGGGTGCCGGAGCCGTATTCACGGGAATAGGACATCTGGATTTTCTCACCCTTGGTACCATAGAGCAGTACCTCTTGCGCTTCTCTGGGCAACTCCTTATAGGGCGTATCCAGAGAGAAATTGTAGTGCTGAGCCAAGCCGTCAAAATACATCTTGGCAATGGCGCCACTGTCGTAGCTCCAGCCACTGCCCTGGAAACAGCCTTGGCGAATGGAGAGACTGCCGTCGGGCACCACCCGATCCGGATCCATAGCCATAAAGACACCCAGACCGGTACACTTGGGACAGGCGCCAAAGGGATTGTTAAAGGAGAACATACGGGGTGCCAATTCCTCTACGCTGACGCCGTGATCGGGACAGGCGTAGTTGCGGGAGAAGGTCAGTTCTTCACCGCCCACCACGTCCACGGTGAGCAGGCCGTCGGCCAGTCCGGTGGCGGTTTCTACCGAATCCGCCAGGCGGCTGCGGATATCCTCTTTCACCACCAATCGGTCCACGATGATCTCGATGGTGTGTTTTTTGTTTTTCTCCAGCTCGATTTTCTCCATCAGGTCATAGAGAATGCCGTCCACGCGGGCACGGGCATAGCCGGACTTGCGGGCAGACTCCAGTTCTTTGACGTACTGACCCTTTCGTCCGCGGACGATGGGCGCCATCAGCTGGATACGGCTGCCTTCCGGCAACGTCAGGATCTTATCCACGATTTCGTCCACCGTCTGTTGCTTGATTTCCCGTCCGCAGATGGGGCAGTGGGGAATACCGATACGGGCGTAGAGCAGACGGAGATAGTCAAAAATCTCGGTAACGGTACCCACGGTGGAGCGGGGATTTTTGGAGGTGGTTTTTTGGTCGATGGAGATGGCCGGGGACAGACCCTCAATGAGATCCACGTCCGGCTTGTCCATTTGCCCCAGGAATTGGCGGGCATAACTGGACAGGCTCTCCACATAGCGACGCTGACCCTCGGCATAGATGGTGTCGAAGGCCAGGCTGGACTTGCCACTGCCGGACAGACCGGTGAACACGATCAGTTTGTCCCGGGGCAGTTCCACGCTGATGTTTTTTAGATTATGGGCGCGTGCGCCCTTGATGATAAGTTTGTTGTCAGCCATAAATTGTTCCTTTCGGACTGTGTGAGTATAGAACCAAGGCCCCCTTGTGTAAAGGGGGCTGGCAAAACCGCAGGTTTTGACTGGGGGATTGTGTACGCCTTACTTCATTTGTTGCAGTTCCTTAATACGGTCACGTAGAAGCGCTGCGTGCTCGAACTCAAGCAACTTCGAAGCGTGCTTCATTTCTTTGGTCAGCTGGGCGATCAGTTCCTGTCGCTCGGCACGGGTCAGGCGCACGCCCTCGGCGGTCTTCTTCTTTTTGCCACCGCCGGAGGAAATCTCCAGCACCTCCCGCACGTCTTTGCGGATGGTTTTGGGCACGATGCCGTTGGCCTCGTTATAGGCCATCTGGATTTGGCGACGGCGGTTGGTTTCATACAGTGCCGCTTCCATAGAGGGTGTCACAGAGTCGGCATACATAATCACCGTACCCTCGGCATTGCGGGCGGCACGACCGATGGTCTGGATGAGCGCAGTCTCACTGCGCAGGAATCCCTCTTTATCCGCGTCCAGAATGGCCACCAGAGACACCTCGGGGATATCCAATCCCTCACGGAGCAGGTTGATACCCACCAGTACGTCAAATTCACCCAGGCGCAAATCCCGGATGATCTGCATTCGCTCTATGGTGTCGACGTCATGGTGCATATACCGTACCCGCACGCCGTGGGTGTCCAGATAGTTGGTGAGATCCTCCGCCATTTTCTTGGTTAGGGTGGTGACCAGCACCCGCTCTTGTCGATCGGTGCGGATACGGATTTCGTCCATCAGATCGTCGATCTGACCCTCTACCGGACGCACCGAGATCAGCGGGTCCAGCAGACCGGTGGGCCGGATGACCTGCTCCACCGTTTGGGCGGATTTCTCCTTTTCCAGGGGTCCGGGGGTGGCGGACACAAACACCACCTGATTGATGTGGTCGTAAAATTCGTCAAAATTCAGAGGGCGGTTATCGTAGGCGCTGGGCAGTCGGAATCCGTAGTCCACCAGGCTCTTTTTACGGGCATAGTCGCCGCCGAACATACCCCGCACCTGGGGCAGGGTGGCGTGGCTCTCGTCCACAAATAGCACAAAATCCTCGGGAAAATAATCAAACAGGGTGCAGGGGGTACTGCCGGCAGGACGTCCGCTGAGCACCCGGGAATAGTTCTCGATGCCTTTACAGAAACCGATCTCCTGCAACATCTCCATATCGTAGGTGGTGCGCTGAAGAATGCGCTGAGCCTCCAGCAACTTGCCTTCTTCGGTAAAGGCTTTGTGCACCTGCTCCATTTCCTCCCGAATGCGCCCGATGGCTGCCGCCATCTTCTCTTGGGGGATGATGTAGTGACTGGCAGGGAAAAAGGCCACGTGACTGATCACGGCCTTGACCTCACCGGTCAGGGCGTGAATTTCGCTGATGCGGTCAATCTCGTCACCGAAAAACTCGATGCGGAACACGGTAGCATCGGAATAGGCGGGGTACACCTCTACCACGTCGCCACGGACACGGAACTTGTTGCGGGACAGCGCTACGTCGTTGCGCTCATACTGCAGTTCCACCAATTTGCGCACCAGTTCGTCCCGGGGTTTTTCCATACCCTGGCGCAGGGAGATGACCATACTGCGATAGTCGATGGGATCGCCCAGGGTGTAGATGCAGGATACGCTGGCCACAATGATGACGTCCCGGCGCTCGGACAGGGCACTGGTGGCGGAGTGGCGCAGACGGTCGATCTCGTCGTTGATGGCGGAATCTTTTTCGATATAGGTGTCGGTGGTGGGGATATAGGCCTCCGGCTGATAATAGTCGTAGTAGGAAACAAAATACTCCACCGCATTGTTGGGGAAGAATTCCTTAAACTCACTGCACAGCTGAGCGGCCAGGGTCTTGTTGTGGGCGAGAACCAAAGTGGGGCGGTTGACCTGAGCAATGATGTTCGCCATGGTAAAGGTCTTACCCGAGCCGGTGACACCCAGCAGGGTCTGTTCTTTATACCCCTTGTTCAGGCCGTTCACCAGCGCCTGGATAGCCTCCGGCTGATCGCCGGTGGGCTGATAGGGAGAAACCAACTGAAACTTGTCCACAACAAAACCTCCTTTCGTATGTTAGGAATTCGCTAATAGCGTTATTAGGTGTGTTTGGTATTCAAGAAAAAGGGTACATAGTGGGTTCTTGGATAACGTTCAACTAAAAAATCATACACACGCCTACTGATGACACACAACGGCATGTCAAAGCGAAAGCGCTCATATGTAATATTCAAATCGTGCATTTCGTCTAATGCTTTTTGAGAAATGTAGTGAAAGATTTCTCCTTTTTCGTTTTCGTAATCGTGAAACGAATGGCAGACGGACCCGCATTTTGGACAGGGACGGTTAGCCAACCATCCATTTTCCTTGCAAATGGGTGGTAGAACATGCTGTGGGGTGATTTGATAAAATACAACATTCCCTCTTTTACTGCGAATCGGCCGAAAATCTTCTTCAGTGATATCAAAGTTTTCGATTAGACTATTACGCAGTTCCTCGTTAACCCCGAATTCGTAAGTGCTTAGGATGCCATATGGTTTTTTACAGTTTGCTTTGGGAACCAGATAGTCTCGTTCTTGTATGATTTTCTCGCATATCTCACAAGGGGAAGATGCAAAGTCATACTCGGTCATATCGTCATACCCGTAAATGAAATTGGTGAAGCTTAACTCAAAGGCTTTAGCATCTTGTATGTTGGGATACAGATGTTCCATCAAAGTTTTCATAATCACAGCCCTTTCACCGAATGTATGTTTGCATAATAATATAGTATACCATATTTTTATTAAAAAGAGAAGATATTATTCAAAAAAAGACAAAAAAGGGACATTCCGGCGGATGCCGAAATGTCCCTTTACAGTGTATTTGCTTAAAATAAATGCCTTATTTCAGTTCCTTGCGCAATAGTTTGCCGTTAAAGCTTCTGGGGATCTTGTCAATCTGCTCGATCACCGCAGGCACCTTATAGGGCTCCAGGTCTTTGGCCAGATAGTTGCGGATATCCACCGGGTTAAAGGCAACGCCGGGGTCCATCTGCACAATCAGTTTCGGCACGTGACCCTTGAACTGGTCGGGGATGGGGATAACGCCACAGTCGGCGATACCGGGCATTTTCTTAGCAACGTTTTCAATCTCGTCGGGGGATACCTTGTTACCGCCCACGTTGATTACGTCGCCCTTGCGACCCAGCAGGATGATGTCGCCGTCCTCGTCAAAATAGGCCACGTCGTTGGAACAGACCACACCGTCGGCCATGGCCTTGGCGGTTTCTTCCTTATCCTCGAAGTAACCCAGCATATTCATCGGACCCTTGCTGGACAGCAGACCGGTGCACTCAGCCGAAGACTGGATGGGGTTGCGGTCGTCGTCCACAATGACGATGTTGGCGTTGCAGGCGGGCTTGCCGATGCAACCCTTTTTCTGCTCTTTCACGTTAAAGTTGTGGATGCAGATGCAACCGCTCTCGGTACTACCGTAGAAGTTGTACAGACGGGTGTTGGGCAACAACTCGCAGATGCGGTCGCGGTCGCTGTCCATCATGGGGGCAGCGCCGAACTGCAGATAGCGCAGGGTGTCCTTATACTCGCTGAACTTATTCTTGGTCAGCTTCAGCAACAGAGACAGGGCGGTGGGCACCAGGTCAATGGAGTTGACGCCATACTGCTCGATGTTGCTGAAGAACAACTTAACGTTCATCACACTGCCCAGAATCACTACGGTACAGCCGTTATACATGTTGGCGTAATAGCGGCGCAGACCGTGAGAGTGGTTCATGGGAGAGGGGATCATCTCCACGTTGTCCTTGGCCATCTCCACGCCGTTGATGACGTTCTCGGCCAAAGCCACGTCGTTGGCGTGGGTCAGCACGATACCCTTTTCCTTACCGGTGGTACCGGTGCTGAACAGGATCTCGCTGACGGTATCGGCAGCGGGGAAAGCGTCCACAACGTAGGGCTCGCAAGCCGCCACCTTTTCGATAATGGCGTCGTAGGTGAAGATCTGCTTGGTGCCGTAATCGTCCTCTTTGGTGGCGATGGTAGCCACGGCGTGGGCACGGTCGCCCACCGCCTTAATCTTGGCGGGTGCGCAGTTGTGCTCCAGCGGAACGAAGATGGCGCCCATCAACTGCAGACCCAGTTCGATGGCCAGATACTCAATGGTCTGGGCGGCTTCAATCACCACCGTCTCACCTTTCTGAATGCCACAATCCACAAAGAAACGGGCATAGCGGGCGATTTTGTCGGCGTATTCGGCATAGGTCACCTGACCGTTGTCGTCGGCCAGGCAGAGTTTCTCAGGCTGGGTTTTTGCGTGGGCAAAAACCGCCTCGACGATAGAATGAAACATACGTATTCCTCCGTTAGATGGTGCTGAATGCAGGCCACCACTTGAGCATAGCGTAGCTCAGCAGGGTCATCAGGATGATGACCACCACGGTGATGGGAGCGCCTTTCTTCAGCATATACTTGGGCTGCAGACCATAGCCAACCGGGATAGCACGGATGGAGGTGGGCAGCATATAGGAGAGGTTCACGCCGATAGAGGCGATGTAGACGTAGGGGATGGGATCCAGCTTCATACCGCCGACAATGCTGATAACGATGGGCATAGCCACAGCGGCGGTGGCGGTGTTGCTGGTTACGTCAGACAGCAACAGAGTAAAGGTAATAATCACCAGCACCAGAATGAACTCGTTGGCGAAATTGGCAGAGGCAATCAGGTTGCCCAGAGCCTTGGCGGCACCGCTGCCGTTGATCATAGAGCCCAGAGCCAGACCGCCGGCGAACACGTAGATCAGATCCCAAACGATCTTCTTCTGGGTGTCATTCCAGCGCATAAGGGGCTTGCCGTCCTTCTTGGTGATGAAGAAGGCCAAAATAGCACAGATGATGAATACGTAGGCGGGCTTCAGGCCGGGCAGCAAATCCTGATACAGCTGACGGCTGAAGGACAGAGCGGTGGCGATCAGGAACAGAGCCAGAGACCAACCCTCTTCGGCGGTCATCTTGGGCATTGCCTTATACTGATCCTTGAAATACTCTTTAGAGCCACCCAGCTCGTCGTCCTTGCGGACGCCAATGAGCAGGATGAGGATGTTGCTGATAACCAGCACCAACATAATGGGCAGGAAGCGTACCACCCAGGAGGTATACATATACTCCTGACCGGTCAACTGCTCCAGATAATCCACGGTGACCAGGTTCATGGCGCCACCCAGAGGAGAGGCCAGACCACCCACACCGGTGGCATAGGCGATGGTCAGCAACAGCAGCGAGCCGATACGGCTCTTGGAGATATCGGTCTCGCCCACGTAGCGGAGCATAGACACGGCGATGGGGGTCATAGCGGCACACACCACCGCATTGGGCAGGATGGCGGACAGGATGGTGCACAGGATAAACCAGAAGATGACCTGGTGACGCACCTTACTGCCTACCATAGACAGGAACTTGGCGGCGATTCTCTTGTCCAGGCCGGTCTCTTCCCAAGAGGCGGTCAGAATAGAGGCACCCAGCAACAGCAGAATGGTCTCGGATGCGTAGTTGGCGATGATGGTGGACATATCGGTGATCTGGAAGAGGGCGTTCACCGCAATGGGCAAAAAGGCGGTCACGGCAAAATCCACCACACCGGTGATCCACCACAGAGCCATCCAGGCCACGGTACCCACAGCCGCACAGGCCTGGGTGGTTTCAAATACGGATTTGGGCAACAAGAAGTAACAGAGCGCAAAGAGGGCCGGTCCTAACAGGATTAGAATCAGTCGTTTCGTCTTCATTACATTAACTCCTCAATCATCTCCCACATAGTCTCAACAGACTCAAAGTAAGAGGGCTGAATATACTCCATAGTAACGGAGATGTCGAACATATCCTCAATCTCGGAAATGATGGCAACCACGGCCATAGAATCCAGCACACCGCTGGAGGTCAGAGCCTTCTCGGCATCAAAATCGATGTGGGGGTACTTTTCCTGTAACATTGCTTTCAACTGTTCCATTTTTACATAACTCCTTTTTTGTTTTTTAGAATGGATTTTTAGAATTGCTCATATATAAAGCTACTTGCCGTATATCCCGGACCGTAAATGCCAAAGATGATAACAGCAAACAGACCGACAAAGAGGATTACCCAGCGGAAAACCAGATTCTGTTTTGCCAGGGTTTTGCGCAGGGGCATTCTCTCCTGCAGCAGATCCACCACCCACAGGGTAGCTACCGCCAGCAGAGAGATAACCATATTTTCAGCGCCAAAGCCCAGTTTTTCAACCAGACCGGCCTTGAACAGAGAGGGGAAATCGAAGTCAAACAACATTCGCTTAAACAGGGCAAAAGACTCCATAATGGTGGATGCCCGGAAGAATACACGACCGATACAGCACAGGGTGAAGGTGCGCACCATCTGCAAGAAGCCCCAACCATAGTTGGTGGTGTCGATATGTAACAGGTCAGTAGTCTTTTTGAACACCGGCTCCAGCACCTGACCGCCAATCAGCAACGTGGCGTGGAACAGACCCCACAGCACAAAGGTCCAAGAGGCACCGTGCCAAATACCGGTGATGAGCCACACTACCAGCACCGGGAAGCAGGAAGCAAACAGTTCTTCGGCTCGCTTGTTGTTCCGTTTCTTAAAATGCTTTTTCACCGACTTGGTCAGCTCGGAAGCGGACACCGGGTAGTAGATGTAGTCCTTGAACCACTCCTGCAGGGAGATGTGCCAACGACGCCAGAACTCGCCCATGGTCTTGGAAAAATAGGGATGGTTAAAGTTCTTACGAATGGAGATACCAAACATCTCGGATACACCGGTAACGATATCAATACAACCGGAGAAGTCGGCGTAAATCTGAATGGAATAGGTGATGATGGCGATGGCAATCCACACGCCGGTATAGTCTTTCCAGTTGTCGATGACACCGCCAACTAGCATACCCAGTCGGTCGGCGATAACCAACTTCTTAAAGAAACCCCACAGCGCCAGCTGAGCACCCTGGGTGACGTTCTCGTATTTAAAGGCGATACCGCCGGATACCTGCTCTTTAAACTCGTTAAAGCGATCGATGGGACCCTGTACCACGTGGGGGAAATAGGAGAGGTACACAGCATACAGCAAAAAGTTTTTCTCTGCCTTGTACCGTTTCCAGTAAATATCCAGCACGTAGCTGATGGCCATAAAGGTGTAGAAAGAAATACCCAGAGGCAGAATGATTTTCATAATCTCCAGGGGCTGTTTACCCAAGCCGGTCAGCACACTGTTGACGTTGGTCATCACAAAGCCGGTGTATTTGCACACCGCCAACAGGGCGATGGACACAAACAGGGCGATACCCAGCATCCGCTTGGCCTTTTTCTTGGCGTCGGCGCGGATTGCCTTTTTCTGGGGCAGTTCCGTACATTCGGCCAGAGCCAAATCGGCCTTGTTATAAATACCGGAGATAGCCAGGCCGGTAAAGAAGGTGGCCAGCATCGTGACCAGCAGGAACGGCAGATACTTCAGTCCTGCCACGGCATAGAACGTCAGGTTGGCTGCGGCCAAAACCCATAGCTGCAGTTTTTTACCGCCCAGATAATACAGGATTAGGGCAGCGATGGAAAAGGCAATAAAGCCTAACGATTGATAACTCATGCTAACCCCTCCTTACAGACTGACTTTTACGCCGTTGTATTTATAGTTGCCGTAATAGTTTTCTCCGTCTTTTACGGAATAGGGAACGACAGCGTAATAATAGGTGGTCTTACTCTTGACGTTGCCGTCGATAAATTGGCACTCTTGGGTGGTGTCCATCCGCTCCCAAGCGCCGGAAGAACCGGTCTTGCGGTATACGGCATAGCCGTCGGCGCCGTCCACAGCGTTCCAGGTAAGGGTTACCTGCTTTTTGCCGGAAGCGGTCTTGAACTTGGGCAGATCCAGAGAAAAGTCTCGATGGATGCTATCCAGCTCCACGTCCAAAATCTTAGAGTCGACGATGTCCAGGTATTTTTCCTCAGTAACGTTCCAAGACTGGTAATCGCTATTCTCCCGCTTGTCGGTAAAACCGTATTTCTCAATGAGGATCTGGGAGAGATAGTGGGTGTACTTAATGGAACCGTGGATATTGGTGTGACCGCCGTTATACAGGTCTTTGGTCAGGTCGATGCCGATTTCGTCGGATTTTTCCATCAGATTCAGCACGGTATAGCCACGGCTCTCAATCAGGTCGCCCAGCGCGTTGCAACGGCGGATCTTGTCCAGATTCTTTTTAGCTTGGGGTACTGCCACAAACAGCACCTCGATCTGCTCGCTGTCGCAATAGTCCAGCATATCGTTGACGTAATCAATGGTGGTCTGGGAGAGCTCGACCCGCTCGTCGGTGGCAACGTAGTCGGCGGACACGTCAGCGGACTTGTTCAAATAGGCAGAATAGGTGGTGGAGCCTTTCAGTCCATCCGGCTCGGTTACAAAGTCAGAGGGCTTGAGCTCGCCGGTACGGCTGTGGAAGCGGATGACAGGGAGATAATACTCCATTCTGTCCTTCCAAGAATAGCCACCGATCTCGGACATACAGTGGATCAGGCTCAATTTGTTGAGGGAGAAGGGCATCACGTCCAGCAGATAGTGCATGGAGTCTATGCTGATGCGGTCATCCGTAATGCTGTTGATGTTGACGATAAAGGTGGCCTTCTCCTGGGTCTTGTGGGCTTCTTTGATCAGGTGCTTTACAGCAAAGAAGGGCATAGAGTTGCAAGAATAGGGATATACAGAGATGCCGTATTCTTCCCACGCGACGGTGGAGTTCCAGAAGGTGAAGCAGTTGCTGGAACCAATATACACCGCATCCAAAGAGTTTTTGGGCTCATCATAAAACTGCGGTATAAACTGTGCGTCTTGAGGGTTGCGCTTAATCAGGACGTCCTGAACCACGCTGAACAGAAGTGCAAACACCAGTAAAAAAGCAACGGCTTTTATGGCGTTTTTGATGCCTTTGCATTTCATAAATTACCTACCTCCTAGTATGCAGACCGCTTTGTCTGACGATTTGCGACCTGTGTTGAGAAAATGCGCATAATACCACATAATAAATCACTATAACTATACCATATTTTAGTAGCGAGTGCAATTACCAAAACCGACAATTTGGGACAGCAGATATTGTAAATAATGGTATGATTATATAATTGCGGGTGGTTTTGGTGAATATTTTGCACCAAACGGCTGTTAAAAAGAGTTTCCGCAGGAGCACAATTCCCTCTTGCATTTAACGCTTTAGTGTGTTACAATGTTAAAATAAACCTTCTTGTAAGGAGCGAAAGTGTATGCGTATCGTTGTGAAAGTGGGCACCTCCACGTTGGCTCACGCCACCGGATTGCTGAATATCCGGCGGGTGGAACAGCTCTGCGGTGTGATGAGTGACCTGAAGAATGCGGGACATCAGCTGATATTGGTGTCCTCCGGCGCCATTGGTATGGGCGTGGGCAAACTATCCTTGCCGGGACGTCCCACCGACATCCCCACCAAACAGGCTGCCGCCGCTGTGGGCCAGTGCGAACTGATGTATACCTATGACAAACTGTTCACCGAGCATAACCACACGGTGGCCCAGTTGCTGGTTACCGGTGCAGACCTGGACAACGATAACCGCCGGGATAATTTCCGCAATACTCTGTTCCGCTTGCTGGAGTTGGGGGCATTGCCCATTGTCAATGAGAACGACACCGTCGCCACCGAGGAGATTGTTATCGGTGATAACGACACCTTGGGCGCTATCGTAGCCACCCACACCCAAGCGGATATGCTGATTTTGCTGTCCGACATCGACGGCCTATACACCGCCGATCCCCACACCGACCCCACCGCCAAACGGCTGGAGGTGGTAGAGTCCATCACCCCCGAGATCGAGGCAATGACCGGTGGTGCGGGCAGTAGCCTGGGTACCGGCGGGATGGCCACCAAGATTACCGCCGCCAAGATTGCCACCGACGCCGGTGTCACCATGGTGATCGCCAACGGTCAAGAGCCGGCGGTGCTGTACGATATCGTTGAGGGTCGCCCGGTAGGCACCCGCTTTATCGCTAAGGAGGTGGCACGATGACCACGCAGGAAATCTTACAGAGAGCCAAGATGGCCACCGCCACCTTGTCCACTCTGACCACCGAAAAAAAGAATACCGCTCTGCTGAAGATGGCAGAGGCGCTGGTGGCGGATACCGCCACCATCCTAGAGGCCAATGCCGCCGATATGGAGGCGGCAAAAGACACCATTTCCACCGTGATGCTGGATCGTTTGGCGCTGACGGAGGCCCGTATCGAGGGTATGGCCGAGGGCATCCGCCAGGTGGCGAATCTGCCCGACCCGGTGGGACACACCCTGTCCGAGTCCACCCGTGCCGACGGGCTGGTTATCCGCAAGGTGTCCGTTCCTGTGGGCGTGGTGGGCATCATCTATGAGAGTCGCCCCAACGTGACCAGCGACGCCGCCGCGCTGGCGGTAAAATCCGGCAACGTGTGTGTGCTTCGTGGCGGTAAAGAGGCTTGGCGTAGCGCCAACGCCATTGTTACCGCTCTGCGCCGTGGATTGGAGCGTGCCGGTCTCACCCCGGATATGGTAAATCTCATCGAGGACACCACCCGCCAGTCCGCCACCGAACTGATGAAGGCGGACCAATACGTGGATCTGCTGATTCCCCGTGGTGGAGCGGGACTCATCCGTGCTTGTGTGGAGAATGCTACCGTGCCCTGTATCCAGACCGGTACCGGCATCTGCCACGTCTACGTGGATAAGGCGGCGGATCTGGATATGGCGCTGAACATTGTGGACAACGCCAAAATGAGCCGTCCCTCGGTGTGCAACGCCTGTGAGGTATGTTTGGTGCACAAGGATATCGCCGCCGACTTTCTCCCTCGGTTGAAAGCCCGCTTGTGCGAAAACCGAGAGGTAACTGCCCAGTTGCGTTTGGACGAGACCGCCGCCACCATTATCGACGGTGCGCCGGCTTCGGACACGGATTTTGACACCGAATTTTTGGATTATATTTTGGCTGTCCGTGTGGTGGATGACGTGGAAGAAGCCATCGCCCATATCGCTACCCATTCCACTCATCACAGCGAAGCCATTGTGACGGCGGACGACGCCACCGCCACCCGTTTTACCGCCGCCGTAGACTCTTCTGCGGTGTATGTAAACGCTTCCACACGCTTTACCGACGGTGGCGAATTCGGTTTGGGATGCGAAATGGGCATCTCCACCCAAAAGCTCCACGCCCGTGGTCCTATGGGTTTGGCGGAGTTGACCACCTACAAATACATCATCACCGGAAACGGTCATACGAGGTGACGTTATGATTATTGGATTTATCGGTGCCGGCAATATGGGCGGCGCCATTGCTGTGGCCACCGCCCGGGCGGTGGGCGGACAGAATCTGTTAATTGCTGACCTGGATAACCAAAAAGCCACCGAGCTGGCGGCTACCATCTCTGCCGTCCCGGCAAAGGACGTGGTGGTGGCACACAACAGCGACTTCATCTTCTTGGGTGTAAAACCTCAGGTGATGAAAAACGTGGTAACCGCTTTGGCGCCCACTATGAATGACCGAGAGAAAAAGCCGGTGCTGATTTCTATGGCCGCCGGTCTGACAGTGGACTGCATCAAAGAGTGGAGTGGCGGTCTGCCGGTCATCCGCATTATGCCCAGCACCCCTGTGGCGGTGGGCGAGGGCGTGACCCTCTATACCGTAGACGGGGACGTAACCCCCCAGCAAAAAGCGGAGTTTGTGGAATTTATGAAGAAATCCGGCAGACTGTGCGAACTGCCGGAGAATCTCATCGACGCCGGCTGTGCGGTGTCCGGTTGCGGTCCGGCCTTTGCCTATCTGTTCATCGAGGCGCTGGCCGCCGGCGGTGTCGAAAAGGGTCTGGACCCCGCTCTGTCCTTAGAGTTGGCGGCACAGACCGTGCTGGGTGCCGCCAAGATGGTGCAGACCACCGGTCGTGATCCCATCGCCCTCAAGGATGCGGTGTGTTCTCCCGGTGGCGCTACCCTACAGGGCGTTCACGCCTTGGACGAGGGTGGATTCCGCCAGGTGGCTATGTCCGCCGTGGACGCCGCCTATAAACGCACGCTGGAAATGAAGAAGTAAACGACAGAAAAGACTCTGTGCAAACAAAAAGGCGAGGCGTCGGCCTCCGCTTTTTTTGTAGTGGTATGGATAGAGTGTAGGCTCCCTCTTTGAGGGAGCTGGCACGGCGATAGCCGTGACTGAGGGAGTTTAGCCGCGTTAGCGGCGTAGCAAAAATCAAACTCCCTCCGTCTTTTTGCCTGTGGCAAAAATCCACCTCCCTCGGTGAGGGAGGCTACGTTTTACTCTGCGTTGGCGATCAATTCCTCCACCAACTGCACGCCACAGACGATGCAGTCGTTGCAAGAGCACAGCATTTTACCGCCGGTCATACCCTTGATGACCTCACAAACACCGTCTCCGCAGTGGGCAACGAATTGCTCGCTCATCTTGGCGCACACCTTGTAGGTGTCCATCTTGGAGCCGGGGTTGGTGGGGTCTGCTTTCAGCATACCTGCCACAAACACCGCGCCGGAGAGGGCGCCGCAGGTCTGGGTACGTCCGCCCATACCGGCGCCAAAGCCCTCGGTGGCTCGTTTCACCAGGCTGGGCTCTAATCCCATTTCTTCGCAGAAGGGCATGGCCACTGCCTGGGCACAGTTATAGCCTTGGTTGTGGTATTCCATTGCTAAGTTTTGTTTGCTCATAATTACACCTTCGCCTCTACTCGATAAATCGGCAATCCCTGTGCTACAAAACGGCTCTCGTACTCGGTGACGATGTTGTCCTCCAGACCGTCGGTGTGCAGATCCAGAGAGATGTTCTCCAGGGTGTAGCCACACTTGGAGAACTGCTCCAGAGAATACTGGAAGAACACCCGACCGTCGGTCTTCTGTACCACGTAGGCGCCGGGCACCAGCAACTTCTTGTACATTTCCAAGAAGTGGGGGTGGGTCAGGCGGTGGGTCGCCTGACGCTTTTTCGGGAAGGGTGTGGAAAAATTGAGGTACAGTTTGCTGACGCTGTGGGGCGGGATAAACCGCTCCAGATACTCCGCATTACCGGACAGGAAACGGATGTTATTAAGGCCCATTTCTTTGGCCTTTTCACAGGCGGAAACCAGCACGTTGGCGTACAGTTCCACCGCCAAGAAATTGGTCTCCGGGTGACGGGCGGCCAGTTCGCAGATAAAGCCACCCTTACCGCAGCCGATCTCCATTTCTACCGGATGATCGTTGCCGAATAATTCGGTCATATTCAGATATTTGGGTGCTTCGTCGGCGTCAAAGCGGACGGTGTCCACCCACAGATTGATGATTTGTTCCGATACCACGTCCAGACGCTCGTCCAGATGTTTTTTACGGCGCATACGCATTGAAAATCGCTCCTTTTTGCAAATTGTACTGGAAATTTGCGGATAGGTATGTTAAAATACCATAATAGTGGTTGTGAAATCACAACTTGATAACCAGTTCGGTACCGGCACGGCGCATACCGGCATCACCGGTGAGCAGTGCCAGATTGCCTCTGAACAACAGGGTAGGATCGGAGAGAAAACACTCCTTTACCTGTTCGGCCTGACGGGTATCGGATACCCGCAGGGTGACCGATAAGAGATCCCGCTGACCGTCTTTTACGGTACAGGTGACGGCGTATCCGCCATCCTCCAGGCGGGAGATATCCACCTTGTTATCCTGCTCGATCTGCCGGCGCTTGAGCAGTTTCAGCGCTGCCTCGGCCGAGCGCTGACGCAGGGTATAGGGCACCCGCACCGCCAGAGACTCGCCGATTTGGGCGCCGGTCTCGGTGACCGCAATGGTGGCGCCATCCTCCACCAGGTGACCCATACGGATCAGGTCCTCGATGGCCTCTTCGTTTTCAAAATAGTTGGCCATACCGCCACCCACAATGATTTCGCCGACCTGGTCGCGATCCATAGGGCATCCGGCAGTGTGCAGCATATAACACAGGAGAATGCGGATCTCCTGGGAATTGTTCAGTCCTCCCGGTTCAACACCGGCGGTAAAAGCATCTGCCATAGGACAATTCTCCTTTTTCGCATAATACAACGATTATACACTATCTCAAACAAAAAGAAAAGAGCGGAATGGGAATTTTGCGAAAAATCTTCCGCCACCGAAAGGGGTATTCTTTATGAAAAACATCTATAAATTGCTGGCTGTGGTTCTGTTGGCATCGCTTTTATTGTGCAGTTGCGGTAATAACGAGACCGACCTGGACTATAACTCTCTGGTGGTAGCGCCGGTGGACGTGAACATCACCGATTGCATCACCGATGCCCAGGTATCCACTGTGATGGGATACCCCATGACCCTGTTGGGCGTGTACGAGGACGGCACCCAGGCCATCTATATGTCCGAGGACGGCACCTGCCAGGTGACCATCAATCTGAAGAACGAGAGCCGTGCGCTGTTTGATAGCAACGCCGCCCAGCAGCAGACCACTCTGCAAGAGGGCTTGGGCGAGACCGCCTATTGGAGCGTTGAGACCGGCGAACTGGTGGTGTATGCCAACAGCTACGCCTTGGGAGTGTCGGTGATTATGCCCGAGGACGTGACCACTGAAACCTATACCCGCCAGATTGCCGAAATGATGCTGAAGAAACTGTATCCTGCCGAATAAGGGAGGGATCGACTATGTACGATACGTCTTATATGTGGGAGCGCACCTGGGCCGAGGTGGATATGACGGCTCTGCGCCATAACTACAACACCATCCGTGGCGGTCTGCCGGCGGGGGTAAAGCTGTGCTGTGTGGTCAAGGCCAACGGTTATGGTCACGGCGCCAGCAAAATCGCCCCTTTGTACGAGCAGATGGGTGCCGACTGGTTTGCAGTGTCCAATATTGAAGAAGCACTTCAGTTGCGTCGGGCCGGCATCACTCGTCCGGTGCTGATTTTGGGCTATACCCACGAGTCCTGCGCCACTGTGTTGGTAGAAAACAACTTTTCCCAGTGTGTGTATTCGGCAGAGTATGGTCGTCGCCTGTCTGCCGTTGCCACCGAGAATGGGATAACGGTAAAAATCCATGTCAAACTGGATACCGGTATGGGGCGTTTGGGATTCCAGATCCCCGGCGAGGGCGAGGATTCGGTAGAGGGCGCTATTGCCGTGTGCCGGTTGCCGAACTTGATACCGGAGGGTGTGTTCACCCACTTTGCCTCTGCGGATGAGGGTGCCGACGGCGATGGGTTTTCCAACCGTCAGGCAGACCGGTTTGTATCCGCCATCAACCAATTAAAGGCGGCAGGCATCACCTTTGCCATTCGCCACTGCG
This sequence comes from Acutalibacteraceae bacterium, assembly GCA_045660965.1. Lineage (GTDB taxonomy): Bacteria > Bacillota > Clostridia > Oscillospirales > Acutalibacteraceae > UBA5905. The sequence goes on from JAZRES010000020.1 coordinate 29,981, forward strand.
CCAATTCGGCGGCGCTGACCGATCATCCGGAGTGCCGGATGGATATGGTCCGTGCCGGTATTGTGCTGTACGGCTTGCAACCCTCCGGGGATCTCCGCCAGCCGTTGCCCATCACCCCGGCTATGAGCCTTAAATCGGTGGTGTCCCACGTCAAGACGGTGAGCGCCGGCACCACCATCAGTTACGGTCGTACCTTTGTTGCCGACCGGGAGATGCGCATTGCCACCGTGCCCATCGGCTATGCCGACGGCTTTTGGCGGCACAACAGTCTCGCCGGTGTGACGCTGACCGTCCGTGGTCAGCAGGCGCCGATTTTGGGTCGGGTGTGTATGGACCAGTTGATGCTGGACGTATCTCACATCCCCGATGTGGCTATGGGCGATTACGTGACGGTGTTTGGCACCGCTCCGGCTATGACCGCTGAGGAGGTTGCCACCGCCAATGACACCATCGGCTACGAGGTAGTATGTGGCGTGGGCGAACGTGTACCCCGCTTGTATATTGAAGATGGCGAAGTGGTAGACGTATTGGATAATTTGATGAGGTGACACTATGTTTGATGCATTGAGAATTAAAAACGATTGCGTAGAATGGATCCGCAATTTCTTCGCCGAGAATGGTCCCGATTGCAATGCGGTGGTGGGTATCTCCGGCGGTAAGGATAGTTCCGTTGTGGCGGCGCTGTGCGTAGAGGCGCTGGGCGCCGACCGTGTGGTGGGCGTGCTGATGCCCTGTGGTCAGCAGGCGGATATTGACTGCTCCCAGAAACTGGTCAATCACCTGGGCATCCGCCACTACACCATCAACGTCGAGGCAGCTGTGAAAGGGCTTACATCCGCTATTTCATCGGAGTTAGAGCTTTCTACCCAGAGCCTGACCAACCTACCTCCTCGCATCCGTATGGCCACCGTATATGCGGTGTCCCAGAGTGTCAACGGCCGTGTGGCCAACACCTGTAACCTGTCGGAGGATTGGGTGGGCTATTCCACCCGCTACGGCGACTCGGTGGGCGATTTTAGTCCTCTGTCCCGCTTGACCGTGGCTGAGGTTAAAGAGATTGGCCACCTGTTGGGTCTGCCCTACGACCTGGTGGAGAAGACCCCCATCGACGGTCTGTGCGGTAAAACCGACGAGGACAATTTGGGCTTCACCTATGCGGAGTTGGATCGCTATATCCGCACCGGTGAAATTGACAACCCCGAGACTAAGGCGCGCATCGATCGGATGCACCGCATCAATCAGTTCAAGTTGGAACTGATGCCGGTTTTCGAACCGAATCTGTAAACAAGAAAAGCCTGTGGCAAAACGCCACAGGCTTTTTATTATATATTCATTTCTGCCCAGCGGACGGCCTCCATGGCGTCCTTGCCATAGCCGTCAGCACCGATTTGGGCAGCATACTCCGGGGTGAGTACCGCACCGCCCACAATCACCTTACAGGCGGGGGCTTTTTCACGGAGCAAGCGGATGGTCTCCTCCATAACCGGCACCGTGGTGGTCATTAGCGCAGACAAGCCTACCAAGGTGGCTTGGTGCGTTTGCACCGCTTCCAGCACCGTTTCCGGCGCCACGTCACGCCCCAGATCGATTACCTCAAAGCCGTAGTTTTCCAGCAACAGTCCCACGATATTCTTGCCGATATCGTGGATATCGCCCTGTACTGTGCCCAGTACAAACACGCCCTTGGTGGCGGGCTTTTCGCCACGGCTCATAGCCTCTTTCACCACACCGGCGGCGGCAGAGGCGGCCTCGGCCGCCATCAACAATTGGGGTAGGAACAGGGTCTTTTTCTCAAATCCTTCGCCCACACGGTTAAGGGCGGGGATGATCTCGTTATTCACAATCGCCATAGGCTCGGTATCCGCCAGCATATCCCGGGTCAGCGCCACAGCACGGTCACGGAGACCTTGGGTCACTGCCTGTTGCAGAGGGGTTCCCTCGGCGTCGGCGGTTTTCGCCGTTTTGCCTTCGGTCACAGCGGTGGCGAAGGTATCCGCCACACGGATGTAATCGGCGCAGTTGGGATCCAGACCGGACAGGGTGCGATAGGTGTAATAGGTCTTCATCATCTCCGCCGAGTGGGGGTTCATAATGGCGGCAGAGAGTCCGTTTTCCAGTGCCAGCGCAAAAAAGGCGCTGTTCACCGCCTCACGGTTGGGCAGACCAAAGGATACGTTGGATACGCCCAGCGAGGTGTGGCATCCCATCTGCTCACGGATATACCGCAGAGCGGATAGGGTGGTTCTGGCGGCGGCGGGGTCGGCGCTGACCGTCATGGTCAGGGTATCAAACACGATATCGTGTTTGGAAATGCCATAGCGTTCAGCGGTTTTGAGAATCTTTTCGGCGATGGCGATTCTGCCCTCTGCCGTGGCGGGGATACCCTCCTCGTCCAGGGTCAGAGCGATTACCACACCGCCGTATTTTTTAGCCAGGGGGAATACCGACTCCATACTCTCCTGTTTACCATTGACCGAGTTGATCAGCGGTTTGCCGTTATACCGGCGCAGGGCAGAGGCCATAGCGCTCGGGTCGGCGGTGTCAATCTGCAGGGGTAGATCGCACACCTCTTGCAGACGGCAGACGGCATCGGTGAGCATAGCGCATTCGTCAATGCCGGGCAGACCCACGTTCACGTCCAGGATGTGGGCGCCGGCTTGGTGCTGGCGGATACCTTCTTCCAGGATATAGTCCATATCCCCATCCAGCAGCGCTTGTTTAAACCGCTTTTTACCGGTGGGGTTGATGCGCTCACCAATCAGCAGCGGATCCTCGCCAAAGCACACCCCGTGGGTATAAGAGGATACCACCGTGCGCTGTTTGTCGGTCACCGGCACGGGGATGAGATTGCCGATTTTATTGGTCAGTGTCTGAATGTATTCCGGGGTGGTGCCACAGCAACCACCCACCACACGGACTCCGGCTTGCACCAATTCTGCCACCTGAGTGGCAAAGGTGTCGGCGTCCACGTCAAACAGGGTGCGTCCGTCCTCTACACGGGGCAGACCGGCATTGGGTTTTAAGATTACCGGTACCGAGGATACTTCCAGCAGTTCCTGCACCACACTCTTCAGCTGGGCAGGACCAAGAGAACAGTTGGCGCCGACAGCGTCCACGCCCAAGCCCTCCAGCAGAGCCACCATAGCGGTGGGGTTGGCACCGGTCATCAGTTTACCGTCCTCGCCATAGGCGTTGGATACCAGCACCGGCAGAGTGCTGTTCTCTTTGGCGGCCAGTACCGCCGCCTTGGTCTCATAGGCGTCGTTCATGGTCTCGATCAGGACGGCATCCACCCCGTATTTGACGCCCAAGCGGATGGTGGTGGCAAATACCTCCACCGCTTCTTCAAAGTCTAGGTCGCCCAAGGGTTTCAGTAGCCGTCCGGTGGGGCCTACGTCCAGCGCCACAAAGGTGGGGTGCTGGACCTCGGCTTCTGTCTGCGCCATCCGGGCATTACGGACAGCGGCGGCAATCAGTTGCTCCAGTTCTTCGGCATCAAATTTCAGGCTATTGGCGCCAAAGGTGTTGGTGGACACCACGTGGCTACCCGCCTCGTAATAGGCCTTGTGAATGGCGGTGATGGTGTCGGGGTGGGTCACGTTCCACCGCTCCGGATGCTCACCGCTGGGCAGTCCCGCTCCTTGGAGCAGGGTGCCCATACCGCCGTCCAGCCGGAGGATATTCTCTTTTAGAAATTGACGAAACTCCATAGTTAACCCTTACTTTCCGATAATATCCGACAGATTCTCCATAATCTTGGCGGCCACGTCCGGCTTGTTCATAGAATACACGTGGACGTTGCGGATGCCGTTGGCATACAGGTCGATGATCTGGTCGGTGGCATAGGCGATACCCGCCTGTTTCATGGCCGCCGGGTCGTTGCCGAATTTGTCCACCAGGCTCTTGAACCGCTGGGGTACAAAGGAGCCGGACAACTGGATGGCCCGTTCCACCTGGTTGCCGTTGGTGATGGGCATCACACCGGGGATGATGGGCACGGTGATGCCGGCCTCACGGATCTTATATAGGAAATTGTACAGCAGATTGTTATCAAAAAACATTTGGGTGGTGAGGAAGTCGCAACCGGCATCCACTTTTTCTTTCAGATAGCGGATGTCCTCTGCCTGGTTCTCACTCTCCGGGTGTATCTCGGGATAGCAAGCGCCACCCACGCAAAAGTCGCCGGCCTCTTTCAGCTCACGGATTAGGTCGATGGCATAGCGATAGTCCCACCGGGAGCGATCCTCATCCTGCATAGCGGTGGGGATGTCACCCCGCAGAGCCATCACGTTTTGGATGCCGGCCTCACGGATGGAGGCAATCTTCTCCGCTACCGTCTGGCGGGTGGAGGATACACAGGTTAGGTGCGCCAGAGTGGGTACGCCGTATTGGGATTTGATATTTTTGGCGATGTCCAGAGTATACCGGCTGGCACCGCCACCGGCGCCATAGGTGACGCTCATATAGGCGGGTTTCAGCCGGGCAATCTCCTCGGTGGCGTGTTTGACGCTGTCAAAGCCGGATTCGGTCTTGGGCGGAAACACCTCAAAGGAGAGAGTTAACTTATCTTGTTGTAGCAAATGGGAAATTTTCATAGCGCACACACCTAAAATAAAGTATTTCCATATATTATATACCCCTTGCCTTTGGAAATCAAGTGATTTGTTCCTTGCCACCCACCAAAAGATGTGGTAAAATGGGTTTGTTAAAGCGAGGTGCTGACAATGGCAAAACATACGGCGAAAATTAGCTGGAAAATGTGGATTGTACTGGGGGTAGCCTGCCTGTTGGTGGTGGGTGTAGCCTTTGGTCTGTGGTGGCTGTTGCCAGCGCCGCCCCAGGTGCCGGTGGATAATGGCGCTCAAAGTACGGTAGCGATTACTACCGAATCGATCACCACGGTTAGCGATACAAGCACCGCTGAGACCGAAACCACCGAAGAGGAAACCACCACCACAGAAACCTTTACCACCACCACAGCGGCGCCTAAGGTGGTGCTGGAGGTCACCTCCCATCAAGAGGGTATGAACACCACCAACGAGCCGATCACCACCTTTACCGGTACGTCGGATCCCAAACACCCTCTCAAAATCAACGGTGAAAAGGTGGAGCGGGATGAGGACGGCGCCTTTTCTCTGGAATACGAACTAAAGCCCGGTAATAACACGTTTACGTTTACCCATAAGGGGAAAAACACTACCTATACCGTTAAATACAATTACGTGGTGATGCGCTCTTATACTCCCTCCGGTAGCCACAATTATAAGAGTGGCGCTACCTTTTCGGTGGTGGTGTCCGCTCGCAAGGGTAGCACGGTGACTGCCACTTTTGCCGGCAAGACCATCACCCTTAAGCAGACCACCGGACAGGGTGGCGATGGTGAAACCCAAAAGAGCGAGACCTTTGTGGATTATACCGGCAGTTTCTCTTTGCCCAAGAACAACACCAAGGACAAGAATATGGGTGTGGTCACCTTTAAGGCTACCCACCAAGGCTATACCAACACCGGAAGTTCCGGTTCTATCGTGTGCAAAAAGGCGCAGGTCAAGGTGATTGGCGAGGTGGTCACCTTCTCTGCAGAAACCTTTGATGGCGACAAAAACGACGACGACAGCCGTCCCACCAACAACTACTTCCCCAAGGGTACCGTGGACTACGTGGTGGGTCACACCTATTTTGGCGAAAAAGAATACCTGCTTCTCCGTTGCGGTCGCCGTGTGTACGTGAATAAAGAGTTATCTCCCCCCAAGCGCACCGTCAAGGTCACCAAGGAGTATGGGGGCATTCTGCCGGACACCAACAAACTGTCGTTGGACGGTATCCGGGTTACCTCCGGAGCCACCTATATCACCCTGAATACCAATTGGAAAGCGCCTTTCTTCTTGGATATCAAACCCCAAGAGTATAAGAACCCCGCTACTCAGGACTATCGGGTGACCGGCGTCACCTCTCAGTACGTAGAGATTACTTTCTGCTATGCCACGGCGGTAACCGGCAACTTTACGTTCGATAAAAACCACCCCTTGTTCACCAAGGCCACCGTGCATAAAAGCGGCAAAGCCACCGTACTGCGCCTGTATCTGCGGCGCACCGGCGGATTCTATGGCTGGGACGCCTATTACAATACCAAGGGTCAGCTGGAGTTCTATTTCCTGCATCCGGCACAGGTCAAGGCGTCCAACAATCAATACGGCGCCAATTTGTCCGGTGTAACTGTTTTGCTGGATATCGGCCATGGATACACCAGCGCCGGTGCATCTGGTCTGGATTCACTCCACCCGGAGGGTGAGCGCAATTATTATCTGGCCACCCTTATCAAAAAAGAGTTGGAGAGTATCGGCGCTACGGTGATTCTCAACCGTACTGCCACGGGCGATTTGGACCAGGATCAGCGCTTGATTAACCTCAAGCAAACCAAGCCGGATTTGTGCATTGCCATCCACCACGACGCCAACGTATCCTCCAAGCCCAACGGCTTTGGCTCGTTGTATTCGTTGCCCTATTCTTATGAGCCGGCAAAATACATCTACAATGCAACCATGGAGGCCGGCATCTATAACAGCAAAGCGCCCCAAAACCGCAACCGTCTGGAGTGGCATTATTATTTTGTGGCGCGTATGTCGGATTGCCCGGTGGTGCTTACCGAGAACGGCTTTATGCGCAACCCCTCCGACCACCGGGGTATCGTCAGCGATCTGACCAACTGGAAAAAGGCCAAGGCCATCACCAAGGGTGTGGCGCAGTATTTCCTGTCCATACGGATTGCGGGATACACACCGCCGGTCACCACCACCGTGACCACCACCTCGGCTACGACCACCCACAAGTCGGTGATAACGCCTAGCCTGACTACCACGTCTACAACTCCGCCTACGCACAAGCCTACCGTTTCCACCGAGGCTACCAAGCCCACCACCACAACCACGTCCGGTACGACCTCGACCGGTAAAAAGACCACCACAACGGTGACCACCACTACAATAGTAACCACCACGTCGGTGGAGGTTACCACTGCATCGGAGAGTGCCGAAAGCACTACGGAAACGGAAGATACTTCTCAGACTGAAAGCACCATCACCACCCAACCCTCCACAGAACCCGACGAATCCGATCCATCGGAACCGGTTGCTGAAGAATAAAAAAATCCCGCACTCGTTTGAGTGCGGGATTTTTATTTTATCTCTTATTTCAGAGCGTCCATAGACTGGGTCAGCAGGTTCAGTTTCTCCTGCATACCGGCAGCCTGCTCACGGGCACCGGCAACCACGGCCTCGGGAGCCTTGTCGGTAAAGGCCTTGTTGTTCAGGCGTGCCATCACGCCGTCCAACTGCTTCTTCACGTTGTTGTATTCACGCTCCAGACGTGCCAGTTCGGCAGCCTTGTCCACCAGGGCGTCCATGGGGATCTTCACGGTGGCGGCGGCAGTGACGATGGTCACGGCACCGGGCACCTCAAAGCTCTCGCCAATCTGCACCTCGGCGGCAGAGGCCAAGCGCTGCAGGAAGGGGATGCCGGCGGCAAAGGTGTCGGCAAAGGCGGTCTCGATGTACAGGTCAGCCTTCTTAGAGGGCGGTACGTTCATCTCGGCACGGCGGTTACGGATGCCACGGATGGCTTCCATAATGCGCTCCATCTCCTTCTCCTGCTCGGGGAAGTTCAGTGCCTCGGTGTATACCGGCCACTCAGAGATCATCAGGCTATCGCCCTCGTGGGGCAGAGTCTGCCAAATCTCCTCGGTGATGAAGGGCATAAAGGGATGCAACAGCTTCAGCATACCGGTCATCACGTACAGCAGTACCTGACGGGCGCTGTCGCCGTTCTCGCCCTGCAGACGGGACTTGCACAGCTCAATATACCAGTCGCAGAAGGTATCCCAAATGAAGTCGTACAGCTTGCCTACGGCAATACCCAGCTCGAACTTCTCTAGGTTGTCGGTGACCGCCTGAATCAGCTCGTTGTAGCGGGACAGCACCCACTTGTCTTCCAGAGTCAGGTCGGTGGGCAGGGTCAGAGGAATGTCGTGACCCTCAAAGTTCATCAGCAGGAAACGGGCGGCGTTCCACAGTTTGTTGGCAAAGTTACGGGAAGCCTCTACCTTGTCGGTCATATAGCGCATATCGTTTCCGGGGCTGTTACCGGTGGCCAGCATAAAGCGCAGAGCGTCGGCGCCGTACTTGTCGATCTCCTCCAGGGGATCCACGCCGTTGCCCAAGGATTTGGACATCTTGCGGCCCTGACTGTCACGGACCAAGCCGTGGATCAATACGGTCTTGAAGGGGCTCTTACCGGTATAGGCCAGACCGGAGAAGATCATACGGCTTACCCAGAAGCCGATGATGTCGTAGCCGGTGACCAGCGTGTCGGTGGGATAGAAATAATCCAGCTCCTCGGTCTGGTTGGGCCAACCCAAAGTGGAGAAGGGCCACAGAGCAGAAGAGAACCAGGTGTCCAGGGTGTCGGGGTCCTGACTCAGGTGAGCGCAGCCGCACTTGGGACAGACAGCGGGAGCATCCTTGCTCACCACGGTCTCGCCACACTCGTCGCAGTACCAAGCGGGGATGCGATGACCCCACCACAGCTGACGGGAGATACACCAGTCACGGGTACCACGCATCCAGTTCAGATAGTTTTTGGTGAAGCGCACGGGCACAAAGGTGATCTCGCCCTTTTCAACAGCCTCGATAGCGGGACCGGCCAGAGGCTCCATCTTGACAAACCACTGCTTGGACACCATGGGCTCGATGGTCTGGTGACAACGGTAGCAGGTGCCCACGTCGTGGGTCAGATCCTCTACCTCTTTCAGATAACCACCCTCGGTCAGGTCGGTCAGGATGGCCTTGCGAGCCTCCAGAGTGGTCATACCGGCATACTTACCGCAATCCAATACGGTGGGCTCGTCGGCGGCAGCCTTGCCGGAGGCGATGTACTCCTCAGCGGCGGCCTTGTCCGCGGGGCCGGTCATGTGGCCGTCATAGGTAAAACAACGGACCATGGGCAGGTCGTGACGACGACCAACCTCAAAGTCGTTGGGGTCGTGGGCGGGGGTAATCTTCACCACACCGGTACCCTTGGTCATATCGGCGTGCTCGTCGCACACGATGGGAATTTCTTTGTTCAGCAGAGGCAGAATTACGTGACAGCCGTGCAGATGCTTATAGCGCTCGTCCTCGGCATTGATGGCCACGGCGGTATCGCCCAGCATGGTCTCGGGACGGGTGGTGGCCAGCTCCAGCTGCTCACCGGTCTCCTTGACGGTGTACAGCAGATGCCAGAAGTGGCCGGCCTTCTCCTCGTACTCCACCTCGGCGTCGGAGATGGAGGTCTTACAGGTGGGACACCAGTTAACCATACGGTTGCCACGGTAGATCAGACCCTGCTCGTACAGGCGGACAAACACCTCTTTAACGGCGGCAGAGCAACCCTCGTCCATGGTGAAGCGCTCTCGCTCCCAGTCACAGCTGGAGCCGATGGTCTTCAGCTGGCTGACGATACGGTTGCCGTATTTCTCTTTCCATGCCCAGGCACGCTCCAGGAATCCGTCGCGACCCAGCATCTCTTTGGTAACGCCCTCTTCACGCATGGCCTCTACCACCTTAGCCTCGGTGGCGATGGATGCGTGGTCGGTACCGGGCATCCACAGAGCCTCATAACCCTGCATACGACGCCAGCGGATCAGGATATCCTGCAGGGTGTTGTCCAGGGCGTGACCCATGTGCAGCTGACCGGTGATGTTGGGCGGGGGCATCATCACGGTATAGGGTTTTTTCTCGTTGCCGTTTTTATCTTTGGCGTGGGCGGTGGCGTGGAAGTAGTTGCCATCCAACCAGAATTGATAGATGCGCTTTTCTACCTCTTGAGGCTCATACACCTTTGCCAGTTCTTTCTGTGCCATTGGTATCTTCCTTTCAACGGTGCTGTTTCAGCACCTTGGTAATTTCACCGGTGTATACGCGGTGATAGTCGTTGTTGTAATGTTTTTCCACAGTGGGATCGACAAAGCCGGCGGGATCCATATCCTGTGCCGCTATCTTGCGACAGATCATCACGGTTTCCGCCTCGTCGAAATAAGGCGCCTCGGCATCGTACCGCAGGGTAAGACCTGCTTCGGCAATCTTATCGCGATCACGTCCGGATACGGTACCGCAGAGTTTCAGTGCGTCCCGATAGGACTCATCAAAGAAGCAGAGGGAGTAATACTCCTCGTTTTCCATAAACTCGTAGGTGTAGCGGGTGGGACGGATAAAGGCGAAGCTTACCGGCTTAAACCACAATACACCCAGACCACCCCAACTGGCGGTCATGGTGTTGGCTTTTTCCTCGTTGCCGGCGGTCACCAACATCCATTGCTTGTCGATCATCTGAAAGGGGTTGCCTTCCAGCTCGTAGGCGGAGATGGCGGTAAACTCGTTCATACCGCTCACCTTAGTGGATGGCGCTGCCGGGGGTCATACCGTCCACAAACAGCACCTTCACGTCCTCTTCGCCCTCGGCGGTGTGGTCGGTGGCGGCCAGAATCATACCCTGGCTCTCTACACCGCACAGCACGGCAGGCTTCAGGTTGGCAACCAGCACCACCCGGCGACCGATTAGCTCTTCCGGCTTGTACCACTTGGCGATACCGGAGGCCACGGTGCGGGGCTCTTTGGTACCATCGTTGAGGGTCAGCTTCAGCAATTTCTTAGCCTTTTTAATGGGCTCACAGGCAGTAATCTCTGCCACACGCAGATCCACCTTAAAGAAATCGTCGATGGTGATCTGGGGCAGGAATACGATGCCCTCTTTCTCCTCTTCGGCCTCGGCAGCCTTTTGCTCGGCCTCAATCTTGGCGGCGATCTCCGCCAGCATCTTGTCGGCATCGATACGGGCAAACAGGGGAGAGGGAGTGCCTACGGCATAGCCGGCGGCGGCACCGTACTTGGCGGCGTCCATATCGGTGATAGAGGCATCCACTTGCAACTGGGCGTGGATAGCGGCGCCGGTCTCGGGCATAAAGGGAGTCAGCAGAATGCCCAGCACACGGATGCAATCCAGCAGATTATACAGCACACCCTCCAACTGCTCACGGTTGGCCTCATCTTTGGCCAGAGCCCAGGGAGCGGTCTCGTCGATGTACTTGTTGCAACGCTTGGCCAGGTTCATCACGGTCTCGGCGGCGTCGGCGTTGTGCCAGGTGTCCATCTGCTCATAGAACTTCTTGATGGTGTCGGCACAGGCATCGGCCAGTTCCTGACCCAAAGTGTCCAGGGTAGCAGGCTTGTTGACCTTGCCGTCAAAGTACTTGTTGGTCATAGCGATGGAGCGGTTGACCAGATTACCCAGGGTGTTGGCCAGGTCGGCATTGTAACGGGCAATAATCTGCTCGTAGGTGATGGTGCCGTCCTGAGCAAAGGGCATCTCGCTCAGCAGATACCAGCGGATGGCATCGGTGCCAAACTGCTGGGCCAGCTCGTCGGCATACAGCACGTTGCCCTTAGACTTACTCATCTTGTCCTCACCGCTCAGTAGCCAGGGGTGACCCAGCACCTGCCTCGGCAGAGGCTCGCCCAGGGCCATCAGGATGATGGGCCAGTAGATGGTGTGGAAACGGACGATGTCCTTACCAATCACGTGCAGGTCGGCGGGCCAGAACTTGGCGTACAGGTCAGAGGAACCGTCCGGGTCATAGCCACAGCCGGTGATGTAGTTGGACAGAGCGTCCAGCCACACGTACACCACGTGGTCGGGATCAAAGTCCACTGGGATACCCCACTTGAAAGAGGAGCGGGATACGCACAGGTCGTTCAGACCGGGCTTGAGGAAGTTATTGATCATCTCGTTGCGGCGGGATACCGGCGCAAAGAAATCGGGATTGTCGTTGTAATACTGAAGCAGACGATCCTGGTACTTGCCCAGCTTGAGGAAGTAGGCCTCTTCCTTGGCGTCCACGCAGTCGCGACCGCAGTCGGGGCACTTGCCGTCCTCGGTCAGCTGGCTGGGGGTATAGAAAGACTCGCAGGGTACGCAGTATTTGCCTTCGTAACTGCTCTTATAGATGTCACCCTGGTCGTACAGTTTCTTAAAGATTTTCTGGATAACCGCTACGTGGTCGGGGTCGGTGGTGCGGATGAAACGGTCGTAGGTGACGTTCATGCTGTCCCACACAGCCTTGATAACCTCGGCGGTGCCGTCCACGTACTCCTGGGGAGTTTTGCCGGCGGCGGTGGCGTATTCCTCGATCTTCTGACCGTGCTCGTCAGAGCCGGTGAGGAACCGCACGTCAAAGCCCATCATCCGCTTATAGCGGGCGATCATATCGGCCAGTACGATGTCGTAGACGTTACCCACGTGGGGCTTACGACTGGCATAGGCGATGGCGGTAGTGATATAAAACTTTGGTTTGCTCATATGAGAGCCTCCTTTGATGCAAACGGAGTGAATGGACCCCGTCTTTGTATTTGCGGAATGGCACAGATCACCATTCTAACTGGTATATTCTATCATATATATAAAAAATTACAACATTTTTTTGCGATTTTTTTGCCAGAAGGTGGAAATTTCCTTTCTGATAGAAAAAAACTTGATTATTCTTTCGATTGGTGCTATAATATTCACGCTTAAATGTAATGTGTGCAACTATGCCCTTCATTGGGTTGGGGAGGTGGAACAGATGCAAAAACGGCTATGCCTTATACTGGCGGTGCTGTTGGCTCTGTGCCTTACCGGTTGCAACGACTTGCCCGAGACCACCGATCCCATACCGGACACGGAGGGCACTGTGGCAGAGAATGAGAGCAGTGGCGACACCGCCGCCAATCGTCAGATGGCGCTGGCCTATAGCCACGACGATACGCTGAATCCGTTTTCCGCCACCACCGAGGTGAATTGCCAGTTGACCGGCCTACTGTACGAGGGTCTTACCGCCATAGGCGAGGATTTTGCTCCTACTCTGGCGCTGGCATCCAAGGTAGAAAAGACCGACGACACCCACCTGACCGCTACGTTGCGTAAGGGTGCGGTATTCTCAGACGGCTCGGCGGTAACCCCGGAGGATGTGACCACCTCTTTCAAAGAGGCAAAAAAGTCCCAGCGGTATCGCAAGTTGTTACAAAACGTATCCTCCGCCACCATCAAGGATGGAAAGATTGTGTTTGCCGTCTCTTCCACCGTCAATGCAAAAGCGTGTTTGATTTTCCCGGTGGTAAAAGCATCCACCCTCACCGATAAAGAGGGAGAAGCGCCCCTGGGCACCGGTCCCTACGTGATTAAGTCCACCAAGACCGGCCACCAACTCAAGAAAAATCCGCAGTATACCGCCGGCTTGCCCTATGCCACGGTGGCGCTGCAACACCTGCCCAATCGGCCTGCCCGTCAGCACGGGTTGTCCTCCGGAGAGATCACCTATTGTTACGACGATTTATCCGAGGGAGACGTTCCCCGTCTGTCCGGTGCCAGTCGCTCGGTGGAGATGAATAGCTTGGTCTTCTTGGGTGTCAACGGCGCCAAGGGAGAACTAAAAAAAGCCCAAGTGCGCAAGGCACTGTCCCTGCTTCTCGACCGAGGCGCCACCATCACCACCGCCTATACCGGTTGGGCAAAGGCGTCTGCCTATCCTTTCCACCCGGATTGGAAGCAGATGAAGAGTAAGACCGGCACCATCATCACCGACGTGGATACCGCCCTTTCCTTGTTGGACGAGGCGGATTGCAAACCCTATGGTGGTAAGCGGTTAGAACTGGAACTGATTTACAGCACCCATCGCACTGACCGCGCAAAAGTGGCGGACACCATCCGCACCCAGTTGGAGGTTGGCGGTGTGGCTGTGACCCTAGTCCCTCTGGAGGAAGAGGAATACCTCAAACGGCTGAAGAGTGGTAAGTACGATCTGTACGTGGGTGAGATTTACTTGACCGCCGACCACAGCCTGCGTCCCTTGTTGGCGGGTGGCGATGCCTCTTACGGCATTTCCAAATCCGGCGACACGGCCAAAGCTTATGGCAAATATCTGTCCGGCGACAGCACCCTGGCGGAATTCCTAGAGGTGTTTGCCGAGGATATGCCCTATATCCCCCTGTGTTGGCGCAATGGTGTGGCCGCCTACGACCGGCGCTTGACCGCCGTAACCCCCACCGGCTACGACCCCTATGCCGGGTTTGCCGGATGGCAATAAGATTGTTGGTTTTTCCTGCATTTGCAGGGTGTCCATAGATATGAGATAAGAAAGGTGTGTTAGTTATGATTCGCATCGATAATCGTTATGGTACTATTGAACTTTGCCAGGAGTATTTCCGTCACCTGATTGGTAATGCGGTATCCTCTTGTTATGGTGTGGCCGGCATGGTTCGCACCGGCGCCCAGCAGGGTCTGCGTTCTCTGCTGACCCGTCGCACCCACGTGGACGACGGCATCCGTGTCCGCAGCGAGGGCGGTCAGCTGGTGGTGGATCTGCACATCCAGGTGGTGTTCGGCATGAACATCTCCGCCATCGCCAAGAGCATTGTGAATAAAGTCCGTTATACTGTTGAAGAGGCCACCGGTCTGTCTGTGCGTAAGGTCAACGTATTCGTTGACAGCATCCAGCCGGAATAAAGAGAAGCGCCCTTGGGCGAGATAGAAAAAAGGAGTGTTTGCATTGATACAAGGTTTGATGTTGCGTGATGCCATGATCTCGGCATCCAATGCGCTTGCCAATGTGAAGCAGGCTGTTGATGCCCTGAACGTGTTCCCTGTTCCGGATGGTGACACCGGTACCAATATGTCTATGACCATGACCAACGCCGCTCGTGAGCTGCGCCGTCTGCAGAACCCCACCGCTACCGAGGTAGCCGACGTGGCTTCTTCTGCTCTGTTGCGTGGCGCTCGTGGCAACTCCGGTGTTATTCTGTCCCTGCTGTTCCGTGGTTTCTCCAAGGGACTCAAGGGTAAGACCGAGGCGGATGGCGCTGACCTGGCCGAGGCTCTGACCCTGGGCGTCGAGGCAGCGTACAAGGCGGTTATGAAGCCCACCGAGGGTACCATCTTGACCGTATCCCGTGAGGCTGCCGAAGCCGGCAAGGCTTTTGCCGAGACCAATAACGACCCCATCGCTGTGTGGGAGGCTGTGTGCGCCGAGGCCGAGGCCTCTCTGGAGCGCACCCCCGAACTGCTGCCCCAGCTGAAAAAGGCTGGCGTGGTGGACGCCGGCGGTAAGGGTTTCTGTGTGATTATCGAGGCTATGCTGGACGTATTCAAGGGCGGCGAGATTGTTGCCGGCGCCGAGGATACCGCTTCTTCTGCCCAGCCTATGCAGAAGAACGCCGTAGGTAGCTTTGACGAAGAGATCACCTTTACCTATTGCACCGAGTTTATCGTGGCTCGTGATCCTAAGTGCAAGCTGGATCCCTTGAGCCTGCGCGCCTATTTGGAGAGCATCGGCGACTGTGTTGTGGTGGTGGACGATGAGGAGATCATCAAGGTTCACGTACACACCAACAACCCCGGCAAGGCGATGGAAGAGGCCATCAAGTACGGTCAGTTTGAGACCGTCAAGGTGGAGAATATGCGCATCCAGCAGGAGAATGCCGGCTGGGTAGGCGAGGAAGATGCCGAGGCAGATGCCGCCGTTCCCACCCTCCAGCGTGTAGAGCCGGAGAATGAGTACGGCTTTGTATCCGTAGCTGCCGGTGAGGGCCTGCACAGCCTGTTCCAGGACGACCTGGCCTGTGACCAGGTGGTGTCCGGTGGTCAGACCATGAACCCCTCCACCGACGACATTCTGTCTGCCATCCACGCCACCCCCGCCAAGACCGTGTTCGTGCTGCCTAACAACAAGAACATCATTTTGGCTGCCGAGCAGGCAGTGCCCCTGGCTGACCGTCAGGTGTGCGTACTGCCCACCCGCACCATTCCTCAGGGTATTGCCGCTATGCTGGCCTTCAACCCCGACGCCGGTGTGGACGAGAACTTGGTAGAGATGCAGCGCGCCGCTGACAACGTGTCCACCGGTTCTTTGACCTTTGCCGCTCGTGACAGCGACTTTGAGGGTCACAAGATTAAAGAGGGCGAGATTCTGGCTCTGGACAACGGCAAACTGTCCTTTGTGGACACCGACGTGGCTGTGGCCGCTCCTCGTTTGGCTCGTCGTCTGGTGCGTGGCCGTTTTGCCGCTAACAAAGACGTAAACTTTATCACTGTGATTTACGGCCAGGATATGACCGAGGAAGAGGCCGAGGCCGTCTGCGAGAATATCCGTGATAAGATGGCCCGTATGAACGTAGAGGTGGACGTGTCCGCTATTCCCGGCGGTCAGCCCGTATACTACTATTTCATTTCTGTGGAATAAAGAAAATAGCGGAGCGGATTATCCGCTCCGCATTTTTCGTAGAAAGAGGATTTTACTATGAACGTACTGTGTATCGGTGACGTGGTGGGTGTAATCGGCTGCCACCACCTGCAGGATGTGTTACCCCGCATTAAGCGTGAGTTGGCGGTGGACGTGTGCATCGTCAACGGCGAGAATTCTGCCGACGGCAACGGCATCACCCCGGCATCCGCTCGGTATTTGTTCGATGCCGGCGCCGACGTGATTACCGGTGGTAACCACACCTTCCGCCGTCACGAATTTTACGACCTTTTAGAAGAGAATGAGGCGCTGGTTCGACCTGCCAATCTGCCCGCCGGCACCCCCGGTCGGGGTATGACGGTGATCGACCGGGGTCGGTACCAGGTGACGGTGATCAATCTGCAGGGAACGGTGTATATGGACGCGCTTACATCTCCCTTTGATACGCTGGATTCCCTGCTGAAAGAGGCGGGCAATCCTAAGTTCTGCATCGTGGATTTTCACGCTGAAGCCACGGCGGAAAAACGGGCGCTGGCGGGCTATGCCGACGGTCGGATTTCCGCTCTGTTCGGCACCCACACCCACGTGGCTACCGCCGACGAGCAGATTTTATCCGGTGGCACCGGATTTATCACCGATATCGGTATGACTGGTCCTATCGACTCTTGTTTGGGTGTGCGCACCGAACTGTCCATCCAGAAGATGCGCAGTAAGTTGCCGGTGCGTTTTGCCACCGCTGAGGGCAAATGCCGTATGGACGGTGTGCTGTTTACCCTGGACGATAAAACCGGCAAATGCACCGCCGTTAAGCGGATTCACGTATAAGGAGGTCTTTTTATGCGTTACGATATTACCAATATTCCCATTGCGGAAGTGTTTGAAGAAGGGGATGGATGCCCCATTTGCCGTTTGCGTAATACCTTGGAAAAACGGGCGGTGGAATACATCACCGGTGCGGCTATGATGGAGCCGGACATCCGCATTGAGACCAATAAAAAGGGCTTTTGCCTGACCCACTATCGTCAGATTTTGGGACAGCGCAACCGTCTGTCGGTGGCGCTGATGATGGAGAGCCATCTGGAGGAACTGGAAAAGACGGTGTTCTCCGGCATCCCGCTGATGGGCAAAAACGCCAAGAAACAGGCCAAAGATGCCCGTCAGAAACTGAGCACCTGCTTTGTGTGTGAGCAATTGGAGGACGCCATGACCAAGATGTTGGCCACCGTCTGTCGTACTTATGAGACGCAAAAAGAGTTCCGCCAGTTGTTCGAGAATCAGCCCTGTTTGTGTTTGCCTCACTTTGTGGATTTGGTGGAGGCTTCTGCCGGGATGAGCAAACGGGAGCAACCCTATTTTGTTAAAGAGGCGTCCAAATTGGCACAGAAATATCTCACCGAATTGCGTGGCGACGTACACCATTTCTGCGGCATGTACGACCACCGCAATGCCGGCAACAACGATTGGGGAAATTCTAAGGATTCCATCGAGCGTGCCGTGTGGTATCTCACCACCCGCGAACCGTGATGAAAAAAGGACAGCCATCCGGCTGTCCTTTTTCGCGTATTGAGGGTGGCTGTTCTTAGAAAAAGCCCTTCTTTGCAGAAAAATCTGCCTTTTTCCGGTGGACAGTGGCGAAATACTATGTTATAATAAACTTTAAATTGCGATAATATGACTTTTTGGAAAGGTTTGAGATATATGTCGTTTCTGAAAAAGCTTTTTGGAGATTACAGCCAAAAGGAAGTAAAAAAAGTGCGCCCCATTATGGAGCACGTACTGGCGCTGGAAGAGACCTATGCCGCTATGGACGAGGCTACCCTGCGCAACCAGACTGCCTTGCTGAAAGAGCGTCTGGCAGCGGGCGAGACTCTGGACGATATTCTGCCGGATGCCTTTGCGGTGTGCCGTGAGGCCTCTTGGCGTGTACTGGGCATGAAGCACTTCCCGGTGCAGATTATCGGTGGTATCATCCTGCACCAGGGTCGTATTGCCGAGATGCGCACCGGTGAGGGTAAGACTCTGGTGGCTACGCTACCGGCGTATTTGAATGCTCTGTCCGGCAAGGGCGTGCACATCGTTACCGTCAACGATTATCTGGCTCGTCGTGACAGCGAGTGGATGGGCAAGGTGTATCGATATTTGGGTCTGTCCGTCGGCTTGATTGCCCATGGATTGGATAAGGATGAGCGCCGTGAGGCTTATGCCGCCGACATCACCTATGGTACCAACAACGAGTTGGGATTTGATTATCTGCGTGACAATATGGTGGTGCATCAGCAGGATAAGGTACAGCGTGGTCACCACTTTGCTATCGTGGACGAGGTGGACTCCATCCTCATTGACGAGGCACGTACCCACTTGATTATTTCCGGTCACGGTGACAAGTCCACCGAACTGTATAACGTGGCAGATGCCTTTGCTAAAAAGCTGAAGGCTGTGCGCATCAAAGAGATGGACGCCAAAGAAGAGCAAGACACCGTGGACGGCGACTATATCGTGGACGAAAAGGCCCGCACCGCCACCCTGACCCGTTCCGGCGTAGCCAAGGCAGAAGCCCACTTCAACGTGGAGAACCTGATGGACTCTGACAACGTGACCCTGCTCCACCACATCAACCAGGCTATCAAGGCCCGTGGCGTGATGCAGCGTGACGTAGACTACGTGGTTAAGGACGGTCAGGTGCTGATCGTGGACGAGTTCACCGGTCGTATTATGTTCGGTCGCCGTTACAACGAGGGTCTGCACCAGGCTATTGAGGCTAAGGAAAACGTCAAGGTGGAGCGGGAGAGCAAGACTCTGGCTACCATCACCTTCCAGAACTTCTTCCGTCTGTATAAAAAGCTGTCCGGTATGACCGGTACCGCTATGACCGAAGAGGCAGAATTCAATCAGATTTACCGTCTGGACGTGGTGGAGATTCCCACCAACAAGCCGGTTATCCGTGAGGATAAATCCGATGTGGTGTACAAGACCGAGGCGGCCAAATTCCGTGCGATTATTGAGCAGATTCAAGAGTGTCACGCCCGTAAACAGCCGGTGCTGGTGGGTACCATTTCTATTGAAAAGTCCGAACTGCTGTCTTCTCTGCTGAAGCGTACCGGCGTTCCCCACGAGATGCTGGACGCCAAGTATCACGAGAAAGAGGCCGTGATTGTGGCTCAGGCAGGTAAATTGGGTGCGGTCACCATCGCCACCAATATGGCCGGTCGTGGTACCGATATTATGCTGGGCGGTAATGCCGAGTTCTTGGCAAAGGCAGAGATGCGCCGTCTGGGTGTGCCGGAGGAGTTGATTGCCGAGTCCACCGCCTATGGCGAGACCGACGATGAAGAGATTCTGCAGGCTCGCCAGCAGTTTAAAGAACTGAACGAAAAATACAAACAGCAGATTCAGCCGGAGGCGGATGCTGTCCGTGAGGCCGGCGGCCTGTTTATCTTGGGTACCGAGCGTCACGAGTCCCGCCGTATCGACAACCAGTTGCGTGGTCGTGCCGGACGTCAGGGTGACCCGGGCGCTACCCGCTTCTACCTGTCCTTGGAGGACGATTTGATGCGTCTGTTCGGCGGTGGTCGTGTGGATGCGATGATGGATGCTCTGGGCGTGGAAGAGGATATGCCCATCGAGGCAAAACTGCTCACCGGTGCTGTGGAGAGCGCCCAGCGCCGTCTGGAAGAGCGCAACTTTGGTATCCGTCGTGACGTGCTGAAGTTTGACGACGTAATGAACAAACAGCGTGAGGTTATCTATGGCCAGCGTGACACCGTGCTGGCGGACGGTAACGTGCACGATAGTGTGGTCAAGATGGTGGAGGGCTCTATCGCCGCCAACGTGGCTCAGTACGCCTCTAATGGCGAAGAGCACGAGAACTGGAACCTGGAAGGCCTGCGCAACTACTATCTTGGTTGGCTGTGCACCGACGAGGACTTCCACTACACCGCCCAGGAACTGGAGGATATGGAGTCCTCTGAGCTGGTGGCTCTGCTCACTGAGCGGGCTATGGACATCTATGCCGCTAAAGAGGAGAAATACGGCGACACCCTGATGCGTGAGATCGAGCGTGTGATGTTGCTCCAGACCGTAGACCGCTATTGGATGGATCACATCGACAATATGGACGAGTTGCGCCGTGGTATCCATCTGCGTGCCATCGGTCAGCACGATCCCGTGGTGGTATACCGCAACGAGGGCTTTGAGATGTTTGAGCAGATGGTGTCCGCCATCCGTGAGGATACCGCCCGTGCGGTGCTGACGGTGGAGATCCGCTCTCAGCAGCAGCCGGAGCGTAAGCAGGTAGCCAAAGAGACCGGCACCTCCGGTGACGGTACCGCCCAAAAGGTGACGGTGCGCAAAAAAGCCTCTGAGAAAATTGGTCGTAACGATCCCTGCCCCTGTGGCAGCGGTAAGAAATACAAGCAGTGCTGCGGCCGCTAAAAGAAAGGATGTTTTGAGTGAAATTAGGTATTGTAGGTCTGCCCAACGTGGGTAAGTCCACCTTGTTTAATGCGATTACCAATGCCGGCGCCCAGAGCGCCAACTTCCCCTTCTGCACCATCGACCCCAACGTGGGCGTGGTGGCGGTGCCGGACAGCCGTCTGGACGCTCTGCGGGATATGTATACCGAAAACGGCAAGGTGCCTCCCGTTGTACCGGCTGTCATCGAGTTTGTGGACATCGCCGGCCTGGTCAAGGGCGCCAGCAAGGGTGAGGGTCTGGGCAACAAGTTCCTGGGCAATATCCGTGAGTGCGATGCCATCGTCCACGTGGTACGTTGCTTTGAGAATGACGACATCATCCACGTAGAGGGCAGTGTGGATCCTCTGCGTGACATCGAGACCATCGACCTGGAGCTGATTTTCTCCGATATGGAGATGGTGGAGCGCCGTATCGCCCGTGTCACCAAAGACCTGAAGGGCGATAAGAGTCTGCAGAAGGAGCTGGATTTCCTCAAGGCTCTGTACGCTCTGCTGGAAAGCGGTAAGCCTGCCCGTGCCTACGATTGCGACGAGGATGAGCAGGTGATGATGGGTCAGATGGATCTGCTGACCTCCAAGCCTATTATCTACGCCGCCAATCTGTCTGAGGATGATTTTGCCGGCGGTGAGCCTACCGGCAACCCCCATTACCAAAAGGTGGCCGCTCTGGCTGCCGAGCAGGGTGCCGAGGTGTTGCCCATCTGCGCCCAGATGGAGGCCGACATTGTGGATATGGATGCCGAGGAGAAACTGATGTTCCTGTCTGAGTTGGGTCTGTCCGATTCCGGCCTGGATCGCTTGATTCAGAAGAGTTATTCTCTGCTGGGTCTGATCTCGTTCCTCACCGCCGGTGAGAAAGAAGTACGTGCCTGGACCATCCACAAGGGTTGGAAGGCTCCCAAGGCCGCCGGTCGTATCCACACTGATTTTGAGCGTGGCTTTATCCGTGCTCAGGTCATCGCTTTTGATGCCTTGATGGAGTGTGGTTCTTTGGCCGATGCCCGTGGCAAGGGTCTGCTCCGCACCGAGGGTAAAGAGTACGTTATGCAGGATGGCGACGTAGTCGAATTCCTCTTCAACGTGTAATAAATCGTCCCCAAAGCCGGGAGAAACCGATTGGTTTCTCCCGGCTTTTTTTTGTCGTTTTTCACCTCGAAAATCCGCCTCGAAAAAGACGAAAAACCGCCCTGAAAACACCTCGAAAATACCCCGAAAATTATTTTTGTTTTTTCGGAAAAAGTGCGAAAAAACTATTGATTTTTCTTAAAATCTCCTGTATAATAGGCGTAAGTGGTGGAAAGTGCCACAAAGTGGAGCGAAGTGGTGATTTTCCACCACTTCCACAAAGTTTTCCACAGTCTTGTGGGGAGAGCTGATCTCCCACCTATGAAACGAACAAGAGGAGGTGACGGGTGATGATGCTGTACGGACGTTTTGAACACAATATGGATGCCAAGGGTCGTATCTTCGTGCCCGTCAAGCTCCGTGAGAAATTGGGCGAGACCTTCATCGCTGCCTGTGTGCTGGACCGGTGTGTCAGCCTCTACTCGCTAGAGGAGTGGGACAGCCTGTTGCAGAAGCTGACCGAGGGTCCTATGACCCAGACCCGCAAACTGCTCCGCAAGGTTACCGAGTCCGCCGAGGACGTAACCCCGGACGCTCAGGGACGTATCCTGCTGAACAAGAATCTCATCGCCCACGCCGGGTTGGAGAAACCTTGTTTGATCATCGGCGCCGGTCGCCGTGCAGAGATCTGGAACCCCGCCGTGTACGAGCAAGAGATGGCGGATATGACCGACGATAAACTGGAAGAGGAATTCATCAAGTACGGATTCTGATTTTTGAACGTGAGGTAAGTGAGGTGACAACCATGGCGGCTGAATCCTCCGGGTATCACCGCCCGGTATTGCTGGACCAGACCATAGAGGCGTTGGGCATCCGTCCCGACGGCATCTATTTGGATGGTACCGCCGGCGGTGGTGGTCACTCCCACGCAATCGCCTCTCGGCTGACTACCGGTCGGCTGATCTCTCTGGACCAGGACCCCGACGCCATCGCAGAGGCCGGGGTACGGCTGGCAGGGCTTCCTGCCACGCTGGTGCAGACCAACTTTGTCAATATGCGTCAGGCGCTGGACGATTTGGGTATCGATAGCGTAGACGGCATTCTGCTGGATATCGGTGTTTCCTCCCATCAGTTGGATGCACCGGAACGTGGTTTTTCTTATCACCACGACGCGCCGCTGGATATGCGTATGAGCCAGAGCGGTGTCTCTGCCGCCGACCTGGTGGCAACCCTGGATGAGAAACAATTGGCGGACATCTTTTGGCGGTATGGCGAAGAGAAGTTTTCCCGTCCCATCGCCCGTTCGATCGTCCGTGAACGGGACAAGGCTCCCGTAGAGACCACTCTGCAGTTGGCAGATATCATCAGCCGGTCGGTGCCGGCAGCGGCTCGCCGGGACGGACATCCCGCCCGTCGGGTGTTCCAGGCGCTGCGCATCGCCGTCAACGGTGAGCTGGATTGCTTATCCTCAGCGTTGGACACCGCCTTTGATTGCTTAAAGGTGGGCGGTCGCCTGGCCATCATCACCTTCCACTCGCTGGAAGATGCGATGGTAAAGAATCGCTATCAAGAATGGCGTCAGGGCTGTATATGCCCTCGTGAATTGCCAGTGTGTGTCTGTGGGCGAACCCCCGCCGCACAGCTGATCACCAAAAAGCCGGCTACCGCCACCGAGACGGAGCTGGCGGAGAACCCCCGCAGCCGCAGTGCAAAGTTGCGGTGTGTTGAGAAATTGCACGACCGTTATCGGTAACGGCGGTTTATATTAAAGGATTAAGAAAGGAGGTAGACACTATGGCGCAGTTAGGACAAGCGTATGACTTAGAGCGTTTTCAGCCCCGTGAGTCTCGCCTGGTAGCACTGAAGAACACCAAAAAAGTGCAAGAGGACAATCGTCGTCGCACCCGTCGTCAGTCTCTGCTGAACGTGGTTGTCTATCTGCTTTTGGGTTTGGTGACCTTGGCACTGGCCGGTTATTTCATCACCTGCAACGTGCTGACCACCGAGATGAACAAGCAACTGGCGGATGGCCGGGCAGAGTATAGCGCCCTCCATTCCGAAGAGGTACGCCTTAAGTCCGAGTTGGCGGCGCTCACCTCTGCCGAGCAGGTCAACCAGTACGTGCTGGAGCACGGTCTGACCCCGGTAAACAGCAACCAGATTTATTACATTGAGTCCAAAGTGGAAGACCAGGTGTCTCTGCCCGGCGAGGGCAACTCCTGGTTTGCAAAGGCGTGGAGCGCTCTTGCGAATTTCTTTGGATAAGGGCGTCATAATGTGCGCCTGACCGCATAGGTATGTACAGGCAGCATTCGAGAGTTAAGACGCTGAGTTCTTGACTCTCGTTTTGTTGTTTTATTCCGGGTTTATTTCGCTGTCAAAATATGGCGAAATACCACCGATTTTGCAATTTTGGGCAAAATCTCTGCAGAAAGGATGAGGATCATGGCACAACCGAAAAAGGCTACCTCCCGCACCGCAACCAAACAGATGCGGTTTCGTGCCCGTGTGGCGGTGCTGATTGTAGCGGGTTTCTTTACGTTGGCGAATATTGGTAATTTGGCCTATCGTCAGATTGTGCAGGGAGAGGATTGGCAGCGCCGGGCCGTGTCCCAGCAGCTGAGCGATACGGTGGTGTCCGCCAAGCGTGGTCCTATCTATGCTTCTAATATGCAGCCTTTGGCAGAATCGGCCGACGTGTGGAAAATCATTATGTCCCCCAAGAATATTGCCGCCTGCGACTGGGAAGATTTAAAGGGTGTGGACAAAGATAGAGAACTGAGCAAGGAAGATGGCATCGCCCTCATCCGCAACCGCATTGCAGACGATTTGTCCGAGATGTTCTCTATCGACCGGGAACATCTGTATGAGCAGACCGGCAAGACCAACTCCCAATACGAGGTTATCAAATCCAAGGTAGAACTTAAGGAAAAGGACGCCTTTTCCGCCTGGGCATCCGAGAACGGATTGTCCTATGCCTTCTACATCATTACCGACTATAAGCGCTATTATCCCCAGGGCACGTTAGCCTCTAACGTCTTGGGCTTTACCGGATCGGACAGCAACGGTCTGGAGGGCTTGGAAGCCAAGTATGATCAGGTACTTTCCGGTACGCCGGGACGCATCGTTACCGCCCAAAACGGTATCGGCGACCAGATGCCCACCGAGATGGAATACACCAAGGTGGTGGATGCGGTGGATGGCTATGGTCTGGTCACCACCATCGACCCCACCGTACAGACCTATGCCGAAAAGTATTTGGCAGAGGCGGTGGAGGAGACCGGCACCCTGCATCGTGGCGTGGCCATCGTTATGGACGTGCACACCGGTGCCGTGCTGGGTATGACCACCAAGGGCGATTTTGACCCCAACGACCCCTTTACCATTGCCGACCCCACCACCCAAGAGTTGCTCAAGGAATTGTCCGGCGACGAAAAGGACGAGGTTATCTCCAAGGCGCGGCAATTGCAGTGGAACAATAAGGCGCTCACCGAGACTTATGAGCCCGGTTCGGTATTCAAGGTGTTTACCACCGCTATGGCGCTGGAAGAGGGACTGGCCACCACGGCTACCTCCTTTGCCTGTAAGGGCTCCATTAACGTAGGTGGCTGGAATATCAGCTGTCACACCCGTAGCCATATGGGTGTGCTGAATCTGCATCAGGCCATCTCCAATTCTTGCAACCCCTATTTTGTGCAGTTGGGTCAGCGGGTTGGCGGTAGCACCTATTACAAGTACTTCAGCGGTTTCGGTTTTGCCGAAAAAACCGGCATCGATATGAACGGCGAGATGTCCAACGCTGGATTGTACCACAGTGCGGCCACGCTGGAAGAGACCCCGGCCTCTTTGGCCACCGCCTCTTTCGGCCAGACCTTTAAGATTACCCCCATCCAGATGATTACCGCTATGTGCGCCATCGCCAACGGCGGAAAACTGGTTACCCCCTACGTGGTATCTCAGGTGCTGGATTCTGACGGCAACGTGGTATCCGCCACCGAGACCAAGGTGAAACGACAGATTATCTCTGGCGAGACTTCTCGACAGATTTGCGATATCTTGGGCGACATCGTTAACGGTGGCGGCTCCAAAAATGCGTACGTACCCGGCTATCGCATCGCCGGTAAGACCGGTACGTCGGAAAAGCGAGATACCGTGGATAACGAGGACGACGTGGTCGCCTCTTTCTGTGGATTTGCTCCCGCAGACGATCCCCAGGTGGCGGTGCTGGTGTTCTTGGACGATCCCCAGACCGAGGTCCGCTACGGCGGTACTCTGTCCGCTCCTGTGGCGCAAAAGATTTTCTCGTCCATTCTGCCCCATTTGGGTGTAGAGCCCTCTTACACCGCCGAGGAATTGGCCACTCTGTCCCGTACCACTCCCAACGTGGTGGGCGAGACGGTGACGGTGGCCCAGAATAAGATTACCAACACCGGCTTGCAGGTGGCGGTGGTAGGCGACGGCGACAAAGTGGTTCGCCAGGTGCCGGAAGCCGGCCAGTCGGTACCCGCCGGTGGCACGGTAATCCTGTATACCGAAAAGGACGAGGAGGCCACCATGGTGGCGGTTCCCAACTTTATCGGTCGGTCGGTAAACGAGGTAAATTCTATTGCCGCCAGTATGGGTCTTAACGTGCAGATGGAGGGCCTTATCGGTGGCTCCAGCGCTGCGGCGGTGGCCAGCAAGCAGAGTATCCAGGAAGGCACCAAGGTGGCCAAGGGCACCGTTATCCAAGTGACCTTTGTCTACAGCGATACTCGTGACGGTTGATGTATATATCCCAGTAACAGAGAGGATGACCAATCTATGAAACTGTACGAACTGTTGAAAGATACCGGTATTTCCACCGGCATTGTAAAAGAAGATACCGAGATTGTATCCATCACCTGCGATTCTCGTCGGGTGGAGCCGGGATGCCTGTTTGTGTGCATCGTCGGCACGGCCGTGGACGGTCACAACTTTGCCCAGGCGGCACAGGATGCCGGTGCGGCAGCGGTGCTGACCCAGCGGGATATGGGTCTGCATACTCAGCTGATGGCTGAGGATACCCGTATGGCTTGGGCGCAGATCTGCG
This sequence comes from Acutalibacteraceae bacterium, assembly GCA_045660965.1. Lineage (GTDB taxonomy): Bacteria > Bacillota > Clostridia > Oscillospirales > Acutalibacteraceae > UBA5905. The sequence goes on from JAZRES010000020.1 coordinate 56,886, forward strand.
CCAACTGGTTTGGTCATCCCGCCTCTCGGCTGAAGATGGTGGGTGTTACCGGCAGCAACGGTAACGCCCCCACCACCTCCCTGATCAAATCTATGCTGGAGCATCAGGGCCACAAGGTGGGTCTGATCGGCACCATCCACAACTTGATTGGCGATCGTGTGATCCCCGCCAAGCATACCACCCCCGATCCTTACGATCTGCAGAGCTTGTTGGCGCTGATGGTGGTAGAGGGCTGTGACTATTGCGTGATGGAGGTTTCCTCTCACGCTCTGCACCAGCGTCGTGTGGCGGGTTGCGAGTACGTCACCGGCGTATTCACCAACCTGACCCAGGATCACCTGGATTACCACGGCACCATGGAGAACTATATGCTGGCGAAGAAAGAGCTGTTCTCTATGTGCGCCACCGGTATTGTTAATTTGGATGACGAGTGGGCAGAGGCCATCTCGGCCAACGTGCCCTGTAAATTGATGACCTATTCCGCCAAAAAGGACGTGGCAGATTACGTGGCACGTAACGTGCGGTATCGTGCCGACGGCGTGGACTTTGAGCTGGTGGGCGTGGGTCAGATTGGCCGTGTGCATATGCAGATTCCCGGTCAGTTCTCGGTGTACAATGGTCTGTGCGCTGCAACGGTGTGTCTAAGTTTGGGTATGCCCTTTGACAAGGTGGTGGAGTCTCTGTCCGCCGCAGCCGGTGTCAAGGGCCGTGCCGAGGTAGTGCCCACCGGTCGCGATTTCACCGTTGTGATTGACTATGCTCACACCCCCGACGGTTTGGAGAACATCTGTCGCACACTGAAAGAGTGCAGCACCGGTCGTCTGGTGACGCTGTTTGGTTGCGGTGGTGACCGTGATAAGACCAAACGCCCCTTGATGGGTCAGGTGGCAGCCTCGCTGTCCGACTATTTGGTGGTGACCTCGGATAACCCCCGTAGCGAGGATCCCTCTGCCATTATTGCCGATATCTTGGTGGGTCTTGAGGGTCAAAAGACCCCCTACACCGTGGTGGAAAACCGCATCGAGGCTATCCATTGGGCGATTGCCAATGCCCAGCCCGGCGACACCATTCTGCTGGCGGGTAAAGGTCACGAAACCTATCAGATTTTGAAAGACGAAACCATCCATTTGGATGAGCGGGAAGTGGTGGCAGAGGCTCTGGGTAAGTAATTTCCCATCTCTACCATCCACCCAAACATAGGAGGAACGTGTATGAACACCATTCAGAGCGCCTTGGTGTTGGCCATTTGCGGAGCAGTTTCTTTTGCTCTAGCGGCGGCACTGGGCAAACTTCTCATTCCTTGGTTGCATAAACTGAAATTCGGACAGACCATCCTGCAGGACGGTCCCACCTGGCACCAGAAAAAACAGGGAACCCCCACCATGGGCGGTATCCTGTTTATCGGTGGCTTTATTGTGGCGGCGATTCTGGGCGTGGTGATTGCCTCTTGGCTGAAGTTGCCGCTGAGTATGGGCTCTGCACCCCGCACGGTGCGTTTTTGGGCCGGATTCGGTTTGGCTTTGGGATGCGGTGTCATCGGTTTTGTAGACGATTTTATCAAAGTGGTGATGAAACGGAATTTGGGTCTCACCGCTCTGCAGAAGATTGTAATGCAGTTGACCGTGTCCACTGCCTATGCGGTGGTGATGTACCTGTATGGCGGTCATCGTTTTATCATTCCCTTCATCGGTATGGTGGATTGGGGTATTTGGTTTATCCCCTTTACGGTGTTTGTGATTATCGCTATGACTAACGCCACCAACCTGACCGATGGCGTGGATGGTCTGTGCGGTCTCACCGGTTTTGTGGCGGCATTGGCTATGATGTTGCTCAGCGGTATGGTGGGCGCCGGTCATCTGTACCAGGGCATCCTGTCGGTGTCTTTGGCCGGTGGCTTGGCCGGTTTCCTGTTGTGGAATCTGCATCCCGCTCAGGTGTTTATGGGCGATACCGGTTCGCTGTTTATCGGTGGCGCCTTGACAGCTCTGGCCTTTGGCATCGGTCAGCCCTTCTTGCTGGTGCCCATCGGCATTCTGTATATCGCCGAGAATCTGTCGGTGATTCTGCAGGTGGCGTATTTCAAGTACACCCACGGCAAGCGCCTGTTTAAGATGAGTCCTCTGCACCATCACTTTGAGATGTGCGGTTGGAGCGAGAATAAGATTGTGCTGACCTTCACCGGCGTGACGCTGGTGGGTTGCATCATCGCTATTTTGTTAGAGATTTTTGCCTAATATCCCATTGAATTTGTAAGAAAGGAGCGTACTCTATGGCGAGAGAGAATACGGTGCCGATGCCTCGTCGTCGACCGGCACCCCGGCAGACGCAGAAACCCGCCAAGGGTCTGCGGAAATGGTTTAACCTGTCCAGTGGCTTTGATATGCAGTTCTTCGTACTGCTGATGATAATTTTGATTATTGGTCTGGCAACCTTGTATTCCGCCAGCCACGTGTACGCTTTTAACTATAACGACGGCGATAGCTTTTTCTACATCCGCAAACAGTTGCTATGGGCGGCTATGGGTCTGGCGGGTATGCTGATTGTGTCCACTATCGACTACCACGTTCTTCATCGCTTTGCGTGGATTTTGTGGATTGTCAGTATTATATTCTTGGCCTTGACCTTGGTGATGCCGTCCCAGACCGGCATCCGCCGTTGGTTGCATTTGGGTCCCATATCCTTCCAGCCATCGGAAATAGCTAAGTTTGCGCTGGTACTGTTATTTGCCCATTTGATATCCCTCAACCATAAACGGATGAAAAAGTTCCTCACCGGCTTCTTGCCGTTGCTGGGTATACTGGGCTTCACCTGCCTGATGGTGGTTGTGGAACCCCACTTGTCCGGTACGATGCTGATTGTGCTGTTGGGTGCGGCGATGATGTACGTGGGCGGTGTGCGCACCGGCTATCTGCTGGGCGTTGGCGCCGCCGGTGTGGCTTTGGTACTGCTGATGGTTGTGGTGATGGGCTATGAAAAGGATCGTATAGACGTATGGTTACATCCTTTGGAGTCCTTTGCCAACGAAATTGTGTTTGAAGACGGTATGTCCGGACGTGACCACGCCTGGCAGACGGTGCAGTCTCTGTACGCTATCGGCTCCGGTGGCTTGCTGGGTCAGGGACCCGGCAACTCCCGGCAAAAGCACTTGTTCCTGCCGGAACCGCAGAACGACTTTATTTTCTCCATTTTCTGTGAGGAGATGGGCCTGGTAGGCGCCATCATTGTGTTGCTTTTGTTTGCTTGGTTGGTGTGGCGTGGTATGAAGATTGCCCTAAAAGCACCGGATAAATTCGGTTGTATGTTGGCACTAGGTTTGACTCTGCAGATTGGCATCCAGGTGGCCATCAACGTGGCGGTGGTTGCCAACCTGATGCCCAATACCGGTATCAGTTTGCCCTTCTTCAGTTACGGCGGTACGTCCATATTGATGCTGATGCTACAGATGGGTGTGGTGCTGTCCGTATCCCGCCAATCTCGATTGGAAAAGCGATAAAACCCCGCCTGTAAGGAGGCTTTTATAATGCGTATACTGATGACCGGTGGTGGTACTGCGGGACATATCAATCCCGCTCTAGCCATTGCCGACTTACTGAAAAAGCAATATCCCGACGCCGAGTTTTTGTTTGTGGGTGCCACCGGACGGATGGAAACCCAGTTGGTACCGGCGGCGGGCTATCCCATCCGCACCGTGACGGTGCGGGGATTCCAGCGCCGTTTGAGTCTAAAGAACATCGGTCGCAACATTATGGCGGTAGCCAACGTGCTCACCTCCAGTTTGGAGTCCAAAAAGATTATCAAAGAGTTTAAGCCGGATTTGGCTGTGGGTACCGGTGGCTACGTCTGTGGTCCGGTACTGCGTGAGGCCATCCGGGCGGGTGTGCCCACGGCGGTGCACGAGTCCAATGCCTATCCCGGCATCACCGTTAAGATGTTGGGCAAAGAGGGCGCTCTCATTCTGCTGTGCAGTGAGGACGCCCGTCGCCATCTCCCGGAGGGAGTCAAGGCCATTGTCACCGGTAACCCCTTGCGTCCGGATTTCCTGACCTTGGACAAGGATACCGCCCGGGCAGAATTGGGTCTGGATAGCCGTCCCTTGGTGCTGTCTTTTGGCGGCAGTTTGGGTGCGGCACGTATCAACGAGGCCATGGCCGAGGTGTTGCGTCGCAGCCGTGAAAAGGGCGCATTACAGCACATCCACGGCGCCGGCAAGGCCGGCTATGCCGATATGAAAGCCCAGTTAGATGCTATGGGTATTCCATTGGCCGGCGATGGCATCGCCGTGCGGGAATACATCGATGATATGCCCCGTTGTATGGCAGCGGCAGACTTGGTGATTTGCCGTTGCGGTGCCATGACCCTCAGCGAGTTGCCCGCTGCCGGCAAGCCCTCGATTTTGATTCCCTCTCCCTACGTGGCAGAGAATCATCAGTTCCATAACGCTATGGTGTTGGTGGGACGTGGCGCGGCTCTGTGCATCGAGGAAAAGGACTTGACCGCCGATCGGTTGTGGGATGCCATTTGCCAGGTTACCGCCGATCCGGATAAGTTGACCGAAATGAGCGAAAAGGTGCGGGATGCGGCTATCTTGGACGCCGACCAGCGCATTATGACCGCTCTCAACGATTTGCTGAAAAAATAACCGCTGACCGGACAAATTCTCTTTGCATACCTTGTGTGTGGAGAGGAGGGGTTCGGTATGGAGCAAATAGTGGTGCGTGGCGGACGTCGGTTGGTGGGGGAGATCCCCATCCACGGCGCCAAAAACAGCGCCTTGCCGTTGCTAACGGCAACCCTGCTGGGTGCAGGGGTATGTGAGATACATAATTGTCCTCGTTTGTCGGACGTAGAGGCTTCAGTGGCCATATTACAGCACTTGGGCTGTTCGGTGGTTCGGCAGGGGGATACGGTGACGGTGGACGCCACCGCACCAACCAAGGATACCATTCCCGACGATTTGATGCGGAGGATGCGATCTTCTATTGTGTTTTTAGGCGCCGTGGTGGCTCGTATGAGTCGAGCGGTGCTGACCTATCCCGGTGGTTGCGAGCTGGGACCTCGACCTATTGATTTGCACCTGTCCGCATTACGGCGGTTGGGGGTAACGGTGGAGGAGCATCACGGCACCATTCGGTGCCAGGCTCCCGCCGGATTAAAAGGGGCAGAGATTTCCCTAGCCTTTCCCAGCGTGGGCGCCACCGAAAACGTGCTGTTGGCGGCCTGTACTGCCACCGGAACCACGGTGCTTCGCAATGCCGCCAGAGAGCCGGAGATTGAGGATCTGTGCCGGTTTCTTAACAAGATGGGCGCTCGCATAAGCGGTTACGATGGCGGCACCATCGTGATTGAGGGCGTTCCTACGTTACAGGGCGCCTGTCATAGCGTGATGCCGGACCGCATCGAGGCGGCTACCTATATGGCTATGGCGGCGGTCACCGGCGGTGATCTGACCCTAACCCGCTGTGGGGCGTTGCCGGTTTCTCCGGTTTTCCCTGCGCTGGAGCAGGCGGGGTGCGCCATTACCGCTCCCACACCCGGCACGGTGCGGATAACCGCACCAAAGCGGTTGGGCGGTTTGGGCTCTGTGCGCACGTTGCCGTACCCCGGGTTTCCCACCGACGGAGCAGCCCCGTTGTTGGCGGCAGCCTGTGTGGGGGATGGTACCAGCGTGTTTGTAGAGACGATTTTTGAAAATCGGTACCGTTACGTGGACGAACTGACCCGTATGGGCGCTCGTATACGGGTGGACGGACGGGTAGCCGTGGTGGAGGGCGTTTCCGCTCTCCAGAGCGCCGACGTATCTTGCACCGACCTACGGGGTGGTGCGGCATTGGTGGTGGCCGCTTTGGCGGCGCAGGGCGAAACCCGCATCACCCAGTTAGAGCATTTAGATCGAGGATATCAGGATTTGGTACCCTGTCTGACCGCCTTAGGGGCAGACGTGCGGCGTACCGTAGAATAAGCAGGAGGATACTGCAGTATGAGTGAACGTCAAGTGGATTCTATCCAAGCGGCGAGAAAAGAGGCTCGCCGTCGCCGTCGGCGAAAACTGATGATACGACGCACCATCATCATTTTGGCGGTGCTGTTGGTGGTGCTGTTGGCCATCGCCTGGGGCGTGATGAGCATCATTGGCGCCCAGCAGAGCAAAAAGGGTGTCACCACCGACGTGCTGGCGGTTAAGGAGATACTGGTAGAGGGCGATACCCGCTATTCCGCTGAGGATATCATCGCCACCAGTGGACTTTATATCGGACAGAGTCTGTTTGGCGTCAACAAGGTGCAGGCTCACGATGCCCTGAAAGAGCAGATGCCCTACCTGGATAAGGTGGAGATTGGCAACAAGGGATTGTTTACTCTGCGTATACGGGTTACCGAAACCCCGGTGATGGGTGCGGTAAAACTGAAAAAAGGTTGGCTCATCTTAGGCGAGAACAACAAAGCCTTGGAGCGCATAGAAAAGGGCAATTCTCCCGAGGGCGCATTGCAGATTTTGGGCGCTACTCTGGCCGGCGAGACGGTGGGTGAAACCCTGCTGGATGAGCGTAGCTTGCGGGTGTGCAACACCTTGGTGGCGGCGACAGAACTGTATAAGCTGGATGGCCTGACCACCATCGATATGACGGATAAAACCAAGGTGACCTTGCTGATTAACGATCGGCTAAAGGTGATACTGGGTAACGAGACCAATATGCCGGCGCAGATCGAGATGCTGGCGGATACGTTGCCCACTCTGTATGAGAACAACGGCATCGGCGTAAAGGGCGAGTTGGATATGACCACCTTCGCAGACGATGACCCGGACAACGACCGGGTCATCTACACTCCGCCGGAACTGTTGCACGAAGAGCCTAAGGAAACCACCAAGAAGACCCAAAAGACCGAAAAAACCGAGACCGATGGTGAGACCAAACCCACCGAAACCACCAAACCTAACGAAGAATAATTGCTTTAAAAGGCCGAGAGCAGACGTTCTGTTCTCGGCCTTTTTTACGGGTTATAACTCCTTGTAAAAAATATTCGCAATTTTGAAAATTTGCTGTTGAAAAAAATAAAGGGATATGATACAATATAATGTGTATAGAACTATAACGAGAATCTACTTCTTGTATAAATAGGAGGTTATTGCTATGTGTCCTTTTGAGATCGCTCCGGCAGTCCCTAATAACAGCATTACGATTAAAGTCATCGGTGTGGGCGGTGGCGGCGGCAACGCCATCAACCGTATGATCCGTGCCGATGTTCGTGGCGTAGAGTTTATGGCCGTGAATACCGATGCAGCCGTTTTGGACGTGTCTATGGCTACTCACAAAATCCAGATTGGTGAGAAACTGACCCGTGGCCATGGCGCCGGCGGCAACCCCGAGCGTGGCCAGCGTGCCGCCGAGGAGAGCCGTGACGAGATCGTGGCCGCTCTGCAGGGTGCCGATATGGTGTTCGTTACCGCCGGTATGGGCGGTGGTACCGGTACCGGTGCCGCTCCCGTGGTGGCTCAGATTGCCCGTGATATGGGCATCCTGACCGTGGGTATCGTGACCAAGCCCTTCTCCTTCGAGGGTAAGCGCCGTATGGATCAGGCCGAAAACGGCATCGCTGCACTGAAAGAGCACGTGGACAGCCTGGTGGTTATCCCCAATGACCGCATCAAGCTGGTTACCACCGAGCGCATCACCATGAAGAATGCCTTCGAGATGGCCGACGAGGTTCTGCGTCAGGGCGTCCAGAGCATTTCCGAGCTGATTCTGCGTCCCGGCGATATCAATCTGGACTTCGCCGACGTGTTGGCTATTATGAAGGATGCCGGCTTTGCCCATATGGGTATGGGTCGTGCCGAGGGTAAAGAGCGTGCCGCCGAGGCTGCTCAGGCCGCTGTGGACAGCCCCTTGCTGGAGACTTCCATCAACGGTGCCCGTGGCGTGCTGATTTACATCGTCGCTCCCGAAGACTTCGACTTTGAGGAGATGGAGGCCGCTACCAGCGCCATCAGCAACCAGATGCACCCCGATGCCAACATCATTTGGGGTTACAGCCTGGATGCCGAGATGGGCGACGCTGTCAGCGTGACCGTTATTGCCACCGGCCTGACCGCCGATTACAAGAGTGTTCCCAACAGCCCCGCTGTTCCCACCGGTCAGACCACTTTCGAGGCTCCCGCTTGGCCGGAAGAGGAGGACGATCTGCTGGAGATCACCCGCCTGTTCGAGCGCCGTAACGGTATCAGCGAATAAGTACAACATAAAAAACAACCGAGGCAATTGCCTCGGCTGTTTTTTTATTTACAGAGATTCGCCCAAGTCACGGCGACAGTTGATGCACACGTTTTTTCCCTTGTATCCGCTGACGTCACGGGCATTACCGCAGAAAATACAGGCGGGCTGATATTTTTTCAGCACGATGGTGTTGTCCTCTAAAAAGATTTCCAGCGCATCGGTATCCTCGATATCCAGAGTACGGCGCAACTCAATGGGCAACACAAAACGTCCGGCAGAATCAATACGGCGCACAATTCCGGTAGAAGTCATGGTGGTCGTCCTTTCCGTTGGTAATTTTGTGTAATGATATTACCAAAAAACGGGTATTTTGTCAAGAGTTGTCATTAAAAACCGAAAAAAAGAAAAGCGGTCATCCCGCAGGATGACCGCTTACGTGGCGGACTCAGCAGCCGCAACCGCAGCCACAGCCACCGGTGTTGGCGGTGCAACCACAGCCGTTATCGTCGATGAGCAACAAGACGATGATCACCAACAGAATCCAGTTGCAGTCGTTGCCGCAAAACAGGTTACGCAGACACATACATTCCACCTCCTTACATTCTCATAGTATGTAATTCCAGAGGATGGGTGAAAGAAAAGTAGATGTATATAACCCCGAAATTCTGCCTATATTTTATAGGAAAGAGGAGGCGTGGGTATGTATCGGTTTAAGCGGTTTACGGATAAGGCAAACACGGCACTGAATCTGGCGGTGGAAGCGGCACGGGAGATGGGGCACACCTATGTGGGTACCGAACATATTTTGTTGGGTCTGCTACGTGAGGGCAGTGGTGTGGCGGCGGTAGTGCTGTCCGGTCGGGGTATCACGGTGATGCGGTACACCGAGCGGATATTGGCGGCAGAGACCGGTGGCGACTACAGCACCTTGACCCAAGAGGACTTTACCCCTCGGGCAAAGGCGGCTATGGAGGCTGCGCTGACCGATGCGGCTATGGCGGGTCAGCGGTTTGCCGGCACCGAGCATCTGCTGGCGGCTATCCTACGGGATGACACCAGTGTGGCGGTGCGGTTGCTGGGGATGTTGGACGGACGTCCCGCAGAATTGCTGGGGGATCTTGCTCGGGTGGTGGGGGTTACCCCCACCACACCCATCTCCCCACGCTCGGGGAATGCCAAGGCCGGTCGCACACCTACCCTGGACCAGTATGGGCGGGATCTGACCGGTATGGCCCGTGCCGGGCAACTGGACCCGGTGATCGGGCGAGAGCGAGAAATCCAGCGGGTGATACAGATTCTGTGTCGCCGCACCAAAAACAATCCCTGCCTGATTGGTGAGCCGGGTGTGGGCAAAACCGCCGTGGCGGAGGGCCTAGCCCAGCGTATCGTAGCCGGCGAGGTGCCGGAGCCGTTGCGGGATAAACGACTACTGACTTTGGATTTGACCGGTATGGTGGCGGGCACCAAATACCGGGGCGATTTTGAAGAACGGGTGAAGAATGCGGTGGCAGAGGTGGGGCGTGCCGGCGACGTGTTGCTGTTTATTGACGAACTGCACAACCTCATCGGTGCCGGTGCAGCCGAGGGTGCGGTGGATGCCGCCAATATCCTTAAGCCGGTGCTGGCTAGGGGAGAACTTCAGCTGATTGGCGCCACCACCATCGACGAATATCGCCGCCACATTGAAAAGGATGCGGCGCTGGAACGCCGGTTTCAGCCGGTGACGGTGGGCGAACCGGATAAGGAACAGACCCTGTGCATCCTCAAAGGGTTACGGGATAAGTACGAAGCCCACCACAAGGTGCGCATTGGGGATGAGGCGCTGACCACAGCGGTGGCGTTGGCGGTGCGGTATATCCCGGATCGTTTTTTACCGGACAAGGCGGTGGATCTGATGGATGAAGCCGCCTCTCGGGTGCGATTGCGGGATACCGCCGCACCCAACGACGTGCGCCAAATGGAGGGTGAGGCCGCTCGTCTGTCGGCAGAGAAACGAGCCGCCATCCATGAGCAGGATTTTGAGCGTGCCGCCAGCCTGCGGGATGAGGAAAAGGTGCTGACCGCCCGATTGGAGCGGCGGTTGGAGAGCTGGCAACAATATCGCCGGGACAGCGACCACCTCGGCGAGGTGGGTGCGGCAGACGTAGCGGCGGTGGTGGCGGATTGGACCGGCATTCCTGCCGAGCAGGTATCCCGTGAGGATGCCCGCCGTCTGCAAGATCTGGAGGAGATTCTCCACCGCCGTCTGGTGGGACAGGAAGAGGCGGTGCACGCCGTGGCACGGGCGGTGCGCCGTAGCCGTGTGGGGTTACAGGATCCGGACCGTCCCGGTGGCTCGTTCATTTTTCTAGGTCCCACCGGTGTGGGTAAAACCGAACTGTGCAAGGCCTTGGCCGAGGCGCTGTTTGGGGACGAAAAGGCAATTATCCGCCTGGATATGTCGGAGTATATGGAGAAGCATACGGTATCCCGCCTGGTGGGTTCACCGCCCGGCTACGTAGGTCACGAAGAGGGCGGACAGCTTACCGAGGCGGTGCGCCGACGTCCCTACAGCGTGGTGCTGTTCGACGAAATCGAAAAAGCCCACCCGGATTTGTTCAACCTATTACTGCAACTGTTAGAGGATGGGCAACTAACCGATGCTCAGGGTCGGCGGGTGGATTTTCGCAACACCTTAGTGATTATGACCTCCAACGTGGGCGGTCGCCGATTGGCAGGAGAAGGGCGGTTGGGTTTTTCCTCTCACGGCGAGGAGAGTGAAACCCGTCGGGCAGAAGCTATGGGAGAACTAAAACGGCTGTTCCGCCCGGAGTTTCTCAACCGTGTGGACGAGGTGATCGTGTTCAATCCCCTTACCGCCACAGAGGTTGCCGGTATTGCCAAAAGGCTGATAAATCGGCTTTGTAAGCGGTTACAATCTCTGGGATACACCATGGAAGTATCTCCGGACGTGGTGAAATGGCTGGGGAAAATGGGGCAAGACCCGGTGTATGGCGCCCGTCCGCTACGTCGGGCAATACAGACCCATATAGAAGATCCCTTGGCTGAAAAGCTGTTGGCCGGTGACTATCCCAAAGGGGCTACCATCCGGGTAGCGTTGGAAGAAGATAAGGTGGTATTTCCCTAACAATAAAAGAAGAGCCTGTCTGCTGACAGGCTCTTCTTTTATTTTTTGTATTTGCGGTGGATATAGGTGTAGATTACTGCTAATAGACCGCCACCCAGGGTGCTTCCCAGCATCAGCAGGGCAATCCCCAAATTATGATTAAAGCACCAGCCCACAGAGGCACCCCAGTACCATAGGGAATAGAGTAGCCACATAATGCCGTTGGCTTTATTGTAGGCTTTTACGTCGGTGATGCTTTCGGGGTCTACCGTGCTACCGGACCAAAACCACATAGGTTTGTCACGGCGGATGGCATAGATGCCGATGCCCACAAACAGTAGGGCACAGCCAATGCTGACGCCGTGCCAGATGATGTCTGCACCCATAGTGGTACCTCCTTATCCAATGTTACCCTTGCGGAATTCCTCGGCAAACCATACGTCGGAGAGGGTAAATTCTTTTCCCTTGAGATAGTTCAGTTCACCGGCATCCGAGGTGAAATCAAAACTCAGCCGATAGGAGCACAGCGCTTGCTTGTTAAAGCCGGTGCCCTTGTTCAGCGCATTGGTGCCGTATTTGCCGTCGCCCAATAGCGGGTGACCGATGCTGGCCATATGGGCGCGAATCTGGTGGGTGCGTCCGGTCAGCAGATGAATCTCCAGCAGGGATAGACCGTTTTTCTGCTCCAGCACGGTATAGCGGGTGCGGATGGTGCGGGCGCCATCCTTGGCCTTGTCCGAGATATACACCCGGTTTTGGGACTCGTTCTTTTCCAAAAAAGCCTCCAGCGTATCGCTCTGCTTGGGCATCTTGCCGTGGACGATGCAGAGATAATACTTCTGGATTTCCCGATTCTTCAGTTTTTCGTTGAGGATGCGCAGTGCCACCGCCGTCTTGGCGGCGATGACGATACCGCTGGTGTTGCGGTCGATGCGGTTGACCAGTGCGGGAGCAAAGCTCTGCTCCTCGTCCGGATGGTATTCGCCCTTTTCGTACAGATACCGTTGCACACGGAATAAGAGTGTATCGGCAAACTCCCGATCGTCGGGGTGCACCAGTAGACCGGCCTTTTTGTTCAGCAGAATGACGTTCTCGTCCTCATACACCACGTCCAGCTGCCGAGAGGCGTGCATAAACTCATAGGTGGGCGGTGCTACCTGTAGGGTGTCCTCGGGCAGGAACAGATACAGTTCATCCCCCTCTTCCAACCGATCCGCCTTGTCACAGCGCTTGCCGTTGCGGCGGATATCCTTTTTGCGGATGGCCTTATACAGCAGGGATTGGGGCAGATTGGGATAGGTCTTGGTGAGAAATTTATCCAGCCGTTGACCGGCATCGTTTTTCTTTATGGTGAGGGTGATTTTCATAGAGTGCCTCCCTTTACAAACGGTGTTGTGTATGGTAAAATAAAAGCGATTCTTATGCGTGAGAGAAGGTGTATACCGTGGCAGAGAAAAAAGGAAAACCGGGTGGTGAGCACGAGGGTCACCGCAGCCGTATGAAACAGCGATTCCTTACTGGTGGGCTGACCTCTTTCAGCGACCACGAGGTGCTGGAACTGTTGCTGTTTTACGCACTGCCTTATCGGGATACCAATGCGCTGGCGCACAGCCTGGTGGCGCAGTTTGGCTCTTGGACCCAGGTGGTGTCTGCCAATTACGAGGATTTGCTGACCGTGCCTGGGGTAACCCCTCACGTAGCAACTCTGCTGACCTTGGCCGGTCAGGCGGCACAGCGGTATCATCGGGATTTGACCGGTATGGTTAATCACCTGTTTAATGAAGAGCAGATTGCCCGTCACATACTCCCGTGGTTTTTGGGCGCTCGGGACGAGTCGGTGCTGATGGTCAGCCTGGACAACAAGCGAAAGCACCTGAACACCACCCGCATCTTTGAGGGTAGCGTCAACTCCGCCCAGTTTAACGTGCGCTTGGCGGTGCAACAGGCTCTGCGGGATAATGCCACACAGATTGTGTTGGCACACAATCATCCCAACGGTTTCGCTTTTCCGTCAGAGGCGGACGTCACCACCACCCGTTATCTGCAAGAGGTGTTACGCCCGTTAGAGATTCGCCTGATTGATCACCTGGTGGTGTCGGAGGGCGATTATCTGTGTATGTCTAAGTTGCCGGAGACCCACTGGATGTTCGACGGCTCCCAGCCACCGTCGGGCGCTAAGGTGGCCAATCGATAAACCGCTGTTATTTTACCACAGAATGTTTTGTAATGCAAGTCGTGAGAGGAGAGTTCCTATGCATCCCATACGCCATTTTGCCACCATTACCCGCCACCGCCATCGGGTGATTGCCCATTGCTTTCGTGCGGGTATAGGTTTTCAGGGGCTGTTCCACGATTTGTCCAAGTACACACCGGCAGAGTTTTGGGTGGGTGCCCGCCACTATTTAGGTACCCGTAGCCCTAATGAAGAGGAACGCCGTCTCTATGGTTATTCTCTGGCGTGGATGCATCATAAAGGGCGCAATCGCCACCACTTTGAGTATTGGACCGATTACAGCCCTGTTCATAAGAAGATGATGCCGGTAAAGATGCCACTGAAATACGTGGTAGAGATGTTCTGCGACCGCTTGGCGGCCAGCAAAATTTATCAGGGTGACCGGTACACCGAACAGCATCCGCTGGAGTATTTTCTGGGTGGCAAACCCCGCCGTACCATCCACCCCGAGACCTCGGATCTGTTGGAGAGTTGGCTGGTTATGCTGGCAGAAAAGGGCGAGGATGCGGTGTTTTCCGCTATCCGCACCCAGCTGAAAAAAGGAACGTATTGAGAGACCGCCTTCGGGCGGTTTCTTTGCAATGTCCTGTTAATGGGACACAAGATAGAGTAGGCTATCTATAAAGGAGTGAATGTGTATGTATCGCTTGTTGATCGGTCCTTCCGGCAGCGGAAAGACCCACCACATACTGAACACACTAAAAGAGTACGCTAAAAAAGAGCGAGAGAACCTGATTTGGATCGTGCCGGAACAGCACTCGTTCCAGTGCGAGCGGGCACTGCTCAAAGAATTGGGTCCGGTGGATGCTTCTCGGGTACAGGTGCTGAGCTTTTCCCGTTTGGCAGACCACGTGTTCCGTCAGGTGGGCGGTATGGCCGGTCGCCGATTGGACGATGGTACCCGCGCGCTGCTGATGAGCCGTGCGCTGGAGCAGGTGGCGGCGGTGGCAGAGGATACGGACACCCCTATGGCCGGTCTGCGCCCGGGTCTGTCCACCGACAGCGACTACGTAGAGCAACTGTTGACCCTGTGGCAGGAACTGCGCCAGTGCGAGACCACCGCCGATATGCTGGAGCAGATGGCCGACCGTCTGGCTGAGGAAGATGGAGAGGAGTCTCTGCTGACCCAAAAGGTGAGCAACCTGTACCGGGTCTTTTCCGCCTATGAGGGATTGGCTGCCGGCACCGGCCTGGACGAGTTGGACGTTTTGACCCGCTTGGCAGAGGCGTTGCCGGACAGCACCTTGCCGGAATCGGCGGTGGTGTTTGTGGACGGTTTCAAGGGCTTCACCGCTCAAGAGTTGCGGGTGCTGGAGGGGCTGTTATCCCGTTGTAGTGAGATGACGGTGACACTGGGCACCGATACCCCCGGCGCTGGTTGGCCGGGTGTGGAGCGCGCCGGCTGTCGACGGGAATACACCCTGTTTTCTCCGGTTACCGACACGATAAAATCCCTGCGACGCCTGGTAGAAAAGCAAGGAAAAACCTGGGAATTGCAGTGGTTGAAAGACAACCACCGTGCCCAAAACGAGGCTTTGCGCGCCTTAGAGAGCGGTCTGTATGCGCCGTCGCCCACGGTCTATGACCAACCCGCCCAAGAGGTTACCGTGACCCCTTGCGCCGACGTGTATGAGGAGAGTCGGTACGTAACCCGGTGCATTCGTGCTCTACAGCGGCAGGGATACCGGTGCCGTGACATCGCCGTGGTGATGCGTTCTCCGGCGGATTACGAGGGCATCTTGGATCAGCAGTTGGCCGCCGAAGGGATTCCCTATTATATGGATATGCGCCAAGATTTGTTGTGCGAGCCGTTGGTGGCCTACGTCCGTAGCGCCTTGCGGATTGCCATAGATGGTTGGCGCACCGAGGAACTGTTACGGCTATTAAAAACCGATTTGTGGGGACTGTCTCCGGTGGAGATTGCCCAGTTGGAAAATTACGCGTATACTTGGCGCATCGACGGTCGTCGGTGGGAACAGGAGTGGACCGAGAACCCCGCCGGTATGGATCGGGAGATGAGCCAAAAGGATACGGCCTTGCTGGCACGGCTCAACAGCCATCGCAAAGCCTTGGTAGAGTCTTTGTCGGCCCTGCGCAGCGATCTGCGTGGGGCGGTGACCGGTCGCCAGTTTGCTATGGCGGTCTACCGCTGGCTCAGTGACCAGTCCGATCTCCCCGGTCGCATTGCCGGCCAGGTGGCGGTGCTGGAGGAATTGGCCCAGCCGGTGCTGGCAGAGCACGCTGCCCGATTGTGGGACGAGATTATGGGCATTCTGGATCGGTTTGCCCTGGCGCTGGGCGACCAGCGATTGCCGGCGGCTCGGCTACAGGATTTGTTCTTGATGCTGTGCCGTATGATCGACTTGGGCACCATCCCCCAGGGCTTGGACGTCGTGACGGTGGGTGGTGTGGATCGCATCCGCTACAATGCCCCTCGTGTGGTGTTTGTGCTGGGAGCCAATGAGGGCGCCTTGCCCGCCTATCCCATGGGCGACGGTCTGCTGACCGAAGAGGAACGTCGCCATCTGAAAGAGCGGGGTCTGGCCTTGGCAGAGGACGTGCTCACCCAGTGTGTGGAGGAGCGGTATTTCGCCTATATGGCGGTGGCCGCACCCAGCGAAAAGCTGACGGTCACCTATTGCACCGCCACCGATACCGGCCCTTCGCCCTTGGTAACGATGATTAAAAAGATTCTGCCTCACCACACCGTGGGCGAGGCAGTGAAAAAGGATGGTACCGACCTGGAGTCTGCAGATGAGATGTTCCACCGCTTGGCGGCGGAGTATCACCGCCCCACAGCGGTAACCGCCACGCTGAAAGAGACGGTGTCCGCTCACTCGGATTATGGTCACCGTCTAGCGGCGGTGGAGCGGGCAGCCGGCACCCATCCCGGGTTTGCAATTGCGGATACGGGGGTTGCCCGTGACCTGTTCGGCACGGATATGTGCCTGTCCGCCACCCAAACCGATACTTTCTATAAATGCCGGTTCAAGTATTTCTGCCAATATGGTCTGCGGGTATACCCCCGCCAGGTGGCCAAACTGGACGGACGGATTTTCGGTACGTTGGTGCACTATGGAATGGAAACCCTGCTACCTCGCTATTGCGCCGACGGCGGCCTGGTGGAAGAACTGCGCCAAAAGGAAACCTCCCTCACGCCGGAAGTGGGTTTGATGACCCGCCTGAATGCCGACGTGCGGGGCGTGTTGGAGGACTATATCAACCGGTGTATGGGTGGTTTTGAAGAAAAGGACGGCCGTTTTCTGTACCAGTTCGACCTAGCGGTACGTGCCACCTGTAACGTGCTGTGGCACACGCTGGTGGAGTTGCAACAGAGTACCTTTACCCCGGTGGACTTCGAGCTGGGCATACATCCCGCAGAGGATGCCGATGGGGATGGGGTGCTGTCCATACGTCTGCCTATGGCTGAGGGTAGCATCCAGGTGCGTGGCAAGGTGGATCGAGTGGATCTGTTTGTCCGTTCTGATGGCACCGCCTATATCCGTGTGATTGACTATAAGTCCGGCAAGACCACCTTTGACCTATCCCAGCTGACCGCCGGACAGAGCACCCAGATGCTGATGTATCTGTATATTTTGTGCGACAACAGCCAGCGCTATCTTGCCGATGGCGGACAGGTAAAGCCGGCCGGTGTGCTGTATCACCCGGTGGCGGATCTGGCTGTGGAGCACAACACCAAGAATAAGGAGCAGAGCCGTCTGCGCCTGATGAAGATGGATGGTATGGTGCTATCCGACCCATCGGTGGTGCTGGCTATGGAGCGGGAAACCGCCGAGAACTTTATTCCCGCCACGTTGGATCCTTCCGGCAATCCCAAGGGCAACGTGGCAACCCTTGAGCAGTTCCAACTGTTGCGCGGGGTGATTGAAAAATTACTGATCCAAATGGGCGAGGGTCTGTTGGCGGGCGATATTGCCGCCATCCCCACCCAGAGCGGTCAGTCTTCCGCCTGTGATTATTGCGATTATAAGGTGGTATGCGGTCGCGACCCGGAAGACCCGGTGCACGAACTGAGCACTAAGCGGTTTTCGGTAGCGATCAAAGAATTGGAAGAGGAGGTGACGGCAGATGGCTGAACGGAAATGGACACCGGCACAGACCCAAAGTTTTTCGGTGCACGATCGCTCCTTGCTGATTGCGGCGGCGGCAGGCTCCGGTAAAACGGCGGTGCTGGTGGAGCGGGTTATCCGTATGATTACCGACCCGGACAACCCGGTGGACGTGGATCGTCTGCTGATTGTCACCTTCACCCGGGCTGCGGCGGCGCAGATGCGCCAGCGCCTGAGCGACGCCCTGGCAGAGAAGATGGCAGAGGAACCGGACAACACCCTGTATGCCCGTCAGCAGATGCTGTTACCCCGTGCCTACATCTCCACCATCCACGGATTTTGCTCTCGGTTTTTGCGAGAGTTTTCCGGTCATACCGATTTGCCCATCGGCTTTAAGGTGGCAGAAGAGGGTCAGACCAAACTACTGGAAGAGGAAGCGCTGGAGCTGGTGCTGGAACAGCACTACCATGAAAAAGACCCGGCCTTTTTGGCACTGGCAGAACAGCTGTGTGGCAACAAAAATGACCAGGGCCTGCGGGACGTGGTGATGGGCACCTACCAGTTTATGCAGGCGCAACCCTTCCCCGAGAAGTGGTTACAACAGCAGATAGACGCCTATACTGCCGTCATCCCTCTGGAGAAGACCCAGTGGATGGCGCCCATTATTCGTGAGGTGGATCAGGCGCTGGAGCGTCTGTGCCACTATGCCGAGCAAGCTTGTATCGTGGCTAAGGAATGCGACATCCCGCCCTATTTGGACACCGAGATGATGGATCTGGCCACCTATCGCCATCTGCGGGAGACACTGCCTACCTTGACCTACGACCGGTTGCAACAGGAGTTGGCGGTGCTGTGGCAGAACGATTTGGCTCGGGTGAGCAAACCCGATGCGGTGCAAAAGGCGGGTATGGAACAGGTCAAGGCCTATCGTGCCCGTATCAAGTCTCGACTGACCAAACTGCGGGAACTATTACCCCGCACCGAGGCGGAGTGCCGACAGGATTTGGCACGGATGGCACCTCTGGCAGAGGCGCTGGGTCGCTTGGTACAGGCCTATACCCGGCAGTTCACAGCCCTTAAGCGCCAGCATAAGTGGCTGGATTATAA
The DNA here is from genome assembly GCA_045660965.1 of Acutalibacteraceae bacterium. Classification (GTDB taxonomy): domain Bacteria; phylum Bacillota; class Clostridia; order Oscillospirales; family Acutalibacteraceae; genus UBA5905. The sequence goes on from JAZRES010000020.1 coordinate 75,609, forward strand.
TGACTTGGAGCACGAGACCCTCCGCCTGTTGGTGGACCCTGCCACCGACCGGCCTACCTTGTTGGCTCGGGATCTGTCCAAGCGGTTTGTGGAGATTATGGTGGACGAATACCAAGATACCAATGCCGCCCAGGATAAGCTGTTTTCCGCTTTGTCCCGCAATGAGAAAAACCTCTTTATGGTGGGTGACGTCAAGCAGAGCATCTATGGATTCCGTCAGGCGATGCCGGAGATTTTCACCGCCCGTCGAGATGCCTATGGCGGATACGATCCGGACACTGCAGATCAGCCCGCCACCATTCGGTTGGAGAACAATTTCCGCAGCCGTTTTCAGGTCACCGACGGCATCAACTTTCTGTTTGGTCAGTTGATGGGTCGGCGCACCGGCGGTGTGGATTATCAAAAAGAGCAGTTGGTGTGTTCGGCTAAGTATCCCGAGTTGGACGTAAAAACCGAGTGGATGCTACTGAACAAGGAAGATGCCGTAGACGGCAGCGACGTACAGGCCGAGGCACGGCAGATGGCCGTGCGGATTCGCCAATTGATGCAGACCATGACCGTCACCGAGGGTGAGGATCAGCGACCGCTGGAATACAGCGACATTTGCATTCTCACCCGTCGACGCAAAGAGATGTCTACTTTTATTAAGGAGTTTACCGCCCTGGGTATTCCGGCCACGGCGGATAACGACGAAGATTTTCTGAAAACACCGGAGGTGGGTGTGGCGGTATCTCTGTTGCGGGTGATCGACAATCCCCTGCGGGAGGTGGCGCTGACGGCGGTGATGCTGTCACCGCTCTATGGATTCACCCCCGACAATTTGGCACAGGTACGGGTAGCGGTGGGCAAATACACCTCGCTGTACCCGGCGCTGGAACAGGTGGTTCGTGAGGGAGCACTTCCCCATCTAACCGACCGTATCGCTACCTTGCTTGCCGATTTGCGTCGCTACCGCACGCTGGCGGTGACTCTGCCGGCGGATCGTCTGCTGGAACTGGTGTATCGGGATACCGGTATCCAGGCAGTGTATTCCGCCCGTTCCGGTGGCTCTCGACGGGTGGCCAACCTGCAACAGCTAGATAGTATCGCCCGCAGTTTTGAGCAGGGTGAATATCGTGGCTTGTCTGCCTTTGTCCGCTACATCGACCGCCTAGAGGATAGCGGAAAATCTATTGCCTCCGGCAGTACGGTACTGCAAGAGGGCGTGCGCCTGATGACCGTCCACGGCTCAAAGGGTTTGGAGTTCCCGGTGGTGTTTGTGGCACGTCTGTGCGGACAGCGCAACCACGCCGATAGTTCCGCCAAGGTGCTTCTCCACGCCACCGCCGGCATCGGTATGAAGCTGGTGGATCGCCAAGTGAACGAAAAGGTTACCCCGCTGCCCCATATGGGCGTGCGGTTGGCACGCCAACTGGACGAGATGGAAGAGGAACTGCGGGTGTGGTACGTGGCGCTGACCCGTGCCAAAGAAAAACTGATTTTGGTGTATACCGGCGGTAAGATGGACAAACTCTTTGAGAAGATTGAGATGGAGTTGACCGCTGACCGGTTGCTGTTACCGGATACGGTGCTGAGCGCACCCACCGCCGGCGAGCTATTGTTGACGGCGGCTATGCGCCACCCGGACTTTTTGCCGTTGCGGGGTCCTCATCGGACGGATTCGTTACCGGCCCAGAGTCAGTGGCAGGTGACGGTGTATCCGCCGGTAACCGATACGGTATTGGCAGAAGACCAAGAGATCTCTGTGACGGCAGACCCCGCTCTGGCAGAGACTCTCGCCCAGCGACTGGGGTACGTATACCCCTATCAACCGTTGGTGGGTGTACCGGCCAAGTTGGCGGCTTCGCAACTGTCCCACCAGCAGATGAGCCGTCAGCACATTGCCGTGTCCCGACCGGCCTTTTTGCAGTCCGAGGGACTCACCCCGGCACAAAAAGGTATTGCCACCCACACCTTTATGCAGTTTGCAGATTATGCGGGTGCTCACGCCAATTTGGAGCAGGAGATTGAGCGGATGGTGGCAAAGGGCTTCCTTACCGGCCAACAGGCAGACGCTTTGGATGCCGGTCGCCTTTCCGCTTTCTTCGAGAGTGGGCTGTATCAGAGGATGCTGGGTGCCGATCACCTGTGGCGTGAATACCACTTTGCCGTGAGCATTCCTGCCGGTACGCTTACCGATCTGCCGGAGAGTATGGCAGAGGAAGAGGTGCTGGTACAGGGCATCGCTGACTGCGTATTCCAAGAGGGCGACAGCCTGGTGTTGGTGGACTATAAGACCGACCGGGTCAAGGATGGCGCCGAACTCTGCGACCGCTACCGCCAGCAGATGCTGTTTTACAAAACCGCCCTAGAGACCATTTTCGGTCTACCGGTAAAGGAGATGACACTCTACTCCTTCCACTTGGGCAAAACTGTAAACGTATAAAAAAGAGCCGAGGCGGTATCGCCTCGGCTCTTTCGCTTATTTATCGCCTTTGTGCTTTTTGTAGTATTGGTAAGAATACACCGTCGGAATGGCCAACATTACCAGCAGGATACCCATCATCGTGGCAAAAGCGATCAACGGAGGCAACAGGGTGCATACCATGATCAGCAGGCCGCCGGCCACCCACAGTTTTCCTGCCAGGCGGTGGGTGGCGTTCCAGTTCTGTTCGTCCTCCAGGGTCCAGGGCAGTTTAATGCCGATGGTATAACTGGGCTCGCATTTGGGCATATAATTGCCGATTGCCACAAATAGTGCGCCGAAGAACAGCGGGATTATCACCGAGACGTCCACACGGCGATTCAGAGCGGTCAGGTACACCATCACGTTGAGCAACAGATTCATCACCGGGATGATCCACAGCACCAGTCCCATCAATTTGTGCGGTTTTTCCTTTTGCTTGGGGTCCAATTGTGTGATAAAGAAGCACAGCCACTGAAAGCCCAACAGGACAAAAGGCATCACAAACACCGCCACAGGGCGGCTTACCCAGCTGTCAACTTGCCCCTGGATGTTCCAGTGGAAAGGCACCTGCTCCGGCAGTTTATCCCACAGCAGTATACCGCCGAGAATAGGCAGCAGGATCACCACAGAGGTGATGAGCATCATCCATTTATACTTATTCCAATATTCACGCATCGTCGTTCTCTCCTTTCAGATCTTTGACCCACAACAGAATTTCCTCCAGCACCGAGGCGTTTAGGTCGTAGTAAATGAATTTGCCCTCTCGGGTATCCCGGATCAGCTGGGCTTCTTTCAGCACCGATAGATGGCGAGAAATCGCCGCATCGGTGATGTCAAAATGCCCGGAAATCTCGCCGGCGGACAGCCGTCCTTGTTTGAGCAGGTTGAGAATCTCTCGCCGCACCGGATCGGACAGGGCTTTTAACGTCTTTTGCAGTCCCATAACGCACAACCTCCTTTGTCAATGTTTAACATTTAACTTAATTGTTAACTATAGTATAGCACACTTTCCCGGTTTGTCAAGAGGATTTTGAAAAAAGTGAGGAGTGAGGAGTGGGGCGTTGCAGAGTGATGGAGCAGAGCGAAGCCTCCCTCCACGAGGGAGGTGGCACGGCTTTAGCCGTGACGGAGGGAGTTTTGTAATAATGATAGAGCATTGTAGGGGAGGGGCTCTGTACCCTCACACACAAAAAAGAGCCGAGACAGATTGCCTCGGCTCTTTTATACTCTATTATTCCACAGCCACTGTCGCCGCCATCACAGCCTTGATGGTGTGCATACGGTTCTCCGCCTCGTCAAAGACGATGGAGCGGTCACTCTCAAACACCTCGTCGGTGACCTCCATACAGTCGATGCCGAACTTGTCGTAGATCTGCTTACCCACGGTGGTCTTCAGGTCGTGGAAAGCGGGCAGACAGTGCATAAACACCGCCTGGTCACCGGCATTATCCATCAGCGCCTTGGTGATGCGGTAGGGAGAGAGCTGTTCGATACGCTCTGCCCATACGGCGTCCGGCTCACCCATAGACACCCACACGTCGGTGTACAGCACGTGAGCGCCCTTGGTGGGGACCATAGGATTCTCAATAAACTCCAGAGTGGCGCCGGTCTCGGCGGCAATAGCCTCACACTGGGCGACCAACTCGGCGTTGGGGAAATAGGCCTTGGGAGCGCAAGCCACAAAGTGCATACCCATCTTGGCGCAACCCACCATCAGGGAGTTGCCCATGTTGTAGCGGGCATCGCCCATATACACCAGCTTGATGCCCTTCAGAGAGCCAAACTGCTCACGGATGGTGAGGAAGTCTGCCAGAATCTGGGTGGGGTGGTATTCGTTGGTCAGACCGTTCCATACCGGCACACCGGCATAGTGGGCCAACTCCTCCACAATTTCCTGTCCATAGCCACGGTACTCGATGCCGTCAAACATACGGCCCAGCACACGGGCGGTGTCGGCGATGGACTCCTTTTTACCGATCTGGCTTCCTGAGGGATCCAGATACACCGGGTGCATACCCAGGTCAGCACCCGCCACCTCAAAGGCGCAACGGGTACGGGTAGAGGTCTTTTCAAAGATCAGGGCAATGTTCTTACCCTCGTACAGTTTGTGGGGGATACCGGCCTTTTTCTTGGCCTTAAAGTCGGCGGCCAGGTCGATGAGCCCCTCAATCTCTGCCGGGGAGAAATCCAGCAGTTTCAGAAAATGCTTGTCGTGTAATTTCACCATAACGTCTACCTCATTTCAACGCTTCGACGATGACGTCCATCGCCTCGGCCAGTAATTCCATGGGAATGTTCAGGGGCGGTAACAACCGCACCTTGGTCTTGGCGGAGAGCACCAGCACGCCCTTTTCACGGCAGGTGGCAATCACTTCGCCCACCGGATTGTCGGTCTCGATGCCCAGCATCAGACCGCGACCGGACACGGCATAGCCCTCTAACCGCTGGCGGATATAGGTCTCTCGCTCCAATACACCGCTGAGCAACTCGTCGTCGATACGACCAATCACGTTCAGCGCACCGGCACAGCACACGGGGTTGCCACCATAGGTGGAGCCGTGATCGCCAAAGCCCAAGACGGTGTCGCAGGTTTTGCTCATCATACAGGCGCCGATGGGCAAGCCTCCGCCCAATCCCTTGGCGGTGGTGACCACGTCGGGGGTGATGCCGTAGTGTTGATAGGCGTACAGCTTGCCGGTGCGACCGTTGCCGGTCTGCACCTCGTCCACCATCAGCAGAATATCCTTTTCTTTGCACAGCTTGGCCATACCCAGCACAAACTCGTCGGTGAGGTTCAGTACACCGCCCTCGCCCTGGACACACTCAAACAGCACACCGGCTACTTTGTTTTCATCCAGCACCTTTGCCAAGGCATCTAGGTCGTTGGCGGGAGTATGGACAAAGCCGGGGGTGAGAGGTTGGAACAGCCCGTGAAAATGGTCCTGACCGGTGGCGGCCAGAGTGGACAGGGTCCGTCCGTGAAAACTGTTATGGAGGGTGACAATCACATGGTGATCGTCGCCCTTTTTCTCCTGGGCGTATTTTCGTGCCACCTTGATGGCGCACTCATTGGCCTCGGCACCGGAGTTGGCGAAAAACACCTTGCTCATACCGGTGCGGGTACACAGAGCCTCGGCCAGTTTGGCACAGGGCTCGGTATAGTAGAGGTTGGAGGTGTGCTGTAAGGCACCCAGCTGGGCGGTGACCGCCGACTGCCAACTCTCGTCCGCATAGCCAAAGGCGGTGACGCCGATGCCGGTACCCATATCGATATATCGCTTGCCATCGGCATCCCAGCACTCAGCGCCCTTACCCCGTACGATTTCTACAGGAAAGCGGTTGTAGGTGCCGGCTACGTATTGTTTGTCGATTTGTGTAATGCTCATAGTTAGTCTCCCGTTACCATGGTACCGGCGCCCTCGTCGGTGAGGATCTCCATCAGGATGGAGTGGGGCACACGACCGTCCATGATGATGACGTTCTTAACACCCTTGTGGATGGCCTCGATACAGCAATCCACCTTGGGGATCATACCGCCGGAGATGACGCCCTCGTCGTACAGTTTGTGTGCCTCAGAGATGGTCAACTGGGGGATGAGGGTGCTGGGATCGTCCTTGTCTTTCAGGATGCCGGCAATGTCGGTCATCATAATCAGACGCTCGGCGCCCAAAGCGCCGGCGATGTAGGCGGCGGCAGTGTCACCGTTGATGTTGTAGCTGTGACCGTCGTGGTCGCTGGCCACGGTAGAGATAACCGGGATATAGTTCTTTTCCAACAGGTCGAGAATGGGGTGAGGGCGCACCTTGGTGATTTCACCCACGTAGCCCAGACGCTCGTCCTTCATCTTGGCCTCGATCAGACCGCCGTCCATACCGGCCAGGCCCACGGCGTGACCGCCCTTTTTCTGCAAGAGGTTTACCAGAGATTTGTTCACCTTACCGGCCAGCACCATCTGGACAATGTCCACCGTCTCTTTATCGGTGACGCGCAGACCGTTGACAAACACGGCCTCTTTGCCGTATTTCTTCATCACTTCGTTGATTTCGGGTCCACCGCCGTGCACCAGCACCACCTTGACACCGATGAGCCACAGCAGGGCGATGTCCTCCATCACCTGCTGTTTCAGCTCCTCGTTTACCATAGCGTTGCCGCCGTATTTCACCACGACGATCTTGCCGTTATACTGTTTGATATAGGGCAGTGCCTCGGTCAGCACCAGCGCCCGTTGGGCGTTGGAAAAATGGTTGTCGTTCATTGTTATCACTCACTTTTTAGGTGCGGTAGTCACCGTTAATTTTTACGTAATCATAGGTCAGATCACAGCCCCAGGCGGGAGCGGTGGCGTCACCGCTGTTCAGCGCAATGAGGATGTCGATTTCTTTCTCCAGCAGGATCTCTTTGGCGATCTCCTCGGAGAAGGGGATGCCGGCACCGTTCACACAGACCGGGATGGTGCCCTTGGCGGAACGGAAACTGACGTCTACCTTATTCACGTCTACGTCAGCGCCGCTGTAACCGATGGCGCACAGCACCCGACCCCAGTTGGCGTCGGCGCCGAACATAGCGGCTTTCAGCAGGCTGGAGCAGATGACGCTCTTAGCCACCGTCTTGGCGGTGGCGGTGTCGGTGGCGCCGGTGACGACACACTCCAGCATCTTGGTCGCACCCTCGCCGTCGGCGGCGATCATGCGGCACAGATGGGTGGTCACCGCCGCCAACGCCTTACAGAAGGTGGTATAATCCTCACCCTTGGCGGTGATTTCCGCATTGCCGGCCTGGCCGTTGGCCAGCACCGTCACCATATCGTTGGTGGAGGTGTCGCCGTCAATGGGGACCATATTGAAGGTGGCCTGTACATCGGTACGCAGGGCCTTCTGCAGCATCTGCGGGCTGATGGCAGCATCCGTGGTGATGAACACCAGCATGGTTGCCATATTGGGATGGATCATACCGCTGCCCTTGGCAATGCCACCCAAACGGCAGGTCTTGCCGCCCAGAGTGAATTCCACAGCGATTTCTTTCTTAACGGTATCGGTGGTCATAATGGCCTCGGCCGCAGCCTCACCGCCGGTGTAGGACAGACCGGAAACCAGTGCATCCATGCCGTCTTTAATGGGATCCAGGCTCAAAGGCTGGCCGATGACACCGGTGGAGGCCACAACAACATCAGCCGCTTTCACACCGGTGGCTTTTTCCACCAGTGCGCACATGCCTTGGGCAATTTCAATGCCGTTGGCGTTGCAGGTGTTGGC
>JAZRES010000021.1:0-50803 GCA_045660965.1 Acutalibacteraceae bacterium
CAGGTCCATTGGAGGCCGCACGCCGTACTGTCACGGAAAATGGGCTGACAAGTGAAATTGCTTTACGCCTTGGCGATGGCCTATCCACCGTGTCTGCGGGGGAGGTGGATGACATCGCCATCGCCGGTATGGGCGGTGAGACCATCGTTGCCATCTTGGAGGCCACCCCCTACATAAAAGACTCCCATCTGCGGCTGATTTTGCAGCCGATGACCCGCGCCGAGGATTTACGACGTTGGTTGCTCACCTACGGTTTCACCATTTTGGAGGAGCACCTCATCATCGACGGTCGCCATCTCTATCCCGTGCTGGCGGCAGAGTACACCGCCGCACCGCCGTGTGAGGCCGAGGCGCGGATCTACGGCGGCTGTTTCACCGCCGAGGAGGGGAGACCCTACCGCCAAATGATGGCAGAGCACCTGCTCCGCCGTGCGCAAGGTCTCACCTACAGTGGCGACCTCACCGCCGCCGCCAAACTCACTGATTTGAGCAATCGCTTAAAAGAAATGTAAAGGAGTGCCGATTATGATTAAGGATATGAAAATCTGGGAGAACGACATCCCGCTGTTTGACGAAAATATCCCCTTTGAGAATAAGATGACCGCTTATATCCACGAGGATGACGAGATTCGCCCGGCAATGATTGTGTATCCCGGCGGTGGCTATTGCATCCACGGCGAGTGGGAGTGCGATCCGGTAGCCCAGTTCTACTACGATAACGGCTACAATGCCTTTATCGTCTACTACCGTGTCCGTCCCTATCCTCATCCCGCTCCGATGCTGGACGCTCAATATGCGGTGAAAAACGTTCGTGCTCATGCAGAGGAGTGGCACATCGACCCCAACCGTGTGTTTGGCGTTGGCTTCTCTGCCGGTGGTCACCTGTGCGGTTGCGTAGCCGTGTTTGACGATATCGTAAATCAGTATCTGCCCTCTGCTCCCACCACCGATTCTCGCCTGACCGGTGCCATTTTGGGCTATCCCGTCACCTGCGCCGAGCCGGAGGCCGGTCACCAGGATTCTTTCCGCCACATTTTGGGCGAGGAGGCTTCTCAGGAACTGCTGGATACCCTCTCCTTGGAGAAGCACGTCAATGAGAAAACCTCTCCCATCTTTATGTGGCATACCATCCCGGATACCCTGGTGCCCTTTGAGCATTCTATCCGCCTGACCAAGGCCATGGCCAAGGCCGGTCGCTACGTGGAAACCCACCTGTTCCCGGAGGGTGAGCACGGCAACGCTATGGCCGGCTGGTTGCCCGGTGCCTGCCAGTGGGGTAATCTGTCCTTGGACTTTATGAAGCGTGTAAAATAAATAAAAAAGACCGAGCTGGATGGCTCGGTCTTTTTTATTGTTCCGGTTTGCTTGGCGGAATGTCCGGTAGATCCAGACAGGCTTTCCAACTGCCGGGATAGCCGACAGTGGGGAAGACGTTGTCCGTATCGGTGGTGTCCTGCACCTCATAGGTACCGTACTTGTTCACCTGATCCCAAGCATCTATCGGTTCGCCAAAAATAGGGTGGATCGGGATTTCGTCCTTTTCGGAATAGGGAAGTGGGCGGTTTTCTTCGTTCATAGTATCACCTCACCCATAGGTTGCGAAAAAAGCAAAAAAATATACGGCGTGTGTTCACACGCCGTATACGTTATTCTTGGGTCATATGATAGGACAGGGTCATCAGGGTATCGCCCATATGTACGTTCTCTACGATGACGTTGGGGTAGTCGTGGAGAATATCGTAGTGGGAGAAGTTCCAGAATCCCTGGACACCGCAATTCACCAGAATTTCCACAATGCGGGGTGCAGCCTCTTTGGGGATACACAGCACCGCCATTTTGGGTTGCTCTCGCAGACAAAACTCTTCCAGTTCATCGGTGGAGCGGATGGGCATATCCGCGCGGGTATCGCCAACCAAGTTCGGGTTGTCGTCAAACAGACCCACCAGATTAAATCCTCTGGTCTTAAACTCAATATGATTGCCCACAGCGGTGCCAAGGTTGCCCACACCCAGCAGGATGGCTTTGGTCATCTTATCCATACCCAGGATGCGACCAATCTCGTCGTACAACTGGTCTACCAGATAGCCATAGCCCTGCTGACCGAAACCGCCAAAGCAGTTGAGATCCTGGCGAATCTGGGATGCGGTCAGGCGCATCTTTTGGGATAATTCCCGTGAGGAGATGCGTGTAACGCCTTTTTCTTTTAAGTCGTATAAGAATCGATAATAGCGGGGTAACCGTCGGATAACCTGGGGAGAGATAGTGGTATCTTTGGCCATAAAGACGCACCTCACAAACTTGTACATATCAAGACTATTATGCGGGATTGTCGAATTTTTGTCAAGCCATTTACGTGAAAATTCTTCCAAACGCCCAAGAAAAAAAGATTGACACAAAAGGGTAGGGGTGATATAATGACTCTTGTTATATGCGAGGGTGCTGGAATCGGCAGACAGGCACGTTTGAGGTGCGTGTGTCTTATGGCGTGGGGGTTCAAGTCCCCTCCCTCGCACCAAAAATGAGCGATAGGCTTTTGCCTATCGCTCATTCTTTATGCTTGGTCGGCGACTGACCCCCCCGAAACGGCTTTGCCGTTTCATAGGTTTTGCGTGTAGTATCTGCGACGAGTACAAATGTGCCGCAAAACCGGTTCAAAGTCCCCGTTAATACCTCGTGAGTTCAAACCAATACGAGTAAGGTAGTTATTTTATTCTACCTTTCCAAAAATGAGCGATAGGCTTTTGCCTATCGCTCATTCTTTATGCTTGGTCGGCGACTGAACCCCCGAAACGGCTTACCCCTTTTAAGTCCTTTTCGACTGCTTGAAACCTTTCAATAATTTCTCGGTTGCAACCAGTGTCGGAATATGGTATACTACTATATATCTGTTTTGTGGAGGAAACGCTATGAAACGCACTGTGGCAATCGTATCCGTTATTTTTTTGCTAATCGGTCTGTTTGTGGCCGTACTGCCTGTGGCAAAGGCCGAGGATGAGACCATTCTGTTGGCTGGTTCGGATTTTCAGGTGTCGGCACACAATACCTCTCGGATTGAGCAGGTGCTGGGTACTTTGGAGATGCATGGCATCACCAAGGCAGATGGCGCTTTCTTTTGTGGCGATTACACGCTGAATCCCGATTACGATAACCAAGGTCAGAGTTCTGCCGGCTTGGCTGTACTGAAGAAGTTGTTTACTCCCATCGTGGGTAACAAGATGACGTTTGTACAGGGTAACCACGACCCGGAAGATACCATTGGCTTGAGCAAATCCGGTAACAACGATCCCGTTTCCGGCAAATATGGTGTATACGTTATCCACGAGGATGAATATCTCCAGTACGATTGGAACAATAGCCGTGAAGTGGTCCAGCAAACGGCCGATAATCTGAAAGCCTATCTGGATGAAAAGGCAAACAGCGGTTGGACCAAACCCATCTTTGTGCTTAGCCACGTGGGCCTGCATTGGGGCAATCGCACCATCCTTCAGGGTAGCGCCGTTCACGGTGACCTGATGGTAGACGTGCTCAATGAGGCCGGCAAAAAGGGCCTGAATATTATTTTCCTGTATGGTCACGACCATTCCGGTGGTTATGCAGACTATATCGGTGGTAGTGCCGTGTATTTCAAAAAAGGCGATAAGATTGAGGTGTGCACCGGTACCAAGAAGGAACACGTTACCCGTACTCTCAAATTCACGTATATGAATGCCGGTTACATCGGCTATTACAGCACCAATGAGTCTGCATGCGATGCCACGGTAACCATGAGCGTATTCCGCATTCGTGGCGATGAGGTAATCATCACCCGTTACGATAACAACGTCAATCTGCTGAAAGAGCAGTACGGCATCCATAATCTGAAATCCAAGGGTGTTTACAGCAATCAGTTTTTTGATGAACACGGCTACCACGTGGATGTCAATACCAAAGAGTATACCTCTTCCCGTAAGGTAACTGCCACCGATGACGTACACGTGGAAACGCCTATGCCGAATTTTGCTACGACCACCACCGTTTCCACAAAACCGTACATTACCAGCACCCAAAACACCGGTGCGGCATTGACTAAAACGACGATTACCACCACTGCCCAAACGGTTACAGAAGATACCACCACTCGACAAACCACCGATACGACTCAAGTGGAGGATACCACTGTCACCACCACTGCATCCACCACTACAGCCACGGTGACAGAGCAACCGGATACCACCACCGTGGAGATGACCACTACAGAGGAGATTACCACCACGGAGATAGCCCCCGAACCTACCGAAACAGCGGCGCAAACCGAACCCGCAGAAACCGAGAATGTTACTGCAGAAACCGAAACACAGAGCAGCACGCCCTGGATTCTCAGTCCTTTTGGTATCGCACTGCTGGTTGTCGGCGGTGTGTTGATTGTGGCAATCCCTGTGGGTGTCGTGGCATTTGTTATGCTGCGTAAAAAGAAAGAAGACTAATTCCCAAGGAGGGAACTGAAATGAAGTTATCCGTTGTCATCCCTTGCTTTAACGAGGAGAAGAATGTGGCTCCTCTGCAAGAAGCGTGTATGAAAGCTTTTTCCGGGCGAGTGGATTCTTATGAATTGATTTTTGTCAATGACGGTAGCCGTGACGCTACCTGGAAGGCGTTGAAAGACCTGTATGCCCAGAAAAAGTGTCCGGTTAAGATTGTTAACCTATCCCGCAATTTCGGCAAGGAAGCGGCGATGTATGCCGGTTTGCAAAAGGCGATAGGTGAGTATGTCACCCTGCTGGATGCCGATCTGCAGCAAAGCCCGGATATCGTGATGGATATGGTATCCTTTTTGGATGAGAATCCGGACTACGACAGTGTGGCTGCCTATCAGGAGAACCGCATTGAGGGGCGCTTTATCACCTGGTGTAAGCACACCTTCTATCAGCTGATGGACCGCATTTGCGACATCAGCCTTCACGAGGGTGCCAGCGATTTTCGCACCTTCCGGCGGACGGTGGCCTTGTCTCTGTTGGACGTGACCGAGTGCCATCGCTTTTCCAAGGGTATTTTCTCTTGGGTTGGTTTCAATACCCACTTCATACCCTATACGGTGCAGGAGCGTCAGCACGGTGAGTCTGCCTGGTCTTTCTGGAGTCTGATGAAATACGCCATCAATGGCATTATTTCCTATACCACCTTCCCGCTGAAGATTGCCACCGGTGTGGGTTCTTTGATGGCCTTGCTGTCGCTGATCTATACCATTGTGGTGGTGGTGCAGAAATATGGTTTTGGTATGGAGTTCCCCAATGGTTATCCCACCACTATTGTGCTGATTCTGCTGATTGGCGGTCTCCAGCTGATTACGTTGGGCATCATTGGCGAATACATTGCCCGCATTTACATTCAGGGCAAGCACCGTCCCATTTATATTGCCAAGGAATACTTGACCTACGAAGAAAAGGATATTTAAACGAAAGAGGTGAGGGCTGTGCAGGATATCCGTTGTGAGGATTGCGACAACTACGATTACGATGAAGAGACCGATACCTATGAGTGCCTGATGAATTTGGATATGGATGAATACGAGCGGTTTCTGCTGTCCGGTCGTAGACGATGCCCTTACTACCGAGTGCGTGACGAATACCGCATCGTACGTCGACAAAACTAAAAAAAGAGCCATCCGCATTGCGGATGGCTCTTTTGCTTTTTATCGGTTATCAGTGCTTAATGCTAACGCCGGTTTTTTCGGCACTCTTATAGGAGCCGTTTACAGCATAGACAGTATAGCGTACTTTCTGTCCGGATTTGACGTTTTTATCGGTGTAAGAGGTACCGGTAGGGTTGCTATACGCTGCATAGGCGGACCACTTGCCGTTTTTGTAGACGCTTCTATACACCTTATAAGAGGTGGCACCGGCCACTTTGCTCCAGGTGATCTTAACGCCCTTGGTAGCTTTGGTAAGTTTAATCTTGGGCTGGGCCAGATACATACCGGTTACGGTATGGTTGCTTTTGAATTCTTTTTTACCGGCATAGGCATACACCGTATAGCGTACTTTTTCGCCGGATTTTGCCTTGCTATCCGTGTAGGACAGAGAACCGGTGGATTTTGCTAAGGTAGCCTTTTGCCATTTACCGTTTTTGTAAATGCTCTTGTAGATCTTATAGGTAGTGGCACCGGTTACCTTGCCCCAGCTGACGGTGATTCCCTTAGCGGTGATTTTGAGAGTGGCCTTGACAATCTCGTTTTTGACCGTTACCGGGATGGTAAACAGGGTGTATCCATTTTTGCATTTGACGGTAATTTTGGCACTGCCGGCACCGACACCGGTCACTTTGCCGGCGGTGTTTACAGTGGCTACAGCCGTGTTGGAAGAAGAGTAGGTGAAACCTTTGGCGCTCAATAAGGTGGATACTTCGTAAAACGGTTTGTTGATATTGTTGATCTTAATGGTGGTGGATTTACCGCCGTCCAAACTGATCTTTTTCTCTTCCAAAGACAGATGTAGGTTACTGCTTTTTACAGACACCGTAAAGGTCTTGCTGACAGCCTTTTTCTGGGTGGGGTCTGCCTGCTTTTGACTACCGCTAAAGAGCTGACACCAGTAATAAATGTCGTTCACTTTGAATGCGCCGATACCGACTGTCATAAACCGATGATGGCTTTCTTTGGTGACGTAATAATAATCGTCCACAATGTTGACTTTGTGGCCCGGGGAATTCATCCAAGCGGTCATCACGTCTTTAGCGGACTTATAACCGGCAGCAATATTCTCACCAACGGAGTAATCCCACTCTAAAACGGTGAATGGTGCGGAACCATCGGGGCGGATGTGAGAATAGTAAACAGCACACTCAGCGGCACGTTGCATAGCCGCCTCCATCGTAGCCTTATCCATAACCAGAGCCGGTCTGCCGACCTTTTTGCGTTCGGCATTGACGATCTTCAGTATGTCAAACGCTGCTTTATAATCGGCTGTGCCGGTAATGGAGATTTTGTTGGTTTTTGCTTTGGGTGCGGCATTAACCGGCATAGCCAAAGCCGTAATCAACAAAAACACAGACAGAATTACAGAGAAAATACGGCGCATGGAAAGAGGTTTGATTTCCATAGGAATTATCTCCTTATTCGTTTAAATGAGTGGTCGTGTTACGTGAGATTTAATCTTCGGCGGCAGAAGCCTTGCCCAACGTACCGTTTGCCAATGCCTGCAGATAGGCGTTGATGAAACCGTCGATCTCGCCATCCATTACGGCTTGGATGTTACCGCTCTCGAATCCGGTGCGGGTATCCTTAGCCAGGGTGTAGGGCATAAATACGTAAGAACGAATCTGGCTACCCCAAGCAATCTGTGCCTGGCTACCCTTGATATCGCTCAACTTATCCAGGTGCTCCTGCTCTTTGATTTTCACCAGCTTGGACTTCAGCATTTCCATACACTTGTCACGGTTCTGGAACTGGCTACGCTCGTTCTGACAGGCCACCACGATACCGGTGGGGATATGGGTCAGACGCACGGCAGAAGAGGTCTTGTTGATGTGCTGACCACCGGCGCCGGAAGAACGGAACACGTCCATCTTGATATCCTCGGGACGGATATCCACTTCGGTGTTGTTATCCAGCACGGGGATAACCTCCAGAGCGGAGAAAGAGGTCTGGCGACGTCCGGAAGAGTCGAAGGGGGAGATGCGCACCAGACGGTGAACGCCGTTTTCGCTCTTTAGATAGCCATAGGCATTTTCACCCAAGATCTCGATAGAGGCGCTCTTGATACCGGCCTCGTCGCCGTCCTGATAGTCCAGGATGTTGTACTTATAGCCGTGGCGCTCAGCCCAACGGGTATACAGACGATACAGCATCTCGGTCCAGTCCTGGGCTTCGGTACCGCCGGTACCGGCCTGGAAGTTGAGGATAACGTCCTTACTGTCGTATTCGCCGCACAGCAGAGTGGCCAGACGCTGGGTCTCCATAGACTGCACCACGTTGTCCACACCGGCCTTGCACTCGTCCAGCAGGTCCAGATCTTCTGCCTCGTCTGCCAGTTCAATCAGGGTCAGGGTATCCTGATAATCGGCCTGCAGTTTTTCATAGGCTTCGATCTTGCCTTTGACGCCGGCAGCCTTTTGGGTCACCTTCTGGGCAAACTCCATATTATCCCAAAAGCCGGGAGCGGCAGCCTGGGCATCCAGCTCTTCGGCCTCACGGCGGAGCTGAGACAAACCAATGGAATCGGCCAGATCCTCGATGCCGGGGAGCAGACCCTCCAGTTTCAGTCGTAATTCTTCATATTGCAACATACGTTTTCTCTCCAATCAGTGCAAATTACCATATTATTACATCTTATAGTATATACAATTTTTGCGCAAATGTAAAGAAAAAAATCACCGATTCTGAAAACCGCCAAAATTCTTGTGAGATTTTCTGTTTCCCCTTGCACATCGACGGCATTTTTCGTATAATATACTGGTACTTTTATGGTAAGGAGTGGTTTTTGTGACCTTTCCCAAAACACAGACATTACATCCCCATTCGGTAGGGGATTTGTTGTATTATTCCATCCCGTCCTTTGATCGGCTGGGATTTGTTCGCCACGGCTTTTCCACCCGCTTGGGCGGTGTCAGCGAGGGCGTTTTCGCATCTATGAATTTGTCCTTTACTCGAGGTGACGATCCGGATGCCGTATTGGAGAATTTTCGTCGTTTTTGCACCGCCATCGGGGTGGATGCAGAGCAGGTGGTGGTATCTGCCCAGACCCATACGGACAACGTGCTTAACGTCACGGCCGCCGATTGTGGTCGTGGCATCACCCGAGAGCGGGGATATACCGATATCGATGGGTTGATTACCGATGAGCCCGGCGTGGTGCTGTGCACCCAATACGCCGATTGTGTACCGCTGTTTTTTGTGGATCCGGTACGGCGGGTGGTGGCAACCTCCCACGCCGGATGGCGGGGTACTGCCGCCGGCATCGGTGCCATAACGGTAGAGCGGATGGTGTCGGATTACGGTTGCCATCGAGAGGATATTTTGGCGGGTATTGCCCCGTCTATCGGTAAATGTTGCTTTGAGGTGGATACTCCCGTATACGATGCTTTTTGCAAGGTGCCGGTGTTTACTGAGGAATGTTTTGCCGTACACCCCAACGATAAGTTCCACATCGATTTGTGGGAGGTCAATCGGCGACATCTGCTGAACGTGGGCGTCAAACCGGAAAATATTACGGTTACCGACCTGTGCACCAAGTGCCACTCGGACGTGTTCTGGTCCCATCGTGTGACCGGTGATGCTCGTGGCAGTTTGGCGGCGTTTATCGGAATTTCCGACTAAAAATGTGTGCATACTAACTCCGTAAAAGGAGTGGTAGCCGATGACTTATAAAGAGACCGTAGAGCATCTCAGTCGCAAGTTGCGGGTAGATGCCAGTTTTGACCTGATGATGCGCAAAATCACGGTGGGTGGACGTCCGGGTACGTTGTTTTTTGTGGACGGACTCACCAAAGACGAGGTGTTGGAGAAGATGCTCCAGTACCTGGCAGAGATCAAACCCGAGGATATTGCCCCCATCACCGATGCCGATGGGTTTGTTGAGCGGTTTATCACCTACATTGAGGTGGATCACACCGCTGATTTACAGCGGGTGGTGACGATGGTTCTCTCCGGTGCCACTGCCTTGGTGGTAGAGGGTATCGATCGGGTGGTGCTTATTGACACGCGTACCTATCCGGTGCGCAGTGTGCAAGAACCGGAAAGCGACCGGGTACTACGTGGCAGTCGCGATGGATTGGTGGAGACGTTGGTCTTTAATGCCGCACTGATTCGTCGGCGTTTGCGAGACCCGGCGTTGACCATAGAGGCGGTGTCGGTGGGGAGCATTTCCGCTACCGACGTGTGCGTCTGCTACATGGCGGATAGGGTGAACAAAACCTATCTTAAAAAATTGCAAGACCGGCTGAAAAGTATCACCATTCCCGCTCTAACTATGGGGCAGGAGAGTTTGGCGGAGTGCCTGTTGCGTAGTCAGTGGTACAATCCCTTTCCCCGGGTACGATATACCGAGCGACCGGATGCGGTGGCGGCGGCACTGGCCGAGGGGCAGATTGTATTGCTGGTGGATAATTCTCCGGCGGCGATGCTGTTGCCCACGTCTATTTTTGATTTTTCTCAAGATACCAACGACTATTATTTTCCGCCAATTGTGGGCAGTTATCTGCGGTTGGTGCGTGGCCTGATTTTTGTGGCAACGTTGTTTCTCACTCCGGTGTGGTATTGGCTGATGCAAAATCCCCAGCGGATCCCGCCGGCTCTGGAGTTTATCCGCATTGATGAGATGGGACCCATACCGCTGATTATACAGTTGTTGTTGGTAGAGTTGCTGATTGACGCCATCAAGTTGGCGGCGCTGAATACACCCTCTTCCTTGAGCAACGCTTTGAGTTTGGTAGGGGCGTTGATTTTCGGTGAGTTTGCGGTCAAGGCCGGCATATTTTCATCAGAACTGCTGGCTTATATGGCTTTTGTGGCGGTGGCGTCTTTCACCCAACCCAGCCACGAACTCACCTACGCCTTTAAATTGTTTCGTATTCTGTTTTTATTCTGCACTTGGCTACTCCACGGCTGGGGATTGCTATTGGGGATGGGGGTTATGCTCACCGTATTGGTGACCACCCGCACTGCCCTGGATGGTAAGTATCTATACCCGGTGATTCCTTTTGATAAAAAGGCGTTATTCCGCCTATTGTTCCGTCAACCCATTAGCCGTCACAATGCCGGTCGAGGACAGACACGCTGACCTTGTCCTACGCATAGAATGGGCTGATACCGTCGCACACGGCGGGTCAGAGGAGGGCGGTTATGAATGGGGGAGAGTGGATTGCCGGTGCATTGGTGGCGCTGTTGGCCGTATACGGGTGTGGAGCGCTGATACGGCGGGTGTGCCTGTGGTTTACCCGGTGTTCCGGATGCTGTTTTTGTTGTCGCTTGGCGGTACCCCGCAATCGGGCGGCTTTGGCGCCGCTGGTGCGGTGTCTGCAGAGCCAGACCCTTTGGGAGAATCCCGCAGAGTGTCGGCAGACCTTGATGCTGTTGCCGGATGGTGTGACCGAAACCGGCGAAGAAATAGAAATGTTGCTGCGACAGGCTCCGTCGGTGGTTCCGGTGACCGCCGCCCAGCTGATGGAGATGCTGGAATTACTGATTCGGGAATGTGGATGAAAAGGAGTGGACATTGTGACGGATATGGAAAAAGAACAAGCCATGCTCACCGGCACGGTGGACCACATTGTGTTCTGTAACGACGACAATGGTTGGACGGTGCTGGAATTGGATACCGGCGACACCATCGAGACGGTAGTGGGTGTTCTGCCACGAGTACAGGTAGGAGAAACTCTGCGTTTACAGGGTGGATGGACAGAACATCCCTCTTTTGGCCGGCAATTTAAGGCAACGGCTTGCGAAAGCACCTTGCCCACTGATGAGACCGCCATACTGCGGTATCTGGCATCCGGTGCGGTAAAGGGGATTGGTCCTGCCACAGCGGCTCGTATTGTGGATACTTTTGGCGCAGACTCTCTGCGCATTTTGGAGGAGGATCCTCAAGAATTGGCGAGAATTAAGGGCATCACCTTGTCCAAAGCACGGGAAATGGGTCAGAGTTTTTGCTCCCAGTTTGGTTTGCGTGAGGTGGTAATGACCTTTTCCGGCTACGGCCTTTCTGCCAACGAGGCGTTGCGCTGTTGGAAACAGTTTGGCCCTTCCACGTTGACGATGGTGAAGGCTAACCCGTATATTCTATGCACAGCCGGTTTGCGTATTAGCTTTGAGCGAGCCGATCGGCTGGCCTTGTCGCTGAATGGCGACGCTATGGATCCTCACCGTCTAGAGGCCGGTGTGCAGTACGTTTTGCGCCATAATTTGAGCAATGGTCACACCTGCTTGCCCACGGATAAGGTGGTGCCGGCGGCGGCATCGCTCTTGAACGTGCCTGTTGAGTCAGTAGAAGAAGCCGTAGTGCGGATGGTGGAATCCTTCCAGCTTCGTCAGCAAGAACTGAATAATCGTTCCTTCTTGTTCCTGCCGAGGATGTTTGAGGCAGAGGCTTTTATTGCGGTGCGGATGCGCCTTATGTGTAGCACCCAGGACGTCACCGCCGAGGATATCGAACTGCGTATCGACGCTATGGAGCGGAATTTCCATATCACTTATGAAGAACAACAACGCCGGGCGATGGTGGAGGCCATCGCCACCGGTGCGCTGATACTTACCGGTGGTCCGGGTACCGGAAAAACCACCACCCTACGGGGTATCATCACCCTCTTGGAGAGTATGGGAGAGACGGTGGCCATTGCTGCGCCTACCGGTCGTGCTGCTAAGCGGATATCCCAGCTTACCGGGCGGGAGGCTAAGACCATCCATCGCCTTTTAGAGGTAAAATGGGATGACAGCGATAGCCCGGTGTTTGACCGTAACGAAAAGAATCCTTTGGATGCGGATGCCGTGGTGTTGGACGAGATGTCCATGGTAGACGTACCCTTGTTCGAGAGCCTGCTCAGAGCTGTAAAGACCGGATGCCGTCTGATTTTGGTGGGCGATACCGACCAGTTGCCGGCGGTAGGTCCCGGCTGTGTGCTACAAGATCTCATTGACAGCGGGGTGATACCGGTGGTGCGGTTGACCCAGGTATTCCGCCAGGCATTGGAGAGCCGTATTATCTACAATGCCCACCGCATTGTATCCGGTCAGCCGATGGAACTGGATAACAAGGGCGATTGCTTCTTTATGTCTCGTCCTTCGTCGGTAGAGGTGGAGCGCACCGTGCTGGAACTCTGTTGCCAGCGGTTGCCGGCAGCCTACGGCTATACCCATCTAAATGGTTTACAGGTGCTCTGTGCCGGTCGCAAGGGCGATATCGGCACCATTGAGATGAATCGCCGTCTGCAAGAGGCACTAAACCCCGCAGATAAGAAAAAAGCCGAACTCACCGTAGAGGGTGTCACTCTCCGGGTGGGGGATAAGGTGATGCACAATCGCAACAATTACGATATTCCTTGGTTGCGTGACGATGGCGAGAATGGTAGCGGTATTTTCAATGGCGATATCGGCGTGTTGGAAGAGATTCGTCTGCGGGAGGATATTCTTACCGTCCGTTATGACGACCGTGTGGCTACCTATACCCGTCAAGATGCGCAGGATTTAGAACTGGCCTATGCCATCACGGTGCATAAGAGCCAGGGTAGCGAATTTGATGCGGTGGTGATGCCGGTGTTGCGTGGTACACCTCATCTGTGCTATCGGCATCTGCTGTATACGGCGGTTACCCGTGCGAAAAATCTGCTAATTTTGGTGGGAAGTCGGGATACTTTACAGCAAATGATTGATAATAATCGCAAAACCTTGCGGTATACCGGTCTACAGACCTTCTTATTACAGACCGGGGTGGTGGGGTTATGAGAGCTTTGGGACGAGCCATCTTGACCGTTTTCTTTCCGCACCACTGTTTTCTCTGTGGCGAGGTGCTGTTACCTCGTCAGCGGCTGTGCGAGGATTGCTCTCGTCGGGCACCTTATATTTTGCCACCTTTGTGCGATCGGTGTGGACGGAATGAGGACGATTGCACCTGTCGGGGACATAGTCGTGCCTACGAGCGGTGCGTCAGCCCTTTCTACCACAGAGGTGTGGTGAAAAAGGGAATTCAGTCTCTCAAGCAAGATAATTATACCGTCGTCACCGAGGGTTTTGCTTACGAAATGGCCGAGGTGGTGCGCCGGGAATACGGTGGCATTCCTTTTGATCGGATTACGTCAGTACCAATGCACCGCAAAGAGTTTCGTCTGCGCGGGTTTGATCAGACCGCCGGTTTGGCACAGGCAATGGCAAAGATACTGGGGATACCTTATGCTCCGCTTTTGACCAAGTTGCATCATACCGAACCGCAAAAGGAACTTTCTGCTGTGCGGAGAAAAGGAAATCTGTTGGGTATGTTCGACGTGGTTGAGGACGTATCCGGGCAGACCATTTTGTTGGTGGATGACGTAACCACCACCGGAAGCACCTTAGAAGAATGCGCCAAGATGCTGAAAATCTTTGGTGCAGAAGAGGTGTATGGTGTAACGGCGGCATCTGCACTCTTGAAAAATGACGAAGAGTGATGTATAATACCCCAAAAGGTAGAATCTAAGGAGTCTTTTGTATGAATTTAGGTATCGATATGGGAACCTCCCGCATCGTCATATACGATCCTGCTCGGGACAGCGTGGTGCTGGACCAGCCGGCAGTAATCGCCGTGGCAAAATCCGACGGTCACGTGGTGGCTTTTGGTGATGAGGCCGAGGTGATGCTGGGACGTACGCCGGATTCCATTGTGGCGGTTCGCCCGGTGCAAAAGGGCGTTATTGCCGCCTACGATTTGGCAGAGAAATTGCTCCGTTGCTGTTTGGCGCAGGTGTGTTCTAACCGTATTGTCAAGCCCTGTGTGGCGGTCAGTGTTACCGAACAGCTCACCGAAGTGGAGCGCCGCTCTTTTATCGAGGCGGTTATCTCTGCCGGTGCCCGACGGGTTACCTTAGTGCCGGAGACGGTGGCAGCAGCCATCGGTGCCGGTGTGGACGTCAGTCTGCCCAGCGGACAGATGCTGGTAAACGTGGGTGGTGGCACGGTAGACGTGTCGGTGTTGTCGCTGAAGGGCGAGGCGGTCTCTTCGTCCATTCGTGTGGCCGGTGAGGCTATGGACGACGCCATCGTCCGTTATATGCGCAATCAGTATGGACTCATCATCAGCGAGCCTATGGCGCAACGACTGAAGGTGGAGGTGGGTTGCGCTCTGCCGGTAGAACCTATGTTGACCGCCCAGGCCAAGGGTCGGGATTCTATGACCGGTCTGCCTCGAGTGGTAACGGTGAATTCTGATGAGATTTGCGAGGCCATTCGAGAGCAGTTGACCGAACTCTTGGATATGATCGGTCGAGTGCTGGAGACCACCCCGCCGGAATTGGCAGGTGACATCATCGAGAATGGTATGCATCTGACCGGTGGTATGGCTCAGTTGCGCCGTTTGCCGGAACTGTTAGAGCAGGCGGTGGGCGTACCCTGTAAGGTGGCAGAGGATCCCGCTCTGTGCGTGGCTATCGGTGCCGGTAAGGCGCTGGAATATTCCTCTTCCTTCTCCAAGGTGTACGATCTGGGTAGTTTTGCTTATCGATTGTCTGACAATATAACCAATTAAACGCGATAAAACAGCCGTAAAGACGTGGTGCTTTACGGCTGTTTTTTGGCTTTATACGGCACTTTTGTTAGTGCTCGGAAACAGGCTGAATTTTGTACACTTTGCCCCTTTGAAATTGTCGAAAAAACGTGGTAAAATAAAGTGTATACAACACGAGAGAAAAGGAGGGTGACCGAGATGAGCAATACCGTGCAAATTGGCAGTTACGTATTGTACGGCAAGACCGGAGTGTGCTTGGTACAGGAGAAAAAGAGCATTGCTTTGGGTAAAGAAAGCAGTATGTACTATGTGCTGTGTCCGGTTAGTGACGGTCACTCTTCGGTATTTGTCCCTTGCGATAACGAAGCGTTGGTAAATAAAATGTGTTCGCTACTCACCAAAGAGGAGATCGATGCGCTGCTATCGGTGGCGGACAGTGAGAAGTTAGAGTGGATTGAGGACCGCTCTCAGCGGATGCGTTTTTATCGTTCGGTGCTCAGTGGTAATGATCGGCGAATGCTGATTCGCTTGATCTGTTCTCTGTTCCGCAAAAAGCACCAGCGCCAAGAACAGGGTAAGCGACTGTCTTCTATGGACGAATCCACCCTACAGGAATGTATGCGCCTGATTGATGAAGAATTTTCGATAGTGCTGGATATTCCACAATCTCAAGTGGTGGACTATATATTAGAGCGTTTGTAAATAAAAAAACCGTTGCAGTGCAACGGTTTTTTTATTTTTTAGTCTAGCCAAAAATGGAGTTGTGTGGTATAATCAATGCATTACGAAAAGGGGAGGGGTTGCTATGAATACGATTTGCTGTTTTACCGGCTATCGACCTCATCGGTTTACCTTTTCCCCGGATGGATTGCGCCCCGAGCAGGTACAAAAAGCCTTAGGTGAGCAGATTCGTCGTTTGTACGACGAGGGTATCCGCACCTTCATATCCGGCATGAGTGCCGGTGTGGATTTGTGGGCGGCAGCCGAGGTGATTGCCCTGCAGAACGACCACCCCGACGTGCAACTGATTGCGGCAGTACCTTTTAAAGGGCAAGAGAGCCATTGGTCCATGCCCTTGCAAAAGGAATATCGTCGCCTATTGGATCAGTGTCAACAGGTGGAGATTCTGTTTGATGAAAAAGAGGCTGAATCCGATCCTTCTGCTTGTTATCGTCAGCGCAATCGCTGGATGGTGGATCGGGCAGAGGTGGTGCTGGCGGTGTGCGAGATTGACCTACCGGATAGCCGTACCGGTACCGCCGCTACAGTGCGGTACGCCCGTCAAAAACAGCGTCGGATCGTGTACATCCATCCCCAGACCTTAGCGGTTGCGGAGGAAACAGTGCAACAGATTCAGTTTACATTGGAATGAAATGAGGTAATTCGTTATGGCGATGCGTGATTTTCCCCTTCCCGGGATTTTGTTTTTCACCAGTGGCAATCCCTTTACCGGCAGTTTTAAGGGGCTTAATTATCGGGTTGACCCGGTAAAGGCTAAGCCGGAAGAGGATGTTTCCGCCCATTTTGCGGTCAGCGTTTGGCTGGGCGAAAAGTGCAGTGAACTGTCCGAAATGGCTGCTACCACTGAGTTTCCATTGGATAAAGACGGTCTTTCTGCCACTGAGGAATGGCTGAAAGAGCAGTACAAAACTCTTATCACAGAAATGTAAAAAAAGAAGGCACCGCAAAAGCGGTGCCTTCTTTTTTGAAGCAGGGTACGGGAGTTAGAACCCTGGAGATTCGGCTAACGCCGCATCTCCTATAGTTTGCCTTGTGGCAAACTAAGCGAGTTCAATTGACATATACTTACCACAAAAAAGCAAACGGTCACCGGAAGGTGACCGTTTGTTTCTGGAGCAGGGTACGGGAGTCGAACCCGCCTTAACGGCTTGGGAAGCCGCTGTAATACCGATATACCAACCCTGCATTTTGAACAAGGCAAAGTATAGCATATGGTGATGGAAAAAGCAAGGGGATTTTGTCGCAATATTTATTTCCCCTTGCTAGGGCAAATGTCCTTTAGCGGACACTTTTCGCACTTGGGCGCTCTGGCGGAGCATGTGTCCCGACCAAACAGCACCAGGCGGTGGCAAAAATCGTTGCTTTCTTCCGGTGGAAGCACCTTGCGCAGTTGCATCTCCACTTTGTATGGGTCTTTGCTACCGTCGGTCAGTCCCAGGCGTCCGGTGATGCGGATGCAGTGGGTGTCTGCCACCACCGCCGGTTTGCCGTATACGTCACCGCACACTAAGTTGGCGGTTTTGCGTCCTACACCAGGTAGTTTGGTTAGCTCCTCTACGGTGTCCGGGATGATACCGCCATACGTATCCCGGAGCATACGGCACATGGCCACTGTATCTTTAGCTTTGGTCTTATATAGCCCACAGGAGCGGATGTATTCGCCCACCTCGTCCGGGTCGGCTTCTGCCAAATCCTCTAGGGTGGGGAATCGGGCAAACAGCGCCGGGGTTACCATATTCACACGGGCGTCGGTGCACTGGGCAGATAGCCGGGTGGCAATAAGCAGTTGTAAGGGGTTATCTGCCGTCAGAGAGCAGATAGCCTCGGGATAGGTCTTTTTGAGTCCCTCAACGGCGGCTATGGCTCGTTGCTTTTTGGTCATTCCGACACATCCTTTCTGTAGCTTTCTGTGATTATCATACCATATCTTCCATCGTTCTGTCAACGAATCTAACCTTGACATTGGTGCGTTTTCTTTGTATGATAGAAAGGATGATTCTGTAAAGGAGGGATACCCCGTGAACAAACCGTTAGCCGATCGCATTCGCCCGTCCACACTTTCCGAGGTGGTAGGTCAACAGCATATTCTGGGCGATGGAAAAGCGCTACGCAACATTATGGAGTCCGGCCGTATCCCTAACCTGATTTTCTACGGCCCTTCCGGAGTGGGAAAGACCACGGTGGCACGGATTATCGCCCAGCAGACAGATATGCGTCTGCATAAGCTCAATGGTACCACCGCCACCACGGCGGATATCAAGGCTGTGGTAGAAGAGCTGGATACCTTTACCGGTATGAACGGCATTCTGCTGTATTTGGACGAGATCCAGTACTTTAATAAGCGTCAGCAACAGACCCTGCTGGAGTACATCGAGAACGGTCAGATTACGCTGATTGCCTCCACCACCGAGAATCCCTATTTTTACGTCTACAACGCCATCCTCAGCCGTTCCACTGTCTTTGAGTTTAAACCGGTAGCCAATGCCGATATTGAAAAAGCGGTAGAGCGTGGCTTCCACTTCTTGCAAGAGGAGAGTGGCAGTTCGGTCACGGTAGAGGAGGGCGTCTGCGCCCATATCGCCCGCTCCAGCGGTGGCGACGTGCGCAAATCGCTCAATGCCGTAGAACTCTGTGTCTTGGCGGGAGAAACCACCCCCGATGGCGGTGTGTACGTATCCTTAGATACCGCCAAGCAGTTGGCTCAGCGCAGTGCCATGCGGTATGACCGTGAGGGTGACGAGCATTATGACGTCATCTCCGCTTATCAAAAGTCGATGCGCGGTTCCGATCCGGATGCCGCTTTGCATTATCTGGCTCGGCTGTTAGAGGCTGGTGATCTGCCTTCTGCCTGTCGCCGTTTGTTGGTGTGTGCCAATGAGGACGTGGGTCTGGCTTATCCCCAGATTATCCCGATCGTCAAGTCGGCGGTGGATACCGCTCTGCAGGTGGGTCTGCCGGAGGCACGGATTCCATTGGCCAATGCTGTGGTGCTGGTGTGCCAGGCACCCAAATCCAATGCGGTATACAATGCCATCAATCAGGCGATGATGGACGTGAAGAACGGCCGCAGCGGTGCGGTACCTCGCCAGTTGCAGAATAAGCACTACGATGGCGACGAAGTGGTGAATAAGGGGCAATTCTACCAGTATCCCCACGATTTTCCCGGCCATTGGGTAGGTCAGCAGTATCTGCCGGATGCTATCAAGGACGCTGTCTACTATACCCCCGGTGATAACAAGACCGAACAGGCTTTTGCCGCCTATTGGAAGGATATCAAGAAATGAGCGCCATCACCGAGCGTCTGCTTTCTTTAGCGGATGAGGAGTATCGGCAATTTCAGATTCCACTGATGCCTACGGTGGATTCGGAGCGGGTGATTGGTGTCCGTACACCGATTTTGCGAAAGATGGCTAAAGAAATAGCTGGAACTCCCGAATCAGAAGCGTTTTTGCTAGAGTTGCCCCATACGTATTATGAAGAGAATAATCTCCACGCTTTTTTGGTGGAGCAGATCAAGGATTACGATGTCTGTATCGCTGCTATTGATGCCTTTTTGCCCTATGTGGATAATTGGTCCACCTGCGACGGTTGGTCTCCCAAGGTGCTGAAAAAGCACCCGGAAGCCTTATTGGTTAAGATTCGGGAGTGGATGGATTCCGACCAACCCTATACTATTCGGTTTGGCATCGGTATGCTGCAACGGTATTTCCTAGACGAAAGATTTTCTCCGGATTTTCTTGCTTGGGTCGCATCGGTAGACCGAGAGGAGTACTATGTTCGGATGATGGTGGCATGGTATTTCGCCACTGCTTTAGCTAAGCAGTACGAGGTAACGCTGCCCTATATTCAAGAGCGTCGCTTGCCTCTTTGGACGCACAATAAGGCAATTCAAAAAGCTATAGAGAGTTACCGAGTGACACCGGAGCATAAGCAACAATTGAAAGGCTATAGAAACAAAAAAGACCGCTTATAAGAGCGGTCTTTTACAGTTCGTTTACAGTTCGTTTACAGTTATGACACAAAACGTATGAGTAATTGTAGTAGAATATGTGTATGAAAGTAGGGGGTGTGTTTATGAAACGATGGCTAGGCTTTGGTTTGTCCGTTTTAATGGCGTTGGGTATGCTGTCCGGTTGCGGTAAAATGCAGAGTGGCGGACAGAATCTAATGGTTCCGGTATTCGATGATTCGGTTGAAACTTATAAGGGTACAAAAATCCAGTTATCGGACAAGGAGATTACTGTGGATGGTGTAGCTGTTACTGGTGATGAAAAGGCAGCGGTGTATATTGCCAACGACATTGTTTATTACGAGTCCGGCAAGGATTTCACCTACGGTGAGGGCGAGGAGAAGGACGCCCACACTCCGGAAGAAGCAAAGGCTCATACGGTGGTGCATATCACAAAGCCCGGTCAATACGTATTATCTGGTCAGTTGTCCAAGGGACAGGTTGCCGTGGATCTGGGAGACGATGCTGAAGAAGATCCCAATGCTGTGGTGACGTTGGTACTTAACGGCGTAGATTTGACCTGTGAGGTAGCACCGGCGGTGATTTTCTACAACGTGTATGAGTGTGGAGAAAAGAATGAAGAGACCGCCGTCAAAGACGTAGATACCACCGGCGCCGGCGCTCGGGTAATCATTGCCAATCGTACCGAAAACCGAGTGAATGGTTCTTATGTAGCGCGTATTTACAAACCCGGAACAGTGGAATTGAACGAGGCTGGCACCGAGGTTGCAGATGCAAAGAAGTTGCATAAATACGATGCCGCTTTTTATTCCAAAATGTCTATGACGGTGCAGGGGGGTAACAAGGGTAATGGCAACGGAAAACTGTCCATTACCGCCGCCAACGAGGGCTTGGATTCCGAACTGCACTTGACCATCAATGGCGGTGATATCCACATCGAATCCGGTAATGATGGCATTAACACCAACGAAGATAATATTTCGGTAACCACCATCAACGGCGGCCGCTTGTCCATTGTTGTTAATGGCTCTACCGGAGAGGGCGATGGCATTGACTCTAACGGTTGGTTGGTTATCAATGGCGGTGTAGTATTGTCCCAGGCTTGTGGCTTTAGTGGCGATGCCGGTATTGACTCGGATAAGGGCATCCACATCAATGGTGGTATCGTAGTGGCTACCGGTAATATGTTGGATCGCATTGAGGATGGTGGGCAAACGCATGCAGTGTTCACTATGAGCCAGTCCCGCAAAGAGAGCCGTATTCAATTGAAAAATAACGAGGGCAAAACGTTGATTTCTCACGAAATCCTCAATGCTTACACCTATTTGGTGGTTTCTTCTCCGGAATTGGTTCCCGGTGAATACACACTGTGGGATGGAGAGGAACAGTTAAAGGCTAGTGCTACCCAAGGTGGTATGGGCTTTGGTGGCAAGCGTCCGGATATGCCTGAAGGAATGCCCGAGGGATTCACACCTCCCGGCAGACCGTCGGGAAATAATCAGGCGGAAAATGTCGGTGATGCATTAGAGGTGTTCACCATTGTGGCCGGTGCCAATTATTTTCAAATTATTTAAACTAAAAACCGCTGTCAATTGACAGCGGTTTTTTTATGCGCTTTTTCGGGAGACAAGCATTTGCCAATCTTCCTGTCTAAAGCACTGCAACAAGAAGAGCAGTAGGATATATATAACCGAAAACAATAGGATGCTGATTCCCACATACCACATTCCGCTTAAGGGCAATAGCCGGCAGATAACACCGGCTATGCCGGCTGCGAGAACAGGTCGAAACAGCCATCGACTCCATTGAAATTGAGTGTTGCTTACGGTTAGCAGTCGCCCGGTGCTGAGCAGACAGGTCAGCAGATTGCTCACTAACATCACAAATAGAAAGCCCATCAATCCGAAGTGGGGAAGAAGCCACCAAATCAACCCGATGCGCACTGCCGAATCGGCTAAGCTGTACCATAGGGAGTGAACCTGTTGCCCCAATCCTTTCAGCATACCGCTGGCAACACTGTCCAAATACATCACCGGGGTCAGTGGCCCCAGTATCTGTAATAGTAATCCTACCAACGAATCGTTGTACATCCATTCACCCAATTCTTTTCCCAATAGTGTGAACAATCCACCGATAAAAATGGCGGCGGGTAGGGTGATGTGTATGGCTTGGTCTACCAATCGAGCCACTTGCTTTTTATATCCCAGGGCGTACGCATCGGATAATTCCGGAATAAGCAGTCCTGTTAGCGTCATCAGCAGCGCAGATGGGAAGAAAATAAGTGGCAAGGCCATACCCTTTACAGTTCCAAAACCAGCTAACGCCAAGGCTTCTGAGCGGGTGTATAGCGCAAGCCGTGCGGGAACCAAAATATTCTCCGCTGTACGCAAGCCGGTGGTTATATACCGGCTGGCGGTGAGCGGAAGGGTGATTTTTAAGAGTGGAGACAGTAGTTTTGTGGGATTTTGTCGGGATGGAGTGATTGCTTTTTTGTCCAGATAATAGGCGATGGCCAACACAAAACAATGGATGGCTTCGGCGATGAAATCCCCCAGTATGATGATGGCACAGGCTGTTTCCAAACTTCCGTCCCACAGTGTGTTTAGCATCATTAGAATACTGCCAATGCGTATGATTTGTTCAATCAATTGCGCCAAACAAGGTGGACCGGCACGTCGACGTGCCAGAAAATATCCGTGAAAACAGCAAGAAATCCCCATAAATGGCAAGCCAAGACCGCACAAGGCCACAGCGGTTGCTGTACGGCTGTCACCCAGCCAGTTGCCGATAGTTGGTGCGCCGAAAAACAACAGTACAGCAGAAATGCCACCGATCACGAGAGAGAGTAACGTGCCGATGCGCATCAATTTGTTGACGGCCTTGACGTTGTTGCGAGCCAGGTGTTCGCCGGCAATGCAGGTGATGGCAGTGATCAGCCCACCGGTGGCAAAGGTGCTGCCCAAAATATGTACCGACAGCACTAGCTGATACAGCCCCATACCTTCTGCGCCTACTTGGTTGGAGATGAAGATGCGAAACACAATCCCCATAAGGCGCAACAGCAGAGAGCACCCGGTCATCACAGCGGTGTTGAGATAAAATCGACGTTTATTCACGGCGCTCACCTTGGTTGTATAGTGTTACCACTGCATCCCAGGTGTCTTTATCGGTGTTACCGGTTATGGGCAGAAAGGCGCTCTCTTGAATTCCTCGAATGGTTTCCTCTGTGTCGGTGGTATAGACCACACCGGAAATGCCCAGCATAGTATTCAGAAAAATGACGCTATCACCGCTATCTCCCGGTTGCAGTAACGGGACACGTAACCCTCGTATCAGTAGGGGAGGCGCTAATCGATTTTCGGTTTCCAGATTAGCTACGTATAGGGCATCCCACGTTTCTTGATCGACGATACCGGTGCGGGGTAGACCCACAGCGGTTTGAAATTGGCTAACACCGGCGGCAGTGTCTGCGCCATAGAACCCGTCCAACGGTACAGTGGTAGCGCCATACCGTTCCCGTTGGATGGTGCGCAGATAGCTTTGCACTTCCATCACGTAGGGTCTGTTATCGGTGGTGATGTCGTTGTCCCATACTCCCATAGTTATCCCTCCTCTTCGGATAATGATTTGCCCGGGTATTGCCCCAAACGTTGCGCATTACCGGTGCGCAGATCGGAGTAAAGGGTGGCAATGGCGTCCCAGGTGATGACTCCTACCGTGCCGGTTTCCGGCAACCCGAATTGGCGTTGAAAGGCTTCTACCGCTTGCACGGTTTCCATACCGTATACCCCGGTTACTGCCGGAGCGGGAATATCCGGATAGATGGTGGCGATATAGGCCAAATACTCCTGTATAGTGGCCACGTCCTCGCCTTGGAACCCGGCCTGTAACACGCGACCGGGAAATAGCACGACACCGCCGTCGATTAGGTCGGTAGAGGTACGTATGCTTTCGTACACGTCCTCCATCTTTTGCCAGGTTTGTCGTCCCACGATACCGTCGGCGGATAGCCCAAAACTTTGCTGAAAAGCCCGTACGGCCTGTTCGGTGACTTGGTCAAACTCGCCGTTGACGGTCAGGGGCGGTATGGTATCGTAATAGG
Source organism: Acutalibacteraceae bacterium (assembly GCA_045660965.1). Lineage (GTDB taxonomy): Bacteria > Bacillota > Clostridia > Oscillospirales > Acutalibacteraceae > UBA5905. The sequence goes on from JAZRES010000021.1 coordinate 23,972, forward strand.
CAGAGATTACGTCCAGAAAATACTGGATAATCCGCACACTGTCCCCAGAATCGCCGGGGGATAACCGTCCCTCGTAGCGTTTGGGCAGATCTTCCAGTCGGATTCCCTCCGAGTCCAGTTCGCTGAGCCGTTTGACCGCATTAAACAGATAGGTGATGCGGTACCAGGTGGCGTTGCCGACGATGCCGTCTTGTGTCAGACGGAATATGCGCTGAAAGGCTTTGACCGCCTCTTCGGTATTCACCCCAAAGTTGCCGTCGGCGGGATTGATTTTTGGTATGCCGGGATAGTTGGTGGAGATGCGGTTAAGGCGTATTTGTATCTGTTGCACGTCGTTGCCGGAATCTCCCAACCGCAGTGCTCTGCCGGGATAAGACGGCTGCCCATTGCGCACCGGAACGTCGGTGACGATATCGATGTCGTCGCCATAAAATCGAGTAAGGATTTCATAGGGCCCCAGCCCCTCTTGCGCCAGTGGCACCGTACCCCATTGGCTGAGTCCGTCACAGGTGGTGGTGGTACCGTTGCAGTATTGGGTGAAGTAGGGTTCGACGCTACCTCTTTTCACCACGTACGAATTGAAGATGTCGTCCACAATCTCATTGATGGAATCGTAGATTTCCCGCCCCGGCTGATAGGATTGGTCGAATTGGGTGGAATTGGTGATGTCAAAATCGTATCCCTGGCTACGATACCACTCGGTGTAATAGCGATTCAGCGCATAGGAGATTTGGGCGTAAATATTGGCACGTAGCGCCGCTTCCGGCCAGGTGGGGTACACTTCGCTGGAGGCTACGTTTTTGATATAATCAGGAAAGGGTACGTACACGTTTTTGGCTGAAGAAGAAGGTGTGCCCAAATGCACGGTAATGGTGTTGGGGATAAAAGGCGTTCCAACCATAGCGTAACCTCCTTACAAGTTTGTTGGTCCACCGGATTGCGAGTCCAGGATGGCGTCCGGACTTTCGCCGGGAAGTAGTGGGTACAGCGGTGTCGGTAGGGTAACGTAGTTATTGCCGTATACCGGAAGATTTCGGTGGTGAACCCCTTGATAGCCCTCGGCAGAAACGGTCACGTCGTAGGCGGTGTAAGGTGACGGATTACCCGGTGTTAGGGTTAGTGCCGGATCCACCGCAGGTAAGGGTAATACCGGTGTGAAACCGTCTCTGTCGGTGGAGACGTTAGCGTAGACTGTGTTTTCTTGACTCACCACCACCCGGGCAGATTCCAGTGGTTCTGCGCCCTCACCGGTAAACACAAACACCCGCAGATATCCGACAAAAGCCGACTCCTCAGGAGCAGGTTCTTGCGGTGCGGTTTGGGGTGGGGAAACAGCGGGGGTTGCCATGGCTTCTCGATCTCGGTAAAAGTCGGGTTCGGGGAAATGGGTATCCAGCCAATTCTCATCGTTTTTTGGCGGTGAATTGTGTGCCATTTCCAACATTTGGCGGCGGTATTGTTCCACCAGCGTGGGTGAGGGGGATGGCTTTTTTTGTTCCATAGAATGACCTCCCGGTATGGGTCACCGATTTCGGCGACATATTTTGTGGTTTTTTGCAAAATCTATTGACATTTTTGGATAAAAACCCTATATTGGTATTTGTCATCTATTACTTTAATGATGCATCTAAGCAAAATCATTTTGTATCGGCCAAACAACGCCTCAATCGTCCGGAGAAATCTCGTGTGATGATTGTGAAAAACTCTTTGCGGAGGGCGCTGCCACAGCCGATGCGCTGTCTTTATGGCAGACCAATTACCGCAAAGGGGGATGCAACCTATGAACGAAAAGAAGATTATTGAACTCAAGGACATTGCCGTGTCTTTTGATGGAGAACCGGTGCTCAAGCATTTGGATTTGAGCATTTCCGATGGTGAGTTTGTCACCCTGCTGGGACCTTCCGGCTGCGGAAAGACCACCACCCTGCGCATTATTGCCGGCTTCATCACTCCGGACAGCGGTGATGTCTTTTTTGACGGCAAACGGGTGAATGACGTTCCGCCGTATAAACGGACGGTAAACACCATTTTCCAGCGATATGCCTTGTTCCCGCACTTGAATGTATATGAAAATGTGGCATTCGGTATGCGTGTGCAGAAAAAGAGCAACGAAGAAATCAAAGAGACCGTCACCAAGATGTTGGAGCTGGTCAATCTGAAAGGCTTTGAAAAACGGGCGGTGGCCAAACTGTCCGGCGGTCAGCAGCAGCGTGTGGCTATTGCCCGTGCTTTGGCAAACAATCCTCGTGTGCTGTTGCTGGACGAGCCTCTGGCGGCACTGGACCTGAAATTGCGTAAGGATATGCAGACCGAGCTGAAGAATATCCAGAAGAGTCTGGGCATCAGCTTTATCTACGTTACCCACGACCAAGAAGAGGCACTGTCTATGTCTGATACCGTGGTGGTTATGGATAGCGGTGTGATTCAGCAAATTGGTACGCCCCAGGACATTTACAACGAGCCGCAGAATGCCTTTGTGGCAGACTTCATTGGCGAGAGTAATATCTTGGACGGTGTGATGTTGGAGGATTATCTGGTAGAGTTCTTTGGTCGTAAGTTCAGCTGTTTGGATGCCGGCTTTGAAAAGAATGAGCCGGTAGACGTGGTCATTCGTCCCGAGGATATCGATATCGTCGAGCCGATTAAGGGTCACTTGACCGGCACGGTTACCAACGTTACCTTCAAGGGTGTGCACTACGACACCATCGTGGATTTCAAGGGCTTTAAGTGGTTGATTCAAACCACTGATTATTACCCGGAGGATTCCGTTATCGGCATCGTGCTGAATCCCGAGGATATCCACATTATGAAGAAGTCCAGCTATTCCGGTATGTTCGGTGACTACAGCTCTTACTCCGAGGAGTTTGACGAGTTGGGTGATGCCGAGGCCGCTGCAGAGGCAGAGGAGGCAGAGGAATGAAAAGTCGTACCGCTGCAACCCCCTTCGCTTTGTGGATGAGCATCTTTACCGTGGTACCTCTGGCGATTGTGGTGTGGTTTGCATTTACGGATGCAAACGGTGCTTTCACCTTTGACAACGTCATAAAGATTTGGCAATATGCCGGTACCTACGTAGATTCCATCTGGATGGGTGCTACAGCTACGGCGATTTGTCTAGTGTTGGCCTATCCGGTGGCGTTGAGCATCTCTCGCCAAAGTGAGCATATGCAACGCACGATGGTGATGATTGTGATGTTGCCTATGTGGATGAATTTCCTGCTGCGCACCTATGCTTGGATGAGCCTCTTGGAGAACAACGGTCTCATCAACCAGTTCTTGCGACTTATTGGTGTGATCGGTACCAACGATTCTCTGTCGATGATCAATACCGATGGCGCCGTTATCCTGGGTATGGTGTATAATTTCCTGCCCTTTATGATTCTGCCCCTGTACTCCGTGATGGCCAAGATGGACTATCGGATTGTGGAGGCGGCACAGGATCTGGGATCTAACGGTTGGCAGGTGTTCCGTCGGGTGATTTTGCCCTTGAGTGCTCCCGGCATTGTATCCGGTATCACTATGGTGTTTGTGCCGGCTGTGTCCACCTTCGTCATCTCCAAGTTGTTGGGCGGTAGTCGCCTGATGATGATTGGTGATGTTATCGAGACCATGTTTGTGGGTGACGGTTGTGACTACAACGTAGGTGCAGCCTTGTCGCTGATACTGATGGTGCTGATGCTCATCTGTATGTCCCTAATGCATCGTGTGGATAACGGTGAGGATGAGTTAGGGGGTATGATGACATGAGCGTAAAGTTTGTACGAATCGTGAGTCTCGTTTGCTCGTGTATCGAGTTGACGTGCTTTGCACATCAACTCCCCGGTTTGAAGCAGAACGGGGGTATGATGACATGAAGACCCTATCTAAGATTTACAACGGCATCATTTTTACCTTCCTGTACGCTCCTATCGTGGTGCTGATTATCTACTCGTTTAACGAGGGTAAGAGCCGTGTCCGGTGGGAAGGATTTACCTTTAAGTGGTATGCGGAGCTGTTCCACAACGAGCTGATTATCGACTCGCTGATTTTGACTTTGCAGATTGCTGTGCTGGCGGCCATTGTGGCTACCGTTATCGGTACGTTGGCGGCTATGGGCATCTACAGTATGAACGGTCGTTTGCGCACTTTGATGATGGGCATCAACAACATCCCTATGGTAAACCCGGAGATTGTTACCGGTATCTCTATGATGCTGATGTTTGTAGCTATCGGTGCGGTTATTCCGGCCTTTAAGCCCGGTTTTCTCACCTTGTTGTTGTCCCATATCACATTCTGCATCCCATACGTGGTGTTGCAGGTGATGCCCAAATTGCGCCAGATGAACAAGCATATGTATGAGGCGGCGCTGGATTTGGGTTGCCGACCTGTATCCGCTTTCTTCAAAGTGGTGATGCCGGAGATTATGCCGGGCGTGATTACCGGTGCGCTGATGGCGTTTACTATGTCGCTGGATGACTTTGTTATCAGTTATTTTAACAGTGGTTCGACCGCCCAGAATTTGTCGGTTACCATCTATTCTATGACCAAAAAGCCGGTTACCCCCGAAATCAATGCTCTGTCTACGCTGATGTTCGGTACGGTGCTGTTGCTGTTGGTTGTGGTGAACATTCGACAGATTCGGGATTTGGATAAGCAGAAAGAAAGGAGATAAGCCTTTGAAAAAACGTGCATATCTATTGACTTTCTGTTTTGTGATGGGTTTGTTTTCCGGCCTGCTTACCGGTTGTTCTTCGGATAAAGAGCAAATTGTGCTCAACGTATACAACTGGGGCGAGTATATCTCGGACGGTAGCGATGGGTTGATGGACGTCAATGACCGGTTTGAAAAGGAAACCGGCATTAAGATCAACTACAAGACCTACGAAAGCAACGAGTCTATGTACACGTTGCTGGAGAGTGGCGCTGCCGAATACGACGTGGTTATCCCCTCGGATTATATGATTGGTAAGATGATTCAAGAGGATATGCTGGCGGAACTCAATTTCGATAATATTCCCAACTACAAGTACATTGACGAGGCGTATAAAAACCTGGAATACGACCCGGAGAACAAATACTCCGTGCCGTATACTTGGGGCACGGTCGGCATCTTCTACAACAAAAAGTATGTGGATGAGGCCGACTTGGCTCAGGGGTGGGATATCCTTTGGAACGAGAAGTATGCCGGCAAAATCTTTATGTTTGATAATGCCCGAGACTCCTTTATGATCGCTATGAAGAAATTGGGTTATTCTATGAATACCACCGATACCGAGTGCTGGCAGAAGGCATACGAGGTTTTGGCTGAGCAGAAGCCTTTGCTACAGGGCTATTTTATGGATCAGGTGTTCCAGAAAATGACCAATGAAGAGGGCTGGCTGGCTCCGTATTATTCCGGAGACGGCGCCATTATGATGTACGATGAGGTGGATGGCAACGAGAACATCGGCTTTTTCGTACCGCATCAGGGTACCAACCTGTTTGTGGATTCTATGTGCGTAATGAAGGAAAGTCAGAATAAAGAGGCTGCCGAGATGTACATCAATTTTATGTGCAATCCAGAGGTGGCCACCGCCAATGCGGAGTACATCTGTTATTCCACCCCTCATACCGAGGCGCTGAAACTGTTGCCGGAGGATGTATCCGGAGACCCTATGTTCTATCCTCCTGCCGAGGTGATTGCCAATACCGAGGTGTATATCACCTTGCCGTCGGATATCATCAAACTGCAGAAAGATCTGTGGATTAAACTAAAATGTCTGCGGGAACGTCCCGATTGGTGGCCTTTCCCGTCTTAAACCATAATAAAACCGCTGTGGCAAATCGCTACAGCGGTTTTTCTTTGTCATAATTTCCGGGCGTTGCTCATAGGCTGTACAGACTACGACAATGATGCGGAGGAATGAATATGGTAACTACCGGCAACGTGTATAGAGATATGGCTGCCCGTACCGGCGGGGATGTATACTTGGGTGTGGTGGGTCCGGTACGTACCGGAAAATCCACGTTTATTAAGCGGTTTATGGATACCTTGGTGATTCCTCATATGGAGGATAGTCACCGTCGTGAACGTGCCACCGACGAATTGCCACAGTCTGCGGCCGGTCGCACCATTATGACTACCGAGCCGAAATTCATCCCGGAACAGGCGGCGAAAATCGCACTGGACGGGGTTGCCAATATGCGGGTGCGGATGGTGGATTGTGTGGGGTATATTGTCCCGTCTGCCCTGGGGTATATCGAAGAGGATCAACCTCGAATGGTAAAGACACCGTGGTATGAAGAGGAAATCCCCTTTAATATGGCGGCAGAGGAAGGTACACGTCGGGTGATTACGGAACATTCTACGGTCGGTCTGGTGGTGACCACCGACGGCACGATTACCGATATTCCTCGAGAGGAATACGCCGTGGCAGAGGGGCGTGTGGTGCGAGAACTACAGGCGCTGAACAAACCTTTTGTGGTTCTGCTGAACAGTGTAGACCCTTATGCGACAGAAACTCGTCGTTTGGCGGAAGAATTGAGTTGCAAGTATGGGGTGTCTGTAATCCCGGTTAACTGTCAGACAATGACCGAAAAAGAAATCGTGAAAGTGCTGGAAACGCTGTTGTATCAGTTCCCGATTCGTCAGGTGGGGTTGGTATTACCTCGTTGGTTGATGGGGCTTTCTCAAAGTCACCCGGTGCGTAGTGGCGTGCTGGATACCGTGCGCTCTGCTTGTGAAGAGGTGAAGCGGGTGGGGCAGACAGAACAACTGGCGATGCAGTTGCGTACTTGTCCTTATGTGGAGAGTGTGGCTGTGGATGAGGTGGATTTGGGCACCGGTGCGGCCACGGTGACCGTAACCGTGCTACCGGAACTGTTCTACCAGATTCTCAGCGAGAATACCGGTTTACCCATTCCGGATGAGGGCGCACTGATGAGCGCTATGACGGAGATGGTGGCGGTGTGCAAGAAATACCAAAAAATCCAGCAAGCCATGGAGCAAGTAGAGGCCACCGGTTATGGTATTGTGATGCCGGAAATGGAAGAAATGACGTTGGAGGAACCGGAAATCATCCGGCAGAGCGGACGATACGGTGTGCGGTTGCGTGCGGCGGCACCCTCTATTCATATGATGAAAGCGCAAATCAATACAGAAATCAGCCCTATTGTGGGTACAGAACGGCAGAGCGAAGAATTGGTCAACTATTTGTTGGGGCAGTTTGAGGAAGAACCCGGAAAAATCTGGGAATCTAATATTTTCGGTACGTCGTTGTATGGGCTGGTAAATGAGGGGCTACATAATAAACTACTCCATATGCCCGCAGAGGCACGGCTAAAACTGAAAGAAACGGTGGAACGCATTATCAACGAGGGATGCAACGGCCTAATTTGCATCATTGTGTGAGGAGAAAATTATGGTGGTGCACGATCCTCAAAACCAAGAGAAATGGATAACCGAACGAGCTAGTTTTGAGCAAGAAAAAGCCAAGGAGCACCCCCGGCGTTCCAATCGGTGGTCGGTATTGGCGATACAGAGTCTTGCCTGTGGATTGGTGGTGGCATTGGTGCTGTTGTTACGCATGGCCGGTGGTGCTGCTTACGAGGAGTTTCGGCAAGGGTTCCAGGATGCGCTGATGCGCAATGAACTGATGAGCGTATTATCCCGTTTGTGGGATGGAGAGGTGACGATAAGTGGGGAAGAAGTCGGTTTTGATACTGTAAAGAATAAAAACTTTACAGTTAACAAAACCGCACTGTTGAGAGATTCTTCGCCTATCTTTTAATAATGCTTGAGTTTATGGTGTGCGGAGTCTGTTGCCGGTTAAGTTTACTGTTTCCGGCTCTCTTGACGATGCTTTTCTTATGTCAGCCTGATGGACCGGCGCTATCGTGTATCCTGGCGTCGGTGGTCCACGAGCTGGGGCATCTGTTGGCGATGCTGTTGGCGAGAGTGAAACCGGAAGACTGCACGTTGGGCGTGTTTGGCGCACGGATACGGATAACCCATTATCGTCTATCCTATGTACAGAACATTTGGATATCCCTTGCCGGTCCTGTCAGTAACGGGGTGGTTGCCGTGTTGCTTTGGCAGTGTGATCGAACCATCCCGGCAACGGCCCATCTGGTGTTGGCGGCACTAAATCTGTTGCCTTCGCCGGCATTGGATGGAGGACAGATACTGCGGTGTCTATTGTACTCGCTTGGGTTGGGGATGATTGTAGAGCGTATTTTGAAAATCTTATCAATCATTATATTGTTAGTTCTTACCGCTGGTGGAACTTCGCTTTTACTCAGAGGGGATGGAAACCTTAGTTTACTGATTGTGTGCGGGTATTTGGCGGTTTTAACATTTTTCTCGGACAAAATTCAAAAAAGCTCTTGACAAGATCCGGAGGTGCTGGTATAATCGTTGGGACGAATGAAGCAGAGCGTTGCCCGCTCTCACCCCCGGATCTTGTTCCAAAGGGTTGATATTGACTGTTTCTCACCCGGTTAGTGGTGGGTTTCTGTTTGTGCGGGCAGCTTGGCTGTCCGCTTTTTTGTTGCATTTATCCTATTAGGGAGGTGTTTCCAATAGCCAAAAAAGAGATGCAGTTAAACGAGCAGATTCGTGATGACGAGGTTCGCGTTATCGGCGCTGACGGTGCCCAGCTGGGTGTGATGTCTGCCCGTGATGCCCAGAAACTGGCCGATGAGGCCGGCTTGGATCTGGTCAAGATCGCTCCCACTGCCGTTCCTCCGGTGTGCCGTATCATGGACTATGGTAAGTATCGGTTCGAACAGGCCAAGAAGGAGAAAGAAGCTCGTAAGAACCAACACGTGGTGGACATCAAAGAGGTTCGCTTGGGTCTGAATACCGACGTGGGTGATTTCAACACCAAGGTTTCCCAGGCAAAACGTTTTATCCAGCACGGCGACAAGGTTAAGGTCAACATCCGTTTCCGTGGTCGTGAGATGGGACACCCCGAAAAGGGTATCGAGTCTATGACCCGATTTGCCGAGGCTTGCGAAGAGTTTGCCACGGTGGAGAAGGCCGCTAAACTGGAGGGCAGAAACATGCTGATGTTCCTGGTTCCTCGTAAAGACAGCAAATAAGCTGTAATCAAATTTCGTTGCGTTACAGGATTAACCTGTTTACACAAACCAATTAAGGAGGACAAAAACTATGCCTAAGATTAAAACGCACAGCGGTGCTAAGAAGCGCTTCAAACTGAGCAAGACCGGTAAGGCTATCCGCGGTCACGCTTACAAATCCCACATCCTGAACAAGAAGACCACCAAGCGTAAGAGAAACCTGCGCAAGACCGTGGCGGCCGGCAAGACCAACCTGGCCACCATCAAGCGCCTGATTCCCTACAAATAATTGATTGCTTAGAGACGGAGGTATATAACTATGGCTCGTATTAAAGGCGCTATGATGACGCGCAAAAGAAGAAAGAAAGTTCTGAAGCTGGCAAAGGGTTACTTTGGTGCCAAGTCCAAGCTGTTTAAAACTGCTAAAGAAGCGGTTATGAAGTCCGGTCAGTATGCTTACATCGGCCGTCGCCTGCGTAAGCGTGACTTCCGCCGCCTGTGGATCGCTCGTATCAATGCTGCTGCTAAGATCAACGGCATGAACTATTCCACTTTCATGAACGGTCTGAAGAAGGCTGGTATCGCTATGAACCGTAAGATGCTGGCTGAGCTGGCTGTTTCCGATGCCGCTGCTTTCACCGCTCTGACCGAGCAGGCTAAGAAGGCTCTGGAGAACTAATAAAGCTATATTTGCACCCGGCGGGATTCCGTCGGGTGCAATTTTGCTTTTTTGAACCAGGAAAATAGAGGAAATTGCCGAGTTTTTAAGGCGATTTTTACCGATTTTCCGGGTGATTTTCGTGAGAGGAGTGTGCGGTTTATGACCGTCACAAGTAAAGATAATCAGTGGGTAAAAGAATGGCGAGGACTCTGCGATTCTGCTAAAAAGCGTAAAGAAAGCGGCTATTTTGCCGTAGAGGGTGCTCGCTTGTGTGGGGACGCTTTGCGCTCCGGTATCGCTATCAAGGCGGTGCTGTATACCGCTTCTGCGCTGGCCATTTACACCGATACGGTGGGCGCTTTGATTGCGGCGGCGGATACGGCTGTGGAGATCAGTCCGGAGATTTCTCGCTATATGGGAGATACGATGAATCCCCAAGGTGTATTTTGTATTGCAAAAACCCTTGACAATTCGCTTATAATAGATAAAATAAATATAATAGGGATTTATAGTGCTTTGGAGGATATTCAGGATCCGGGTAATCTGGGTACCATTATCCGTACCGCCGAGGCACTGGGGTTATCCGGTCTGTTCTTGTCGGATGGTTGCTGCGACGTATACAACCCCAAGGTGTTGCGTAGCAGTATGGGCGGTGTGTTCCGTATGCCCCTGATGCGGGTAGGGAATATGACCCAAGCGGTGGCAATGCTACAGGAAAAAGGTTTGACCACCTATGCCTGTGTGGTGGATTCTACCGCTACATCCATTACCGAGGCTGGCTTTGGTCCCGGATCGGTAGCGCTCATCGGCAACGAGGGCAATGGCCTAAAACCGGAAACGGTAGAGGCTTGCCGTCGGGCGGTGACCATCCCGATGGCCGGTCGTGCCGAGTCGCTAAACGCCTCTATGGCCGCCGGCATTATCCTGTGGGAGATGACCCGCCCCCAATAACATCACGATGGGAGGACCGAAGATGGACAGTCGTTTGTACTGGATTTGGTTGCAACAGGCGTTGCCTGCTGGCAGTTCTGCGGTAGGCGAGTTGTTGGATGTCTTCGGCCATGCTCGTACGGTGTACGAGGCAACCCCGGACCGGCTATGTGATGCCGGTATGAGTAAAGAGTTGTGCCAACGTCTGTCGGATAAGTCCTTGGACACCGCTCATCGCATTCTGGATCGGGTGCTGGAACTGGGAGATTGGGTGCTGACACCGGAGGATGCCTTGTATCCCTTGTGTCTGCGCCATATGACCGGTTGTCCGGCGGCGCTGTATGCCCGTGGCACTATGCCGGATTTGGATAGTGTCCCAGCTGTGGCTGTGGTCGGTACACGCCGTGCCAGTCGTGGCGGCTGGCAAGAGGCGCACACCTTGGCGGCTGGTTTGGCCGCCGGTGGTATGGTTGTGGTCAGTGGCGGTGCCGTTGGTATTGATGCCGCCGCCCACAGCGGTGCTTTACGGGCGGGAGGTATCACCATTGTGGTGATGGCCTGCCCACTGAATGAAAACTACCCGGCGGAAAATGCCGACCTGCGGCGGCAGGTGGTGGAGAATGGCGGATTGCTGTTGTCCGAGTTTCCACCGGATGAACCCTATAAATGCGATTTTCACATTCGCAATCGATTGATGGTGGGTCTTAGCCAGGCGGTGTGCTTGGCAGAGACACCAACCCGTAGCGGTGCACGCATCACCGCTCGTTTGGCTCGAGAGCAGAACCGAGAGGTGTTTGCTCTGCCCGGTGCCTTGTCCGGGCATCATCACGATGGAGCTCATAAAGAGATACAGAGTGGTGCGAATTTGGTTATTCGTGCCACCGATATTCTTCGGGAGTATGCTCCCTTATTTCCCGGTGTGTTGGATCTGGATACCGCCGAGACGGTACAGAAACAAGCCGAGGGAGCCAAAATCTCTGTGCCGGAAAAATCTGAAAAGCCGGCCAAACCTCGTCGTAGACGAGTGGGGAAGAAGAAAGAGACAGACCCGGTGGAAAAACCCACCCAAGAATCGGTTTCTTGTCCCACCACTGCATCGGCAGAGGCACAGCGTGTTTACGCCGTGCTGACCGATCGCTTTTTACCGGTGGATGATTTGGCGGTGGCGGCAGATATGCCGATACCGTCGTTGCTGGCGGCATTGACCGAGTTGGAAATGTACGGCTGTGCAGAAAACGGTGCCGGTCAGCAGTATAAACGTTGTTAATTCGAGTTTTCTCTTGATATAGAAAGGATGGTCCTAAGTAATGGCAAAATTGGTGATTATGGAGTCCCCTGCCAAGGCAAAGACGGTGAAGAAATATCTGGGCGGTGACTATGAGGTGGTAGCCTCTATGGGTCACATCCGTGATCTTCCCAAGACTTTGTTGGGTGTGGACGTGGATAACAATTTCAAACCTCGCTATGTGGATATTCCCGGTAAAACGGCTCTGATCCGTCAGCTTAAAGAGATGGCGGATTCCAGTGATAGCATTTACCTGGCAACCGACCCGGATCGCGAGGGTGAAGCAATCGCATGGCACTTGGCACAGATGCTGGAGGTAGCTCCGGAAAAGGCCAATCGTGTTACGTTTAATGAAATCACCAAGACCGGTGTTTCTGCCGGCATGTCCAATCCTCGGGTTTTGGATATGAACTTGGTGGATGCCCAGCAGGCACGTCGTATCTTGGACCGTATCGTGGGTTACAAACTCAGCCCCTTCCTGTGGAAGAAAGTGCGTAAGGGTTTGTCTGCAGGTCGTGTTCAGTCTGCTACGGTTAGCTTGGTAGTGGATCGTGAGCAGGAGATCCGTGACTTTATCAGCGAGGAATATTGGACCCTGGATGCCACTCTGTCGGTAACTGAAAAGGGTCGTACCTTCCCGGCTAAGTTCTTCGGTACTGCCGAGGGTAAGCTGAAGGTCTCCAACGAGCAAGAGGCAAAGGCTATCTTGGCCGAATTGGAGGGCGCTGCCTATGTAGCTGAGTCGGTTAAGACAGGCACTCGTCGTGTGGCTCCCGCACCGCCTTTTACCACCTCTACTATGCAGCAGGAGGCTAATCGCAAACTCAATTTCTCTTCTCGCCGTACTATGAAAGCGGCACAGGAATTGTACGAAGGTGTGGAAATTGCCGGCATTGGTGCCACCGGTTTGATCACTTATATGCGTACCGACTCTCTGCGTATCTCCGATGAGGCACGTAAGGCCGGTAATGAGTACATCAAAGAGCAGTTCGGCACCGACTATCTGCCGGCTAAGGCACGTACCTTTAAGCAGAAGAGCAGCGCCCAGGATGCCCACGAGGCCATCCGTCCTTCTGTGCCTTCTCTGACCCCGGCACAGGTAAAGGATTCTTTGACCGGTGACCAGTATCGACTGTATAAGCTGATTTGGGAGCGGTTTATGGCCAGCTTGATGGCGGATCAGATTCAGAATACCTGCCAGGTGGATATCGCCGCCGGTAAGTATGTGTTCAAAGCTTCCGGTTACACCGTCAAGTTTGAGGGTCATACCGTGTTGTACGTAGAGGGCAAGGATGAGCAGAGCGATGAGAACAAGCCTCTGCCCGTCATCAAACAGGGCGATACGCTGTTCTGCCGTGATATTGCCGGTAACCAGCACTTCACCCAGCCTCCCGCACGCTATAACGAAGCTACGCTGATCAAGGCTATGGAAGAAAACGGTATTGGTCGTCCTTCCACCTATGCGCCCACCGTTTCTACCGTTCTCAATCGTGAGTACGTAGAGCGGGATGGTAAGAGCCTCAAGCCCACCTCTTTGGGCGAGGTTATCACCCAGCTGATGAAAGAGCAGTTCCCTGAGGTGGTAGACCTGGAGTTTACCGCTCATATGGAAAAACAGCTGGACGGTGTGGAAAGCGGAAAGCGTAACTGGGTTAAGGTTTTGGATGATTTCTATGCCGGTTTTGTAGTGGCACTGAAAAAGGCCGAAGAAAACCTGGAAAAAGTAAAGGTTCCCGAGGTGGAGAGTGACGAGGTCTGTGAGCAGTGCGGTCGCCGTATGGTAATCAAGACCGGTCGCTACGGTAAGTTCCTGGCTTGCCCCGGCTATCCCACCTGTAAGAATACCCGCCGTATCGTGGAGTCCACCGATGGTGTGTGTCCCAAGTGTGGCGGTGTGATTATCGCTAAAAAATCCAAGGGCGGTCGTAAGTTCTTTGGTTGCGTCAATTATCCCAAGTGCGATTTTGCCACTTGGAACGAGCCGTCTAAAGAGATGTGTCCCCATTGCGGTAAGACCTTGTTCCGCAAAAAGGGTAAGGGCACCGGGCTGATTTGTTTGACTCCCGGTTGCAGTGACGAGAAGTAAGAGAGGAGAATGACCAATGTCGGTTACAGTAATCGGAGCGGGTCTTGCCGGTTGTGAGGCTGCCTGGACAGTGGCACAACAGGGCATTCCGGTGACCCTGTGGGAGATGAAACCGGAGAAATATACGCCGGCCCATCGCAGTTCCGGTTTTGCCGAGTTGGTTTGCTCCAATTCGCTAAAGGCACGGCGGTTAGAGAGTGCCGCCGGCCTATTGAAAGAGGAGATGCGTCGTCTGGGCAGTCTGTGTGTGCCGATTGCCTATGACTGTGCGGTGCCTGCCGGCGGTGCGCTGGCGGTAGATCGCGACGCTTTTTCTCAAGCGGTTACCAAGAAGATTTCCGAGCATCCGCTGATCACCCTGAAGCAGGGTGAGGTCACTGCCATCCCGGAAGAGGGTGTAGTGATTGTGGCTACCGGTCCTTTGACCTCGGATGCTCTGGCAGATGCCATTGCCGATTTGTGCGGTGGCGGTCTGCATTTCTACGATGCGGCGGCACCGATTGTTACCGCTGACAGTGTAGATATGAATAGCGCCTTTCGTGCCTCTCGCTACGATCGCGAGGAGAGTGGCGAGGGTGACTATATCAACTGCCCTATGAACAAAGAGGAGTACGAAGCGTTCCATCAGGCGCTGATTACTGCCGAGAGCGCACCTCTGCACGAGTTTGATAAGCTGACGGTGTACGAGGGCTGTATGCCCATCGAGGTGTTGGCCAAGCGTGGTAGCGATTCGATCCGTTTCGGCCCGATGAAACCGGTGGGCCTGCGTGATCCCCATACCGGCCACCGTCCTTGGGCTGTGGTACAGTTACGTGCAGAGAATGCCGAGGGTACGCTGTACAATCTGGTAGGTTTCCAGACCAACCTAAAATTCCCGGAGCAAAAGCGTGTGTTTGGTATGATCCCGGCACTGAAAAATGCGGAGTTTATGCGGTATGGTGTAATGCACCGCAACACCTTCTTGAACGCTCCCGAATTGTTGGACGCCTCTTTCCGTATGAAGAAGCGTCCCGAATTGCTGTTTGCCGGACAGATGACCGGCGTCGAGGGATATATGGAGTCGGCCGCATCCGGTATTTTGGCAGGCCTGAATGCTTGTCGTATGGTGCATGGTCAGGAGCCGTTGGTGCTCCCCAGAGATACGATGTTGGGCGCATTGTCTGCACACGTCAGCGATGCTAATGCCAACTATCAGCCTATGGGTGCAAACTTTGGTATTTTGCCCAGTTTGGAGAATCCCATTCGAGATAAGAAATTGCGTTACGGTGCTTTGGCACAACGGGCGCTGGAAAGTCTAAATCGTGTAATTGCGGATATGCCGGAAACTTTGCCGGTGATTGAGAGTGAGGACGAGTAAATGAAGATTATCGTGGATGCATTCGGTGGCGATAATGCCCCGCTGGAAATTCTGAAAGGCGCTGCTTTGGCAGTGGCCGAATACGACGTGGATATCTTGCTGACCGGTGACGAGCAGAAGATTCGTCAGGTGGCAGAGGAGAATGGCATTTCTCTGAATCGTATGGAGATTGAGCACACTACCGACGTGATGCCGATGGATGCTCACCCCAAGAGTTTGCTCCGTCAGTATAAGGATTCCTCTATGGCGGTGGCGCTGCGTCTGCTGTCTGAGGGCAAGGGTGATGCGGCGGTCAGCGCCGGTAGCACCGGTGCTCTGCTGATGGGCGGTACCTTTATCGTTAAGCGTATCAAGGGCGTTTCCCGTCCGGCTTTGGCTCCGGTGATGCCCTCTGACAACGATCCTTTTATGCTGATCGATTGTGGCGCCAATGCCGATTGTCGTCCCGAGATGCTGGTACAGTTTGCTCAGATGGGTAGTATCTATATGTCCCATATGTATCCCCGTGAGGGTGGTCCTCGCGTCGGCCTTTTGAACGTAGGCACCGAGGATACCAAGGGTGGCGAATTGCAGTTGGCTACCTTCCCGCTGCTCAAGGAGAGCGGTCTCAACTTTATCGGTAACGTGGAGGCTCGTGACGTACCTGCCGGTGTGGCAGACGTGGTGGTGGCAGACGGTTTTGCCGGCAACGTATTGCTGAAGACCCTGGAGGGTACGGTGGATATGATGCTGAAGAATATGAAGGCCGCCTTTGTATCTTCTCTGCTGACCAAGATTGGCGCTATGCTGGTGATGCCGGGTCTGCGTATGCTGAAAAAGAAGCTGTCCACCTCCGAATACGGTGGCGCTGTACTGCTGGGTATCAATGCCCCGGTTATTAAAGCTCACGGCAATTCCAAGGCGGAGGGTTTCCGCTCTGCCATTCGTGTGGCGGCCGAGTTTGCCAAGAGTGGCGCCATTGCTCAGATTGAGTCGGTGATGGGTAAGAAGAAGGATGAGGAAGTCACCGAATGAGAGTGTTAGACGTGCTGGTGCGGTTGTTTTGCACCAAATACGGTTGTGAGCCGGAGGACGTGGTGTTGGCGGCGTCTTTAGACGAGCTGAACATTGCTCCTCACGAGCGTGAGGATATGGCGATGCTGTTAGAGGAAATGTATGGCATTGTTATTGACGAGGATACGCTGGATAGTTTTGAGACCGTTGAGGACGTAGTTGCCCATATTGAAGATAATTTGATTGAGGATTGATGACCATGGATTATACGCCGTTGATGCAAGAAATCGGCTATACGTTTAAGAATATCACTCTGCTGGAAAAAGCGCTGACCCATTCCTCTTATGCCAACGAGGGTAATGGCGATCGTGAGCACTATGAACGCCTGGAGTTTTTAGGCGATTCGGTGTTGGGATTTATCACCGCACGGTACCTGTATGAGAAGGATCGTGGACCCGAGGGTGAATTGACCAAACTGCGTGCCGCTGTGGTGTGTGAAAAGGCTCTGTGTTCCTATTCCCGCCAGTTGGGGTTGGGCAAATATATGCGCCTGGGCCGTGGCGAACAGCACTCCGGTGGTCGTGAGAGACCCTCTATTTTAGCGGATATGTACGAGGCGGTGTTGGCAGCCATCTATCTGGATGGCGGTATGGAGCCGGCTGAAAAGTTTGTGCTTCGCTTTATCATTCCCGAGGCGGAGACCCAGCGCCGTCGCCAGTTTAAAGATTATAAGACCACCTTGCAGGAGATCGTCCAACAGAACCCTGGTGAGCGGTTGGAATATGTCCTGTCCGGTGAGTCCGGCCCTGACCATAACAAGACGTTTATTAGCGAGGTGCACCTAAACTCCAATGTGATTGGTGTGGGTCGTGGTCGCAGCAAGAAAGAGTCCGAGCAACAGGCTGCTCGAGAGGCCCTGAAATTGATGGGTTACGAATAATTTACGATATGAGAAAATAGCCAAAGGAGGAAAAAGCTTTGGTTTTAAAAGCACTGGAATTACATGGATTTAAATCCTTTCCCGATAAAACCGTATTGAGCTTCAGCGACGGTATGACCGCCGTTGTGGGTCCCAACGGTAGTGGTAAGTCGAATATCAGCGACGCCATCAAATGGGTATTGGGTGAACAGTCCAGCAAATCTCTGCGTGGATCCAAAATGGAGGACGTTATCTTTAATGGTACGGCACAGCGCCGTCCTATGGGTTATGCTGAGGTTACGCTGGTGATTGATAACACCACCCGTATGCTGGAGATGGATAACGATGAGGTGCGTGTTACCCGTCGTTGTTATCGTTCCGGCGGTAGTGAGTATCAGCTGAATGGTGCCACTGTCCGTCTGGAAGATATCCGTATGCTGTTTATGAATACCGGTCTGGGTCGCGATGGTTATTCCATCGTTGGTCAGGGTCGTATTGACGAGATCGTTACCTCTCGTGCCAATAACCGCCGAGAGATTTTTGATGAGGCTGCCGGTATCGCCAAATATCGCTATAAAAAGGACAAAGCGGAGAATAGCTTGCGCAAGACCCAGGATAACCTGGATCGTTTGCACGATATTCTGCAGGAACTGGAGGATCGTGTAGGCCCTCTGGAGAAACAGGCAGAAAAGGCCAAGAAATTCTTGGAGTATGCCGGTGAGAAAAAGGAACTGGAGATTGGTCTGTGGTTGCGGACCATCAACAATTCCCGTGGCATTCTGCGTGATCTGGATGCTAAACTGGAGAATGCTCGTATGCAGTACGAGTCTGCCGGTTCGTCCATTGATGATTTTGCCGAAGAGGTAGAGCGCATTGCCTTGGCTGCCCAGCAGTTAGAGGTGCAGATGGACGAGGTGCGTCGTGCCGCCGCCGCTCTTGAGGAGCAGGCTGCTCAGTGCGACAGCCAGACCGCTGTGTTGCGCAACGATATTTTCCACAATAATGAGAATATCCAGCGTATCGAGGGTGAGATTGTCTCTGCCGATGAGGGTAATGCCAACATCGATCGTGAGATTGCCGCTCGTTTTGATGAGATTGCAGAGAAAAAGCAGGCCATCACCGATGCAGAGCAGAAGCGTTTGGATCTGACCGAGGAGATGGAACGTCTGGCTAAGAGCAGTGATGAGACCTCGGACCGTATCGAGGAATTGTCTGCCGAGGCGGCCGGTGTAGCCCTGGAATTGTCCGAAGTGCGTGTTACCGGCGTTACCAACGAATCCTCTCTGCGAGAGATCACGTTGCGCCTGTCCCAGCTGACCGCTGCCGCTACTCTGCGCCAGCAACAGGCTGAGGCCGCCGCCGCCGAACTGAAGGATAGCGAGGATGCCTTCAAGATTTGCGCCGATAAGGTAGAGAGTCTGCAGAATACGCTGTCCGGCTATGAATATCGTTATCAGAACCGTTCTGCTAAGCTGAACACTGCCAAAGAGGCGCTGGATAAGCAATCTTTGGACGTGGAAGAGAAACAGCGCCGTGTACGGATGCTGGAGGAGATGGAGCGGAATCTGGAAGGTTTCCATAATTCCGTTCGTACCGTTATCAAGCAGGCAGAGCGTGGCGCTCTGCAGGGCATCCTAGGTCCTGTATCCCGCTTGATCCAGGCGGATTCCTCTTGCGCCTTGGCTATCGAGACCGCCTTGGGTGCTGCCGCACAGAATCTGATCTGTGAGCGGGAAGAGGATGCCAAAAAGGGTATTCGCTATTTGAGCGAAACCAAGGGTGGTCGTGCCACCTTCTTGCCGCTGACCTCTGTTAAGGGTAACGTTCTCAGTGACGTTCCCGAGGATGATCCCGGCTTTGTGGGTCTGGCCAGCGATCTGGTAACTTACGATAAAAAATACGACGGCGTAGCTAAATATTTGCTAGGTCGTACCGTGGTGGCTGAGGATATGGACTATGCCGTATCCATGGCACGTCGTCACGGCTATAAATTCCGCATTGTCACTCTGGATGGTCAGGTAATCAATGCCGGCGGTTCTTTGACCGGTGGTTCTTCTGTTAAGGGTGCCGGTTTGCTGTCTCGTCGTGCGGATATCGACCGACTGAAGCAGACCGCCGTGGAAGAAATGAAGAAACTGGAAACTGCCCGTGAGCAGTTCCGTCAGTTGCAGCAGGATGCTGCCGCTGTCGAGGCTCAATTGACCGGTGCACGTGGCGAATTGACCACCGCCCAGGAGGATAAGATCCGCTTGGAAGGTGAGGTGCGCCGTCTGCAGGAGCAGGCTCAGCAGAATGCTGTCGCTGCCAAAGAGGCTGCCGATGAAATCGTTTCCTTGAATGAGCGTGCTGCTGCCTGTCAGCAGGCAATGGATGCTGCCGCTGCCGAGACGGAAAAACTTACTGCCAAACAACAAGAAATCGAGCAGAAGTTGGGTGACCTGACCGGTGGTCGTCAGCAGTTGTCCGAACAGCGTGAACAGCTGTCTGAGCAGATTGCCGAGCAGAAACTGGCTGTGCTCAGTCTGGAGAAAGAGATTGAAGGCTTGGAGCAGACCATCAACGAGATGCGTGCCCGTCAGCAGGATTCTGCCGGTCATAAACTGTTGTTGGCTCAGCAGATCGAGACTTTGAAACAGGCTAACGAAGAGATTAACGCTCGCATTGCCGAGCAAGAGTCTCAGGCCAATAGTCTGCGTGAGCAGGCCGCTGCTTCCGGTGATGAGATTGCGCGTTTGGTACAGTTGCGTGCCGATGGTGAGGCTCGTCAGACCCAGCTCCGTCAAGAGTCCCGTGAAAAGTCCGATGAGCGTGAGCGAATGGGTCAAGAGGTTGTCCGTTTGGAGGAAAAGACCACCAACATCAAGCGTGAGGTGGACGATCTGTCTCGTCGTCTGTATGAGGAGTACGAGCTGACCCGTATGGAGGCAGAGGCTGTTGCTAAGCCCATTGAAGATATCCCTGCGGCTAAACACCGTGTAGCGGAATTGCGCAATAAGATTCGTGGTTTGGGTAGCGTCAACGTGGATGCTATCGAGGAATTCAAAGAGGTTAACGAACGATACAAATTCCTCAAAGTGCAGATTGAGGACGTGGAACAGACCAAGAACGAACTGCTCAAGCAGATCAACGATCTGACCGTTCAGATGCGTGAAGTGTTTGTGGAACGGTTTAAGCAGATTAACTACCAGTTTGGTATCGTGTTCTCTGAGCTGTTCGGTGGCGGTAAGGGTGAGTTGCGACTCACCGATCCGGAGGATATCCTGGGTTCCGGTATCGATATGTTCATTCAGCCTCCCGGAAAGGTTATTTTGAACCTAGAGGCATTGTCCGGCGGTGAAAAGGCACTGTCTGCCACTGCTCTGCTGTTCGCCATTCTTAAGGTTACTCCCTCTCCGTTCTGTGTATTGGACGAGGTGGAGGCCGCATTGGACGACGTCAACGTGGATCGTTACGCCGCTTATCTGCGTCGTATGTGTGACCGCACCCAGTTTATCGCCATTACCCACCGTCGCGGTACGATGGAAGAGGCAGATACTCTTTATGGTGTTACCATGCAGGAGCGTGGTGTTTCCAAGTTGCTGGAACTGCGTGCCAGCGAAGTGGAGCAGAAACTGGGCCTGAAACTGGAGGCCGACGTAAAGGAGTAAGACTATGGGCTTTTTTAGTAAAATCGGTCAGGGACTCAAGAAAACTCGTGACTCTCTGATGAATTCTGTATCCTCGGTACTCAAAGGGTTTACTCGCATTGACGAGGAACTGTTTGAGGAATTAGAGGAAATCCTGGTGATGGGTGATGTAGGCGCCAATACCGCTTCTCGTATTTGTGATCGTCTGCGGGATGAAGTCAAAGAAAAAGGTGTCACCGATCCTATGGAGATCCGTACCCTGATGTGTGGTATCGTGTCCGAGATGCTGGCCGGTGGTCAAGAACTGAATCTGACCACCACCCCGGCGATTATCCTGGTGATTGGCGTTAACGGTGTGGGTAAGACCACCACCATCGGTAAGATGGCCGCCAATTTTAAGGCGCAGGGTAAAAAGGTGATTTTGGGTGCGGCGGATACCTTCCGTGCGGCAGCCATTGAGCAGTTGGAGGTATGGGCAGATCGTGCCGGTGTGGATATCGTTAAGCACGGTCAGGGTGCCGACCCGGCGGCGGTGGTGTTTGACACCGTTTCTGCCGCTAAGGCTCGTGGCGCAGATATTATTATTTGCGATACTGCCGGCCGTCTGCATAACAAAAAGAATCTGATGGACGAACTGGCAAAGATCGGTCGTGTAATTGACCGTGAGTTGCCGGATGCCGACAAAGAGATTTTGTTGGTGGTGGATGCCACTACCGGCCAGAATGCAGTTAACCAGGCCAGAGAGTTTAAGTCTCCCGCCGGTATCACCGGTATTGTGCTGACCAAGCTGGATGGTACCGCCCGTGGCGGTGTGGTGCTGGCAATCCGAGAGGATCTGCAGGTGCCGGTGAAGTTTGTGGGCGTCGGTGAGGGTATTGACGATCTGCAGCCCTTTGATCCTGCTGCTTTTGCCGCCGGTCTGTTTGAGGAGGAGAGCGTATGAAATACGTAATTGCTACCCATAACGCCCATAAACTGATTGAATTGCAACGCATTTTGGAGCCGCTGGGCATTGAGGCGGTGACCGATCGTGATTTGGGCTTGGATTTGCCTGAAGTAGACGAAACCGGCACCACCTTTGCCGAGAATGCCTATCTCAAGGCGGCTTCTGCCTGTGAGTTTACCGGCCTTCCCGCCATTGCGGACGATTCCGGTCTGGTGGTGGATGCGCTGGGTGGACGTCCCGGTGTGTATTCTGCCCGCTATGGTGGGGAAGAGGCTACCGATGACGACCGCAACGTGTTGCTTTTGGGTGAAATGAAGGACGTGCCTAAGGGCCAGCGTTCTGCCCGTTTTGTGTCGGCAGTGTGCTGTGTATTCCCCAATGGTGACGTGCTGAAAGCCGAGGGTACCTTTGAGGGCGAGATCGCTTATGCTCCTGCCGGTGAGAATGGCTTTGGCTACGATCCTATCTTTTTGGTGGGCGATCGCACCTCCGCCGAGATGTCTCCGGCAGAAAAGGATGCGGTCAGCCATCGTGGCAACGCACTTAAGGTGTTTTCGAAAGATTTGAAAGAATATTTAGATTGTAATAAATGAGGTAATACTATGACCAGTAAACAACGTGCCTATTTAAGAGGCCTTGCTAATACGTTAGAGCCTATCGTCCACGCCGGTAAAGGCGGTATCTCCGATGCTATGATTAAGCAGGCGGACGATGCCCTTACCGCCCGTGAACTGATTAAGGGCAAGGTTTTGGAGACTGCTCCCGGTACCGCTCGTGAGATCGCAGAGGAGATTGCTGCCGCTGTGAACGCTCAGGTGGTGCAGGTGATTGGTCGCACTTTTGTGCTGTTCCGTCAAAAGGAAAAAGATTCTCAGATCAAACTGCCTCGTGCATAATTAATCATCATTACCGAGAGAGGAGGGGCGTTATGAAAAAAATGGGTTTGCTGGGTGGATCCTTTGACCCCATTCATCAGGGTCACGTGGATATGGCTCTGCAGATGGCCGATTCGTTGCAATTGGATGGCGTCGTGCTGATGCCTACTTTCGTACCGCCCCACAAGATTCGTGAGTCTATGGCTTCTGCTGAACATCGCTTGGCGATGTGCCGGTTGGCGGTTAAAGACTATCCCCGGTTACAGGTGTCTGATTTAGAACTTACCCGTGAGGGCGCCAGCTTCACGGTGGATACGCTCAGGGAGCTGTGCCGACAGTACCCCGACGTTAAGTGGTATCTGATCACCGGTGCCGATATGTTCGTTACGTTACGTACCTGGTATCGGTTTGATGAGATTGCTCAAATGGCGGTGCTGTGTACGTTCTCTCGTCAGGGAACGGATCTGGATAAGTTGCAGAACTATGCCGATGGACTAACAGCCGATGGTATCGAATGTTACGTCAATCCTCACTCGATTATGACTGTGTCTTCTACCGAGATACGGGAGCGTATCGCAAAAGGGGAGAGCCTTGCTGGCTTGGTACCCTCTGCGGTGGAAGAATACATTAACCAAAACGGTTTGTACCGCCAGACATCCGGGATGGATACACGAACCCGGGATGAGCAGTTTGTTGAAATCATTCGCAGCCGCCTTACGGAGTATCGTTTTCACCACTCTATGTGTGTGGCAGAAGAGGCTCGTCGCTTGGCTCTGCGCTACGGCGCAGACGTGAATAAGGCCTATACGGCCGGCATCCTTCACGATATTATGAAGGATACACCCCATGAAGCGCAAAGAGATTTGCTAGCGCAGTACGGCGCAGAATTGGACCCTGTTGAGCAACACAGCGCTACGTTGTGGCACGCCCGTTCCGGAGAGGTGTTTTTGCGGAATGTGCTTGGTGTCACGGACGAGGAGATTCTCAGTGCGGTGCGGTATCACACCACCGGTCGTGCGGGGATGACTTTGTTGGAAAAAGTGCTGTTTGTGGCGGATTTTACGTCGGCGGATAGAAGTTATCCGGATATCGGTAAAATTCGTGAATTGGCAAACCAATCTCTTGAGGATGCTATTTTGTACGGCGTGGATTATACCATCCGCCATTTGCTGAGCAAAGGGTGGGTAGTACATCCCGATACGGTAGCTTTGTATAACGATATTGTCTTGTCTATTGGAGGGAAAACAAATGAGAAATAACAATGGGCAAAAACAGGTGAGTTTGGCGGGTGTTGCCAACACCCAAACCAAAAAGAAAAAGAAGAAACAGCGCCGTTCTGCCAAACCGTGGATTGTGCTTGGCTTGGTGGTTGTGTTTGTGGCCGGATTGGTTGGTGGCTATTTTATGTTCCGTCAGCCGGAAGGTCCCACTCTGGAAGCGGAAAAGATGGTAACCTATACCGTCACTCCGGAGGATATAGCCAAAAAGGTGTCCTATTATGCTCTGGGTATTTCCGGCGAAAAGACCACCGATCGCTTAGAGGCGGTGGCGGTACTGTGTTATGATCGTAAGGCTGAAAGCTTGTCTGTGGTACAGATGCCGGTAACCACCTATCTGGGCAACGATGCCGGTTTTGCGGTAACCATGGTTGGTAACGTGTGGGGAAAACCCCAGTCTATTCCTTTCTGTTCGGTGTGTCGTGTTAACGTTGCTGCCGAAGAGATTGAAAAGAACAAACACGTGGTTTGTGGTGGCTCTATTGAAAAACAGACCGGTTCTTCGTCCGGTGATTTTTGCCGGGTGTTTAATGAGCAATACGGTTTGCCCATTGATAACTTCTTGGTAATTCCTCGTTCCGGCTTGGCTGAGCTGATCGACGGCTTGGGCGGTGTGGATATTGAACTTTCCGAAAAAATGACCTTAGGTGGCAAAAAGTATAAGGCCGGTGTGCGTACATTAACCGGTAAGGCCGCTGTTAGCTACGCTTTGGATTACGATTACAGCAAAACGCCCGACTCCGATCGTGAGCGGATGCTTCGTCAGAGAGAGGTGTTTGCCGCTTTGATGATGCGGTTGTCCGATTGCCGACTGAAGGATCTGTATGCGGTGGATAAGAATACCGGCGCAACCAAGGGTGTATTCGGTAAACTGATGTTGGGTGAATACCCCATTCGTTTTAACTCCACTTCTTTTGGTAAGGCGCGGTTGCTGGGTAAGTCTACGGATCGTGTAGAGGATACGAAGGCTACAGAGGCCATCGCTCGTTTCTTGTTAGAGATTGGAAGTGTTTCTCTTGATAAGGTGACCTGTAGCATTTTACCGGGTCAGACCAGCAAAAGTGGTAGCACTACCGTATATTCGGTCAACCGAAAGCAGACTATTAGTTTGCTGAACGAGCAGATGAACCCCTATGGTTTGACTTTGGATGATACTACTGTAACGGTTCCCGAATTGATTAAAAAGCCCTCTGAAGCGAAACTAAAAACGGCGACGCTAAAGGATTTGGTGCCGGAGCAGACCGGTTCGCTGAAAGAGGAGGAATAAGGATGACCATTGAGCAGATTTGGCAGACCGCTGTCCATATGTTGGATAAGCATAAAGCAGAAGATATCAAGGTGTTAGAGGTATCCAACATCACGTCTATTGCGGATTATTTTCTACTGGCCAGCGGTGGCAGTGCCAACCAAGTAAAGAGTCTTTCGGATTATGTGGAAGAAGAGTTGGCGAAAGGCGGAAAACAGCCTATTCGCACAGAGGGATATGCCTCCGGTAACTGGATTACGCTGGATTACGGTGACGTGCTGGTGCACGTGTTCCGTCGAGAGACTCGAGAATTTTACGATTTAGAACGTTTGTGGGTGGATGCCACCGATGTGGATATCACCCCTTATATGATACAGCAGTAAGGAGATTGACTTATGATTCGCTACAACCCCGCAGAAATTGAGCCCAAATGGCAACAGTATTGGGAAGAGAAAGAGACTTTCCACACCGACGTGTGGGATTTCTCCAAGCCCAAATACTACGTTTTGGATATGTTCCCGTATCCCTCCGGTGTAGGTCTGCACGCCGGTCACCCCGAGGGTTACACCGCCACCGATATTATGTCCCGTATGAAGCGTATGCAGGGATACAACGTCCTGCACCCCATGGGCTATGACTCTTTCGGTCTGCCGGCAGAGCAGTATGCCGTTTCTACCGGTAACCATCCCAATGGTTTTACCCAGGAGAACATCAAAACCTTCTCCAAACAGCTGAAAGAATTGGGCTTTGACTACGACTGGTCCAAGCTGACCGCTACTTCCGATCCTGAGTTCTACAAGTGGACTCAGTGGATCTTTAAGAAGTTGTGGGAGGCTGGCTATGCCAAGCGCATCGAGATGCCGGTTAACTGGTGCGAGGAGCTGGGCACTGTGCTGTCCAACGACGAGGTTATTGACGGTAAGTCCGAGCGTGGCGGTTATCCCGTTGTAAAGAAGAATATGATGCAGTGGGTTATCGATCAGCCCGCCTTTGCCGAAAAACTGCTGGAGGGTCTGAACGATATCGATTGGCCCGAATCCACCAAGGAGATTCAGCGTAACTGGATCGGCAAGTCCACCGGTGTTGAGGTAGATTTTAAACTGGTTGGCGGTGGTGAGTTCTCCATCTATACCACTTGTATCGAGACCATCTACGGCATCACCTTTATGGTACTGGCTCCCGATGGAAAGATCACCGAGCGCCTGATGGACCGTGTGGAAAACAAGGACGAGGTTCAGGCCTACATAAACGAGACCCTGAAGAAGTCCGATATGGATCGTACCGATATGAACAAGGGTAAGACCGGCTGCCCTCTGAAGGGTGTGTATGCCATCAATCCCGTAAACGGCAAGGAAGTGCCCGTGTTTATCGGCGACTTCGTGCTGGGCAACTACGGTACCGGCGCTGTTATGGCGGTTCCCAGCCACGACCAGCGTGACTTTGAGTACGCCATCGCCCATAACATCCCCATGATTCAGGTCATCGAGGGTCGCGACGTGTCCGAGTGCGCCTTTGAGAAGCAGGATTATCTGGGCAAGGGTTGCAAACTGCTCAATTCCGAGGAGTTCACCGGCCTGACCGTGGAAGAGGCT
>JAZRES010000022.1:0-131037 GCA_045660965.1 Acutalibacteraceae bacterium
GCGATTTTTGGAAACCTCTAAGAGTTCCATTATGTACTCTATAGGTTTCAGTGTTGCGAAAGCATTATCATAGTCATTTAGTATGCTGCTGTCAAAACAATCATCAGAAGACAGGTAGTCTAAAAACAACTTCCAAACAAGCTCATTGCAGTTCTTTACTCTTGCACAATGACGTGAACGATTATCCATCAGATGATGGAGCAGCCCGGCTCTGGCAGTCTGGGACTTCAATGCCCAGATATATTTGGAGACAATAGATCCCGCTCCCCGTATATGATACTGACTCAATTCCTCTATATTGCGAAATGATATATTGGATACATTACTGAGTTTGATCTCGTGCAAAATGCTCTGAACGACAATTTGATCGTCAATATCAATAGAGGGATGTGTATCTTCACGATCTACCATAGCAAGCTGAATTCTATTTATGATATCGATATTATCCATAACCCTTCTCCTCATAATGCGCGATGGACAGTTCAACCTGCTTTGTAGTTGGCTGCGCGTTAGTATTGTTCTTCTGAAACGAGACTCGCGAGGAAAGTAATGAGCTGCTGAGTCTGTTCACCCAACTGATTGTCGCGCCAGTTTGCGTCTACTCCATGGCAAACATATATATCACCTAAGAAATCGATCAAATCCTCACATAATTTGTGATTTCTAATCAATTCGTGGTACTCAACAGGTTTTATTGCTTCCTCTGTTTCATTTTCCATCTTGATGATATACTCATTGATCAGTTGAATCGCGCGGTCAACAGTCATCATATTCTGTTTCTCCTATAGATAGGGTAGTATCGTATCAAATCATTTCAATCAGCGAAACAACTTAGCTTTGATAAAGTACGTAGTGATTAATAAAAGCAGCATTATTGCACTAACACCCCAAATCTGTTCAAATCCTTTCGAAATACCGATTGCGGACAGTATCTGTTCAAATCCGCATGGCCTATAATCTCATACACCGCACCAAGCACCCCAGAAAGTATCACGCCGCAAAATGATAGAACATGAACTGCTTGAACAAGCATTTTAAGGATTTCTTTCATCGGAGAACATACCTCCTTGCGTTAACTCTGACATACCCTCGATAACGAAAGGGATTGCGCATGTCTAACGTATCAGCCAAAGACCCAGCGGCAGCAGACAGACCGCTACACTCAGCGTACGTATATTCTACAATGGGGTCACCTGCATTGTCAAGAAGTGAAGTTTGCCCTTCGGGCAAGTGAAGCATGAACTTCGTCCATGTGAAGAATCGCGCATTGCGCGATGTGAAGCGAAGCGCGCATTTTCATCTTGAGGAGCAATTTCACTTCGAAGAAACTTCACGCGCGAAGCGCACTTCACGTGCTCGCAAGGGCACGCTTCACTTCGAGCCCCTGAAGGTGTATAAAAAAACCGGTTGTCTTTCGACAACCGTTTTTCTTCTATACCCCTCCAGGGACTCGAACCCTGGACACCCTGATTAAGAGTCAGGTGCTCTACCAACTGAGCTAGAGGTGCTTGTCACCACGGATTTCGCAAACCGCTTGACTATAATACACTATGGTTTTTGATTTGTCAAGAGAAAATTTCAAATTTTTTAAACTTTTTTCCGAAAAATTTCAAAGAAGCTTTCTACCCACTCCACAACCTTAAATCGAACCTCGTAATTTCCCCCGGATATAAAGGCCTGTTGGTCGTGATCCGGCACCGTAGCCCCTTGGGTAGCCGAGCCTATGCACAGGGGTGGGTACACCACGCACCACCAGTTTTGCCCCTTGCCCTCGCCCAGGGTGACTCGCACCGTGTCATAGATGCCGGCGGGCAGGGTCACGTCACCGTATTGCCGGGTGGTAAAATACATGCGTGTTCGCTCTGCCGTCACCGGATAATTGTATCCGGTATTCCGTACTACCTGTTGGGCAACCTCTTGGATGCGGGATAGCTGGCTGTCGGCCATCTGCCGTGCCTGTTCCGGCGTGGCGCTCTCCCAGTCGGCGGCCAGCGCCGTCACCGCATCCCGCACCTGTAGTTTCACCGTCTGGTCGGCGGTGGAGTCAGAGTTGGCCAGCACGTGTAGGCGCACCACGTCCTCCCGCACGCCCTGGGCTTGTCCCGTAACGCCCAGCAGAGAGCACAGCAGACAGAGTAATAGTCCCCCGGTAATCGCTTTGGTAATTCTTTTATAAGGAATATAAGATAACATAAAAAACCGCCCTTTCTCTTTTGTGCAAAGAGTGTGGGCGGTTTTTCACAACTTTATACCATTTGGTCAAACAATACCGGCGCAAGGACGGCATACAAAGGCGGTGGGGTAATCCGCTCGCAAGTCGGCAAGGCAACGTTGGGCGGTTTCGTCATCGGCAAAGATGGCAAACACGCAACTACCGCTGCCGGTCATCTGACTGCACAGGGGGTTAAAGGCTTCCATCCGCTGACGAATGTCCTTGACACCTTCCAACTGTGTGGCGGATTCAAACACGTTAATCGCCTGTTTGCATACGCCGGCCAAATCGCCCTCTTCCAGTGCCCGGATGGCGGCGGCATTATCGGGGCGAGAGAGGATCTCGGCGTTGTCCACAGCGGCATAGGCCTCTTTGGTGGAAATACCCTCAGCCGGTTGGGCAATCACAATGGCGCAATCCGGCAGAGCGGGCAGAACCTGCATCCGCTCACCGATGCCGGTGACGTAGGCGGTGCCGCCCAACACACAAAAAGGCACGTCGGCGCCGATGGCCAGACCGATTTCGCACAGTTGCTGGGTGGTCAGGTTGGTCTTAAACAGACGGTCCAGCGCCACCAGCACACCGGCGGCGTCGGCAGAGCCACCGCCCATACCCGCCTGTTGGGGGATGCACTTTTGCACCGTCAGGTGGACACCTTTATTAAGTCCCGTGTAGCAGAAAAAGGCCACCGCTGCCTTATAGGCGGTGTTTTTCTCCACCGGGCAATCGCAACCGGGGGCATCTAGGGTAACGCCTTTTCGCCAGGTTTTTTTGGCGGTGACCACGTCACGGATGCTTACGGTTTGAAAGAGACTCTCCAATAGGTGATAGCCGTCCTCACGGGTGCCCACGATGTCCAGGGTCAGGTTGATTTTACCCGGGGCATAAACGGTTACTTCTGGCATAATCCATTCTCCTTCAGGAATTCACCGATGCGCTTGAGTGCCTCGGTGATGTGTTTGAGGGAATAGCAGTAGGAAATGCGGATAAAGCCCTCGCCGGACTCGCCAAAGGCGTTGCCGGGCACCACCGCCACGTGCTTTTCTTTCAGCAGACGCTGGCAGAATTCCTCGCTGGTCATACCGGTGGCCTGGATGGAGGGGAATACGTAGAAGGCACCCTCCGGCTCAAAGCAGGTTAGCCCCAATTTGTTCAGTTCGTCTACGATAAAGCGACGGCGCATATCGTATTCGTCCCGCATCTCCACCACGTCGCTGTCGCCGTTGTTCATAGCCTCGATGGCGGCGTACTGGGCGGTGGTAGGTGCGCACATAATGCCGTACTGGTGCAGCTTGGTCAGCAGGCCCATCAGTTCACAAGGACCACAGGCATAGCCCAGACGCCAACCGGTCATGGCATAGGCCTTGGAGAAGCCGGACACCAAGATGGTCCGCTCCCACATACCCGGCAGAGAGGCGATGCTCACGTGTTCACGGCCATAGGTCATCTCGCCATAGATCTCGTCGGACAGCACCAGAATATCGGTGCCACGGAGCACCTGGGCCAGCGCCTCCAACTCCTCACGGGGCATAATGGCACCGGTGGGGTTGTTAGGGAAGGGCAGTACCAGCAACTTGGTCTTGTCGGTGATGGCGGCAGCCACCACGTCGGCACGCAGACGGAAGGCGTCCTCTGCCTTGGTGGGCAGTGCCACCGGCACACCGCCGGCCATACGGGTCAGCGGGTCGTAGCAGACAAAGCTGGGTTCCGGGATCAGCACCTCGTCACCGGGGGAAACCAGGGCACGGAAACACACGTCGATGGCCTCACTGCCACCAACCGTTACCAATATTTCATTTTTCGGGTCATAGGACAGGTCAAACCGGCGGGAAAGGTAGCCGCCGATAGCCTCACGCAGTTTCAAAAGACCGGCGTTGGGGCTATACCAGGTGCGTCCCTTTTCCAGGGTTTTGATACCCTCCTGACGGATATGCCAGGGTGTGGCAAAATCCGGTTCGCCCACCGACAGAGAGATCACATCGTCTATCTCGGCGGCGATATCAAAGAATTTACGGATGCCGGAGGGTTTCATTTCCGCCAGCGTCCGATTTACCAATTTTTCGTAATTCATATAGTGCCTCTTTCGTCCTGCTCCTCATCGGTAAACAGAACGCCACGCTCCTTATATTTTTTCAGCACAAAATGGGTGGCGGTGGACAATACGCCGTCCAGAGAGGACAAACGCTTTGCCACAAACATAGCCACTTCCTTAAAGGTGCGGCCGGTGACCGATACCATCAGATCGTGACCGCCACTCATCAGGGAGAGGCTCTCCACCTCTTCAAAGCCCATAATAATCTTGGCAATACCGTCAAAGCCCTCGTCCTTGGACGGGGCAATGTTCAGTTCGATGATGGCGGTAACCACCTCTTCGCCGGTCTTTTCCCAGTCGATGAGGGGCTTATAGCCACGGACGATGCCGTCGGCCTCCAGCTTTTCAATGGCGGCATCCACCTGGTCATCGGTCATATTCAGCATCACCGCCATCTGCTCGGTGGAGAGACGGGCATTGGTATTCAACAGTTTCAGCAATTTGTCCATTACGAATTCCTCCTTGCTTTTTATAACATCAGTATACACGATGGGGGTCTGTCGGTCAAGACAGAGGTGTTTTGCGCTTTACCTGGGTGCGGTTGCCGTCCGGGTCTACGATGACGGTGTTGTCCAGCTGAGAGGTCAGGCTGGCACGGAAACCGGCAATGTATTCCTGGCGCAGGGCAGCCTGCTCTTCCAGTTCCTCCGGGGTGAGACCCTCGGCCTTTTTCTTACGAGCCAGCTCGTTGATGCGATCGATCTTTTTCTGTTCCATATCGATTAGTCCTCCGTTTTTTGGAAAATAGATGCAAAATAGGTGTGGCTATCCACTCCGCCGGGGCGCAGATACCGTCCCAACCGCCATAGGCTGTCGGGGTCACGGGAGATGCGGCTGATGCGCTGTTCACAGGATAGCGTGGCACGAAACCCCGCATTGCGCAATAGGGGGTCGGTGCCGGTGGTGTAGGCCCCAAAGGGATAGACAAAGGCGGTGGTATCCACCCCCACACGTTCTTTCAGCAGTGTGGACGCTTTGACAAGGTCGTTTTCCAGTATCTCCCGATAGTCTCGTCCGTCCTCGTCCCGTTTTTGCGCCACGCCTTTACGTCCACGGTCGGTGTGGTGTAGGTCATAGCTGTGGTGCTGTATCTCCCACACCCCGGACTGCACCATTTCGGTCAGTTGCTCCCAGGTTACGTGGGAATAGCGGGGTTTGTCTTGCTCGGTGGGGTTGTCGGAATAGAATTCCGTCACCGAGGCGATGGGGGAGATCACCGCCCGCATACCATACCGCTTCAGGAGCGGGTAGGCATAGAGATAGTTGTTGTAATACCCGTCGTCAAAGGTGAGCATAATCGGTTTGTCCGGCAAGGGGATTCCCTCGTCCACGTAGGCGATGAGATCCGCCACCGTGACGGTGGTGTAGCCGGCCTTTTGCAGATACTGCAGGTCTTGCTCGAACAGCGCCGGGTCAACGATATAGTCGCTGTTGCCCTCCGGCAGCAGGCTGTGGTACATAATGACGGGCACCGGTATACCGGCGTCGGTGGCGGCCGCCGATTGGGCGGTGGGGGTCACCCACCGTAGGGTGGCGGTCAGCACCATCACCGCCACCGGTAAAATCCACCGACGATACTGTCGGGGCGTTAATAACCAATACATATCCATCCCTCCTGCTTACAATATAGTGCAGGAGTGGGCCAAATTATGTGTATGGCCGCCCTAACCTTCCCCTCGAGGGGAAGGGGGACCGCCGGAGGCGGTGGATGAGGTGGTAAGATAATGCAAAATATCTTCACACACACTGGCAAAATCTTGATTGATTTGTCGGTTGGAATAACGCAACACAGTAATTCCTAAAGAACGGAAATAAGCATCCCTTTCTTTATCTGCGCGCAACCCAGTATCTTCAAAATGTTGAGTTCTGTCTATCTCGATCACCAGCATAGTTTTAGCGCAAAAGAAATCAGCGATATAATGGCCGACGACTTTTTGACGACGGATAGTAAAAGGAAGCGTTTTTAAAAACTGATACCATAATTTCTTTTCTTCTGGGGTCATCTCTTTGCGTAATTGTTGGGAATGCTTGGTTAATTTTGGGTTGTTTGTTGGATTCATTGAAACACCTCATCCGTCACCTACGGTGACACCTTCCCCTCGAGGGGAAGGTTATTTAGAGAGCACTCTCATTATCCGAACAGAGCGTAACTTTGCGCGGTTGAATCTTTGGCAAGATAATCATTTTTAGTTAGAGCCTTTTCTTTGTTAGTTTTATAAATCTTCAACAATTCTCGGCTCATATTCGTGATATCCTTGCGGTTGATTGCCTCATCAATATCCAGCAAAAGGATCTCACTGTTTTCATAGTTGTCGGATTTTGGTGTTCCGCTTACATATTCACAAACAAAAACAGGACACCATTGCTTTGATTTAAATTGAATAGATACGAGTGATTTGGCTTTTGCAACAACGCCGGTCTCTTCTAATATTTCTCGCTCTACGGCAATATTGGGAAGTTCATTTTCTTCTACATAGCCGCCAGGAACAAGAATGCGGTCTTTTGCAGAGCCATAGGTATGGCGCACCAAAAGAATTTTTCCTTCGATTTCAACAATTCCACACGCCGTAAAGAATCCGTTTCCCATAGGTAATCCTCCTTAGTCGCTGGCGGTGTCGCCACTGTCCAGCAGAGCGGTAGCCTCGCTGTCGGATAGGCTGGTGACGCTGGCCAGTTTCCGCTGGATCTGACGGGTACGCACACCCACCAGCTTGTCCAGCTCGTTGCCGGCCTGCTCCAGACGTTGCTGGGCGGCTTCCACCACGTTGCCGAAGCGGTCAAACTCGGTTTTGACAGCGCCCAACAGTTTCCATACCTCGCCGGAGCGCTTCTGGATGGCCAGGGTCTTAAAGCCCATCTGCAGGCTGTTGAGCAGGGCCGCCATAGTGGTGGGACCGGCAATGTTGATGTGGAATTCGTTCTGTAAGGTCTCGATCAGACCACGGCGCACCACCTCGGCATACAGACCCTCGATGGGGAGGAACATAATACCGAAATCGGTGGTGTGGGGCGGTGCCACGTACTTGTCACGGATATCCCGGGCAAAGGCACGGATGCGCTGTTCCAGTACGTTGCCGGCGGCCTTGACCGCATCGGCGTCACCGGAGTCGTAGGCGTCCAGCAACTGGGCATAGGCGTCCACCGGGAACTTGGCGTCGATGGGCAGCCAAATGGTACCCTCGTCGGCACCGGGCAACTTCACCGCATATTCCACGTAGTGGGTGGTATTGGGGCGGGTCTTTACGTTGGCCTCGTACTGCTCCGGGGACAGAATCTGCTCCAGGATAGCGCCCAACTGCACCTCGCCCAGCACACCACGGGTCTTGACGTTGGACAGCACTTTTTTCAGGTCGCCCACGCCACTGGCCAGGGTCTTCATTTCGCCCAGGCCGGCATACACCTGCTCCAGTCGCTCGTTGACCAACTGGAAGGACTGGGTGATGCGGTCGTTAAGGGTCTTTTGTAGTTTTTCATCCACCGTCTGGCGCATCTGCTCCAGCTGGCGGTTGTTCTCTTCACGGATACCGCCCAGCTGGGTCACCATCGCCTTGCGGATGGACTCCAGGTTTTCGTTAACGGCGGTGTTGGCGGTGCCTTGGGCGGTGAGCAATACTTGGCTCATATTCTGCATACTCTGCTGGATGGCCTCGTTGGACTCTTTACGGCTGGCACGCTGTTCCTCCAGCATCTCCTTTTGCATCCGGTCCAGCCGTTCTTCCAGCCGACGGACGGCGTCGTTGTTGCCCTGTCGCTTGAGCAGTACGACCAACAGCACTACCGCCACCGCCAACAGAGCCAGCGTGGCAATGCCAATATACACTTCCAGATTCATAAAACGATCCTCTCCTTAGATGGTGTCGTCGTCATCGTCGTTGGCGTTTCGGCTCTGCACCTGACGATTGAAGTGACGCATTTCCTTGGCATTATACTGCTTCGGGAGGGTCTTTTTCGGGACATTGGTCTCCTCCGGCTGGGGGATGGTGTCCACAAACAGGGGTTCTTCCTCCGGGGTGGTGTTGGTGGAGACGATCTCCTCGTCCTCTTCCACCTCCAGGTTCAGGTTACGGCGCAGCTGCTTGTCCGCACCGGGATTTTCCTTATAATACGGGTCGATGATCAACCGCTTGATAGCCGGGAAGATGCAGAACTGGATCAGCAGAGAGCGGAATCCGGGCACCACCGATGCCATCAGCAATAGAACCAACACCAGGATGGTCATACCGAAAGAGCCCTCGGCAAACAGCACCACCAGACCGCCCAGCACCGCATAGATGGCGATTAGCACCACCGAGATCAGCAGGTTGACCGGCAGATTGGCGCAGGCGAACAAAAAGGCGTTTTTGTAGATTTGCTTAATGTTCAGCTTAAAGGTAATCATCAGGAAGGGGATGTAGTATTTCATCCAGGTGAAAGTGGCATAACCCATCAGACTCACCGCAATGATGATGTAGTCGAAGGTGCTTAAGGTGGCAGACTCCGGCAAAGTGGCTGTGGGATTCCACAGCAGGGTCACCTCCGGCAACAGAGCCAGCAGATAGACAAAAATATTATACAGCAGCACACCGGTCACCAGGGTGTTGATGATGCCGATGGGCAGCGCGATTTTCCAATTCTTTTTGATGCTCTCAAAGAAATCCTCTTTGATAAAGGCGTGTTTCTCTCGAGAGTAGTTGCGGGTGATATAGGTCAGTCCGGCATCCGCCAGACCACGGGTGAGGATCGGCAGATTGACCAGTGCCCACAGCAATCCCGCCACAGCCACACTCCAGAATTTGCGCATCCAGATTTCAAAAAACACCACAAAGGGGCGTTTCTTGGGTCCGTTTTTGGCAACGCCGGGACCCTCCTTGTCGTAATTGAACAAGCCAAACAAACCTGCCAAGACAGTCACTCCTTGATTTTATAAAAATTGAGGCAAAAGCCTCCGCAATACAACGTCCAATAAGCCGATGGTTACCGCCCCGGCCAAAAACAGCAAAAAGCGGATGCTGTACAGCCGAAAGACGTGCCATAGACCGCCCTCGCCACCGGGCAACAATTGGCGACTTAGCCGTAGGGACAACCGCAGACTCTGGACAGCGGCGGCGATGAGCAAGCCTCCGGTGAGCAGTCCCACCGGCAGTATCAGCAACACCACCGAGAGTATCCCCTCGGGTCCACGGTGATAATAGTGGGCCTCGGTAAGACCTAACCCCAAACCATAGAATACCGGCACCGCCAAGATAAAGGGCGCTCCACACCCCCACAACCCCAACAGATACAGGGCGGTCAGTATGGTCAGGGTGGAAAAGGCACTGCTCCACAGCGCCTGTCCCCAGCCGGCAATGCCCGTCCCTACCGGGGATAGTGCCAGCCACTGATCCGACGGATTTACCGCCGGGTATACCGCCACACCGACCACCACCCCCGTCAATAGAAGTCCCACAAAGGGGAATAGGCGACGGTTGTCGGCGATAAAGTGGGCGATTTCCCGCCTGTGGCGGGTGGTTGTCCGTTTCATAGGCATCCCTCCGCCACAGTGTATGTGGCAGAGTGGACAAATAGAACAAAAAAGCGGAGCAGTCCGGCCAGTGTCGGTCGGGTCTACTCCGCCTTTTTCAGTGTGTTTGCGTCCCGATCATCTGCGTGCTGCCACCACCAACCCGCCTATGGCACCGCAAAGGGTGAATACCCCAAACTTGACAAGGGCATACGCACCGTTTACGTCGCCGGAGCGTATCAGCCCGGCCACCAACAGGATCAGGTACAGCAGAGCACCGCAGACAGCACCCCATAACAGGCCGTGGCGACGGGTCGCCAGGGCGGTGGTGAGACCGGCCAAAAAGGCGCTGATCCCGGCGACGGTAATCGCCAGGGGTGTCACCGCACTGTGGGGGATATCCACTGTGCTGAGCAGCAGCGCTACCAACAAGAGTAGCAACGTACAGCACACCATCCCCACGCACAGACCCAAGCCCAAAGGGCGGATAGCGGTCAGTTGCAGAGATGCTGATTTTTCACGGGGTTTCATAGCGGTTCCTCCTGTCACGCACAAGATGATGGTTCATTCTATGCGTGGGAGGAAAGGATTATGCGACCGAGAGATTAGATATCGTCATCGTCGTCATCGTCGTCGATGGGATCCTCGTGCTTGGTGTGGACGGTCTGGATAGCCCACTTCTCAAACTGGATCTTGCTGCGATCGGCACCGGTCTCGATGGTGACGGTCTCGTCCTTGATGGATACGACACGGCCCTTGATACCGCCGATGGTGGTCAGCTCGTCGCCAACGCGCAGGTTGTTGCGCATCTTCTGCTCTTCCTTCTGGCGTTTCTGCTGGGGACGGATGGTGATGAAATACATCAGCACCAGCATACCGATCATCACAACCAGGAAGCCATACTGAGCCATAAAGCCGGCAAATCCGGTCAGCTGTTCGCCCTCGGCGCCGGTGGTGGCGGTCTCGGTGGCAGCAGCCAAGTAATTCCAAACGTTCATAACTAGGGTACCTCCAATAAATTATTTATTACATTATAATCATTTGTTCCCAAAAGTGCAAGTCTTTCTTGTCGTAGGAACAAAAATTAACACTTTGTTTAGATTCGCACGTCCAAGAAATTGGTGTATTTCTGATAGAATTCCTCAAACTTGCCTTCGTCCAGCGCCTCGCGGATGCGCTCCATCAGCCGGTTGTAGAAATACAGATTGTGCTGAACGGTCAGGCGCATGCCCAGCATTTCGTTG
This sequence comes from Acutalibacteraceae bacterium, assembly GCA_045660965.1. GTDB lineage: Bacteria > Bacillota > Clostridia > Oscillospirales > Acutalibacteraceae > UBA5905. The sequence goes on from JAZRES010000022.1 coordinate 11,028, forward strand.
GCCTTCAGCAGATGGCGGATATAGCCACGGGAATACTTACGGCAGGTGGGGCAATCGCACTCTTCGTCGATGGGACGGGGATCTTCGGCGTACTTATTGTTGATCAGGTTGCGGTGACCCTGCCAGGTGAATACGTGACCGTGACGGGCGTTACGGCTGGGCATAACGCAGTCGAACAGGTCCACACCACGGTGCACCGCCTCCAGAATGTTTTCGGGAGTACCCACACCCATCAGATAGCGGATCTTATTCTTGGGCATATGGGGTTCTACGGCATCGATGATGCGGTACATGTCCTCGGCAGGCTCGCCCACCGCCAGACCGCCGATGGCGTAGCCGTCCAGATCCAGTTCGGCAATCTCCTTCATATGCTCCACACGGAGATCCTCATACGTGCAACCCTGGTTGATGCCAAACAGCATCTGCTTGGGGTTGATGGTGTCCGGCAGGCTGTTCAGCCGATCCATCTCCTCCTTGCACCGCTTGAGCCAGCGGGTGGTGCGCTCGCAGGATTTTTTGGAGTACATATATTTGGCGGGATTCTCCACGCACTCGTCAAAGGCCATGGCGATGGTGGAACCCAGATTGGACTGGATCTGCATACTCTCTTCAGGCCCCATAAAGATCTTTTTGCCGTCCACGTGAGAGCGGAAATACACGCCCTCTTCTTTGATTTTGCGCAGGGTGGACAGGGAGAACACCTGGAATCCACCCCTGTCGGTGAGGATGGGGCCCTCCCAACCGGTGAACTTGTGCAGACCGCCCATACGGCGCACCAGATCGTCACCGGGACGCACGTGCAGGTGATAGGTGTTGCACAGCATCACCTGGCAGCGCAGATCGTCTTTTAGGTCGTGGGCAGAGATACCGCCCTTGATGGCGGCGCTGGTGGCCACGTTCATAAAGGCCGGGGTCTGCACCGTGCCGTGCGGGGTCTCAAACACGCCACGCCGGGCCTTGCCCTCGGTTTTGGTTACTTTCATCATAAAGAGTGGTCTCCTTTGCTTGAATCGGGAATGTAGCCGCTTTAGCGGCGTGGCCCCCTTGTGTAAAGGGGGCTGTCAGCCTTTGGCTGACTGGGGGATTGGTCAGCAGGAAACAATCCCTCCGTCTTTTTCCGTGGTGTTAGCCACGGAAAAATCCACCTCCCTTTACACAAGGGAGGCACGCCGACTTTGTCGGCTAAAGTAGGGGCGATTCACGAATCGCCCGCGGGTCATTCGTGAATGACCCCTACAAAATTACCTACAGAATCGCCATGGCGTCGCCGAAGGAGAAGAACCGGTATTTTTCCTCTACGGCGTGCTCATAGGCTTTCATAGTGTGGTCATAGCCGGCCAGGGCAGACACCAGCATGATGAGTGTGCTCTCCGGCAGGTGGAAGTTGGTGATCAGACCGTCCAGCACCTGGAACCGGTAACCGGGGTAGATGAAAATCTCGGTCCAGCCGTCACCGGGTTTGACGATGCCGTCGGTGAGCCCCACGCTCTCCAGGGTACGGCAGCTGGTGGTGCCCACGGCGATAACCCGACCGCCACGCTCTTTGGTGCGGTTGATCACGTCGGCGGTCTCTTGGGACAGGGCGTAATGCTCGGAGTGCATCTTGTGGTTTTCCACCACGTCCTCTTTCACCGGGCGGAAGGTACCCAGACCCACGTGCAGGGTGACAAAGGCCACCTCGACACCCATCTGACGCACCTCGTCCAACAGCTCGGGGGTGAAATGCAGGCCGGCGGTGGGTGCGGCGGCAGAGCCCAACTCGTTGGAGTATACGGTCTGGTACCGCTCTTTGTCTTCCAATCGTTTTTTGATATAGGGGGGGAGGGGCATCTGGCCGATTTTGTCCAGTGCCTCGTAAAAGTTGCCTTCGTAGGAGAACTGCACCAGGCGGTTACCGCCCTCCAAAACCTCCAGCACCTTGGCTACCAGGATGCCGCCGCCAAAGGAGATGCGGTCTCCGGGCTTGGCACGGCGACCGGGACCGGCCAGCACCTCCCACACGTCGTTGCCGTGGGGGGTGAGCAACAACAATTCCACGTGGGCGCCGGTGCCCACACGTTCGCCCAGCAGACGGGCAGGCAATACACGGCTGTCGTTGAGGATTAGGCAGTCGCCGGGTTTCAGCAACTCTTTAATATCCCGAAAGGTGCCGTCACGCAGAGCGCCACTTTGCTTGTCCATCACCAGCAGACGGCTGGCGTCACGGGGTTCGATGGGCTCCTGAGCGATCAGTTCTTCCGGTAGGTTGTAATAAAAATCACTTTTCAGCATAAGGTAATCTCGTCTTTCTGCGGTGTTCCAATGTGGCGCATTTGCACCCTTGGATACCGAAATTAGGTTTATTGCTTTGGTTGGGGTGATAAAAAGGGCGATAATTTGTGACAAATACCGCTTGTCAGTTATCAGTTTATCTATTATAATAGAAATGTATAAGATTTTCAAGTGGCAATACAAAAAGGAGCGATTTTTTATGAACAAGAAGTTTAACGTAGGTATCGTCGGTTGTACCGGTATGGTGGGTCAGCGCTTTATGACCCTGCTGGACGGTCACCCTTGGTTCAACGTTACCTGCCTGGCTGCATCCCCCCGTTCTGCCGGTAAGACCTATACCGAGGCTGTGGGTAACCGCTGGGCTATGGACGTGGCGATGCCCGAGTCTATGAAGGATATGATGGTGCTGGATGCCCCCAACGTGGAGGAGGTCGCCTCTAAGGTAGACTTCATCTTCTGCGCCGTGGATATGCCCAAGGCTGAGATCCGTGCTCTGGAAGAGGCCTATGCCAAGGCCGAGTGTCCCGTAGTGTCCAACAACTCTGCCCATCGTGGCACCGCCGACGTGCCTATGATCATCCCGGAGCTGAACTGGAAGCACGAGGAGATCATCCACGACCAGCGTAAGCGTCTGGGCACCAAGCGTGGCTTCGTAGCGGTTAAGTCCAACTGCTCTCTGCAGAGCTACGTACCCGCCCTGTATCCCCTGGATAAGTTCGGCGTCAAGGACGTGCTGGTCACTACTTATCAGGCCATTTCCGGCGCCGGCAAGACCTTTGAGCGTTGGCCCGAGATGGTGGATAACGTCATCCCCTACATCGGTGGTGAAGAGGAGAAGTCCGAGCAGGAGCCTCTGAAGATTTGGGGTACGATGGAGAATGGCGAGATCGTCAACGCCACCAGCCCCGCCTTTACCGCCCAGTGCCTGCGTGTGCCGGTGACCAACGGTCACTTTGCCGCTGTGTTTGTCCGCTTTGAGAACAAGCCCAGCAAAGAGGAGATCATCGAGATTTGGAACAACTTCTCCGGTCGTCCTCAGGAGCTGGAGTTGCCCTCTGCTCCCAAGCAGTTCCTGAAGTATTTTGAAGAGGACAATATGCCTCAGACCAAGTTGCACCGTGACCTGGAGGGTGGCATGACCGTGTCCCTGGGTCGTCTGCGCGAGGACAGCCAGTACGACTATAAGTTTGTGGGTCTGTCCCACAACACCTTGCGTGGCGCTGCCGGCGGCGCTGTTCTGCTGGCCGAGTTGCTGTGCGCCGACGGTTACATGGATTGAGAACCGAGCTCTAATCTAAACCGGCGATAAAGCGGCTGGCTTTGGTGCTTTTCACCCAATTCGTTTTTGCAATGCACAAAGCATTGCTTCATCCGAATTGAATAAAAATCACACAAACCCTTCTCGCTTTCTCACCGATTTATCTTATCACTCGGCTCTCTTTTGCAACACTATTTTAGGCACATTCCTTTGCGTCCCCATATCTGATAGAAAGGCGGTTTTTCATTATGAGCAAACCCATTCTTTTTACCGGTTCCGGTGTGGCGTTGGTCACCCCGATGCTCCCGGATGGACGTATTAACTATGAAAAATTGGAACAGCTGGTGGATTGGCACGTAGAACAGGGTACCGACTCCCTGATTATCTGTGGCACCACCGGCGAGGCTCCCACCCTCAAGATGGAGGAGCATCTGGAGGCGATCCGGGTGGCGGTGAGCCGTGCGGCCGGACGGATTCCGGTGATTGCCGGCACCGGCTCCAACGACACCGCCCACTGCATCCAGTCCTGTCGCTCTGCCAAAGAGATTGGCGCCGACGGCCTGTTGCTGGTGACTCCTTATTACAACAAGACTTCTCAGCGGGGTCTGCTGGCCCACTACGAGGCGGTGGCAGAGTCCACCGACCTGCCCCTGATTCTGTACAACGTGCCCTCCCGCACCGGCCTGAACATCGCCCCCGAAACGGCGGCAAAACTGTACCGAGAGGTGGATACCGTGGTGGGTATCAAACAGGCCTCTCCCGATTTGGCCGCCACCGGCTATTTGGCATCCATCTCTGAGATTCCCATCTATTCCGGTAACGACGACCTGACCGTCCCGGTATTGTCTCTGGGTGGTTTGGGCGTCATCACCGTATTGGGCAACGTGGTGCCCACCGTCACCCACGACATCTGTCAGCTGTGGTTTGACGGTCACACCGACCAGAGCCGTGACCTGTTCCTCCACTGGATGGATTTGGCACAGGGTCTGTTCACCGACGTAAACCCCGTGCCGGTGAAAGAAGCCATGAATCGTATGGGTATGGACGTGGGTCAGTGCCGTCTGCCCCTGTACTCCATGGAGGATGCCGCCGCCGAGAAATTGGGCGCCATCCTCAAGCATCACGGACTAGCGAAATAAAGGAGAAATCCCTATGAAACTGATACTAAACGGCTGTTTGGGCCGTATGGGTCGTGCGGTGACCGAACTGGCCATTGCCCGTGATCACCAGGTGGTGGCCGGCGTGGACGTGGCCACCGGCGAGAGCGCCTATCCGGTGCAACCGGATTGGGCGGATATGCCTTCTGCCGATGCGGTGATCGACTTTTCCAACCCCGGCGCTTTGGCGGCGGAACTGGAATACGTCACCGCCCACAACCTGCCCCTGGTACTGTGTACCACCGGCCTGAGTGAAGAGCAGATGGCGGCGGTGCATAAAGCCGCCGAGACCGTGCCGGTGTTTATGAGTAGCAATATGAGTCTGGGCGTGGCGGTGCTGTCCGCCCTGACCAAAAAAGCCGCCGCCATTTTGGGCGACAGCTTTGACATCGAGATTGTGGAGATGCACCACAACCAAAAGTTGGATGCGCCCTCCGGCACCGCTCTGATGTTGGCGGATGCCGCCAAGGCGGGTCTCTCCTACGACCCGGTGTACACCTACGACCGTCACACCCGCCGCCAAAAGCGGGATAAGAAAGAGATTGGCATTGCCGCTCTGCGTGGTGGCACCGTGGTGGGTGAGCACAGCGTGTATTTTGCCGGCGAGCAAGAGGTGGTGACTCTGTCCCACTCGGCCGGTAGCCGTAGCGTGTTCGCCTCCGGCGCTTTGACCGCCGCCCGGTTCCTGATGGGCAAGCCCGCCGGTATGTATTCTATGGAAGACATCATCGGCGCTATCTAAATTGAAATAAAAAAAGAGCGTTGCCAATGGGCAACGCTCTTTTTGTTTACAATTATTCGTGGGATAGAACGTCCTTTTTGCCACGGGCACTGACCTTGCCCTCGGGACGAATCTCGCCGGCTTTTTGCAGAGCCACCTTGGTGAGGAAAGGACCGACCAACTCATAGATCAGCACCGAGAACAGAGTGATGTTGACCACGATGGCACCTACGTTGCCAAAGTTCTCTGCCTGCTTGACCTGGCGGGCCATACCCAGAGCCACACCGGCCTGGGGTAGCAGGGTGATACCCAGATACTTGACGATGGAGGGCTCACACTTCACCGACTTAGCGGAGAGCCCGGCACCGAAATACTTACCGGCGGAACGGAACAGGATATACACCACGCCCACCAGCACTACGGTCCACTGGGTGAAGACGGACAACTCCAGCTCCGCACCGCTGATAACGAAGAACAATACCAGCAGAGGGGTGCTCCACCGCTCTACACGGTCCATCAACTCCTCGGAGAAGTCGCACACGTTGCAGAAGATGGTACCCATCATCATACATACCAGCAGAGAGGAGAAGGCCACGTGAACGCCGCCTACCTCAAACTTAATCATAGACAGGGCTACGGTCAGCAATACAAAGGTGACCGACATAGCCATACGCTTGGAGCGGGAATGGAAGAACCGCTCGGAGTAGTTGAACAGGAAACCCATCAGAGCACCCAACAGCAAGCTCAGTACCACTTCCAGAATCGGCTCCAGCACCACGCTCAGCACGTCTACGTGACCGCTGATCAGCGCCTTGGCCACGCCAAAGGAGATGGCAAACAGCACCAGACCCACGGCGTCGTCCAGAGCAACGATGGGCAACAGGATATCGGTCAGCGGACCCTTGGCCTTATATTGGCGCACCACCATCAGGGTGGCGGCAGGAGCGGTGGCAGAGGCCACGGCGCCCAGCACAATAGCGGCGGGCAGAGGCAGTACCTCCGGCATAGCAAAGTGCAGACCGATCAGTGCCGCATCCACCAACAGGGTGGTGACCACGGCCTGGGCGATGCCGATGACGGTGGCCTGCTTGCCGGTCTTTTTCAGCGTAGCCAGACGGAACTCGTTACCGATGGCAAAGGCGATAAAGCCCAGCGCCACGTCGGAGAGCAGTTTGTAGGCGTCAAAATCAGCGTGGGTAAAGCCCAAATGCAGATCCGGGCCGGGCAGGCTGATTCGGCCCAGCAGATAGGGACCCACCAGGATACCCGCCACCAGATAGGCAGTGACTGCAGGAAGTTTTACCAACTTGGCTGCACGGGAGAGCATCAAACCGGCGAACAATGCCACCGACAAACTCAACAAGATTTGCATAAAAATGCCTTCTTTCAATAATAGGGATAATTTAGAACGAAAAAATTATACTCCTCTGTTTTTGAAAAAACAATCCCCAAATCGTAAAAGTTTTGCTCTTGTTTACCGTCAATTCTGTTAAACTCCACGAAAAGGAGACTTGTCGGCAGTCTTACACCCGGTTGATGGGGTCACCGGCCATAAACCGGCGGATGTTCTCTGCCACCACGCCCATCAGCCGCTGACGGGTCTCCAGACCCGCCCAGGCGATGTGGGGAGTAATCAGCAGATGGGGTGCGCCCAACAGCGGGCAGTCGGGGGTCATGGGCTCTGCCTGTAGCACATCCACACCGGCACCCAGCAGATGACCGCTGTCCAGGGCATCCCGCAGAGCCTGTTCCTCCACCAACCCGCCACGGGAGGTGTTGATGAAGATGGCGCCGGGTTTCATTTTGGCAAAAGCCTCTCGGTTCATCATACCCTGGCTGTCGGTATTCAGCGGGCAGTGCATGGTCACTACGTCGGAGCGCTCCAGCAGTTCTTCAAAGGGCACCTGTTCTACGTCGGCATCCGGTATGGGACGGCGCCCGCACACCAGCACCCGCATACCAAAGGCACGGGCCATATCCCCCACACGGCGTCCGATGGCGCCATAGCCCACGATGCCGATGGTCTTGCCACACAGTTCGGTCAGGGGCATGGGGAAATAGGAGAAGGTACGGCTGCGCACCCAATCTCCCTCGGCTACGGTGGCGGTGTATTCGTGCACCCGATTGGTGATGCCCAACAGCAGAGAGAAGGTGTGCTGGGCCACCGCCTCGGTGGAATAGCCCGGCACGTTGCACACGGTAATCCCGTGGTCGGTGGCATAGGCCACGTCGATGTTGTTATAGCCGGTGGCGAACAGACCAATGTATTTGAGCGTAGGGCAGGCGGCCATCACGTCGGCGGTGATTTGCACCTTGTTGCAGATGACCGCATCCGCACCTTGCAGACGCTCTACCAGCAGTTCCGGCGGGGTGAGATCGTATTCTACCACCTCACCAAATTCTTTCAGAAATTCCAAATCTATGCCGTTACCCACGACGGTTTCGGCGTCGGCTACCACAATTCGCATAAAAACACCTCCGTTGATTAGGTTAAGTTTACCATATTTTTCGCAATGATGCAATTCCCTCTTTTTTACAGAAAAAACCGGTGGTATAATGGGGGTAAAGAAGACATATTTCTAACAGGGAAAGGGGAATGTGTATGAAACTGCATTTTTTGGGTGCCGGACACGAGGTGACCGGTTCCTGCACATTGCTGACCACCGAGAACCACCGCATTTTGGTGGATTGCGGTATGGAACAGGGCGCGGATATTTATGAAAATCCGGAATTGCCCGTATCCCCGGGGGATATTGATGCGGTACTGCTGACCCACGCCCACATCGACCATTCCGGGCGTATCCCTATGCTGGTGGCACGGGGATTCAAGGGCCCTATCTACACCACCACCGCCACCGCCGACTTGTGCAAGATTATGCTGATGGACTCTGCCCATATTCAGGAGTTTGAGGCCGAGTGGCGCAACCGCAAGGGTAAGCGTAAGGGCGCTGAGCCCTACGTACCGCTGTACACCTCCGAGGATGTAACCCGCACCCTGACCTTGCTGAAGCCTTGCGACTACGATAGGGAGTACACCCTGTTTGACGACGTGAAATTGCGTTTTACCGATGCGGGGCATTTGCTGGGCTCCGCCTCTATTTCGGTTTCCGTCACCGAGGACGGCGCCACCGAAACCGTGCTGTTCTCCGGCGACCTGGGCAACGTATCCCGTCCGCTGATTCGCGATCCCCAGACACCGCCCGGCGCCGATTACGTGGTGATTGAGTCTACCTATGGCGACCGTCTCCACGGTGAGCGCCCGGACTACGTGTCCCAGCTGACCCGCATTTTGCAAGAGACCTTTGACCGGGGTGGCAACGTGGTGATTCCCTGCTTTGCGGTGGGACGCACCCAAGAGATGCTGTATCTGATCCGTCAGATTAAGCGGGATGGCTTGGTGACCGGTCACGACGGATTCCCGGTGTGGGTGGATAGTCCCTTGGCGGTAGAGGCCACTAACATTTATTCCGGCGATCTTATGGGCTATTACGATGAGGAAACCTTGGAGTTGCTGTCCAAGGGCGAAAATCCCATCCGTCTGCCGGATCTGCACCTGTCCATCACCAGCGACGATTCCCGCGCCATCAACTTTGATACCACCCCCAAGGTGATTCTGTCCGCCAGCGGTATGTGCGAGGCCGGTCGCATCCGCCACCACCTCAAGCACAATCTATGGCGACCCCAGAGCACCGTCTTGTTCGTGGGCTATCAGTCTGAGGGTACCATCGGGCGCAAGCTGATTGACGGCACACCCACGGTAAAACTGTTTGGTGAAGAAATCACCGTACAGGCGCACATCGAGAATCTCAACGGTATCAGCGGTCACGCCGACCGAGATATGCTGTTGGGCTGGCTGGAGCGTCTGCCCCAAAGACCTAAAATGGTATACGTTAACCATGGCGGCGACCAGGTGTGCGATTATTTCGCCACCAGCATTAAAGAGCAGTTGGGCTTGGATGCGGTGGCACCCTATAACGACGCCGTCTACGACCTGGCCACCGGTGCTTGTCTGCAACCCGGCAACACCGCCCGGATGCCCGGCAAAAAGGCCAAGTATACGGATGGCGAGAGCCCGGTATTCCATCGTCTGTTGGAGGCCGGTCGCCGTCTGATGGAGGTCATCCAGCGCAACAAGGGTGGCGCCAACAAGGATTTGGCACGGTTTGCCAGCCAGGTACAATCCCTAGCAGATAAATGGGATCGATGAAAGGAGAATTTCCCCCTATGACCCAATCGATTTATGAGAGCAACCGCCGTCTAGCGGAGGATGCCACCGCCTTTATTGCCCAGGCGGAGGCGCAGTATGACCGGCAACTGTCCAAGATTGCCGATTACATCGCCCAGCACAGCGAGCAGTGTCCGGTGGTGCTGTTGTCCGGTCCCAGTGGTTCGGGCAAGACCACCACGGCGCAGATATTGGAGAGCAAACTGGATCGCCGTGGTCTGGAGACCCATACCCTGTCTCAGGATAATTATTTCCATACCCTTACCGATGAGGATCACCGCCTGTTGGAGCAGGGGCTACTGGATTTGGAGTCCCCGGCACGGGTGGATGAGCAACTGCTCACCGACCAGCTGGCAGACATCATCGCCGGCAAGACAGTGGAACTGACCGAGTTTGATTTTTGCAATCACGCGCGCCGACCCTCGGGCAAGACCCTGACCCGCAAACCGGGCGAGGTGGTCATCCTAGAGGGCATCCACTGCCTAAATCCCCACGTGGTGCAGTTGCCCGAGGAGCAGACGGTGCGTCTGTACGTCAGCGTCCGCACCCGTGTAGAGGGTCCCGGCGGCAGAGAGTTGCACCCCAAATACATCCGTCTGCTTCGCCGTATGTTGCGGGACGTGCGCCATCGGGGACGTCGTGCCGAGGATACTCTGCAGATGTTCCACAGCGTCAATTTGGGTGAGGATCGGTTTATTATGCCCTACAAGCATCGTTCCACCTTTGACGTGGACACCTTCTTCGATTACGAGGTAAACGTGTACCGCAAGTATCTGCTGGAGGCGTTGACCGCCCTGGCGGATCGCCCGGAGATTGCCGAGATGTTGCCGGTGTTGGCAGCGGCCGATCCTTTGGATGCGGCGGCTGTGCCGGAGACCGCCCTCATTCGTGAGTTTATCGGCGACAGCGTTTTCCACCAATAACCACCCGCAAGTGAAAGGATGTAGATTATGGTAGACGTGGTAGCGGCACTGATTTGGGACAATGACCGCTTTTTGATTTGTCAGCGCCCGGTCCATAAGGGCAATGCCCTGCTGTGGGAGTTTGTGGGCGGTAAGGTAGAACCGGGAGAAACCCACCAAGAGGCGCTGATTCGTGAGTGCCGAGAGGAACTGGACATCGCCCTGGCGGTGGGAGAGCCCTTTATGGACGTGGTGCATCAGTACCCGGATATTTTGGTGCATCTCTATTTGTACCACGCCACCATCGAGAGTGGTACGCCCACCCTGTTGGAGCATAATGATTTAGCGTGGATCACCCCCGCCCAAATCGGGGATTATCCCTTTTGCCCGGCAGACAAAGAGATACTGGAGCGCATCACAGCGGAATACGGAGCATAAGAAAAGAGCCACCCAAACGGGTGGCTCTTTTTTGGTTTTATCTTATTTTGCGTAGTCCACAGCGCGATTCTCACGGATGAGGTTAACCTTGATCTGACCGGGATAATCCATATTACCCTCAATCTTCTTGGCAATCTCACGGGCCAGAATGACCATCTGGTCATCGTTGACCTTGTCGGGGCGGACGATGATGCGCACCTCGCGACCGGCCTGGATAGCAAAGGAGTTCTCGACGCCGTCAAAGCTGTTGGCGATCTCCTCCAGCTTCTCCAGACGCTTGATGTAGTTCTCCAGGTTCTCACGACGGGCACCGGGGCGGGCGGCGGAGATGGCGTCGGCGGCCTGTACCAGACAGGCGACCACGGTCTGGGCCTCCACGTCGCCGTGGTGGGCCTGGATGGCGTGGACGATGGCCTCGCTCTCCTTATACTTACGGGCGATGTCCACACCGATCTCGATGTGGCTACCCTCTACCTGGTGGTCAACCGACTTACCGATATCGTGCAGCAGACCGGCACGACGGGCGACCTCGGGGTCGATGCCCAGCTCGCTGGCCATGATACCGGACAGGAAGGCCACTTCCATAGAGTGCTGCAGCACGTTCTGACCGTAGCTGGTACGGTAGTGCAGACGACCCAGCAACTTGACAATCTCGGGGTTGATACCACGCAGACCGGTCTCTAGGATAGAGCGCTCGCCCTCGGCCTTGATGGTCTGCTCTACGTCACGGCGAGCCTTGTTGACCATCTCCTCGATGCGGGCGGGATGGATACGACCGTCGGACACCAGACGCTCCATGGCGATGCGGGCAATCTCACGACGCACCGGGTCAAAGCAGGACAGGGTGATGGCCTCGGGGGTATCGTCGATAATCAGGTCTACGCCGGTCAGGGTCTCGATGGCACGGATGTTGCGGCCCTCACGGCCGATGATGCGCCCCTTCATCTCGTCGTTGGGCAGAGCCACGACGGATACGGTGGTCTCGGATACCTGATCGGATGCCACACGCTGGATGGCGTGAGAGATCAGGGCACGGGCACGCTGGTCGGCCTCAGACTTCAGCTGGGTCTCGAACTCGGCCATCTTGACAGCCTTTTCGTGCTCCAGCTCCTGGCTCAGGCTGTTGAGCAAATACTCTTTGGCCTGCTCCTTAGTAAAGCCGGACAGACGCTCCAGCAGTTCGTACTGGCTCTTTTTCAGGGCCTCGGCGTCGGCCATACGGGCCTCAACCTCTTTGACACGTTCTGCCAGTTTCTCTTCTTTTTTCTCGTAGTTTTCAACTTTGCGGTCCAGAGACTCCTCTTTCTGATGCAGACGATTCTCCTGACGCTGGATATCGGCACGGCGCTCTTTGATCTCCTTGTCGGACTCATTGCGCAGACGATAGATCTCGTCCTTTGCCTTTACCAGAGCCTCTTTTTTGCTGGATTCGGCCTGTTTTGCCGCATTCTGCAGGATGCGCTGAGCCTCTAATTCAGCAGAGCCGATAGCCGCCTCGGCTACTTTCTTGCGGTGGTTGATACCGGCACGGTAGGCGACAATGCCTGCCACCAGACCGCCGATGACCAGAGCCGCCACACCGATACCGATGGTGGGCAGGTCCAGGCTCAACGCCGCAGTGTTCAACACGAACATGTGGGATACACCTCCTAAAATAACGTGGTTTGAAAGGCGATCCCGGGGACTCTTTTCAATTTTCAAAGGTGGGACACCCAAAAACGTGTCGCCGTGTATCAAAAAAAGCGTGTGAACCCCCAGGGTTACGCCACTGACTGATTAACACTCTCGTTCCGTGCTACGGCACGGCACAAAATGTTGTGATGGAAAAATGTGCCAAAAATACACAAATACCACCACATACTATATTACACTATACACAATCCTCTTGTCAAGGATTTATTCACGACAAAAACCTGCACCGCCCAAGAAAATGCGCATACATTGATAGAAGGAGCGTGAAAAGCAGAAAGGGTGAGTGCAATGGCGGTGCTGAGCGTAGAGGGAATCCGCAAAACCTATCAGACCCCGGCGGGTGAGACGGTGGCGCTGGAAAACATATCGTTTTCCATGGAACAGGGGGATTTTTTCAGCCTGGTAGGACCCAGTGGGTGCGGAAAATCCACCTTGTTATCCATCATTGCCGGCACCCTTACCCCCACTGCCGGGCGGGTGATGGTGGCCGGACAGAAGGTAGCGGGTCCCAACCCCCGCATTGGCTATATGCTCCAGCAGGATAACCTGCTGGAATGGCGCACCGTTCGCCAAAACGTGCTGTTTGGGCTGGAGATTCGCCACCAGCTGAATAACCAAACCCGTCAGCGGGCAGAAGCGTTGTTGGAGACCTATGGCCTTCGGGAGTTTGCGGACAGCCGACCGTCCCAGTTGTCTGGGGGTATGCGCCAACGGGTGGCACTAATCCGCACCCTGGCGGTCAATCCGGATATTCTGCTGTTGGACGAGGCGTTTTCCGCCCTGGATTATCAAACCCGTATGGAGGTGACAGAGGACGTGTATCGCATCATCCGCCGAGAACGGGTCACCGCCCTGATGGTTACCCACGATATTCCGGAGAGTATCTGTATGGGTGATCGGGTGTTGATTATGTCCCCTCGTCCGGCGGTGATACGCCGTCAGTTGCCCATTCGGTTTGACCCGGAGGAGACCAGCCCCATACGGCGGCGTGGTCTGCCTGCTTTCACCTCCTATTTCGACACTATATGGAAGGAGCTGGGGATGAGTGAAACGTCCAAAACCGAGACCGGCTCTTTCACCGGAGCGGGCTCGTTATCTACGGCAGACTAAGCGCTATGTCACCCGCATCCGGCTGTGCCGTTGGGGTTTTCTGCTGTTTCTCGTGATCCTGTGGGAGGTGGCGGCACGGCTGTCTTGGTTGGATAGTTTCATCTTCAGCCAACCCTCCCGGATATGGGGTACCTACGTGGCGATGATGGGGGAGGATCTGCTGTACCATCTGGGCATCACCGTTGCCGAGACTTTGGCGGGATTCCTGTTGGGTGCGGCGGCGGGTGTGTTGCTGGCGGTGGTGCTGTGGTGGAGTCCCTTTGTGTCACGGGTCAGCGAGCCCTATTTGGTGGTGCTCAACAGTTTGCCCAAAATCGCGCTGGGACCGGTCATTATCATTTTGGCCGGTGCCGGCACCCGTGCCATCGTGTTTATGGCCTTGGCCATCTCTCTGGTGGTGACGGTGCTGGAGATGCTGTCGGGGTTTCGGGATACCGACCCGGGCGCTTTGCGGATGGCCTCCACCTTTGGCGCCACCAAGGCGCAGATCTTTTGCAAGATTGTGTTGCCCTACAATATCCCCACCTTGTTCGACTCGCTCAAGGTGAATATCGGCCTGTCGCTGGTGGGGGTGATTGCCGGAGAATTCTTGGTTTCTCGGGCGGGTCTTGGCTATCTGATTGTCTACGGCGGTCAGGTGTTCAAGATGGATTTGGTAATGGCGGCGGTGATTATCCTGGCGGTGGTGGCGGCGCTGCTCTATGAGAGCGTGGCGTTGGCGCAACGGTTGGTATCCCGCCGTTTCGGTCACAATTAACCGATAGAAGAGAAGGAGTGTTTTGTGATGAGCAAGTTTTGGCGAAAAGGTGTGGCGGTGGTTACCGCCCTGGTGGTGCTGTTGGTGCCGGTGGGTTGCGCCAAGGGCGACGACCTGGATACGGTGACGGTGTGTGAGGTAACCCATTCCATTTTCTACGCACCCCAATACGTGGCCATCGCCCAAGGGTTCTTTGAGCAAGAGGGTATTGCGGTGGAACTGTCCAACGGTCAGGGCGCAGATGCGGTGATGGCGGCGGTATTGTCCGGTAATATCGACATCGGCTTTGCCGGTCCGGAGGCGGCCATCTACGTCTATAACGAGGGCAAAGCGGACTACACCCAGGTGTTTGCTCAGGTCACCCGTCGGGATGGTTCGTTCTTAATCGGTCGCACACCGGACGAGAATTTCACCTGGGATAAGGTGCGGGGTAAAACCATTCTCCCCGGGCGCAAGGGCGGTGTGCCCTATATGACGTTGGAGCACGTTCTGCGGGAAAACGGCATCGACCCCGCCACCGATACGGTGCTGGACAACAGCGTCCAGTTCTCTATGATGACGGCGGCCTTTACCGGTGGCACCGGGGACTACGTCACCGCTTTTGAGCCCACCGCCTCTATGCTCCAACAAGAGGGCAAGGGGTATATCGTGGCGTCGGTGGGTGAGGCGTCCGGGGATATTCCCTATACCGCCTACTTTGCCAAAAAGAGTTATATCGAGGAAAATAGCGACCTGGTTCAGCGGTTTACAAACGCAGTATGTAAGGGCTTACAATGGGTCTCTACCCACACCGACCGAGAGGTAGCCGAGGCGGTGGCAGACCAGTTCCCGGACACCAGCCTGGAGCTGTTGACCAAGTCGGTGGCATCCTACCGCTCCATCGGCGCCTGGAACACCGACCCGGTGATGAGTGAGGAGAGTTTCCAGCGTCTGCAGATGGTGATGACCGAAGCGGGCGAGTTGACCAAAACCGCCGATTTCGGTGCGGTGGTGAACAACACCTTCGCCGAAAAGGCAAAGGGCTAACGGGCATACCCGGACTCTGAGTTTTCAGGGTCCGGGTTTTGCATTGTTCGATTGACATTGACACAGGTATATGCTATGATGTTATAAATATGGGTATATATGCCATAATAAAGGGTGTGCGGTTTCCGCAACATACGGACAACCCACACCCAGCCAAGTACAGACAGGAGGGTTCCTATGGACAAGCGGACAGCCGCCGTGGTGGTCACCTACAACCGAAAAGATACCCTGTTGCGGTGTGTCGACGCTCTGCTGAGCCAGACGGCGCCGGTGGACGTGCTGGTGGTGGATAATGCCTCTACCGACGGAACCCACGAGGCGATTGCCTCCCGTTTGAGCGACCGGGTGCGCTACCACAATACCGGCGCCAATCTGGGCGGTGCCGGCGGATTTCAGTATGGCGTCCGCCTGGCGGTGCAAGAGGGCTATGACCTGTTGTGGCTGATGGACGACGACTGCATCCCCGAGACGGATGCCCTGGAAAAATTGCTGGATGCCGACGCCCAACTGGACGGCAACTACGGTTTCCTATCCGGTATGGCCTATTGGCGGGATGGTAGCCTGTGCAATATGAACGTGCAGAAGACCGGCATCAAGAGTAAGATCGAGGATCTCACCTCGCCCATCGTCCCGGTGATGATGGCCACCTTTGTATCGGTGCTGATCCCCGCCGAAAAGGTGCATCAGGTAGGTCTGCCCATCAAAGAGTTTTTTATTTGGTCCGACGATTTGGAGTATACCCGCCGTCTGTCTCGGCAGTATCCCTGCTATGCCGTTACCGGCAGTCGGGTGCTGCACGATATGCACAGCAACGACAAGGTGAATATCGCCACCGATTCTGCCGATCGTCTGGGACGGTACGCCTACCTCTATCGCAATGAGGTGTACGTCTACCGCCGTGAGGGAATCAAGGGGTGGCTATACCTAGTCCCTCGTGTGTGTTTCCATTTGCTGAAAGTGTTGCTGAAATCCGAGCAAAAGGGTAAGAAGATGCAGGTGATTTTGTCCTCTTTCTTTGCCGGATTCCGTTTTCGTCCGACCATCGAGTATGTAGATTGAGGTGTAGTATGGAACCGATTCGGGTATTGCAGATATTTGGCGAGCCCTTTTCCAATGGTGGGCAGGACAGCTATCTGATGAATATGTACCGTCACATCGACCGCACCCGTGTGCAGTTTGATTTTTTCACCCCCTTTACCATCCGTGTGCCGGCCACCCGTGAAGAAGTGGAGTCTCTGGGTGGTCATATGTGGGCGGCAGGTCACGAGTTTAACGTGGACAACAACCGCTATTTCAAAGAGGGGGTTTCCGCCTTTTTGACCCAGCACCGTTACGACATTGTGCACATCCACTCCGGTAGCACCTATGCTCTGATGGAGGGTGCCCGCTTGGCGCGTAAGAGTGGCGCCCGTCACGTGGCGGTTCACTCCCACTGCGGTGGATTCGTGAATCTCAAATACAAAATCATCCGGATGCTGTCTTGGTATCCGCTACAGAAATACCCCACCGACTATTTCGCTTGTTCCCATTTGGCGGCGCGGTGGAAATTTCCCACCCCGATTATCAAAAACCGGCGGTACACGGTTCTGAAAAATGCCGTGGATACCCGTGTGATGCGCTACGACCCCGCTCTGCGTGAGCAGACCCGAGCCCAATTGGGCGTGGGTGACGATCTGGTGATCGGTCACGTGGGACGCTTCTCTCAGCAGAAGAACCATCGGTATCTGCTGGAGGTGTTTGCCTCTCTAGTAAAAAAAGAGCCGTCGGCTCGTCTGCTGTTGGCCGGCGAGGGCGTTTTGCTGGACGAGACCTTGGCCTATACCGAGGAGTTGGGGGTTGCCGACCGGGTGCAGTATCTGGGCATCCGTCGGGATATCCCGGCGCTGATGAACGCCTTTGACGTGTTTGTGTTACCTTCCTTTTTCGAGGGTTTGCCGGTGGTGGGCATCGAGGCCCAGGCCACCGGTCTGCCGGTGGTGACCTCCACCGGTGTGACCAAAGAGTTGCCCCTAGAGGATTTGGTCACCTATCTGCCCCTGTCCGATAGCCCCGACCTGTGGGCCCGGCGGGTGCTGGAGAGCGCCCGTATACCCCGTCGGGACACCGCCGCCGAGATGGTGGCCTGTGGCTATGACGTACAGGTGGCGGCACGAATTATGCAAGAGAAGTACGAGGAGATGGCGTAATGGCAATCTATATAGCGGCGCATAAAGCCTTTGCGGTACCTCAAGAGCCGGGATACATCCCGCTCCAGGTGGGTGCAGAGGGCAAGGCGTCTTTGGGATACACCCCGGATAATACCGGTGCGCACATCTCTCAAAAGAACCCCCATTATTGTGAGTTGACCGGCCTGTACTGGATTTGGCGCAACACCGCCGACGAGTATAAGGGTCTGGTGCATTACCGACGCTATTTCCGTGGTAAGCAGGGACGTCTCACCGAGGGTGAGATACAGGACCTGCTGACCCGCTACGACGTGGTGTTACCCCGTCCGGAATATTTGCGGGAGAGTGCCTATGAGGAGTTCTGTCTGCACAGCGGACACGAAAAAGACCTGGTTTCTCTCCGTCGGGCGGTAGAGGCGGTGGACGCCTCTGTGTTGCCGGCCTATGACCGCATTATGGCGGGTAACCGCCTGAGTCTGTACAATATGGTGATCACCCCCGGTGCGGAGTTTGACGCCTATTGTCGGTGGCTGTTTGCGGTGCTGGAAGAATTGGAAAAGTCGGTGGATATGACCGGCTATACCCCGTATCAGCAACGGTTGTACGGCTTTTTGTCCGAGCGTCTGCTCAACGTGTGGGTGACCCACCGTAGCTTACGTGTGGCGCACCTGAGGGTGTTTAATACCGAACAGACCCTGTCTGCGAAACTGCGTCTGTTCTTGAGACGGCAAAAGAACCGTCTGTTGTTTGCTTGTAAGAAGTAAGAAAGAGGATGTCTATGGCTGTGAGAGTAGGCCGTCTGCCTTCAAAAGTGAATATTCTCACGGTGCTGGAATATCTGCTGATGTTCTTAGTGTTGTTCTACACCGCCACCTGGTGCCTGTTCACCTCTGCCAACTGCAACACCGCCATCCGCTTGGCGTTGCCGGTGTTGGTGGTGCTGATATTTATGCGTGCCGGGGTGGTCAAGGCGGCCCACTGGCAACGGTTGGTGTTGTTGGCGGTGTTTCTGGCCATCTACGTGGTGGCGACCCGCTACAATGCGGTGCGCTTTGTGCTGTATTACGCCATCCCGCTACTGCTGTTGGTGCTCTACGTGGGGCTGAAAGAACGGCAAGAGGGTTGCTTGGATTTGTTATACAAACTGGCGGACATCGTCACGGTGCTGACCGCCATCTCGCTGTTTTTCTACGTGTTTGGCACGCTGCTGAACGTATTGCCCGGCGAGTCCACCGCCACCTATTCCTGGGGCGGTACGGTGCGCACCTGTCCCACCTATTTCCACCTGTTTTATGAAGCGCAGAAGATTGACTTTTTCGGCATGACACTGGTGCGCAACTGCGGTGTCTTCCCCGAGGCGCCCGGATTTGCTATTTTCCTGACGGTGGCCACCGCCACCGAGGTGTTGTTGCGGGATAAGCCCCGGCTGTGGCGATGCCTGTTGTACGTGGCGGCCACCGCTACTACGTATTCCGCCAAGGCGATTGTGCTGGTAGCGGCGGTATTCGCCATCAAGTATATGTTTACCCCTTCCACCGGATGGCTATCCCGCCGATTAAAGGTGATTTTGATCCCGGCGGCGGTGCTGGGCGTGGGCGCTGTGACGGCGGTTCTGCTGTGGGATAAGATGCAGTCGGTGTCCGGCGGTATGCGCCTGGACGACGTGCTGGCGTGTTTTAAGACCTGGCAGACGGCTCCGCTGTTTGGCACCGGCTATTGGAATGACGATTCGGTAATCCCCTTCTTTACCTATGCCGACCGCTACAATAACGGTCTGAGTATGGGCTTTATGGTGGTGCTGGCCCAGGGTGGTCTGTACCTGACAACGCTGTATTGCATCCCCGCTGTTCGGGTGCTGTTCCGTGCCAAGGGACAGCGTCGCTGGATGCTGGGCGGATTTGTGGCGCTGGTGTTTGGGCTATTGTTCACCAGTAATATTGCATACAACTTCCTGACTCTTCTGTTTATGGCCGTGTTTATGGAATACGGTCGTCACCATCGTCCGTTAGAAACGACGTAAAGAGGATTCGTTATGGCTACTGGCAATTTACGAAAAAATTACATATACAACGTAAGCGTCCAGATTGTGTCGATGCTGACGCCCTTAATCACAGCGCCTTATTTGGCGCGTGTGCTGGGCGAGACCGGCGTGGGCACCTACAGTTACGTGCTGTCCATTGCCACCTATTTTGCTCTGTTTGCGGCGATGGGTCTCAGCTCCTATGGTCTGCGGGAGGTGTCCCGTGTCCGTGACGACCGGGTCAAGTCCTCTCGTCTGTTCTGGGAGCTGTCGGTTATCCGCATTGTTAACACCTTGATATGTTGTGGGTTGTACGCCCTGTTTATTTGGATTATCGGCGGCGATTGGCTGGTGTATCTGGGTGTGGGCTTTACCATTTTGTCGGTGGGCGCAGACTGCACCTGGTATTTCCAGGCTATGGAGAATTTTAAGTCGTTGATGTTGCGCAACCTGACGGTAAAGTTGCTGAGTATGGCGCTGATTTTCGCCTTTGTGCGGGATGCCGGCGACGTGGCGCTGTACTGCGCCATCCAGACCGGCAGTATGTTTGTGTCCAACCTGCTGATGTGGCCTCAACTGCGCAAGATGGTGCGCCCCATTCCTTTGCGCCGGTTGCGGTTTCTCCGCCACCTGAGAGAGGTGTGGATTTATTTCGTTCCCACCATTGCCACCTCCATCTACACGGTGCTGGATAAGACCATGATTGGCGCCATCACCGGCGATATGGCGCAAAACGGTTTCTATGAGAACGCCCACAAGATCGTCAACATCTTGATGACCGTCATCACCTCGCTAAACGTGGTGGTGGGTGTGCGCACTTCTTATTTGTTTGGTAAAAACCAAGAGGAAGAAGTACGGGATCATATCCGGGGTACCTTCCGCTTTATGTATATGCTGTCCTTCCCTATGTGCGCCGGTTTGATTGCCTGTGGCTATGGATTCTCGCTGGAGTTCTACGGCGCCAACTTTGCCGAGGCGGGCTATATGCTGATGATGTTTGCCCCCTTGCTGTTTATCATCGGCACCAGTAACGTGCTGGGCTCTTTGTATCTGACCCCCAGCGGTCAGCGGGCACTGAGCAACCGGGCCATCATCATCGGCTCTACCACCAACCTGTTACTGAACGTGTTGCTGATCCCTCGCCTGGGCGCCTATGGCGCGGTGGTGGCATCGGTAACGGCAGAGTTGGTGATTTCCACCCTGTACCTGTATTTCTCCCATCGGTTTATTTCCGCTTGGCAGTTGCTGGGTATGGCGGCACGCTACGGCGGTTTTGCAGTGGCGATGTTTGTGCCTATCTACTGGATGGGTCGGGTGATGCCGGTAGAGGCGTACACCATCCTGTGTCAGATTGCGGTGGGTGTGGTCATCTACGTCACCTTGCTGATTGTGTTTAAGGATCCCGCCTATCTGGCGGCAAAAGATATGCTATTAAAACGAAAATCCAAGTAAAAACAAGGAGGAAGCGAAAATGGAACGTCCTGCGGAATTTTTACAAGAACAAGAGCTGTGCGGGTATACCGTATCGGCGGATATGAAAAAAGTGTGGGCAGTGGAGCTGGATCTGCTGGAACAACTCAAAGAGGTGTGCCGGCGCCACGGACTGACCTATTACGCCGGTGGTGGCACCATGCTGGGCGCCATTCGGCACAAGGGTTTTATCCCCTGGGATGACGACATCGACGTGTTTATGTTCCGAGAGGATTATGAAAAGCTGTTGACGGTGGCGGACGAGTTCGCTGCGCCCTATTTCCTCCAGACCGCCTATAACGATAAGAACTACAGCCGTGGTCACGCCCAGTTGCGTCACAGTGGCACCACCGGCATCCTGTTGTCCGAAAAAGGTCACTACACCTTTAATCAGGGCATCTTCCTGGACATCTTCCCCTTGGACGAGGTGCCGGACGACCCCGCTCTGAAAGCCAAACAGCAGAAAGAGGTGGGCTTATGGGTCAAGTTGCTGGCGGCTACCGTGAGGTATCCCGGCAGCGTGAAAAAGAACCTGGTAAAAACCCTGATTCACTACGCTCTGTTTTGGGTGCCCTATCGGTGGGCGTACCGCAAGATGGAGCAGGCCTGCACCAAGTATAACGGCACCGGTTGCAGCCGAGTGGCGCTGATTAGCTTTGCGCATCATTTGGAACAGTGGGTACTGCCCAAGCGCTGCTTTGATAAGGCGCAGGAGATGCCCTTTGAGTACACCACCATCACGGTGCCGGAGGGCTATGACGAGGTGTTGACCACCGCCTATGGCGATTATATGGTGATGCGACAGGATCCCACCTATCACGCCGGGGTGCTGTTTGATACCGAACGCAGTTATGCGGATTATTTGAAATAACGGAGGACGCTATGAATAAACAGACCGAATTTGATCCCCGGGATTTGGTGATCCATTTCCGTGACCTGGTGCTGTACGTGGCCTTGCGCTGGCGAAGCATTCTGCTGGTGGCGTTGGCCGGTGCGGTGCTGTTGGGCGGCTTTACCTATTGGCGGGATATGAGCCTGTATGGTGCCACCACCGAAAAGACCGAGGTGGTAACCCCGGCAGAGCCGGACGACGAGGGTCTGGCTCGTGTGGCAACGGTGCAGAATTATCGGGCGGCCTACGCCAGCCTGTGCGCTTATAATCAGTCCGCCCCGATGATGAGCATCGACGCTATGGCGGTGCACACCCGTCGGATGAGCTATCTGGTGACCGGCGATTGTGCCTATACTGCCGCCACGCTGTACAGCAAGAGTTTGGCATCCCAAGAGTTGTATGCCGACCTGAATACCAAAGATGAAACGCCTCCTGCCTATTTGGCAGAGCTACTCAACGTAAAACTCACCTATGAGACGGTGGATTCGCCGGCCCATTGTGTATTCTTGGACGTGGAGATTGTGGCACCTACCAAGGCACTGTGCAAGCAGCTCTCCAATCTGGTGCGTGAGACCGTGACGGGTCTGACTGCACCGGTGAAAGAGGTGGTAGGCGAGCATAAGGGCGAGTGGGCTTTTGACCGGTACGTGGTTGCCGGTTCTGAGGCGGTACGCACCCGCCAGCTGGATAGCCTGAAACAGCAAAAGCAGTTGCAGACCGACCTGGCTGCCGCCGAGGGCGCTTTGACCGCCGGTGACCGCGCCTATCTCAACCGTTTGGAAAAGCAAGAGGTCGAGCCGGATGCTGATCATCCCGCACCCAAGCCTGACCTGAATGTTAAGATGGTGGTGCTGGGCTTTATCGCCGGTTTTGCCCTGCTGGCTATGTGGCACGCTCTGCGGTATCTATTCTGCGGTCGTGTACTGTCCGAAAACGATCTGCTGGCACGCCACAATGCGGTGGTGTTCGGCTCTTTAAAGGGCGAGAAGAAGCGGTGCTTTGTGGATGGTCTGCTCTGCCGTCTGTTGCAGGATAAGGATGCAGACGAGAGCCTGTTGGCTCAGCAGGTGGCGCTGTCTGCCGTGAGCTCCGGCAAGGCCTCGGTGTGCTTGGTGGGCGATCTACCCACGGCCTTTGCCGAGGAATTGAGCAAAAACAACATTAGCGCCCAGGTGGCGGAGAATCCTGCCCGGTGCGCCGAGGGTATGCACCGCTTGGCCGAGTCCGACGGTATGCTGTTGGCTGTGCATAACGGCGTAACCCGTCACGCCGACGTGGCGTATATCCTGACGGTTGCCAAGACGCTGGATTGCCCGGTGTTGGGTATTGTTATTCAGAAATAAAAAGTAAGAGCCTCTGCCCAAAGGGACAGAGGCTCTTTTTTAGGCTTTTTGCAGGATACGACGGACCAGTTCACTAAGTCCCCATACCAACACGCCCACGGCGGTGACGATCAGCAACAGAGGACAGTTCACCAGCGACAGGTTGGAAATGACAAAATCGCCGGTCTCCGGGTCTTGCAAGGGCGAGAAGATCAGCACCACGTCCCACACGGCAGCCACCAACAGTGCGGTCTTGCCCACAGCACCAATCCAAAAGGCGGTGGGGTTCACCGGTGCGGTTTTGGCACGGGCGGGGGTTTGCTCGCGCAGGTCTACGGCGCGGGACAGATACCAAGCGCCTAGGGCGGTGACAATGACCTCCGGCACCATATAGGTGGCGTTGTAGGCTAGGGAATACACTAGCGCCGCCTCGGTGGGGATAGACAGACCCGCCCATACGGTGCACCCGGCAATCACGTGCAGAAGGTATCGCAACAGACCGGTGACCACAGCGCCCAGCACCAAGGCGACGCCTTGATTGGCGCAAGAGCGACGGAAGATGCCACCCAAACCCAGCACGGTAAAAGCCAGCAGATAATCCAGCAGAATGATGGCCGCCACCGCCATAGGCGAGGTAGCGTAGGAGAGGGTGCTGGCGCCCAGCACCAGTTGCATCAGCGCATAGGCAAAGGCAGTGAGCAGACCCCAGGGCGTACCGTGGCGATAGGCCACCAGCAGAATGGGCAGGGCGGAAAAGGCGGTGATGCTACCGCCGTAGGGCAGATCCAACACCTTGACCATGCTCAGTGCCACCGCCACGGCCAACAGCAGACCACTCTCCACCAGACGTAACATTTTTTGCGACTTCATTTGTTTGTTCTCCTTTCAAAAATCGTGAAAATAGGAGCAACCGGTAACCGCTATATTTCCCGGGACGGTCACAAGAACAAACAAAAAACCTCCGTTTTGGTAAACGGAGGTTGACGACAGCGTCAATGGCTGTTGTATGTTTCTAGAAAACATCCCTCCGCCGGTATTATCCGGATCAGGTCATAGGGTTGAGCGTAACGCTCTCTCAGCCGCCGGTTGGCAGCACCCCTTGTTTGTCTGTTCAGTTGCAAGTCATACTATAGCACCTGTGGGAAGATTTGTCAAGTACAAGGAATTTTTCGGTGTTCCTCTTGAATATATAATTGGGATGTGTTATTATACTATAATAAAATGGAGATTCTGTCGAAAGGAGGGAGCATCGTGGCAGAATACAGTTGGAATCCCCGCCAGATGCGGGATGTGTTTGTATTGCCGTCGGGTGCGGTGGACAATCTGCTGACCTTGGCGACGGTCGAGCAGTGGCGGGTGCTGTTGTGGTTCTCCCGTCAGCGACAGGGCTTTGATGCCGATGCTTGCGCCGGCGCTACCGGATTGACCCCCGACGTGTGCAAGGGTTGCTTGGATTTTTGGGTACAGCAGGGTGTGTTGTTGGTGGATAACACCGTTTCTGCCACTGCTCCCGAACCCGTCGCCAAGACGCCTTCTGCCCGTCCTACCGCTGTCAAGCCTATGTGGCAAGAGGTGGTAGCCTATCAGAAAGAGCATCAGGAGTTTACCGCCTTTTTGCAAGAGGTCAGCGCCCGTTTGGGACGTCCTCTCAACCACGGCGACAACGCCACGCTGTTGTACCTCATCACCACTGCCGGTATTCCGTCGGCATCGGTGCTGATGACGGTGGGCTATGCCGTATCGGTGGGCAAGGCCAACGTGCGGTACGTAGAGAGCTTGGCTCTAGCTTGGGCGGACGAGGATATCGTCACCCCCGACCAGGTGGACAATAAGATTCGCCAACTGCAAGAGGTGCGCACCTCTGCCGAAAAGGTGGAAAAGGTGCTGGGTCTTACCCGAGCGCTGAATGCGGCCCAGGCAAAGACTGCCCACAAGTGGCTGAGCGACTGGAGTTTCAGCGACACGATGTTGCAACACGCCCAGACCATCACCAACGAGAATTGCGCCAAATTCAGCGTGGCGTATATGGATAAGATTTTGGAGCGGTGGCACGCCGAGGGCATTTCTTGCCCCGACCACATCGCAGCCACCCCCAAGCCCGCCAAGAAAAAGGGCGTGGCGGCCACCAACCCGGAGGAGAGCAGCTTGGACAGCGACGCCTTTGAGGCGCAACTGCTCAAATACCGACCCAAATTCAACAAAAAGTAAAGGAGGCGGTTCTTGATGGCATACAGTGAGTCTGTGGTGCGTGCCGCCAGACAACGACTGGAAAAGCGTCGGCGTGAGGCGGAGAGTGCCGCCACCGCTATGCGTGAGAATTTGTGCGCACAATACCCTCGATTAAAAGAGATTGAGCGAGAAAAAGCGGCGGCCATTCCGGAATTGACCCACGCCATTCTGGGGCGCAACCCGGAGGCGGTGGAGAAAATCCAAGAGAAGAACCTGGCTCTCCAGCAGGAGATGGCGGATATTCTTCGCTCTGCCGGCTATGATAGAGTTAATTTTGAGCCTCGATACACCTGCGCCTGTTGCGGTGACACCGGTTTTGTAAACGGTGTGGTGTGCGATTGTTATCGCCAATTGCTGAAAGAGGAGGCTTGTAACAGTCTGTCGGGTCTGTCGGCTATGCGGTTGACGGATTTCGGCTCTATGCGGTTGGATTATTACGACACGGCAGTGGACCCCAAGCTGGGCGTTTCCCACCGTCAGCACATGACCGACGTAATCACCTATTGCCGTGAGTATACCGCCAATTTCACTCCCAACAGCGACAGCTTGCTGTTGCAGGGTGCCACCGGCATCGGCAAGACTCACCTGTGCTTGGCCATCGCCCGTGGCGTTACCGAGCAGGGCTTCGGCGTGGTGTACGGCTCGGTGCAGCCGCTGATCCGTCAGCTGGAGGCAGAGCATTTCGGCCGTTCTCAGGGCGACAGCGAGAGCCAGCTGACCCAGTGCGATTTGCTGGTGCTGGACGATTTGGGTATGGAGTTTGACACACCCTTCTCCCGTGCGTGCATTTATAACGTGCTGAATGCCCGCCTGCTGGAGGGCAAGCCTACGGTGGTGAGCACCAACCTGAGTTTTGCCGCACTGCGGGAGCGGTACGGCGATCAGATTGCCAGTCGTATCAGTGGCGGATTCGTACCGCTGTTGTGCGTGGGCAAGGATATTCGTCAGATGATTCGACGCCAGTCTATGGGCTGACGTGAGTACATAAGGAGGATTCGATTATGGCTAAATTGTGTATGGGTTGTATGAACCCTTTGCCGGAGGGCAACACCACCTGCTCTGTGTGTGGCTTCACCCTGGGCGAGGATAAAAACCCCGATCATTGCCTACCGGTGACCGCCTCTCTGCAGGGTCATTATATCGTGGGCAAGCTGACCGGTGAGAGCAGCGACCACCTGCTGTATCTGGCTTACGACCGTCAGTTGCGTGAGCCTTGCTTTATTCAGGAGTTTTTCCCCGCTGCCATCGGTCACCGTGATTCTATCGGCGGCGTCCAGCCTATGGCCGGTTGCGAGCGTGTATTCGAGGAGTATGCCGACCGCTTCCGTCAGACTATGCGTACGCTGGCTCGTATGCGTGATCTGCCTGCTGTGGTGCCGGTCTACGATATTTTTGAGGAGAACGGCACCGTGTATGCCGTGTCCGACTATTGCCAGGGTATGACCCTGACCCGCAAGATCAAGTTATCCGGCGGTCGCATTCCGTGGCCGGAGGCACGCACGCTGTTTATGCCTCTGCTGTCGGCACTGACCAGCCTCAATGCCGGTGGTATTCACCACCTGGCCATCTGCCCGGACAACATTCTCATCGGTAGCGATGGCAAGGCGCGTCTGCGCAGTTTCTCTATCCCGGCTGTACACCAGGCCGGTACCGATCTGCCTCCGGATCTGAAGACCGGTTATGCCGCTCCTGAGCAGTATATGGTGGATGGTGACGTAGGCGCCTATACGGATGTATACGGTATGGCGGCTACCATCTTCCGCACCGTTACTGGTAACGAGCCTCCGGCTGGCGATCGCCGTGCTAAGAATTCCGACGATTTGTTTATGTCTGCCGAAGTGGCGGAGGAGCTGACCCAGCCGGTGTGTGTGGCGCTGTTTAACGCTCTGCAGGTACAGCCGGTAAATCGTACCGATTCTGTGGCCGTGCTCCGTGACCAGTTGGCGCTGACCCCCACCGTGTCCGCGCTGGTGGACGAGGCTGAAGAGGATATCGAGCGGGACGCTATCGACGAAAAGCCCGCTGTTAATAAGAAGAAAGTGATCGGTTTGATTGCCGGTGTTGCCGCTGGTCTGGTGGCGGTATCTGTGGCAGTGGTGCTGCTGCTGAGCTCTATGGGTGGCGGTAACACCGAGGACCCCGAGACCACCACCACGACGGCACCGCCCACCTTGGCAACCACCACTACTACCGAGCGCAATCTCAACAAGGTGGTTGTGGACAACGTGATTGGTCTAAACTATTACGACCTGCGTGACAAGAAGCTGGGTGGCGATATGAAGCTGGAATTGGAGAGCATGCAGTTCAGCGAGAAGCCCGCCGGTGCTATCCTCAGCCAGGAGCCTGCCGCCAAGGAAGAGGTGGAGAAGGGTGCCACCATCAAGGTGGTTATCAGTCTGGGTCAGGAAAGCGAAGAGGTCAAGGTTCCGGACGTATCCGGTTGGCAACAGGATCACGCCGAAAAGTATCTGCGTGCGCTGGGCTTCCGTGTGACGGTGCTGAAGGTACAGGTATCCAAGTACGAGCGTGGCATCGTGGACGGCACCGACCCCAAGGCCGGTACCGCCAAGCGTATGGGCGATACCATCACTCTGCGTGTCAGCGACGTGGAGCCTACTACGACCACGACCACCACGACCACCGCGGCCGTGGTCGCTGACCCCACCACCCCGGACACTACCGTTCCTGCAGAGCCTACCGAGCCTGCACCTACGGAAGAGAGTCAGCCTACTGAATAAATAGGATTTTCAAGAAACCGACAGAGACCGTTCTGTCGGTTTCTTTTTTATTCCTTTATTATAAAGCATATCGGCGGAAAAATCGGCACAGACTATGGATGAAACCACGAAAAAACGGCCATTCACAAAGAATTCACAAAAAGCCTATTGACATTCTCGGAAAATGTGCTAAACTAGAATTAGCACTCGGGCACAGAGAGTGCTAATTCTCCAAAACCGAGAGTGCTAACCGCAAAATACGAGGGGAGGACACCACTATGGAACTGGATTTTCGCAAATGTCGGATTCTGGCATCCATTATCGAGAGTTACATTGACACCGGCGAGCCGGTGGGCTCTAAGGTGCTGGCAGAGATGCTGGGCAACAGCGTGTCCTCCGCCACCATCCGCAACGATATGGCGGCGCTGACCACGGCCGGGTACCTTACCCAGCCTCACACCTCGGCAGGACGGTTGCCCACCGCCCAGGCGTTGCGGTTTTACGTAGACAAATTGATGGATCGCCGACCGCTCACCTTACAGGATAAGGTGGATATCAAAGCGGTGCTGGCCACCATGTCCGGTGACGGTACTCGCCTGTTAGAGGATGCTTGCCGTGCGCTGGCCGACTTTACCGGCTTGGCAGTGTTTGCCGGATGTCCCGATGGCGTAGGCTCCCGCATCAGCCGTGTGGATCTGATGCAGACCTCACCCCGCAATATGGCGGTGGTGCTGGTACAGGACAACGGCTTTATCCGCACCCGGATGTGCCGTTGCCAGCGGGATATCCCCAGCAAGATCACCGTGGCGCTGACCGAGTATCTCTCTCGGCGGTTCCAGGGCGCACCGATCACCGCCGTGACGGTGGCCTCTATGCAAGAGATTATGCTGGAGTTGGGCGAGGCCGGTTTGGCGGTGGCGCCCATCCTTTCCGCATTCTACGAGTTGGCTCAGGAGTGTGAACGAGCCAAACTGGCGGTGGCCGGTCAGATGAATCTGATGCGCCACCCGGATTACACCACCGATCGGGCCCGGGCATTGACCGCCTTCCTGGCTGATCGGGAAAACGTACAGAATCTGCTGGAGCAGATCCCCACCGACAATCGGGTACAGGTGCTGATCGGTAGCGACGACGACCGCTATATGGACGGCTCCTGCATCATCCTGGCTCATTACTCCTTGGGTCAGCGGGGTCAGGGCACCATCGGTGTGATGGGACCCAATCGTATGAACTATGCCGAGGCCATCCCTCGGATAGAATATTTTGCCGCTCACTTGGGGCGGATGATGAGCGAGCTGTTTGAAGAGACCGCCGCTCTGGACATCTGATAGGAGGTGCCTGTGATGGATACCGAAAACAAAACCGTACAGCCGGAGGAAACCCCGGTGACCGAAACTCCCGTAGAGGAGAAAAAGGCAAAGAAGCCTTCCAAGACCGCTACGTTGGAAAAGAAACTGGCGGAAAAGGAAGAGGAACTGGCCGCTATGAACGACCAGTACCAGCGGATGCTGGCAGAATACGCCAACTATAAGCGCCGCACCGAGCAAGAGAAGATGCAGATTGGCGCCTTTACCAAGGCCGA
Organism: Acutalibacteraceae bacterium; assembly: GCA_045660965.1. Classification (GTDB taxonomy): domain Bacteria; phylum Bacillota; class Clostridia; order Oscillospirales; family Acutalibacteraceae; genus UBA5905. The sequence continues at coordinate 40,982 of JAZRES010000022.1, forward strand.
CGTGCTCACCGCCTTGCTCACCAGCGTGGACAATATGGAAAAGGCGATTGCCGCTCCTGCCGGTGACGATTATAAGACCGGCGTAGACCTGGTACTCCGTCAGTTTATGGACGCTCTGCACAAACTGGGTTTGGAAGAGGTCGGCGTCGAGGGCGAGCCCTTTGACCCCAACGTGCACAACGCCGTGATGCGAGAGGATGCCGACGGGGTGGACGAAGAGACCGTCACCGCCGTATTCCAAAAGGGCTACAAACTGGGAGATAAAGTGCTCCGCCCGGCAATGGTTAAGGTTGCCAATTAACGTAAGATGCTAATTACGGGAAACCGATTAGATAAACACACTGTATAAACAACTATTTATTTTACTGGAGGTAATTATTATGGCAAAGATTATTGGTATTGACTTGGGTACTACGAACTCTTGTGTAGCGGTTATCGAGGGTGGCGAGGCTGTCGTCATCCCCAACGCTGAAGGCGCCCGTACCACTCCCTCTGTGGTGCATTTCAAGAAAGACGGCGAGCGTGTTGTTGGCCGTGTGGCTAAGCAGTCTGCTGTGTCTGCTCCCGACCGCACCATCGCCTCTATCAAGCGCGATATGGGTAGCGCCAACACCGTCTCTGTAGACGGCAAGGCCTATACTCCCCAGGAGATTTCCGCTATGATCCTGCAGAAGCTGAAGGCGGATGCCGAGGCTTATCTGGGCGACACCGTCACCGAGGCGGTTATCACCGTTCCCGCTTACTTCACCGACGCTCAGCGTCAGGCCACCAAGGATGCCGGTAAGATCGCCGGTATGGAGGTTAAGCGTATCATCAACGAGCCTACCGCCGCTGCTTTGGCCTATGGCATCGACAAAGAGAACGACCAGAAGATTATGGTATACGACCTGGGTGGCGGTACCTTCGACGTGTCCATCATTGAGATGGGCGACGGCGTTCAGGAGGTTCTGGCTACCGCCGGTAACAACCGCCTGGGCGGCGACGACTTCGACCAGAAGATCGTGGATTGGATGATCGCCTCCTTCAAGGCTGAGACCGGTGTAGACCTGTCCGGCGACAAGATGGCTGTCCAGCGTCTGCGCGAGGCCGCTGAGAAGACCAAGATCGAGCTGTCCGGTTCCACCAGCAGCAACATCAACCTGCCCTTCATCACCGCCGACGCTACCGGTCCCAAGCACCTGGATCTGACCTTGACCCGCGCTAAGTTCAACGAGCTGACCGCTTCTCTGGTAGAGGGCACTATGGGTCCTGTACGTCAGGCTCTGTCCGATTCCGGTCTGTCTGCTTCCCAGATTGATAAGGTTCTGCTGGTGGGTGGTTCTACCCGTATCCCCGCCGTGCAGGAGGCTATTCAGAAGTTTATGGGTAAAGAGCCCTTCAAGGGCATCAACCCCGACGAGTGCGTGGCTATGGGTGCTGCCCTGCAGGGCGGCGTTCTGGGCGGCGAGGTCAAGGGCCTGCTGCTGCTGGACGTTACCCCCCTGTCCCTGGGCGTTGAGACCATGGGCGGCGTGATGACCAAGGTCATCGACCGCAATACCACCATCCCCACCAAGAAGAGCCAGATTTTCTCCACCGCTGCCGACAACCAGCCCTCTGTTGAGGTACACGTGCTGCAGGGTGAGCGTGAGTTTGCTCGTGACAACAAGACTCTGGGTATGTTCCACCTGGATGGCATCGCTCCCGCCCGTCGTGGTGTGCCTCAGATTGAGGTAACCTTCGATATCGACGCCAACGGCATCGTAAACGTGTCTGCCAAGGATCTGGGCACCGGCCGTAAGCAGGCCATCACCATCACCTCCAACACCAATATGTCCAAAGAGGATGTGGAGAAGGCTGTCCGTGAGGCCGAGCAGTATGCCGCCGAGGATAAGGCTCGCCGTGAGGCTGTGGATACCCGCAACAACGCCGACCAGATGGTCTATCAGTCCGAGAAGACCATCGAGGAGATGGGCGATAAGATCGACGAGGCCGACAAGACCGAACTGCAGGGCAAGATCGACGCTCTGAAAGAGGCTCTGAAGGGCGAGGACATCGAGGCCATCAAGGCTAAGCAGGAGGAACTGACCAAGTCCTTCTACGCTGTCAGCGAGAAGCTGTATCAGGCTGCCGCTGCTCAGGGTGCTCCCGAGGGTGGCGTAGCCCCCGACGGCACCGCTACCCCCGACGGTGACGGTTTCTACGACGGCACTGTGAACTAAGGTAACCACTGATTTATAATTCAGATAGAATCAGGACACCGCCTGGAGAAATCCGGGCGGTGAAACCTGCTTTTTGTAGAGTCCATACAGCCTACCTTTTGAGGGAGGTGGCATTTGCGTAGCAAGTGACGGAGGAGTTACTCTGTAGCAAGTAAGATGAAAGACAACTCCCTCAGTCCTCGCTATTGCTCGGACAGCTCCCTCGGAGAGGGAGCCTATGCAACGCCTAACGGCGTTTTAGACAGGAGAATTTCCTATGGCAGATAAACGCGATTATTACGAGGTGCTGGGCATAAATAAAGGCGCCTCGGATGACGAAATCAAAAAAGCCTATCGCAAGATGGCAAAAGAATATCACCCCGATCTGCACCCCGGCGATAAGGTGGCTGAGGCCAAGTTCAAAGAGGTGGGCGAGGCCTATGAGGTGCTGTCTGACGCCCAGAAAAAGAGCCGGTACGACCAGTTTGGTCACGCCGGCGTAGACCCCAATTTCGGCGCCGGTGCCGGTGGTTGGGGCGGTGGCGTGGACGTGGACTTCGGCGACATCGGCGATATCTTCTCCTCCATTTTCGGTGGTGGTTTTGGCGGCGGATTCGGTGGTACCGGCCGTCGGCAGAATCCCAATGCACCCCGACAGGGCGGTGACGTAGCCGCTCAGGTGGTCATCTCCTTTGAAGAGGCCGCCAAGGGTTGCAAGAAGAAGGTGTCGGTGCATAAGATTGTCCTCTGCTCCGATTGCGGTGGCAGTGGCGCCCAAAAGGGCACCAGCCCCGTAAGTTGTCCCCAGTGCGGTGGTACCGGTCAGGTGAGCCGTCAGCAGCGCACCCCCTTTGGCGTGATGCAGACCCAGTCTCCCTGCCCTCGTTGCCAGGGCAAGGGGCGCATCATCGAGTCTCCCTGTTCCTCTTGTGGCGGTCAGGGTCGGGTGCGCCAGGCCGAGCAGGTGGGCATCAACATACCCGCCGGTATTGCGGATGGTCAGGTGATTACCGTGCCCGGACGTGGCAACGCCGGTGTTAACGGCGGTCCTGCCGGCGACCTGCAGGTGCAGGTGTCGGTACGTCCTCACCCCTTGTTTGAGCGGGATGGCTTTAATATGTGGTACGAACTGCCCATCACCTATGCCCAGGCGGCATTGGGTGCCGAGGTGGAGATCCCCACCCTGGATGGCAAGATGCCCTACACCATCAAGGATGGCACCCAGCCCGGCGACGTTCTGCGGGTTAAGGGCAAGGGTATTCCGTACCTCAACGGTCGTGGTACCGGTGACCTGCTGCTGAAGGTCGTGGTGGAAGTGCCCAAGAACCTCTCCAAAGAGCAAAAGAAACTGCTCAAAGAGTTTGAGGAATCCACCGGCGACAAGCAGTATCAGAAACGCAAGAGTTTCTTCGATAAACTGAAAAAAGGTTTTAACTAACGGAAAAGCACCGCTGTCTTTACGGATGGCGGTGTTTTTATGCAGTATTGTGGGCAGGAAAAGCCTCCCTCTTGAGGGAGGTGGCACGGCGATAGCCGTGACGGAGGGAGTTTTTGTGTGGGCGGATTATTTGGCATTAACTCCCTCAGCCTCGCATTCGCTCGGCAGCTCCCTCGGGGAGGGAGCCTAATAAGGAAAAGACCGCTATCCGTATGGATAGCGGTCTTTTTGTTATGCGGTCATTACTTCTCCTCGATGACCTCTTTGCCACCCATATAGGGGCGCAGAGCCTCGGGAATGCGGACGGAATACTTGCCGTCTACGTACTGCAGATTGTTCTCTAAGAAGGCAATCAGCATACGGGGAGGAGCCACCACGGTGTTGTTCAGGGTGTGGGCCAGATACTTGCTGCCGTCAGCACCCTTCACACGGATGCCCAGACGGCGGGCCTGGGCGTCGCCCAGGTTAGAGCAAGAGCAAACCTCAAAGAACTTGCCCTGCTTGGGAGACCAAGCCTCTACGTCGTAGGACTTAATCTTCAGGTCGGCCAGGTCACCGGAACAGCACTCCAGAGTACGTACCGGGATATCCAGAGAGCGGAACAGCTCTACGGAATAGCTCCACATCTTGTTGAACCACTCCATGCTCTCCTCGGGTTTGCAGATGACGATCATTTCCTGTTTCTCGAACTGGTGGATACGATAGATACCACGCTCTTCGATGCCGTGAGCGCCCTTTTCCTTACGGAAGCAGGGGGAATAGCTGGTCAGGGTCAGGGGCAACTCTGCCTCGTTGGTGAAGGTGTCGATGAACTTACCGATCATGGAGTGCTCACTGGTGCCGATCAGATACAGGTCCTCGCCCTCGATCTTGTACATCATGGCGTCCATCTCTTCAAAGCTCATAACGCCGGTGACCACGTTGGAGCGGATCATATAGGGCGGAATGCAATAGGTAAAGCCCTTGTCAATCATAAAGTCACGGGCATAGCTCAGCACAGCGGAGTGCAGACGGGCGATATCGCCCATCAGATAATAGAAGCCCTCACCGGCCACCTTACCGGCGGCAGCCTTGTCAATGCCGTTGAATTTGGCCATAATGTCGGTGTGATAGGGAATCTCAAAGGTAGCCTCGTTGGTCTCGCCATAGACCTGTACCTGCACGTTGTCCTCGTCGCTCTTGCCAACAGGGACAGAGGGATCGATGATGTTGGGGATCTTCATCATACGGTCGTTCAGCTCTTTGGCCAGTTCGGCCTCCTGCTGCTCCAGCTGGGCCAGCTCGGCAGCCTGCTGGGATACCAGCTGTTTCTTCTCCTCGGCCTCTTCACGCAGACCCTTGGCCATCAGACCGCCGATCTCCTTACTGATCTTGTTGCGGTTGGCGCGCAGGTCGTTAGCACGGGTGTTTACGTCGCGCTTTTTAGCGTCCAGCTCGATGACCTCGTCCACCAGAGGCAGTTTGTGGTCCTTGAACTTCTTGCGGATGTTCTCTTTTACAATCTCCGGATTCTCACGGATAAATTTAATGTCCAGCATAGCAATTCCTCCATCTTATGGAATTATAATGTATTAGTATACCACACCCCAAAAAGCATTTCAACACTTTATTGCACAAAAAAGCGGGGAGAACGGCTAAAAAACCGTTCTCCCCGTAGCGATTTCTTTTATTTTTTCTCTTCGTCCTCGTGCTCGTGGTCCTTTTTCTCCATTTTGATTTCCCAATGGATGAGGAAGGCCAGCAGTGCGCGGATGAGGATGACGATGCCCAGCACCGCCAACTCGGTGAGATCGTGGACGATAACCGTCTTGATGATCTCAGCGCCCATCTTAAATTCCAGCGCCAGCGCCAGGGTCTTGCCCAGCTCGATGACGATGTTGATACGGCGGTGGCGGATCAGGTTGACAATCAGCTGGGATAGCGACTTAATCGAGCCGATGACGATGATGATAACGCCAATAAACTCCAGGGACAAAGCCGATAGCTCGGCGATGTGGTGGAGAACGCTTTCGTAGTTATTCACAAAGGCTTCAAACATAGGATTTCCTCCCGTTTTACTTCTTTACGTAGTTGTTCCAGCCGGAGGACATCGTTTGGGTACCATCGGCGGTTACCCATAGCGCCTCAACGTCCGGCAGAGATTCGATCAGCGCCAGACCTTCGGTGGGGGGCATACAGAATAGGGCGGTGGACAGGGCATCACCCAAACCGGAGTGGGGGCATAGGATGGATACCGATAACAGCCCCTCGGCGGGCATCAAGGTGTCCGGGTGGATGATGTGGTGATACCGTTTGCCATCCACCAGATAATACCGCTGATAGGATCCGCTGGTCACCAGCGCCATACCGCTGAGTTCCAAGGTAGCGATATAGTCGGCGGCGGTGTCGGCGGGGTTCTCCAGGCCTACTGCCCATCCGGCGCCGTCGGGCTTGCTGCCCACGGTGCGGACGTTACCGCCCACGTTGAGGATGTAGCCGGTATAGCCCTCTTGCTCCATCCACTGGGCTACCCGCTCTACCGCATAGCCTTTGGCGATGGCGCCTACGTCCAATCGCGCCAGAGGGTCGGTGATGTGGACGGTGCTGTTTACCTCGTCAATCACCAGGTTGTCCATGGCGGTATGCTTGGCGGCCTCTTGCAGACTCTCCATCGGAGGCAGAGAGGCATCGGCAGGGTTGTCCATACCAATGGTGCGGTAATCGTGCCACAGCTTCAGCACGCTACCCATAGCCACGTTCACCATACCGTCGGTCTTCTTATACATCTCCTTGGCATACAGCAGTAGGTCGATGATCTTGCGGTCCACCGTCACTACGGGGTGGGCACCATCGGTCAATTCGTTGACCTTGCAGAGGTTGTTGACGCCCTCGTACCGCAGATAGATGTCGTAGAGTTGGTGATACTCCCGCAACTGATCTTGTATATTCTCTGCCACGTGGTTGAATTCCTCTTGGCTGTCGGCATAGCCGGTGATGGTGGTGGCGGTATCGAAAAAGTCAAAGGAATGGGCAGAATATTTTTGGGTTTCGGTTTTACAGGCGGTGAGACAGGTCAGCAGTAGAGACAGGACCGTCACCAGGACCAATAGGCGGTGTTTCATACAAAGCTCCATAGTGCAAAAAACGGGAGGGGAAACCCCTCCCGTTTTTGGTTTGATCGAATTAGATCTTGGAAGCGGCAGCAACCAGACCGGACACGTAGATGGTGCAACCGGCGTTAACAACTTCCTCAACACCCTTACCGGCGTTGTCACCGGCGGTGTTCATCAGACCGGCAATCTCAGCGCCGGTCTTGCCGATGCACAGAGCATCGAAAGCATCAGCCTGCTCGAACCACTCCTTGGCAGCGCCGCCGTAAGCGACCATGCCATAGTTGGCGCCCAGCTCACGCTTGGAAGAAACGCCCTTGGAGAAGTCGGCAGTAGCCTTACCCTTGGTGTCAAAGGTAAAGTCAGCCTCGACGCAGTCGCTGGTACCGGCCACAACCTTGCCCTCAGCGTTAACAGCAGCGGCGTAGGTATAGATGGAAACCTTGTTGCTACCGTCCTTATCGGCGGAAGCGTCGGCGATGGTCTGCTCGGTGTAAGCGGTAACCTTCAGGGTGTCGTTGGCGGTAACAGCGCTGTCAGCGGCGGCGTTATAAGCCTTCTCCACAGCGCCGACGAAATCGGCAACAGCGATGGTGCAACCGGCGGCAACCAGCTCGTCACCGGCCTTGTAGCCCTCAACAACCAGAGCCTTGACCTCGTCCAGGGTCTTGCCGGCTACGGTGCTCTCGAAGGCATCAGCCTGAGCGTACCACTCTTTGCCGGCGCCACCATAGGCGACCATGTTGTAGCTATCGCCCTGCTCGCCCTTGGTCTTGAACTCAGCGGCGCCAACAGCCTTACCGTCAGCGGTGAACTCGACCTTGTTCTGCATGGTGTCCAGAGCGCAAGCAACGATCTTACCGTCGGCGTCAACAGACACGGCGGCGATGGTCACGTTGATCTCGCCGGCGCCGTTCTTATCGGCGGTAGCATCGGTAGCGGTGGGAGCAGAAGCATAAACAGCAGTGCCAAATTTCAGAGTAGCGGGAGCCTGGGCGCCACAGCCGGTCAGAGCGCAAGCACTCAGCAGCAGAACGCCACACAGGATCAGGGAAACGATCTTTTTCATAGTGTATATCCTCCTTCAATTTTTAGGTGCTTTACAGCACACCTGTGTCCAGTATAATGGGACAAATCGTGTTTGTCAATACGTTAGACTCGGCTAACTTTAAAAGCGGGTGGGTATCCGTCGGATCAGCAACGAGGCACACAGACCGATAAACAGGCCTGCCACCGTGCCGGAAACCGCCAACACAACCAGGTAATAGCCTAATTCGGCGGTGCCCAACATCAGCATAGCCATCAGGATCTGTCCTACGTTATGTAGGACGCCACCGGCCACGCTGACACCGGCTGTGGATAGGAAATCCCAGCGCTTGAGCAGATACATAGCCGTCAGGCTTAATGCGCCACCGGCTAGGCTGTACAGCAGAGCCATGGTGTTGCCAAACAGCAGGGTTACCAACAGCATGCGGCAGAGGGATACCACCGCCGCTGACCGGATACCCCGCCGATACAGCAAAAAGATGATGACGATATTGGGTAGTCCCATCTTGATGCCGGGTACAGCAGACACCAGTGGTGGTAAGATGGCCTCGATATAGGCGAATACCAGCGCCACAGCGATGCACAGCCCCAAAAAAGCGGTCTTTTTCGTATTATGTTTCAACAGACAAGACCCCTTTCTTTTTGGGATTACACCACCATATCCGGCTGGTTTTCGTCGGTGGTGGAGACGGTCACCACCACCCGATGGGGCAGACAGACAATGCTCTCGCCCTCACGGCTTACCGGATGGTGTCCGGCGCAGATGCCGTCGGGGCAGGTAGCGGTCTCGATGCGGGCTTTGCCGTCTTGGATGACCAAGCGGTTCAGTTGCCCGTCACCGGTGCGGATATCCTCTACCCGATTTTCGGATAGGGGATACACGCCATAGACGTTGCCATCCACCGTGACGGTGACGGTGTTGCCGACACCCCGAAACAACCACAGACAGACCCCCGCCACCATCACAATCACCAAGAGAGCGACGATAAACACCAGGTCGTTGCGGAACTTTCGGTTGTTTACAGTTTGTGTTTTCATAAGATTAGCCGTTGAGCAGATCGTCTGCATCCACGTTCTCCGGCAGATTGGGGAAGGACACCTTCTTCAGACAGCCGGTGGGACAGGCCTCGGCACAGGCACCGCAACCGGTGCACTTGTCGTAGTCGATGGTGGCCAGATTGTCGTTAACGGAGATGGCCTCATTGGGACAGGTCTTTTCGCACTTCTTACAGCCGATACAGGCGTTCTTACAAGCCTTACGGGCGTCAACGCCCTTGTCGGTGTTGTGGCACATAACGGCGGCAGAAACGTCCTGGGGCACCATAGCGATGATGCCCTTGGGACAGGTCTTGGCGCACAGACCGCAACCCAGGCAGCGGCTGGTATCCACACGAGCCACACCGTCGATGGTGCAGATGGCGTCGGCGGGACAGGCCTTGGCGCAGTCGCCCAGACCCAGACAGCCGTGGGCGCAATCGCCGGGACCGCCAAACAGCATAGAGGCGGCGGCACAGGTAGGCACGCCGTCGTAGGCAGCCTTGTTGCCGGTGGCGTCGCAGTGACCGTTACAGGCCACAAAGGCCACCTTGTCGGCAAAAGCCTCGGCCTCTACACCCAGGATGCCACCGATCTCATCGGCAACGGCTTGGGCGCCGGGAACGCACAGGCTGGGGCTGATACCGCCCTCGGTCAGCGCAGAGGCGTAGTCGTCACAACCCTTATAGCCACAGGCACCGCAGTTGATGCCCGGCAGACACTCACGAATCTTTTTATAGGTGGGATCCTCCGGCACCGCAAAGAAGTGGGAGAGCACCGCCAGAGCGATACCCAGCACCAGGGCGATAGCCGCCACCACTAAGAAAGCAACCAAAATATCCATATTCACGTTACCTCCTTAAGCGAAAATGTTCTCAACCACACCGCCGAAGCCCATAAAGGCCAGAGAGATAAAGGCGGCGGCGATGAGGGTGACCGGCAAACCACGGAAATGAGCGGGGATGTTGTCCTCGTTGATGCGGGAGCGCAGACCGGAGAACAGCACCATCGCCAGCAGGAAGCCCAGACCGCAACCCAGAGAGCTGACCATAGACTCCAGGAAGGTGAACTCGTCGTTGATGTTGTTGATGGTGACACCCAGCACGGCGCAGTTGGTGGTGATCAGGGGCAGAGACACACCCAGACCCTTGTGTAGGGCGGGAGAGAACTTCTTCAGCAGCAGTTCGGTCATCTGCACCAGAGCGGCGATAACCAGAATGAACACAATATTCTGCAGATAGCCCAGCTCCAGGGTGTTGAGCACGTAATACTGGATGGGCCAGGTCACAGCCGATGCCAACAGCATAACGGCGGTAACGGCGATACCCATACCGGTGGCCTGATCCAACTTCTTAGATACGCCCAGGAAGGGGCAGATACCCAAGAAACGGCTGAGCACGTAGTTGTTGGTGAGAATGGCGCCAAACAGAATGATGGCTAAGTTCTTCATATCCATTATGCCTCAACTCCTTTCTCTTGGCAGGAGCCGGTGTGGCAGGTGTCCGCATTGGGACAGCCGGCGCAGGAGAAGGTCTTTTTCTTGGGATACTTGCCCTTGGTGATAACCGACACCAGAGCAATCAGCAGACCGTATACCAGCAGACCACCGGGTGCGGCGGTGAGGAAGGCAATCTTGTAGTCTGCCAGGAAGGGGATGGCGATACCGGCAAAGGATGCGGCGCCAAACACCTCGCGGACGATGGCCATAGCGGTCAGCGCCAGGGTGAAGCCGACACCCATACCGATGCCGTCCAGAGCGGACTTGACCACCGGGTTTTTGCTGGCGAACATCTCGGCGCGACCCAAGATGATGCAGTTAACGGTAATCAAATCCAAGTACACGCCCAGGGTCTCGTACAGAGAGGGCAGATAGGCCTGCACCAGCATCTTGACGATGGTAACGAAACCGGCGATGATAACGATATAGCAGGGGATACGCATGGTATCCGGGATAACCTTACGCAACAGAGAGATAAATACGTTGGAGCACACCAGCACAGCCAGCGCCGCCAAGCCCATACCAAAGGCGCCGTCCACCGTGTTGGTGGTGGCCAGAGTGGGGCAGGTGCCGAGAATGAGCACCAGCACCGGGTTCTCTTTCAGGATACCCTTCCACAGGGTAGCCAGATTGCTGTCTTTATTCATTACTTGGCACCTCCTTCCAGAATCTTAACGGCATCCAGACAACGCTGGATGGCGACCATATAGCCGTCGGTGGTGATGGTGGCGCCGGAGATGGCATCCACCTGATCCAGCGTGTCGGCGGTCTTGCCGTCAAACTGACCGTAGAACTTTTCATCGGCACAGGCAGAGCCCAAGTTCTGGGTTTCGGCCTGGGAGAGGGTCAGGCAGTCGATGATCTTGCCGTCGGCGGTGATGGATACCTTAATGAGGATGTACTCACCGGAGGCAGGATGCCACTCGTTACCGCCCTTGATGCCGTAGCCGGCGCCCTTGATCTCCAGCACGTAGTTGCCGGTGGCGGTCTTCTGCACAGACTGGATATTTTCGCTGATGCCGGTGTCGGCAATGTTCACGTCACCCAGCATAGAATCCCGCAGAGTCTTGATGGCGGCAGCGGCCACAGCGTTGTCGCTGACACCGTTGGCGTCCACGCCGATAAACTTTTCACCGATCTGGCAGACGTAGCCGGCGTTGTTGTCCGCCACGTAGATGGCGTCCACGCCCTCGATAACCTCGGTGGCGAACCACTTAAAGAAGATGTCGCCCTCGGGCAGAGCGGCGGCCAGGTTATCGGCCAAAATCTGACCCTCGTCACGGATGTCCACACTGCCGCCGCCCAGGATGATGGCGGTGTTCAGGGCATCCTTTACAGCGCCCTTATAGGCGGCGGTGGTGAGGGTAGCGCCGGAGACGGTGTCGGTGGCCTCTACGCCCTCGGCATCCTTGCCGGCAAAGTTCTGGCCATACTCCTTCTCCTTGCCCAGGGTCTCGTTGGAGGAGAGGCATACAGCACCGGTGACAACGCCCTCAGCATTGACACCGCACATAATCACAAAGTCAGAGCCGTAGCCCTTGGTGGTCAGTTTCACCACGTAGCCGTTGCCGGAGGTCTCTTTAAAGGCCTCGGTGACGGTGGCGGGCAGTTCGTAGGCGGTGGTGTCCACCTGCTCAAAGCCGGTGCCATCCGGCATCACCACCAGCAGTGCCTCGTTGGCGGCGCTGGCGGCATTCTTGGCAATGATGGGAGCGGTGATGGCGTTGGTACCGGCCAACAGCAGAGCAATCACACTGCAGATAGCCACCAAAACGCCAACACTTTTGATGTTCTTAATCATTACTTGGCACCTCCTACTCCAAAGACCTTATGCTGGGTCCACTTGCTGATGTAGGGAGTCAGAATGTTCATAAACAGAATGGCAAAGGATACGCCCTCGGGATAGTTGCCGAACTTACGGATAACCACGGTCAGCAGACCGCAACCAAAGGCATAGATTACCTTACCCCAAGGGGTGGGAGGAGAGGTGACGTAATCGGTAGCCATATAGAAAGCACCGATAAACAGACCGCCGGACAAGGTCAGTGCCAGAGCATAGGTGGGATCAAAGCCCTCCAGCAGATAGGACAGGGCAAACACCGAGCCGATGTAGACCACCGGGATCTGCCAGGTGATAACGCGACGGATCAGCAGATAGATACCGCCCAACAGCAGAGCGGCGGCGCAGGTCTCGCCGATGGCGCCACCGTGCAGACCCAGAAACAGATCCAGCAGAGAGGGCATCTTTTCAGCGGCCAGAGGGGTAGCGCCGGCCACCGTATCGGCGGCGATGATGGGCTGGGCGGCAGTGGCCATAGAGCCAAAGGCCACCAGCATAAATACACGGGCGGTGATGGCGGGGTTAACCAGGTTCTGGCCGATACCGCCAAACAGGCATTTCACCACAATGATGGCGAATACCGAGCCTACCGCACATTGCCACAGGGGCAGGTTAGCCGGCAGATTCAGACCCAACAGCAGACCGGTGACGGCGGCGGACAGGTCGCCGATGGTCTGGTCTTTTTTGGTCAGGACGTTAAACAGAGCCTCCAGGCCCACACAGACGGCTACGCAAACACCGATCACCAGCAGACTGCGCAGGCCGAAGATGACGGTGCCGGCCACGGTGGCAGGCAACAGCGCAATCAGCACGTCCAGCATAATGCGGGAGGTGGAGCGACCGCTGTGGATGTGGGGAGAGATGGCTAAGGTTTGTTTCATACTCATTATTTTGCACCCTCCTTTGCTTTTGCCTCGTGCAGGAATACCTTGCCCAGCTTGTTATTCTGAACCAAGGGACGGTTGGCGGGGCAGACGAAACTGCAGCAGCCACATTCCATACAGGCGTTGACGGCCAACTCTTTCAGCGCCTCGGCATCCTGTTTGCCCAGGGCGTGGGAGATGGCGGCGGGAGCCAATCCAAAGGGACAGGCGTTGGTACAGGCACCACAGCGGATACAGGCCGTGGTCTTAGGCAGCCAAGCCTCTTTGGTGGTGAGCGCCAACACGGCGTTGGTGTTGGACATCACCGGCTGATCGGCAGAGGGTACGGTAACACCCATCATAGGACCACCGTAAATCAGCTTGGTGGGTTCGGCGGTGAGACCACCGCAGGCATCAAACAGGTCGGATAGAGCCGTACCGATGGGAGCCACCACGTTCTGGGGATTGTTGATGCAACCGCCGGCTACGGTAACGCACTTCTCCACCAGAGGCATACCGGTGGACAGATAGGCGCCGATGGCGGCCAGGGTGGTGCAGTTGACCACGATGCAACCCACGTCGATGGGCAGTTTGCCCATAGGCACGGTGCGACCGGTGGTGTGATAGATCAGCACCTTTTCACCGCCCTGGGGATAGACAGAGGGCAACATCTTGACGGACACCTCGATATCGGTCAGGGTGCCGGCCATCTTACGCATAGCGGCGCCGGCATCCTTCTTGTTGTTCTCGATACCGATGATTACCTTGCGGACGCCCAGGTGCTTAGCCAACGCCTTTAGGGCGATAGCCATATCCTCGCCACGCTCCAGCATGGTCATGGTATCGCTGGTGACGTAGGGCTCGCACTCAGCGCCGTTAATAATCAAATATTCGATGCGCTCCGGCTCTACGTTAAACTTGACGTGGGTGGGGAATCCGGCACCGCCCAGACCCACAACGCCACTTTCTTTGATAGCGTTGATCAGATCCTCACGGCTATCCACCGTGGGAGGTGTCACCGTGTCTGCTACAGTCTGCAGACCGTCGGTCTGGATAACCACGGCGGGTACTACCTTACCGCCTGCAGTCAGATGATCTTTGATTTTCATAACCTTGCCGGATACGCCGGAATAGATCGGTACGGATACAAATCCGCCGGCCTCGGCAATCTTCTGTCCCACCTTGACCTCGTCACCAATCTTAACGATGGGGGTGGCGAGCGCGCCGATGTGCATGCTCATAGGGATGCATACGGTGGCGGGGACGTCCATACGCAGAATGGGTTTATGCCGTGTTGTCTTTCTGTGGGGTACGTGAACCCCGTGGAGATAAAACGCCATTGCTCATTCACCTTTCTTTTATTACTGGCAAGGGACATTTGCCCTTGCTTGGCCAAAAAACCTCACCTTATATAATAAATGGTATAAATGACTTTGTCAATCATTGTCCAATATTTCACAAGCCATAAAAACCCACTGTTACTATATGAAGAAAGTTAGCGAATATACAAAAAAGCAGGCAGAGTCCACTGGACTCTGCCTGCGCAGTGTTGCACTATCTTAGGCGCCGAAGAAATGGCGGTGCACAGCCTCTACGGCACGGTCGGCATCCTTCTTCTCCACCAGAACGGATACACGGATCTCGCTGGAGGAAATCATCTGGATGTTGATGCCGGCGTCGGCCAGTGCCTCAAACATACCGGCGGCCACGTTCTCGTGGGTCTCCATACCGGCGCCCACGATAGAGATCTTGGCTACGTCCTTTTCCACGTGCAGACCCTGGGCGCCTACCATCTCGCAGTAATCCTTCAGGGACTCTACGGCGGCGTCAGCGTCGGCGGCGGGAACGGTAAAGGCGATATCCTTGGTGCCGTCACGGCCCACAGACTGCAGGATGTTGTCTACACAGATATGGGCCTTTGCCACGCGGGAGAAGACCTTAAAGGCGATACCGGGGTTATCCGGCACACCAACCAGAGCTACACGAGCGACGCTGTCGTCTTTGGCGACACCTTTAATCAGCATTTTTTCCATTTTGGTAACCTCCTTGACCTTGGTACCTGCCACGCGGGTAATGCTGGACAGGACCTCCAGTTCTACGTTGTATTTTTTGGCCATTTCCACAGAGCGATTATTCAGCACCTGAGCACCGGAGGTGGCCAATTCCAGCATCTCGTTATAGGTGATTTCGTCCAGTTTGCGTGCATCGGGGATCTTGCGGGGATCGGCGGTGTATACGCCGTCCACGTCGGTATAGATCTGGCACAGGTCGGCACGCATGGCGGCGGCGATGGCCACGGCACTGGTGTCGGAACCGCCACGGCCCAGGGTGGTGATATCGTCATAGCGATTCAGGCCCTGGAAACCGGCCACGATGACAATGCGGTTTTTATCCAGTTCGGCGCGGATGCGCTCCGGATTGACGCGCTTGATGCGGGCGGCGCTGTATTTGGAGTTGGTCTCAAAGCCGGCCTGCCAGCCCAGCAGAGAGATGGCGGGATAGCCCAATGCATCGATGGCCATAGCCAGCAGAGAGATGGAGATCTGCTCGCCGGCGGACATCAGCATATCCATTTCACGCTTGCTGGCGCGGGGATTGAGCTCCTTGGCTTTTTCGATCAGGTCGTCGGTGGTATCGCCCTGGGCGGATACCACAACCACCACATCGTTGCCCTGTTTGTAAGTGTCGGTGATGATGCCGGCCACGCGCATTACGCGCTGGGCATCTGCCACCGAGCTACCTCCGAATTTTTGTACGACTAACATAATTGTTTACACCCCTTTGGTGAGATTAAATAATAAACGGAATTGTCCGATTATAGGCAAAATTAGTACATCCGCAGACGGCGGGTCAGGGTCATGCCGAAGAAGCCGGCAATCTTTTCTTCCAACAGATACTCGGGCATACAAGGCGTGATGAACGCCACCTCATCGTCCGGTGCATCCGGAATGGACAGCATACGCACGTCGCCAAAGGCACGACCGATCTGCAACAGGGCACCGGCCTCTTTTTCACAAGAGAAGCGCAGCAGCAGTTTGGTGGGAGCCAGACGATAGTCACGGACGTGCCCCTCTTCGTTGGGACCCCAGAACAGATACTTGCGAGCCTTTAGGTGCTTGACCTCGTCGATGACGTCGGCAACCACGGCGCTGGCGGTGGGCAGCTTGCCGGCGCCACGACCGACGAACACCACGTCGCCTACGCTGTCACCGCGCACCATAATGGCGTTGAATACGTCGTTGACGTCTGCCAGCAGATTATCCTTGGGCAGAATCATGGGGGATACCAGACAGAACAGCTTGCCGTCCTCGGTGCGGGTGGCACGACCCACCAGCTTGATGACACCGCCACAGGCAGCGGCATACTTGACGTCCGCCTCGGTCAGGTCGGTGATACCCTCGGTGTGCACCTGCTCGGGATAGACGTGCTTACCAAAGGCCAGAGAGGCCAGAATGCAGATCTTACGGCAGGCATCGTGACCCTCTACGTCGGCAGAGGGATCCCGCTCGGCATAGCCCAGCTTCTGAGCCAGCGCCAGGGCGCCGTCAAAGCTCATACCCTCACGGATCATCTTGGTCAGCATAAAGTTGGTGGTACCGTTCAGGATACCGGCAACCTCAAACACCTCGTTGGCGGCCAGGCACTGGTCCATAGGACGGATGATGGGGATACCGCCACCCACGCTGGCCTCAAACAGGAAGTTCAGGTTATTCTCTTTGGCGATGGCCAACAGTTCGTCGCCTTTGGCGGCCACCAGCTCTTTGTTGGAGGTGACCACGTTTTTACCCGCCAGCAGACTGGCCTTGACAAAGTCATAAGCCGGGTGCAGACCACCCATGGTCTCTACCACGATGCGGATGTCCGGGTCGTTCAGAATATCGTCAAAATTGGTGGTGAACAGGTCGGCATAGGGCAATTCCGGGAAAGAGCGCAGATCCAAAATGCGGGTTACACGAATCTGCTCGCCGGCCTTGGCGGTGATGCCTTTTTCGTTGTTCAGCAGTACCTCGGCAACGCCGGAGCCTACCACACCGTGTCCTAAAATAGCAATAGAAATCATAGTGGGATCATCCTTTTCTTTGGGTTACAGTTGATTATTCTTCATCTTCCGGCTTTTTGGTGGTTGCCGTAGTTTTGGTGGTTTCGGTGGTTTTGGTGATTTCTGCGTCATCCTCTTCACCGGCGGTTGTGGTGGTGCTACCGGATTTGTCGGTAGTCTTCTTGTCACCGTCCTTTTCGGTGGTGGTGGCGTCACCGCCGTGCTTTTCGCACTCCTCCGGCTTGAAGTCGCTCTTATAGTAGCCGGTGTCGGTCTTTTTGCACTTGGGGGTAGCCAGCTGGCCGGTCTCGGTGCAGTATTTCAGTTTTTCCACGCCCTCGGGCATTTCAAAGTCCTTAATCTGCAGATCCTCGTGGAGCACCTTCATGGCCTTATTCCACAGGCTCTTGGCATAGCCGGTCTGGTACTTGGATAGGATGTCGTTGTTGTCATAACCGAACCAAGAAGAAGCACAGTAATAGGCGGTGCCGCCGGAGAAGTACACGTCCTTCTCGCTTTCAGAGGTACCGGTCTTACCGAAGACTTCCCAGCCCTTCCAGTTTTCACCGATACCGTTCCAGGCGGTACCCTCTTCCACTACACGGCGCATCAGGCTGACCATAACGTAGGCGCTCTGAGGATCCATAGAGGGAGAGGTGTGAGGACCACCCTCCAGCAGAACGGTTTCGTCGTCCAGCTGACCACGGGTGACCTTGTAATAGGTGTAGGGCTCGCAATAATAGCCGGCATTACCGAAGATGCTGTAGGCGGCGGTCATCTCACGGGCGGTAACACCGTCGGAGAAAGCGCCCAGCGCCATAGGCGATAGGTCAATATCGGTAAACAGCTGACCGCCCACAGCCTTGGACTCTACCAAGGTGGTGAGACGGAAGATGTTGGTGGCGTAATCGTAACTGCGCTGAGGCGTCAGATTCTGCACCAGACGAGCGGCAGTAGTGTTGAGGGACTTCTGCAGAGCCACACCCAGCAACACGTTACCACGGTCGGGGGTGCTGCCGGCCTCATAGTTGTGGGGCCATTTCTTGCCGTTGGGCAGGGTGATGGGCGCATCCCGCAACATAGAGGAGTAGTGCACACGGTTTTCAATAATAGCCGGGCCATAAGAGGAGATGGGCTTGATAGACGAACCGGGGGAACGCACCGATTGGGTGGAGCGGTTCAGCACACGGTTGGCGGTCTTTTCGCCACGGCCACCGATGGTGGCCACCACACGGCCGGTATAGTCCATAGCGAAGAAACAGGTCTGAGGCTCTTCCTCATCGCCGTCACGCTCTTCAGGGAAGTTGTCCTCGTCCTTGAAGATGGCCTCTACCTTGGCCTGTTGTTCCGGGTCTTCGGCAGAATAGA
The DNA here is from genome assembly GCA_045660965.1 of Acutalibacteraceae bacterium. GTDB lineage: Bacteria > Bacillota > Clostridia > Oscillospirales > Acutalibacteraceae > UBA5905. Next base: position 59,379 of record JAZRES010000022.1, read on the forward strand.
TATTCAGACCGCCGTAATACACCAGGTTGTTGGCGTAGGTCTGGGTATAGCCGTATTCTTCCATCAGGTCGGCAATAACGTCTTCCACCACCAGGTCCACGTAATAGTCCTGGATGCTCTGGCGGACAGCGCTGCTCTTGAACACCAGTTCTTGGTTGATGGCGTTGATGTATTCGTCCTCGGTGATGAACTCGCACTCATACATCTTGGACAGCACCAACTGCTGACGCTGGCGGACGTTCTCGGGGTGAGAATAGGGATCGTAAACGCTGGGGTTGTTGGTGATACTGGCCAGCACCGCACATTCGGCCAAGGTCAGATCCTGCAACTCCTTACCAAAATAGGAGCGGGCGCCGATACCCACACCCACCAGGTCACCGGTCAAGGGCACGTTGTTCAGGTAGCCCTCTAGGATCTCCTCCTTGGTGTAATAGCCGGCTTCCATTTCGGATGCGGCGAGAATCTCGTTGATTTTACGCTTGATGCTGTGGTCCTTGTTCTGGGTGGTTACCTTGATGAGCTGCTGGGTGATGGTGGAGCCACCATACTCGGTTGAGCCTAAGTTAAACACACGGTTGGCCACCAGGTTTACCATAGCGCCCACGGTACGTTTCCAGTCTACACCCTCGTGGGTCAGGAATCGCTCATCCTCAATGGCGATAACGGCGTGCTGCATATCTAGCGGGATATCTTCCAGATCGGTCCACACGGACGTACCGCCCAGCAGATTGTGATAGGGTTCGTACTTACCTTTATCGTTCTGCACGTAGATGACCGAGCGGTTGTCCATAGACATCTCGCCCAGAATGGGGATAAACTCCTCGGCATCAAAAGATCCGGTGATGTACACCACCAGTACACAGCCCACGATGCTGACGGTGATGACGCCCACCAGCACGGCCGCCAACAGGACGCGGAGCAGACGCCGGCCAAAACGGCGACGCTTTTTCTTCTGTTCGGCAGTGGGGTTGGAGATGGCCTGAGCCTCCTCCTTGATCTGCTGGGGCAGATTTTTTGCTAACTCGGTAAGAGAAATCTTACGATTGTTGGGTTTCTTATCCATAAAAGGGCTCCTTTCCGGGTGGGCATAGCCACAATGCAGTCACGCCCACAACCCAAAGGTAATACAAAACATTTAGTATAAAGTTATACATACTAAATAATATTGCAAAACACCGCAAATGTCAAATCCAAAATGCCCAATTTCCCATATTTTCTGCATTTTATAAAGAATATGCTCACCTCAAAAAGAAAAAATGCAATATTTTCACATATTTTGGACAAACTTTCAACGGAATGTATGGAAAAGGAGTGGGTTTGTATGCGCACCATGGGCAGGACGTTGTTGTGGGCGTTGGTGGTATCGTTGTTGCTGTCGGCAGTGCTGTTGTTTGTGATTTTTCGATTCTTCTTACCCATGACGGATGGCAAGGCGGAAACGGCCCGGTATACCATCGGCGAGTGGGAGGGAAAACTGGCGGTGTTTGAGGGGGATCAGCCCTATCCTCGCCAAGTGTTCGAGGTGTATGTAGACGCATTACCGCAGGAGCTGCGGGAGCGGGTAAAAAGCGGGGTTTCTGCCCAAGACGACGCCCAATTATCGGTGCTGTTGGAGGACTATACCGGCTAGGAAATCTTGCGGACTGGGGACAAAAAAGAGGCACACTCCGCAGTGGAGTGTGCCTCGCATTTGCATCAGATTAGCCCAGGAAAGACTTGGGTTTGCAGGCCTTGATGACCTTCTCGTCAAAGGAGATGGTCAGCTCTTCGATAGCCTTATCCACTTCCTTCTCAAAAGCCTCGGACTTCAGAGTGATGATGATGTTCTCGATGTTATCCTCGTACAGGGTCTTGGGATCGTTGATGTCCAGACGCTGTACCAGAATGGCGGTGGGAGTACCGGCGTCACCGGCGGTCTTGTACTCGACAACCTTGGTCTCGCCAACCTTGACACCGCGGATAGCCTTTACCAGGTTCTCATCCATCTCGGTGGCGTCCACGTTCTGACGGTTATCCTCGTCCTTGGTGGCTTCGGGAGCCTTTTCGCCCTTGGCGGTGTTGTCCTTGTTGTACTGGTCAACAGCCTTCTCGAAGCTCTTCTCGTTAGCGATCTTCAGGTAGCCGTTCAGCTTGTCCAGAACCTCTTTCTTCTCCTTGTCGGACATGTTGGAGGTGGCACCCTTGTCGTCGGTCTTGGTCAGCGGGACAGAGATGATCTTGTAGGACAGATAGTTATCCTTGAAGTACTTCTTCAGCTCGGTCTCTTTGATCTCCTGAGTGCCGCCCTTGCCGTAACGGCCGAAGAAAACGGCACGCTGGTTCAGCATAACCTTCTTGTACACAGAGGCGAAGTGCTCGTCGCTAATACCGGCAGACAGATACAGGTTGGGCTCGGTCTCGGCCAACTCTTTCTCGATATCCTTCTGCTCGTCCTCGATCCAGGACAGGCCCTCGTCCTTCAGCAGCTTATCCAGAACAATCTGCTGCTTGATGGTCTTCTGGGTGGCGGCAACGATGTAGTCCTCCAACTTCAGCTGGTCCTCGTTATCCTCGTAGGGAGGAATCTGCTCCCAGGGATCCAGACCGTACTGCTCGTAGTAGTAGAAGTCGTTGTAGATGGTGGAGAAATTCAGATACAGATAGGCCAGATACTCTCCGGTGGAGATCTTCTGACCGTCGCCATAGGTAACGGCTACGTCGCCGGCACCGGGCAGGGTGGGCTTCCACAGCTCACAGCCGGTGAGCATCACCGACAGGGACAGGGTCAGCGCCAGAACAGCGCTCATAATGCGAATGGTACGTTTCATAGTGGTTTTTCCTCCTTAGTACCGGTGTGGCAAGCGGTGTGCAAACCGATTACACCGGACAGTAATCTTTGATATTATACTGCATAATTTTCTGTTTGTCCAGTGTTTTTGTCACAAAATGTTGTTACATCTTTTTGAACAAAGAAAAACCCATTTATCGGCAGAAAAAATGAGGGTTTCTCTACAAAAAAATCCGTGTATTTTTCACAAAATCAGCGGAGAAATATTGACACAAGGCATTACAAGGAGTATGATATTCCAGTAGAAATTTTCACATTTTGTACACGTGAAAGGACGATGTTTTTATGGCAGATTCAATGCGTTTGGTTGGTACCGTATCCCGTGGTATCCGTTGCCCTATCATCCGTCAGGGTGATGACTTGGCCGCTATCGTGGCGGACAGTGTGCTGGCAGCAGCCGAGAGCGAGGGCTTTTCTCTTCGCGATCGGGACGTTATTTCCATCACCGAGTCCATCGTGGCTCGTTCCCAGGGCAACTACGCATCCGTAGAGGCGATTGCCGCTGACGTACGTCAGAAATTGGGCGGCGAGACCATCGGTGTGATGTTCCCCATTTTGTCCCGCAACCGTTTTGCTATTTGCCTGAAGGGCATCGCTATGGGTGCCAAAAAGGTGGTGCTGATGCTCAGCTACCCCTCTGACGAGGTAGGTAACCATCTGCTGACCTACGATCAGCTGGACGAGGCCGGCATCAACCCCTATTCCGACGTGCTGACGCTGGAGAAATACCGTGAGCTGTTCGGCGAGAACGTTCACGAGTTTACCGGCGTGGACTATGTGCAGTATTACGGTGACCTGATCCGCGAGGCCGGTGCCGAGGTAGAGATCATCTTTGCCAACCAGCCCCGTGCCATTTTGGATTACGCCGATTGTGTCCTGACCTGCGATATCCATACCCGCGCCCGCACTAAGCGCATCCTCAAGGCTGCCGGTGCCAAGGTGGTGTGCGGTCTGGACGATATCCTCACCGCTTCCGTCGATGGCAGTGGCTATAACGAAAATTACGGTCTGTTGGGCTCTAACAAGTCCACCGAGGACACCATCAAGTTGTTCCCTCATGCCTGCAAGGACCTGGTCCTGGATATCCAGAACCGCATCATGACCGCCACCGGCAAGCACGTGGAGGTTATGGTATACGGTGACGGCGCATTCAAGGATCCCCAGGGCAAAATCTGGGAGCTGGCCGACCCGGTGGTTTCCCCCGCCTACACCGACGGTCTGGTTGGTACCCCCAACGAGCTGAAGCTGAAGTACCTGGCCGATAACGACTTTAAGGATCTGTCCGGCGAGGAACTGAAAAAGGCTATCTCCGACAGCATCCGCAAAAAGAATGAGAACCTGGTGGGCAATATGGCCTCCCAGGGTACCACTCCCCGCCAGCTGACCGACCTGATCGGTTCTCTGTGCGATTTGACCTCCGGTTCCGGCGATAAGGGTACTCCCGTGGTGCTGGTACAGGGCTATTTCGACAACTATACCAACTAATAATAGGGAGGAACTGAAAATGATCGACTTCAATGCTAACGTCCGCCCCGAAGAAATGGAGCGTATTGTAAACTTCGACCTGGCCAACCGGTTTATCGATGCCCAGGTTGAGGCCATCCGTGCCCAGGTGGGCGATAAGAAAGTGCTGCTGGCTCTGTCCGGTGGCGTGGATTCCTCTGTGGTAGCCGCTCTGCTGATTAAGGCGATCGGCAAGCAGTTGGTTTGCGTACACGTTAACCACGGCCTGATGCGCAAGGACGAGTCCGAGGGCGTCGTCAAGATGTTCCGTGACGGTCTGGACGCTAACCTGATTTACGTGGATGCCACCGACCGCTTCCTGGATCTGCTGGCCGGCGTGTCCGACCCCGAGAGCAAGCGCAAGATCATCGGTAAAGAGTTTATCGAGGTTTTCGCTGACGAGGCTCGTAAGCAGGAGGATATCACCTATCTGGCTCAGGGCACCATCTATCCCGACATTCTGGAGTCCATTAAGGCTGCCGAGGGCAAAAAGGCCGTTAAGTCCCACCACAACGTGGGCGGTCTGCCTGAGGATCTGCAGTTTGAGCTGGTGGAGCCCATCAAGTTGCTGTTTAAGGACGAGGTCCGTGTGGTGGGCGAGGCTCTGGGTCTGCCGCACGCTATGGTCTATCGTCAGGCGTTCCCCGGCCCTGTCCTCGGCGTTCCTTGCCTGGGTGCCATCAGCCGCGACCGTCTGCACGCTCTGCGTGAGGCCGATGCCATTCTGCGTGAGGAGTTCGACATCTGTGGCTTGAACGAGAAGGTGTGGCAGTATTTCGTGGTTGTCCCGGACATCAAGTCTGTGGGCGTTAAGGACGAGAGCCGCTACGAGGGCTGGCCGGCCATCATCCGTGCGGTGAACACCACCGACGCTATGAGCGCCACTGTGGAGGAGATTCCCTATCCCGTCCTGCATAAGATTGTGGATCGCATCACCCACGAGGTAGAGGGCATCAACCGTGTGCTGATGGACCTGACCCCGAAGCCGGTCGGCACCATCGAGTGGGAATAATACCGAAAATCCCGTAAACCCGCATAAACACTGGGTTTTCACCTCTCAAAAACGCTCCGTGAGAACATTTTGAGAACATTTTTATAAAAACGTAGCAAGAGCGCACCGAAAATCGGTGCGCTCTTTTTGTTTTCACATTGCAACAATGCAATATGAATTTGCGTTGCATTGTTTGGTTACTTATATCTCAAAGTAAAGAGACCAAGACAAATTGCTATTAAAATTAATCTTCCGCGTGAGAACGACAATAGATGTAAAGAACATCAACCAGTGTTCCTTCGTAAGTGCGCACAGTGCCTGCTTGTGAAATGTAACCTAGTTCATATTTGTCCGGATTTTTGCTCATTTCTTCACAAGTTTTGCCAGTAGCTTTTTCAAACTCTTCGTACATTTGCTTTTCCAGTTTTGCAAAAAGTGCTGTACTGGTTACTTCGCTAAGGGTATCCATTGTAGCACGGACACAAAAACCTACCCAAGGGGATCCATCGGTGCAAGTTTGGTGATATACTACATAGTCTTCATTGTCTTTAAGAGGATAGGTCGTATCGAAGATTTCGTATTCCCATATCCACTGTGCTTCGTCATAACCTTCCACCGTAAATACGTCCACACGTTTTTTAGTAACCTTAGCCGTAGCGTCGAAACCGAACTTGGCCTTAAAAGCTTTCTTGATCTTTTTTTCGGCAGCTACATCATTGCTTTCGCAAGCAAACATGCGTGCGACTGCAGCCCAGTTTTCATTATCTTCGTTCGGAAAGGTTTCGTTTGTGAAAGTACAAACCTCCAGTTTTTTCGCAAACACTTTTGGAATCTCCCAAGAATCTTCCATGCCACACACAGTACAATGGCAGGTTGCTTTTCCTGCCTTCTTTTCTGTAGGCTTCTTGACCGTCTTCCAGTACGTCCATTGGTGGCCGAGCATCTCGGTGTAATTGTCTCGATAGATGTCCCCACACATGCAAACGTACTTTGTATAGCCGGGTTCGATACATTTCGGCGATACGATGGCTTTCTCGTATTTATGTACATGTTTGGTTTTAGTTGCGGTAGTCTTAGTCGTAGTGCTTTCTTTTTGGGTAATAGAAGTTTTCTTTGTGGGAGTGGTCGTTTGCTCCGTGGTTTGAGCAATCTCTCCAGTCGTAGTGGTACTGCTCTTTTCGTTAATGGTTAAGCTGGTTTGTTGAGTCGTGGAGTTTTGAAGAATCGTTTGTTCTTGGTTGGCGGTTTTTATGCCACAAGAAGAAAGCATAATCAACAAAAAAGAAAGAACCCCTAAGCTAATAAAAGAACGTTTCATTTATGTAATCTCCTTTCAAAATACGCATGCTTAATCAATGTCACTTTTATTGTAGCACAAAAAGAAACTTAATGCACGCAGTTACATGAATTTTTGGCGGAGATAATCGTACGCCTCATTCAGCTGCGCCATTTCATAGTGCGCTTCTTCTCCCAGAAGAGTAGAGGTGTCAGGATGAACAGTCTTTGCTATACGGCGGTAGTTGCTTTCCAAATCCTCAAAATTCTTGCAGCAGGAAAGCAGAGTGTAATACGCATTGTTGACAGGCTGCTCAATGACGGCTGCATTGAGATGAGGCCGAGAAGGAGCGGTTCTTTTATAGACGTTCCAATGTCGTTCAAGAACCTCAAGCAAGCCACTGTCTGCTTCGAACATGCTAGTTTCAACCATTTCGTTGAACACGTATGCCATAAAAGCGGAAACAATCATGCAAAAAGCGATGGTTCCAATGCCCAACCACCATTCAAGCGACCACAATTCCGGAGGGGCAATCTCCACAAAGCAGAGCCAATAGCCGACCCAAATGCCACCAGCCGCAAATGCGGGGTAGGCCAAGAAGGCAAGAATTTGTTGTGCATATACTGCAGAAGCAGTCATCCAGTAAAGTGCCCAGCAAGAACCGAAAGCAAAAAAGTACTCGATAAAACGGGTGTCATCATCGCAGCAGCGGAGATAACAATCTCCCAAAGCACGAATGCAATTACACAACAAGGATACAACAAGGTCTACCCTCAAAATTGCAAGAATCGCGACAAGCAAGAGGGAGAGGAAGGTGCTAATTGCTTCGGAGAAGCGGAAGAGAAGGCCTACAATCAACCAAAGAAGGAGAATGAAAAGGAGCTTGCCGATAATGGCAGAAAAGGTGAAGACCAGCGGGTTAAAAATGTAAACAAGCGTTCCTACAATGCCGGCAAAACCCAAAATTACCGTAAATACGGACGGAATTCTTTCAATAATACTGATGGCGAACAATCTTACGAAATCCAAAATGTTGAGGATGCTAGACAAAAGGGTAAGCACATTCATCAGAATGGCAATCCCAAAACGTGCAATAAATAATCCCAGTTTTTTCATAGATGTATTCTCCTTTTTGTTTTTATCAAAAGCAATTATTTGTATCCGTAGCGGGCAATGTGCGTTGTTCACATTGCCCGCACTTGTTATTCAAATTGTCTGTCGGATTCTTTTGGAGCGAGGCAAACGATACGTTCGCTTTCCAACTTGTTATATTCCGGATGAGAGGTAAGGTCATAAACCGTATCAGTAATAGGCCGCTCAAAATTGCTTAACACAAAAACTTGATCTCGCGGTTTATACAGCACCTTATCCAGCGGAATGTTCAGGCGTCGAGCAATCTTTTGGCAACAATCCAGGTCGTTGGAGCCGAGGAACAAATAGTAAGCGCAATTGGAAATGATGGTACTGGCATTACAGCCATACAATCGCCGAAGCTGGTCTTCGCTTTGCAAGACGATGGAAAAAGATATTTCTCTGGAGCGCAGACAACTGATATAACTATCAAAGTTGGGAAGGTAAATGCTAGTGGCGAAGTCGTCCAAAAACATATGAACATGTACGGGAAGACTAAGGTCAATTTGACGGTCGGCTTCGTTGCGAAGGGCGTTGAGAAGCAAACTGTAGAACAAGCTTACCAACCGGTCCTTAGAACGGTCCACGTCCGATACAGAAACGAACAGGGCCGTCTTTTTGTGACCGATGGAATTAAAATCCAACGTATCGCTAGAAGTGAGTTGTTCGATATCGGGGGTTAGAAACTGGGAAAATTTGGATAGTAAGACCGAACAAATGGTAGCAGTTGTTCTGGAGGCTCCTTTAATCGTAGAAAAAGCCTGCCATTGTTTAAGAGCAAAGCTGTTGGGGTTCTTGGTTTCAAGATCATCAAAGATAATGTCCAACGGGCTTTTATAATCCGCGCAATCATCTCGTACACTAAAGCAGCAAATCAGCCTTTTTAGATTGTGCAGTGTACGTTCGGAAGGACGGAGTTCCTCACACATATATGCGGCTACGGCCGAAAGCATCAACAGGGCACTGTCGTCCCAGTACGGATCTTTGCGATTGTATTCCTGTTGGGTCGAAACAATGATATCGGAAAGCATCAGGACATCCTCCGGACTATGGACGTACATAAAAGGGTTGAAATGGTCTGCACTTTCAGCAGGTTTGTCAAAGTCAATGCTTTTGATAGCATAACCTTTTGCTCGTAGCAAGCTCTCAGTTTTTGCACGCAATTCCCCTTTGGTGTCGGCAATGACCATAGAAATTTCATTTTGCTCCATGATGTTGGGAAGAACGTGGCTACGAGTCTTTCCCGTGCCAACCTGACCGAGAACCAACATATTCGCGTTATCCTTATAGCCGAATTTAGCACGATGGTTTTGGCTCAAAATCATTTCATAGCTCATTCGTTTGCACCTCCCATAATTACCGAAAACAAGGCTTTTCCCTCAACAACAGAATCGGCTAATCCAAACGAGACAGCCTCTTCGCTTGAGAAATAATGGTCGTAAGAGGTGGCTTCTCGCATCGTTTCTTCGTCTTGTCCGGTATACTTGCACAACAAATTATTAATGGTTTCTCGACGTTCCTTGAGGTTGTTCACGATAGATTCCATCTGCGACGTACTTCCGGAGACCCCTTGCCCCAATAAAGGCTCGTGGATCATAACCTTGCTTTTAGCAGAAACGTAGCGGTGTTCGGGACTTCCGGCGGCCAGGAGCACGGCGCCCATACTGCAAGCGCTCCCCAAAGCCACTGTCTGCACGATACAAGGGCAGGATTCAAATGCGTCGATGAGGGAGAGCCCTGCTTGGATTTCACCACCAGGCGAGTCGATGAGGATGGTCAGGGGATCACGGCTTTCCATACTGAGAAGAAAAATAGAACGAATTACTTCGTTGACGACATCGCTGGTGATAGGACAGTCCAGATGAATCACTCGTTTCTTCAACAAAAGGCTTTTGGTGCTCAGCGAGTGGATACCGTTCGCATCTTCCACCAAAACAGCCGGCATATAAAATTGATTGCCCATAGTGGTATCTCCTTTGTCTTTTGCATTTGTTTATGTTTTTCGAGATGAACCACTCCGGATGTGTTTCCCTCGTCTGCAAACAATATACCCGATGGGTGGGTTTGTTGTCTTCGAAAAAGGTAATATATCACAATGAATTTTTCGCAAAAAAAGATTACAAAAAAGGCCGCCTTAAAAAGGCGGCCTTTTTTGCGCACAATTATTTTCAATTGACATATCCTTCTTTAATATCTTTTTCGACTTTCTGATAAGACTCAAGAGAATTCAAATTGATTTCTGGCGGAATAACTTCAATAAGTTTTTTTAGCGTCCATTGACCATCCAACTCTTTAGAGTCTTCTAGGAGAAGTTTCTTGAATCTATCAGGAGTAAAACTCTTCTTAAACAAAATTTTTAAATCGCCATACCTACCAGAGGCATTAGGTATGATTTCTAGCAAATCATATTCTGCTTTGTTTTGGGCACGAAACTCTTCCAACAGATACTTGCCCGAAGGATGGACGTCTATCCAATCATCAGAAAAACGAGGTATTCTTTTTTCGTAAGCATCTTTTCTGAGAATGGAAACAAAAAGGCGGTGAAAGACGTCATTAAACGCAGCAACTACATCTTGATACAGTTTCAAAATGTCAGCATCCTCTATGGTTGTTTTTGCATCACATTTGTTTTTTGCACGAGCTCGTGCAGCATCATTGTACGCTTTAATTTCAGTTGCATAGATTTTTTTGCAAGAGTCACATACATGTTCACTTCTAATTAAAGAGTATGAGCCACAGTATTCACATTTGCGAAACGAATTGGAAGAAGACGCAACATGATTGGTTATCAACCCAAGCCAACCGACCACGTTACGAGATTTCACATAATAATAGCCTTCTATGCGGTATTTTTCGTATAACCCTTTGAGATAGGCAGCGCACTCAAAGCGATGAAAAATCTGGCCGGTTGCGAATATATAATCAGGTATACGATTAATACGGCATTCACTCATGTTGCAAAGAGTGCCAGACAACTCTGCTTTGAAAAAATGCATCAATTTCGGAGAGGAAATGCAAGAATAAAAAGTTTGCAATTTGTTATCGCCCTTCAAAAATAACAAATTGTATTTTTGGCAAAAATCGTCAAAAGACAAAGCGTGTGCAGCCTCAAAAAAAGCTGCAAAGTCGGTCAGTGTCCATTTTGATATATGCATTTCGTTGTATGTTTCAAGGCGATCACGCAAGAGATCATAAAGCATAAGTTCTATTGTCGTCTTAAAAACAACAGAAGGGATTTCATCACCTTCTAACACGCCATAAACTTGTTTGCCTTCTTCCAAAAGAGGGGATCGTTCTTTTTGAAAAAAGTGATTTTGCTTCAGATAGATCAAAGCATTACACAACTCAATGGATTCATATTCGGCGTTATGAGACCAGAGACAATGGTGAAGAAAAATTTTTGTTAAGCTGCAAAGCCATTTTTTGGGGAAAATACCGGCGTTTTGCAATCTGTTGATAGATGTTCGTTTGTAGTTGAGAGTATCTAAAACAACTGTGTGGAGAAGTGTAGCAGTATTAATTTGAAGGATATCTTCCAAAAAATCAATACAGTTGAATTTTTTAACGAGGGTTTGCCCGTTATGGTTTTTGCCAAACCACTCATTTGGCATCATATAAAGAGTAGCGTTATTGTTTTCATGGAACTGAATATACACGCGTCTGCACCTCTTAATGTAATATTTTTTTTGCAAATCTTTTTATTCGAACATTACAAAATGCCAGGACAATAACAAAAACAAGCCGTATACTGTATGTAATAAACAAACAAATATCGATTTATTACACACAGTAACAGAGAGCGTTTGTTTTGTCAAGAAAAATATCAAAAATAACACAGATAACCACGTCGCTGTTTAAACTATGCGAGCGAGTGTTTATACAGGAATGTTAAAAGAGAGGAACAAGGCTGGGAAGATAGGGGGTGAATGACTATGATCCAACAAAAATTTATAACAGCAGAGGCTCTAGCTTCAATGTTAGGATGTTCCGTCTCGCACTCGTACAAATTGATTAAAAAGATGAACGACGAGCTCAAGGAGAGGGGATATATCGTAATGGCCGGACGAGCACCGGCTAAGTACGTGGAAGAGAAGTTCTATATGTAAGAAAGGGAAAACTCATGTCAGTGCATAAGAACAAAAAGACCAACACTTGGTTCGTGAAGTATAGGGTAACGGATTGGCAGGGCAAATGTAAACAGAGCACGAAAAGAGGCTTCTCTACGAAACGAGAAGCGCTTGCATGGGAACGTGAGCAAGCCAATCAATCGCAAGCGTGCTTAGACATGACTTTTAGTAGCTTTGTTGAACTATACACGGAAGACAAAAAGAACCGCATTAAGGAAAACACGTGGCGGACTAAGGAGCACATCATCAAAGATAAGTTGATACCCTTTTTCGGCAAGATGAGTATGAGCAAAATCCAAGCCCGGGACGTAGTCAATTGGCAAAATGCGATGTTGAATGGTGATACAAAAACGGGGAAGAAGTATTCGCCGGTGTATTGTAAGACGCTACACAACCAGTTGAGCGCATTATTCAACCACGCTGTCCGTTTTTACGGTCTAAAAGAGAATCCCGCAGCCAAGGTCGGTAATATGGGTAAAAGCAAAAGCAAGGAAATGCTCTTTTGGACCTTAGAAGAATATAAGCAGTTTGCCTTTGTAATCATGGACAAGCCCTTGTCTTTTTATGCTTTCGAGCTGCTTTATTGGTGCGGTATGCGTGAAGGGGAACTACTAGCGTTAACAGCATCAGACCTCGATTTGGAGCGCAGCACGGTGCGAATCAACAAATCTTATCAGCGCATTAAGGGAAGAGATGTCATTACAGACCCTAAGACGCCTAAGAGTAATCGTACGATTACGATGCCGACTTTTCTCGTGGAGGAAATGCGTGAGTTTTTATCCAAAACGTATGCCCTCAACCCCAACGACCGCTTGTTTCACATTTCCAAGAATTATTTGCATCGTGAGATGACTCGAGGTTCGGAGATGGCCGGTGTGAAACGCATACGAATTCACGATCTTCGGCATAGTCACATTAGCCTTCTTATTGATATGGGCTACTCAGCTGTGGTGATTGCCGACCGGGTTGGACACGAGTCCCTATCCATCACACTGACGTATGCCCATCTTTTTCCTTCAACCCAAGATGATATGGCAAACAAATTAAATGGCCTTTGTGCCGGAAAGGAATTTATTGATGTCAAGAAAGAATGTAGATAAGTACAATCGTTACCGCTCGGTAACAGTTGGATTTCGCGTGTCACCGGAAGAACAGGAGACACTTAATCGCATTGTGGCGTTGTCTGGACTGACTAAGCAGGAATACTGTTATAGAAAGTGCATGGACCGAGTGATTATGGTAGAGGCTAGCCCACGCCTTTATCAAGCGCTCAAATTGGAGTTAGAGACAGTGTATCGCGAACTGCTTCGCATCGCTAGTGGAGAAGCTGTGTGTGATGAAATGCTGGTGGTGTTGGAACAAATTAACGTTACGTTATACGGGTTGAAAGGCGGTGATGTTCTGTGAGCGAAAAGGAACAAATGAGACCGCCTATGTTGCCCAACTCATGGGATGCATCACCTCGTGTGATTTGTTTGGCAGATGTACGGGAGGAGACGGTGGATTTTCTTTGGTATCCGTACATTCCGTACGGAAAGTTGACAATCGTCCAGGGGGATCCAGGTGGCGGAAAAACGACATTAGTTTTACGTTTGGCAGCTTTACTTTCCAAAGGCTGTGAGCTTCCTTGTGACAGCAGAAGTCAAGAGTCAATCGCTACGCTTTACCAAACGGCTGAAGATGGCTTGGGTGACACAATCAAACCTCGGTTGAGTGCAGGCGGAGCCGACTGCAGTCGTATCTTTGTTATTGATGAGACGGACATACCTTTAAGTGCTTTGGATGCTCGTATCGAAGAAACAATTAAGGAGCATAACATACACCTTGTAATTCTTGATCCATTGCAAGCCTATTTGGGTAATGGTGTTAGCATGAACCAAGCCAATGAAGTGCGTAGCGTCATGTCACACCTTGCAAGGATTGCAGAGCGTTATCGATGTGCTATTCTGTTGGTAGGACATCTGAACAAGGCGCAAGCCGGGAAGTCCACGTATCGGGGGTTGGGTTCTATTGATTTTTTTGCAGCGGCACGCAGTGTGTTGTTGGTAGGAGAGGATCCTCAAAACGAAAAGGTTCGGGTAATGATACAACAAAAGTCCTCGCTGGCACCTAAAGGAAAGCCGATCGCGTTTGAATTAAGCGAAGGTAATAACTTCCGATGGTTAGGCCATTACAACATCACTGCAGAGGAGTTGTTGAGTGGTTGTCCAACGGCGCCTAAGATAACGAAGCACGATAAGGCGTGTCGGATTATTAGAGACACGCTTAGCGATGGCCCTCATTCGCAGGAAGAAATATTATCGTTAGCAGTAGAGGCGGGAATGAGTAAGCGAACTTTGAATGAGGCCAAGAAAAGTATGGGTGTCACATCTCGAAGACATAGTGATGGCCGCTGGTTTTGGCAACTCGACAAGGGTGTAGATTGTACAATGCAGATATAGTTAACAACTGCATTGTTGCAATCTAACACTGCTTGCCGAGGGTGGGTTTCGGCGGGGTGCAGGGCGCCCTTTTCAAAGGGCGGCTCTGCCGGGGTGTTGTCCGCAGGCAACGGGGCAGCGCCCCATACCCCCTCGGAGAGCGCAAACATTTGACAGTTTGTCAAATGTGCTTTTGCGTTACTTTTAACAAAAGTAACAAAATTTTTCGGAAATAGAATAGTTTGATTTATTTTGATAGAAAGGGTAAAGGGTGATTAAAAATGAGCGAAAAATCAATTAGCATGATGTTGGGGAAAGGGTCTTTAAACCACAATAGACGCAAATTCTATACAGATAATGTGGACCCCTCAAGAACGGCAGAAAACGTATGTCTCTGTGACAAGAATATCCGAAAGGTGTATCACGAGTTATTTGATGATGCCGTGGTTCGATATAACGAAAGGCAGACGCGAGCTGACAGGAAAATAGAGGATTATTATGAAAAGCTCCGTTCCGGAAAGCAAGAAAAGCCGTTCCACGAGTTAATAGTTCAAATCGGGAACTGCCAAGACACACCCGTAGGAAGTATGGATGCAGAGAAGGTCAAGGAGGTATTGTTGGATTATGCAAAGAGTTTTTTTGCAAGAAATAGGAGTTTGTATGTGATTCAGTGCTATATCCATATGGATGAAGCAACGCCACACCTACACCTGGACTTTGTGCCTTTTGTACACACAACGAGTGGACGTGGATTAGACACAAGAGTTTCTTTGAAGCAGGCATTAAAAAGTCTGGGGTTTGTTGGTAAAGATAAGCGAAATACCGAGTGGGCTCTGTGGGCTAATAGCGAGAAGGACCATCTGGCGACAATTATGAAAGAACACGGATTCGAATGGAAAAAGAAAGATACGCACAGGCCTCATTTGAGCGTTTTGGACTATAAGGTAGAGCAACGCAAAATAGAGTTAGAGCAGCTCGATGAAGAGAGCAAGCGGTTACGTCGTGCTAATGAAGAACTGGAAAACGAAGCGGTTTTTATGGACGGGCATTTGGAAAATGCGAGCGAACTTCTTCAAATGATAACCATCTTTGACGAGGATGATGCACGAGAAGGGATCCAACAGATAACAGAATGGATGGATGAGGTTTATCAATTTGTGGGAGAGCAAGAGAGTGTAATGTATGAGCTAGAAACTAAAGTGGACAGTTCAGAAGAAGAACTTAGAGTAGCAGTCAAAGATGCGCTCTTTGTATGGCAGAGAGTGTTTTATGCATTGCAAGACCTAATCAAGCGGATAAACGAAGTGGTGAGAGGGTTACTGTTGTACGGAGTTTTTGTTAAGCACGAGATAGAGCCACAAAACGTGGTAACGTTGCACGATCGTATTCGCACAGCAAAAGAGCGAGCTGCAAGTTCAAAGAGAAGTGAAAAAGAAGAGATTGCTTGTCAGCAACAAGGAGGGCGTTATGAGATATCAGAGAAGCGTAGTAATTGATAACGAGATAGACGCCTGTGCACGCTACAATGCACAGAGTGATGCCATCGGGCATTTAACGCACGCAGCAACAATAGTCGAAGCATCTGGCCATAAATACGATAACGAAGAAATTCTCAGCTTGGGTGATCGTATAGATGCAGAATTCGAATCCGTTTTGGAGATTTGGGCTTCGGCAAACGCGTATTGCGGAACTATGCTGAATGACGAGCGTTTACGGTTGCCAAACAGATTTTTCTTGCTTATGAGAGAACTTTGCCGTGTGTTGTTTAAAGACGGCATGCACATTATGGTTCTCCTGTATTGTGCGGATGCAATGATGAAGCCGGGGGAAGAAGCCGACTCTGAATTTGAAGATGCAATGAATGACATCGTTCGAAATGCAGATGATTCGCAACTTTCCAAGGCTTGGGAAAAGTTTTTTGAGATTTATAACTATGATTTTTGGCCAATGGTGTATGACGCAGTAATGGTGATAATTCATACGCTTTGCAAGGTAACGGATTCTTATCGAGTATATGTACACGAATAAAAGAATATAAAAATGTTATTTTCTTTTCGTCGTAGATATGGAAACGGCAGATGACATAGCAACAAAGCTTACCAGCGCTAGATTAACAAAAGAAAACGCCCCTCATTCCCGAGGGGTGTTTTCACTATTGTAGCAGTTTTACAGATTTTGTCTTTAGCTTTTTGTCAGATTTTCTTCGTATAGTTTTCTAAGATGTTTGGTGTCTGTACCATCTAATTTCTCGTTAATTTCCAAGGCGTGTTTTATATCGCCAATTGCTTCATAAAAATTTCTTTCATGAAACCTGTGCATAAATGTAGAGGGAATTAAACTGTTTGACATGTCGAAGTTTTGTTGTGCTTGTTTCTTGAATTTCATTTTTTGGAGAGTGTCGGATTCAAGTAGCATCAGATATGTGTACAATTGTCCCAACTTATAATAATGACTTGGTGCTTGCGAATCGATTTTGTTAGCAATACGAAGTTCAAAACGAGCTAAACGAATATATTGTTGAGCTTTTTCTTTTTGAGCTTTTTTGAAATCCAGCTCATTCAGGAGTTGGCTTCTGTATTTTTCTATCTCTAGAATTTTTTGAGCCACTTTTAAATATGCAGATGCCAAGCAAAGATGAGATTCATAATTGTGTGGGGCTTTGTTACATGATTCTCTGTATTTTTGTATTGCGCTATTCATATCCCCAAATCGCTCGTATGCTATGCCTAAGTTTTTTATCGAGTTTACGGTATCTTGTTTTGATTTTTTGCAATTTTTAAGTGCTGTTTGTATGATGCTTTTTAGTTCGTCAGGAGTGTATAGTGGCTCTAAACGATCTTCGTTCCACATGTGGATTTTTATGTAGATGTAACCAATAGTGTTAAATATGTCAATGTTTTGTGGAATTGCATCGTCAAAAGATACCGCTTTCTGAAATTGCGCGGCGGCATCCACAAAACACAAAGATGCACTTCTGTTATCAAAATCAGCATAATGTTTCATCATGCCTTGATAAAAATAAATTCGGCCGTATCGGTAAGCGATATATCCGTGCAATTTATTCTTGTAGGGTATATTTTCACTATTAACATTTATCCATTGGAGCATTTCTTGGCAACGTTCTAGAGCTTCTTCAATATATGGAGCCATTTTGTCGTGTTCGTTTTTCTCGTGAAGAGCCGTGATTTTTACATACAATGTTTCTAAAGAAGAGGCATTAAGCACAAAGTGATAGTCTAATTGAGAAACATCTATATATTTCGAAAACAATGAATAAAAATATTGCGAAGAATTATTATTAACATCAAATGTTTTACACAAATATGAAGCATGCAATTTCATATTCACCTTGTAAACTTCTTCAACTTTATCCTGTATATCATCATGTTCTTTGCATTTTTCAGTAATGGTATTCAGCAGTTCCATGTAGTCGTCTTTTTTCATGGCATTGTAGATGTTCAGGCCTACCCAAACAGAAATGACAATACCAAAAAGACCTATGAGAAGCTCTGCGCAAGAGAAAAGTTCATTATTTATAACCTGTTCTACAGCAGATATAATGTCGTCTTTTGTGTTGTTTGCAGGAACGCTCATTTGCGCGAAAACGAGAAGGATATCTTGTTTTGTTTTTAATATGGTTTGGCGCACAAGTGTTTGATTATAAATCACTACGAATGCTGTTGCTACAGGAATAATGATGGCCATTAGTTTTATCAGAAAACTAATAATGCTATTGATCGGTTTTACCCCTCCGCGCCTTGATAACTCTTTTTTCTCATCCAATACTTTTCTTGTTTTATAATTCCTTTTCATCATCTTTCTCTCCTCATTAATTATACTGTATTCACCGAGCGAGTCCATAACTGTGTAAACGAAAAGAAGAGACAAATTGTGACACAAGAAAATGCTCGTTTTTCCTGTGGCACATATAACGCCGTTTATCCGTTTTGACATACAAAGGAACGTGGTGCGCCAAAGGAGGTGTGTAGGAAAATTTAAGTAATTGGAAGCAAAGTCCCACCATCCGGAAAATTATTATAAGGGAGAAGGATAATGATGATCAAAAAAAGAAACGCAGCGTTTCGCGTATTTTCGTTGGCGTTAACTTTTGTGCTGATGATTAATTTCGTTTCTGTGCAGGGAGCAATGAATAATAGCACAAACATTAGCCCGGACACGTCTCAAAACAGTGTTACTAACGTAGAGTTAGAAAACTCTGAAATTACAGTTCTCTGTGAGGATGTTTCTTTGCGTGAGGAGAATGTAAAGCATTTTATCATGAGCGACCATTCGTATCGTGCTGTTGTGTATGCTACCCATGTGCATTATCAGAAAGATGGTGAGTGGGTAGATATTAACAATGCCCTTACTAGTCAAAATGTAGTCTTAGGTTCTGATGATGACTTCGTCGGGCAAATCACCACAGAGGGTCCTTTTAGTGTGAAATTTGCAAACAACAGTAATAGCAGCAAATTAGTTCGCATTGACAAAGATAATTATCGGTTGTCATGGGCCTATAGTTCAGCAAGCAAGCGTGATGCAATTGGTAATGTAAAAGCCTCTGTTTCTTCTAGGGACACGGTTATTGATGCCGTTACCAATACGTCTTCTACTATTGCGTATAATTATGTCGAGGAGAACGCTTCGCTAGAATACGAAGTAACTTCTACGGGAGTAAAAGAAAACATTATAATTCATTCAGCCGCAGATACATATACTTTTGCATTTGACTTTAAAACAAAAGGAGTTTATCTATCTCCGAGCGAAGATGGCAGTATTGAGGTTATAGCAAATGATACTGACGAGGTTGTTTTCGTTATACCGGCACCATTTATGATAGATGCCTCTGGGCGTTATTCGAATGCAGTTTCGTATTCGCTAAGCAATCTCAAAAATAATAAAGCGACCTTAACTATTAGTGCTGATCCAAATTGGATTAATAGTAACGATACTCAATTCCCAGTAGTAATTGATCCAATTATTACAACTGAAAGAACTAGATCGGAGATCGATTCTGCATTTGTTGCTTCTAATTATGCTAGTACAAATTGTGGGGGCAGCAACTATAGTTTGCTTTCGGTTGGTCACGATTCCGCAGGACCTGGAAAGACCCGAACACTTATTAAATTTTCTGATCCAACCTTGAAAAAAAGGAGATATGATTATTCGTGCAAATATGCACATGTTGATGTGGAGCAGTAGCAATGGCACTGGTTTTAACTCTCAGATTTCTGCACACGTTATCAATGAATCGTGGGATGAATCTAGTGTTACTTGGAATAATCAACCAGGGTATGATTCTACAGTGCTTGATTATGCATTTATACCAGTGGAAGATATAGATAGAAATATTGCTCAGTGGATAGATTTTGATATAACTGGTATCGTGAAGAGTTGGATAGAAGGTTCTGCTAATAATGGTGTAATGATTAAAGCAAACAACGAGAACGCCTATGCTCGATGTTGGTTTAATTCTGAGCGCTATATACCTGGAGAGGATTTCACCTATAGGTATCCAGTTATATCTATAGACTATCGCAACAATAATGGCTTAGAGAATTATTGGAGCTATACTAGCGCGACTGCAGGAAATGCAGGAACAATGCACGTAAACGATTACACGGGAAACCCGGTTTTTGTCGCGCCGTTGTTCACTTCTCCTAGCAAGGTGATGCCGCTTTCTTTGTATGCTGTGTATAACGGCTATGTATCCGAACTTACTCATGTTGCCGGTAAGGATTCGTCTTCAAAAAGTGTGATAGGTTTTGGTTGGCGGTTAAATGTTCAGCAAACACTGTTGCCAGCCGACAAGTTTGGGTTGTCGGGCGAATCGTTAGAGACATATCCTTACGTGTATACAGACGCTGATGGAACCGATCATTACTTCATTAAGAAAACCGAAAACGGAACAACAACTTATATCGATGAAGATGGTCTTGGTTTGACACTTACTTTCGGTACCACTATGGATCATCACTATTTCATCACGGATAATGATGATAATGTGATGGCATTTAATGCGGCCGGAAACCTTCGTCGAATTGCTAATCCGAATAATCAGCGCATTGCAATTGTATATCATGAGGCGAGCGGCGAAGAAGGAATTGGTAAACGTATAAATTATGTGGTTGATGGAACAGATCACAAGTATACATTCCATTATGAGGGAACTGACAATGTGCAATATATATCGGATGATTACAATCGTAAAATCCAGTTTATACGCGCATCGTCCGGTGTTCTAACAAACATAAAATATTACGATGGCCTTGAATCTACATTTGCTTACAAAAGTAGTAGCCCCTATTCTATGGTTACGGTGACGGATGATGCTGGGTATCGGCTTGCTTTTGATTATACATCTCCAGAAAAGGGTCAGCGTGTTTCTTGAATAAGAGAATACAGCGTTGTAGATGGTTCGAGTTCTCCTGCTTTAGGACAAACGATTACCTTTGACCGAAGCAAATATAACACCACGGTAATCCGCACCAATGGTGCAAACGATAAGTATGGTGACACCGATGATTTGATGACTGTTTGTCTTTTTGATAATTTTGGTCGTCTCACTTCTTCGTACAACAAAACGGCTGGTGACACTTTCATTGGCGCTAGCGTATCTCAATATACAGATAACACTGTGCTAAAACTAAGAAACCGACTGTTAACCGCGGATTCTTTTGGTCGTAACGTGTCGAATTATATAGTCAATTCCAACTTTGAATCCGGGTTGTCGGGGTGGACGGATTATGAGGCTGATGCCTCTGCCACTTATGCTTCCACTTCTAGCGAGGCGTATTTTGGTAAAAAATCAGCTAAAATATCCGTTTCTTCTATTGCGGAAATGAGTGGTCGTGCAATGTTGTTGCAAGATATTTCCGGTCTTATTCCGGAAGAAACCTATACATTTTCGGCTTACATTAAAACCGAAAATATGGCCTCTGCCCAAAACGTCTCTCACAATGGTGCTTTTCTTCTTTTGTCGACACAGGATTCCGCTACGTCGCTTAGCGTTTATTCTGAGTCTATCACCGAAAACACAGATGAAAATTTCGATAAGGGATGGAAACGTCTGACAGCCACCATCACCTTGCCGACTGGTTGCAAAAAGGTGCGAGCGTATATTCAAATGCGCAACATGACGGGAACGGTATATGCGGATGGCATTCAGTTTGAAGCGGACGAATATGCTCATCCGGTAAACTTGTTGGAAAATTCCGGGTTTGAGAAATTCTCTTCCGATATGCCGTCTTCTTGGACTACTAGTAATATTAGTCATACTGAAGCATCGGATGGTACTGTAACAGAGGGTATTACCATTGCTCACGATATGGATGGCGACCATTCGTTCCGTATTAAGGGCGATGCCAATAAGGATAAATATCTTTCTCAGACCATCCCTGTGTCTGGCAACCCTTATGAAACGTATAGCATTAGCGGTTGGTCGTTCGGACTGGCTGTCCCTTCGTTCAATCATAGTGATGCGAAGTATGAGATTTCTGTTTCTGTCAGATACAAAAAGACGGATGGCACTTACAGGAATGAAGACAAGCCGCCCGTCGAATTTAACCCCACCATTTCGGGGTGGCAATATGCGGCGCGGACGTTTGCTTTGGTTTCTAAAGAACATCCTAGCGACATTCCGGTCAGCATCACAATTCAAGTGCAGTATGCCCATCAGGCGAATCACGCTTATTTTGACAAACTGCAACTGGTTCGTGATAACGCCAATACGTATACCTATGATTCCGATGGAAATATGATCTCGGTTTCTGCTAATGCCAAGAAAGAGTCCGAGTTGAGTTATACCGGCTCCGATCTGACCTCGGTGACCGATTCTGCCGGATACAGTTACACCTATACGTATGACGATAATCACAACTTGTTGACGGCTAAGTCCGCCGGTAATGTTACTACGCAATTGACGTATGGTTCTGTGGCAGGTCTGCCGAGCACCATATCCATCAAAAACAGTGACGGCTCGCGGGAAATCAAGCAGTCGATCAACTACAGCTTAGACGGCGATTTTCGTGCAGGTTCTAACATAGAGTCCGTCAGGGACGAAAGAGGCGGCTATACGTATTATGATTACGATGGCCAGGAGCGTCTGAATCAGGTTAAAAAGCCTAACTTGTTGTCCACATATTATGAGTACGTGTCTTCGTCAAACGATAGGCTTGCAAAGGTATACACCAAAGACGGCAACACCGTTCTGTCCACCGTTCGCTATGCCTATGACGGCGATCGGCTTTCCTCGTTGATGTTTGGCGACGATACCTACACGTTTGAGGTGGACCAATTCGGCAACGCCCGTTCCGCGTCCATCAACGGCAAATTACTGTCGGTGAACACCTATAACGATTATAACGGTAAATTGTATTACGTGACCTACCGCACCGGCGACGTTCGCGAATATACCTACAACTGGTTGGGTCAGGTTTTGGGCATCGGCAACAGAACCAACATAATGTATCGGTACGTCTACGATTTGAACGGCACGTTAAAGGAATTCATCGATAATATGGCCCAGCGCAAAACGCTGTATACAGCCGATTCTTTATTTAGTTGAATTGTTAGAATGGTTGCAAGATATGAATTGGCCGGGGGCTTTTTGCATCTTAAATAGGTTGCAAAAATATTCAGATAACAATTCTATCTGTAATGCAATTAATGTTTGTATTGAAAAAGCAAAAAAGTGTAGGGATGAGGTTTGGGAAAGCAACTTGCGTTTGCTTCTGTATAAACAGTAAAGGCAATCATAAAGAGTAAAGAATCATACCAGCAAGCATCGCCTTTTGGGGACAAAAGGCAGGTTGTTGGGGTAGCCCCAAGCCCTTAAAGGTTTCAGGAATATTCCTGACAAGTCTGTGTTTGGGTGACCAAACGCGATGCTTGCTGGTACATAACAACCCCATTCCCCTAATGGTAAGTTTTCAATGATTTTCTAACCTTATGGTTACAATTGCCTTTAAGTGAGGAAACCGTTGGAGGGATTAAGCTCCCTTCAACTGTTACTCTCATGGGCGCCCCTCTACGACAGTTACAGAAATGTCTTTACCCGTACTATCAATGAAAGCAAGGTCAAAGTCTTAATAATCTTTGTAACCCAAAACAACAAAAGAGCGGCTCTCCACACCACATCCGGTGTGAAGAGCCGCTCTGATTTTTTGTGCTTTAGTCTATAGAGATAAGCAAAAACGGACAGCTCGTTAATATTGTAGCAGTTCGTTAAACAAAGCGATGGCAAATCGATCGGTCATACCAGAAATGAAATCGATGATTGCCTGAATATACAATTCTCGCATTTCCAACTGATTGTATATTTTGACGTTTTCGCATCTTAAGGCCAATTCTTTCAATTCACCTCTTGGAACAATTTCAGTATCGCAATAACGTGCCAACCATTTTTCGAAAGAGCCAATTAGTTGCGGTGTGAAATGCCGATTGTCAGCCAGTTTGCCCCAGGTATGTTTTCCCTCGTACATAGCGAGCAAGTTTTCAAAAATTTGAGTAATAACCAATTCTGAATAGTGCTTGAAAGGCTCCAAGCGTTTGTGCCGATAAATGTATTGATAGTTAAAATCCTTAATCTCTTTTAACTGTTGATTAAATTCAGTACTTAACGAAATGCCTTTAGTCGGAGAACTGTTGTTGCAAATGTCAATTATCATATTATGCATAATAACCGTTGTGTTTAGGACATCTTGAGCATTGACTTGAGCCATACGCGTAAGGATGTTTTGTGCGGTTTGGTCTAAGAATCCCAAACTCATCGCATCCTCAATATCCCGGCCAACATAGGCGATTTTATCTGCGATTTTAACCACACAGCCTTCCCACGTGGCAGCTTGGTATTTTCCTGGTTCATCGAAGTCGTCGATAGAGATATCAATGTTTCTGGGGAAAATCCCGTTTTCATCCACCTCGCCACAGTGAGATATAATGCCATCTCTTACGGCATACGTTAAATTTAAATTTCTAAAGACTTTATAATTATCTTCAAGCAAATCCACTTCGTCCACAAAACGCAATCCGTTTTGTTCATGCCAAAAGTTTTGTCCTAAATGTTCCTGACACAATTTTTTGATGACCGTTTCGCCTTGATGACCAAATGGTGCGTGCCCCAAATCGTGCCCCATAGCAATTGCTTTAGTTAACTCTTCATTTAATCCGAGTTTTTTGGCTATGGTGGAACTCACAGATTCAACATGGGCTACGTGCTCCATACGTGTGCAAATGTGATCATTGTCGATATTGAAAAACACCTGTGTTTTATGTTTGAGTCGGCGATATGCTAACGAATGTAAAATGCGGGTATAATCTCTTGCAAACGGACTTCGAATATCGTCCGGTCGAGAATAAAGCGCGATTTGCCGCGAGGTTAACAAATCCCAATTTTTATTTCCGGGAAGAGCTGCAAAATTTCGAAATTCTTTTTTGGCCAAAACAAACACCTCCGAATGTTTCGTTTGTATTACTAATGATTGAGTTGGTTTTGATAGTTTGTGGAGAGTATTAATCGATTCACCAGTAAAATTACTAGGTCGGAGACATCTCCGACCTAGTAATTATGTGCGTGTGTTATTTTTTAGTGTAGTACTTTTCCTGACTATACATGGTGATTGCCTCAGAAGCACTACCACTATACACCGTATACATTGCCTTGACGCGGTAATTACCACTGCTGGTCAATGTTTTGGTTTTACTGAGTGCACCATACATATCCTCAAAAGTGCCTTCCCACGATCCGATAGTAGTCCATTGCAGGGCCAAGTACTGCTGTAACTGCATTTTGATTTTTACTCTAGTGGTAATTCCAAAATATCCAGTTGCCGTAGCGGAACAAGTGGCTGTGCCGCTGGTAGTAATGACTAAGTTCGTGCTGGTTCCGCTAGTGTAACTCCAGCGTGGCTGCACAGTAGATTCTGACGCCGAAACCACACTGCCTGTCCACACATTCATAGACAACAGTAGCACCACACTCATTACCATACACGCCAGCGAAAGTATACGTTTGGACATAACAAAAACCTCTTTTCTCATTTCAATTTTCACAGATTTTTTCATCCGTATTAACTAAAACGATTGAAAAGAGGTTTTTGTGACAAGAATGCTATGTAATAGATTCAGCTATTTTAATCAATTCTTCTAAATGGCAGGTTCCCCCAATGCGATAACTATAAGTGCCATCCGAGAAAAGCAGAAAAGAAGTTCCTTTTTGATGATAGGTTATTCCATAACGACCATTAATAAGAAGTTCTGTGAGTTGGACATTTTCCGTGTCGATACCAATGTTTGCTCCTGTTAAAAACTGTTCAAAAATGAATTGTTTCCCATTTTCGTTGGTGTAGAGAGAATAATAGGAAATGTCAGTACAGTTTTCCATTATCATTTCATAATCACTGGGAACATAAGTAGGTTTCTTAAGATTGAATACTACTTCAGTCGGTGTATCTGGCGTATCATCCGCAAAAATAACCTGTGTGAACTTTTCGTACACTTCAGCAAAGAACCGGAATACCGGCTCACGCAATGCTTCCACGCTGATCGTGGTCACCGAAGCGGCCACCAACGCCGCCACCAGGAAAGAGGCTATCCGTCGTCCGGCAGTGCCGAACAGAACATAGAAACCATATTTCTGTCGCGAAAGCAACCGATGCATCCGTTCTCTAAATTCCTCGGAAAAGGTGATGGAAGATAAAGCTTCCTCATCCGGCAATAAGTCGTTTTGCAAACGGACGTATTCGTCAAAAGCCTCTATTAGTTTTTCGTTTTTATGAATGTTCATACAGCTCTCCCTCTTCATAACTAACGTTGAGCACGGTAGCTATCTGCTTTTCACTCATGCCGTGATAAGCGCGCAATTCCAATACACCTCGATAAATCTCCGGCAATTCGGCGATTATTTCGGCTAACTCCCGCACAGCAATGTTTTCCAGCATATCCTGCTCGATGGAGAGGATGGGTTCCAAATCCTCATAACTGATTTTAGGATAGTTTTTATTTTTGCGGCGAATGTCGATGGCGGCATTCTCAGTAACAACAACGAGAAGACGCTTGGTTTTGTGACTGTTTATATCCTAAATCATATAAAAACTTTTAATGATGTTCATAAAGGCATTATGTACGGCATCCTCAGCCAAATGTTCATCGTCCAGTTTCTGAAGAGCTACGTATTTCATCAATTTGGCATATTTAGAATATAACTTTGTGAATTTACTTTTGTCCTCGTCGCTTTCCAACAAACTCAAATAAAAGAAAAACATTTTGAAATCCTCCTCAGTTATGGCGGCCGCCCTTGTCTAAAACAAAAAATACGATTTTTCTAACCGTAGCATAATACGGCGAAAAATGCAAGATTTAAGCAAAAGGTGTCCCCGTTTTCTGTTCGAACAGCGAAAATGGATGTTGATTGTGTTTTGAATAATTGAAACTTAGATTGAGATCAATTTGACACTAAGAATGGATTAAGATTATGTAGTTTTATAGTTTCCGCTGGCCTTTGTGTAAGTAGGAGTGAGCACCTTGCGCGTTTTTAGATAAAAATCGGACGTTTTTTGCTCTTTTTGTATATTTTTAAAAAATTTGCGCTTCACAAAGGGCTTTTTAGAAATTGTGTTTCATTTTGCGCGATTTTGTTGAATTTGCAGATCAAATACTGTATAATATTTGTGTTAGTAACGTTTTTAAAATATGCCCAAGTGGTGATTGGTAAAAACGCCTACCTTTATGGTGATATAATCACTCTTAAAGTAGGAAGAACGGGTTCGATTCCTGTCTTGGGCCCCAAATTATTTGTTAGGAAGAAAGTATGAACAGTCGAGCATTTAGAAAATTTAAAACAGAAATGGGACAAGCCAACCATTTTCTTATTACAATAATGATCGGTCTAGATGCCGTTGAAGATGGAGCCGAAAAACGAGAATCATTTAAAACAACGTGGAATCCCGAAAGCAGGACAAATTCTGTTGTTAGAAGTAGGAAATATGCTATAAAATCGGCATTGGCGTGGACTGTTGATAATCTTGATATGTATTTAAGACTTTGCAATCGTGAACCGAGACTCTATCACGAGGAAGAAAGCCTAAAAATTGCAAAGACAAAACATAGCGTATACAATAAGTTTGACTGTGTAATTCGGAATCATCCGGAATTAACTGTGAGCAAGTTTGCCTATGTGGACCTGCTTATTTGCTGGCGTAACAATTCTGTTCATTTTGATGCAGAAAATAAGTTGATGGGCGAATCTGTTAATTATTTTAGAAATATTTCGGAAGACGATGTGGTTACAAATACATATCATTTAGATGTGAATCAAATGTTGGATCGTTTTAACAAAGGAGAGTGTCCTACTTTTAAAGAAGCGGCAACATTGATTAGTATGACAATTCATTTTGTAGAAGAACTTGACAGTATTCTACTACGGGATATAGATCAATATAGATTTCTCGAAACCAGTCTATTTTATCTGCTAAAATCCGAAAAGAATACGAGCGTATTTAGCTTTAGAAATACCACACCAGAAAAAAGAAAGAAGAAATTTAAGCAATTGTTTGTTTCGGCGGGGATTTCTGAAGACTTCTATAATGAAGATGGCGAAATATTTCTTGATGAGATTGTTAACCTAAGGGAAGATGAGTTTATAAATAAATTCATTGAGAAGCGTAAAGAGGAAGAGAAGAGGGCAAAGGAAGCCAAGGAAGATTAAAGTTTTTGGGGTTGAGAAGAGGCCTAATTGTGTTGAATCCTATTTAAAAGGCCGCTTATAATAAAGTCTATAAAAAACTTCTTTTAGTATTTGGAATGTTTTCAAATACAATACTCCGAAACTCAAAAGCTTAATCAAACAAATCCAAAGATGAAAGTGGTGATTGAATTATGGTGGATGTTTTGTACGATTGTGGAGGCGTTAAACGAGCGGATTTACGATTAAGAACAAAGTATTATGGAATAAAAACAAAAATCTTTCTTATTGCGAAAAACCACTATGTTATTCAATTATTAAATTTTTTGGATATGTTTGATGCGATAAAAGCAGATTTTAATTATAAGATTCGTAGCGTAGGTGATTGGGTAGAACTTACATCAAAAGAGCCTAATACCTTTATTGAAGAAGTAGAACCACTAACCAATATAGCACATAACAACGAAGGGATTTTTTTAACCAATGAAATGTTTCAAAGTTTGATGGTTAGTAGATTTCCCCATGTCGATTTTGTTGGCATTCGAGTTGAACATCGTAACGGCCCCAATATTACAATAACTGTTTCTGCAGATACCAATGATACAGATATAACAGCAATAAGGACGTTTGTGCAAGAATTAAAAAATGCATTTGTAACAGTAACCGTCGAAAAAGACTCTACAACCAAAGTTTTTTTGTGTAATAAGAATGTAGAATTGGCGTGTACGGACAAAAACTTTGCTTTTTCAAGAGCCGACTCTGAATTTTGGTTTGATAATGTCGAAAAGATTTATTCCGGAGAAGTTTGCAAAGACAATCTAAGATATTTCGATAGTAGTAAAACCAAGTGTTTTATGGATTTTAGTGTTTGGAATAATGAAAATATTAATATCCGAAGCAATGCTTTGTTATATGATACTATTTACATTTCTTTTCCTTTGGGCGGTCATATAGATGATTTTTTGCAACAGCAACATCTTGAAATAAAAGATCTTGAGGAAATGGTTGCAAGAAACAAATTAGTTCTTTTATTACCAAACACTGAGAGCAGATACGATAAAAGAGTAATAGATAGGCTGTATCAAATTAATAATAACGCTATTGTTTCTAAAAGAGGAATAAACGCTCTAATGGCAATGTTTTATTGTGAATTAGAGAAGAAATATTTATCCTTTTGGGAAAATAATGAAAATGTTTTAGAAGCAATATGTGAGCAATGCATTAAAAGTTCTGATCCAAAGTTGAAGATCCTTTATGATTGGTTGACTTGGCCTATCAAAGCAAAACGGGAGAGCTACGAACTATTAACAAGTTATAGTCCCATAAAACTACCTGCCATAGGTGCAAATAATTTATTTGAGTATTTGCAACAGGATTTCAAAGAAGGTATGGATATAGGATTTGAATTAACAGTAAATTCCAACGCTATACATTTAGCTACTGCATTGCAAGCCACATATTTTCCTTTTGCTAACAGTGGAGAAAACGGTATATACTCTGACGTTGCTGCTTCTAATATTCTTGGAAGTGTTATAAATGCTTATCAGTATTCTCACGACGAGCAACAACAAAGTATTAATGCATATAGCCAAATGCTCGAAAAAGAGAGAAAGAGCATATACTTGTTAAAATCAGATAATCTAATTTCTTTGAAAAATGTGTTGGATTATGCTGACAAATACAATACAGCGATAACATTAAAGAAAATATTGCAAACCCTATCTGAACTTGATGATGAGCAGCAGAGAAATAAAATATCGGAATATAATAATTTAATTGCCGAAATAGGCAAGGAAAAAATCAGTGGAGAGAGTTTTGTTAACTACACACTAGGAGGCGCAGGACTTATACCGGTTGTAGGGGCAGGAGCTTCAATAGTGAGCATAATTTTGCAATTGTTAAAAGATATCGGAGTTAAAAGAAATTCCGTTATAAACAAATTCAAACTTGATAAAGCCTCAACTGCTGATGAAGTTTATGTATTGGATAAACTCAGTAGAGTTGCAAAGATTTCTTTGCAATAAATACAGTAAGGATCAACTACACTTATCTCACAACGCAAAATCATGAAGGCGTCGCAGGAATGCGGCGCCTTTTAGTTGAAATATAGAAAAATCTCTCGTTTTATGGTATAATGGTTTTAAACTAAATTGTGCGTAAGTGATTGCAACGTAAAAGAGGTGTTTATACATGTTAAATGCTATTCAGAAAGCTGCTTATGAATTAATACAAGCTGATGCTCGGTTTCTTTACACACTGACCGTTATTCAAAGAAATGCGAAGAATATCAGCAGTAACTATATTATGATGAGCCAACCTTATATTGGTTTGTTTGCTGATGGAGCAGAACAATGGTGTCAAAAACTTGGATTAGGTGCTCCCCAATTTACTGATACAGAGAAAACATACTACACTGCCTTGCGTCAAAGTCATAAGCTCTATGAAATGTCATATTCAGATTACTTGTCGGGTTTGATGGAGAAGTTTAAGGCGAGCGATGACCACTTTTATAAGATCCGTAGCCTTCGTGAAAAGTTATTTGGCTATTACAACGTGGGCACTGATCTGTGTAACGGTCATTTCTGTGGCAACACGATTTTGTGCGCATTGTATACTCCGGCAGATACTCTGAATAACAAAGAAATCGGACCTTGGATAAGAGATATTAGCGTAGTGTCGGGAAAACTAGCAGGCTTTTTCAACTGTCAGAACTTCCCACCATATAACTATGATGATAGTATTTTGGTGAAATACGAGGACTATCATTTTTACAAGAATTGCCCGCTCAAAGATAAAACGGATATAGGATTTTTGCTTTTTTCAATTCTATGTAGTGTCAACTATGCTATCGAATTTATAGAACAATACTTTGTTGAGGAGATTCCGCAAAAGTTCAAATTTGCTTATCTACAGTATTATTATCTTTGTGATTTTATCAAGGAGTTAAACGCCGCAAACGGAACAACCTTTTATCTCAACGATTCTATGAAGGATAGATTATTTAGAAATTGCCTTGCACATTATGGTTTAGGACAATATTTTTCTGAAAGTGATTTGATTGATGATGACATATTAAAAGGGTTGACAAACAAAGCGTTTAATATGAATTACTCGGATGCTAAAGACAAGCTATACTTTTACCTTACCGAGTTAACCAATCAGATTGAAGCAGAAATCTTTTCTCAAACTGCTGAAAACGGATGAATTTTTCACCAGATGCATTCTGTATTCTTTGTTTAGATATAGTTGTTCTCAAGGAGGATGACCTTTACGTCCATCGTCGCATTTCAACATTAAGTCAATTAAACTGCAGGATAAGATAAGGATATCTTGCGAAACAATACGTTTTTATCCAGCGATTTACATCGACCTATTCAAACGGATTGTGACCGCAT
Source organism: Acutalibacteraceae bacterium (assembly GCA_045660965.1). Classification (GTDB taxonomy): domain Bacteria; phylum Bacillota; class Clostridia; order Oscillospirales; family Acutalibacteraceae; genus UBA5905. Next base: position 90,730 of record JAZRES010000022.1, read on the forward strand.
TTTGACCGCCAAAATTGGAGGAATCAAAATAATGCAAGCAAAAGGCAACAATATTACTTGATTTTGGCTACAAAAAGAGGTAAAACTAAGTAGGGCAAACCACTCGGAATCGAGTGGGAATAAACACCGAAAGCTTTGTAAACCCGCATAATACGGGGTTTTCACCTCTTGAAAAAGCTCCGTGAGAACATTTGCATAAAAGTAGCAAGAGCGCACCGGTTTTCGGTGCGCTCTTTTTTACACGTTTCCGCGCCGGGGCAGGGAAGTTATCCGCGCAATTTTGCTCATCCGGGCAACAACCTAGCAAATACCCCTTGCCACAACGGGGGAATTGTGGTATAATCTCACCTGCTATGCAAAGGAAAGGAGAGGATAGACCGTGAACGGCAAAGCCTATACCAAGTTAATCGGATTTGTGGCGCTGTTGGTGGCGGCTTGTGTGCTGCTGCCGGGGCTGTTGCTACCGTCTGCCGACGGGGTCGGCACCACCGTTGACCCGGGTAAGACCGGCAACATGGTGATCGTCTACGGCGTGGTGGCTATGCTCTCCGTCCTGTTGTTGCTGGGTTATGCCTGGCTGGCAAAGCAAAGGGACAGCCGATTTGTCCTACTATTCACCTGCGTTGCCACCACCAATTGCGGCTATTTCCTACAGTCTTGTTCCCGCACCCTGAACGGGGCGATGACCGCCAACCGCCTGTCCTATCTCGGTGCCGCCTTTTCGGTGCTGGTGATGATGCTCATCGTGATGGACGCCTGCCGCGTAGAGCGGAAAAAGTGGGTGACTTATCTGCTCATCGGTATCAGCACCGTTGCCTTTTTGATTGCGGCCAGCGGTGACTGGTTCGGACTGTATTACAAGGCGGTCTCCATCGAAAGCATCGATGGTATGACCCGTTTGGTGAAGGACTACGGCCCGTTGCACACCCTCTATCCCGTGTATCTGCTGTCTTATTTCATCACCATGGTGGTTACCATCATCCGCTCTCACCGTAAGGGCAGATTGGTCTCTGCCCAATACGCCTTTTTCCTGGTGGGCGTGGTGCTGACCAACCTCATTGTGTGGGGCGTAGAACAGGTCGTGGACGTGGACTTTGAGTTTTTGTCGGTGTCCTACATCGCCACCTGCCTGATGCTGTTGTCCATCTACACCATGCTCCAAAACTACGGCATTATTCAGCCGGGCGGTTCGCTGGTCAGCGTGCAGATGTTGGCACAGCGCAACGGCACTGCCGAGGCGCTTCCTCCCGAGATGGAGCATTTGTTTGATGACTTCGCAGACAAGGTAAAAACGCTGTCCTCTGCCGAGCGGCGCATCTTTAATTATTACATTAATGGTTACGATATTGCGGATATTCCGGAATTGGCTTTCGTCAGTATCCACACGGTGAAAAAGCATAATCGTAGCATTTACCAAAAACTGAATATTGCCTCTCGAGATGAGTTGATGCTCTACATTGACCTGTTCCGCTGTTGCGGTAGATTGGAAGAGCTGACCGATGAGTTGCAAGAGCAGGCGTAATACGTATAGTAAAACTGCACAGGAGATTCTAGGATCTCCTGTGCAGTTTTTACATATCCTAAGGATACTTTTGCTCAAAACACGCGTATATATACTTACAAACTATTGCGACAGATTATTCTGATACTTATAATGAAGGTGTCACAAGAGGTTGCAAAAAGACCTCACACCAATGTGAACACAAGGAGGAAATGTTATGAAACTCGCAAAACGCACGCTATCCGTTTTGCTGGCTCTCCTGATGTTGGTGAGCATCATTCCGTTGTCGGTTTCCGCCGCAACGCTGAAGATCACCACCCAGCCGAAGACCAGCTACACCGCCTATAACAGCACCGCCAAGGTGACCATCAAGGCTACCGGCGACGGTTTGAAGTACACCTGGTACATCAAAAACGCCGGCGCTTCCAAGTACACCAAGTCTTCGGTCACCGGCTCCACTTATTCTACCAAGATGACCAACACCAGCAAAAACCGTATGGTGTATTGCGTGGTCAAGGACAAGAAGGGCAAGACCGTCACCTCTAACAAGGTGTATCTGCGTATGAAGGCTACCGTTACCACCCAGCCTAAGACCAGCTACACCGCCTACAACGGCACCGCCAAGGCTACCGTTGCGGCAAAGGGCGACGGCCTGAAGTACCAGTGGTACGTCAAGAATGCCGGTGCTTCCAGCTTCAAGAAGTCCTCTGTCACCAAGGCTACCTATTCCACCAAGATGAACGACTCCAGCAAGAACCGTCAGATCTATTGCGTGGTCACCGATAAGTACGGCAAGACCGCCAAGTCCAACACCGTGTACCTGCGCATGAAGGCCTCCATTTCTACCCAGCCCGGTAGCGTTGTGGTTGCCAGCGGCGAGCAGGCTGCCGTCAAGGTAGTGGCAAAGGGTGATGGTCTGAAGTACGTTTGGTACTTCAAGAATGCCGGCGCCTCCAGCTTTAAGAAATCCTCTACCACCACGGCTACTTACTCCACCAAGATGAGCAGCACCACTAACGGTCGCCAGGTCTATTGCGTGGTCACCGATAAGTACGGCAAGACCGTCAAGTCTAAGACGGCTACTCTGTCTATGAAGCAGGATTTCATTTCCATTCAGACCAATCCGCTGAACCGTAACGTGGTCCAGGGTGGCAAGACCACCTTTGTCGTGGGCGTCACCGCCACCGGCAACGTGACCTATCAGTGGGAGTTCCGCAAGTCCGCTTCCGGTTCTTGGGCCAACTGCACGCTTTCCACCGCCAAGACCAACACCCTGAGTGTGAACGCCAATATTGATCGTGACGGTTATCAGTATCGTTGTAAGATCACCTGCGGTTCCACCGTGGTGTACTCCAACGTAGCAACCCTGAACGTGACCCCCGCGGTTACCATCACTACCCAGCCCAAGAATGGCTCCGGTCAGGCCGGTAGCGGCGTTAAGTTCACCGTAGAGGCTACCGCCGGCGATCCCAGCCACGAGATCACCTATCAGTGGCAGCGCCGCAAGTCCTCTTCTGCCGCTTGGGAGAACGTCTCTGCCAACACCAACGTTTGCAGTGTGCTTGCTAGCACGGATATCGATGGCTATCAGTATCGTTGCGCCGTGACCGCCAATGGCATCACCGTCTATTCCAAGGCAGCCACCATCGACGTGTGGGCCGCTCTGGTTATCACCCCCGATTCTGCCAGCGGCAACCACGTTGAGGTTCAGTACGTAGCTATCGGCGAACAGTTCACTCTGAAGGCTCAGGTTTCCGGCGGTGCCGGCGGCTATAAGTACAAATGGTACGTGAACGGTGAATATTACACCGGCACTTCCGATAACGGTATCCTGACCTATACCGCTACCTTTACCGAGGAGATGGCAAAGTACAGCGGTTGTACGATTCACTCCATCTCTACGAACTATTTGAGTGCCCAGGTTGAGGTTACCGACGCAGCCGGCAATACGGTTAAAAGCGCCGACTACCACGTCCATAAGTACGTGAACATTTATTTCAACACCAGCTATAAATCCTGCTTTGTCAATTATGACAACCCGGTTACTATGTTCTACGCCGCAGTCGAGGGTGGCAACCCCAATTACATTGAGTATCGTTGGCAGTATAGTATGGACGGCACTACTTGGGCGGATATCACCGCAGAAACCATCAGTTCCGGTGTGACTAAGTTTGCTTATGATCCCAGTGTGAACACCGAGGCCTTGCAGTGCCGGAGTGTGAATGCAAGTTTCTTGGGTGATAATGTGATTAACAACGGCGGCATTTGGCTGCGTTGTAAGGCTACCGATACTTTAAGAGAGCGCACCATCTACTCCAATTCCTTTGCTTGGGTTGTACGTCCCACTGTTTCTGCCAGAGTTTCCGGTGGCAGACTGTACGTAGACGTTTCCAGCGCTTTGGGCAACATTGAGAGCTGTGAGTGGTGGCGTCATCAGGGCCAGTGGTACATCAACGAGAGCAGCACCTCTACCAGCACCGGGTTCGAGAGCCGTTGGGATGGTTACAAGGTGACCATCACCTACGATACCGGCGTCAAGATTAATGTAGAATTTGACAAAAATGGCAAGATTTCCAAAACGTATTTCTACGATGCCACTTGATAAGCCCAGTCCTTTAATTACAATTTCATAGTCTATTTAAGCAAACGGCACAGACAGTGTACGCACTGTCTGTGCCGTTTTTTTTGTTGCGCTAAAGGCGCTCGTTTTATCACTCCGATACGTGGGGATGTACGCCGTATCCGTTTTTGTGGCAGCGTTTTTAATGTAAGCGCTTACATATAAAAACCGAAAAACAGGTCACGTTTATAGTCAAAGCGCACAACGAACAATGTAATTAACTGTGCATTTTTGCTTCTATTAACCAAAAAGTATCCTTAGTACCATTGTGTTTTATATAGTAATATAGTAGAATGATGGCAAAGGAGGTGAGTTACACATGAAAAAACTTGTGCAATTGTTGCTGGACGACAAATCCGACAAGGATGCGTTCCTGTTTCAGGTCTGCTGTGACGGGTGTCGCAAGGAGTATCAGAGTCGACCCAGACGTTTTTCTAAGGCGGGGGAAACGCCGACCACCGATGAGAAAAAGATACTCTACACCGCCATCTACGAGCAGGAATACCGAGCCGCTCGTCAGGACGCGGTATCCCAGTTGTCGGAACATTTCAATTATTGTCCCGTCTGCAAACAAGTCGTGTGTGACGAATGCTTTTTGATTTGCGCAGACATCGATATGTGTCGAAGCTGCGCTGAACGGTTACAGGAGACCGGTGTCTCCGTTTCGGCCGATCATTCGGCCGCCGTATAAAATCGGCAAGCAAAGGTAAAACACAAAAACTTGAAAGGAGCAAAACACTATGAAAAAGCGACTAGCCATTCTGTTGGCAGTGGTCATGCTGGTTAGCCTTCTTCCGTTGTCGGTTTTTGCCGCTACGATGAAGATTACCACCCAGCCGAAAACCAGTTACACCGCCTATAACGGTACCGCCAAGGCTACCGTAAAGGCGTCCGGTGACGGCCTGAAATACACGTGGTATTTCAAGAATGCCGGCGAAAGCGCATTTAAGAAGTCCTCGATTACCAAGGCTACCTATTCCACCACCATGACCGACACCAGCAAGGACCGTCAGGTCTACTGCGTGGTCAAGGATAGTGCCGGTAAGAGTGTAAAATCCTCTACCGCCATTTTGCGTATGGCCGCTTCCATCACCACCCAACCCAAGACCGCCTATGCTCAGAAGAGCAAGACGGTATCCACCGCGGTGAAAGCCAAGGGTGACGGCCTGAAATACACGTGGTACATCAAGAATGCCGGCGATAGCGCATTCAAGAAGTCCTCGATTACCAAGGCTACCTATTCCACCACTATGACCGACGCGTGTAAGAATCGCCAGGTCTATTGCGTGGTTACCGATAAGTATGGTAAGACGGATACCTCTAACAAGGTGTACCTGCGGATGACCACCACCATCACCACCCAGCCCAAGACCGCCTACGCTCAAAAGAGCAAGACGGTATCCACCACGGTAAAAGCTGTGGGCGAAGGCCTTGAGTACACCTGGTACATCAAGAATGCCGGTGACAGTGCATTCAAAAAGTCCTCGTGTACCAAGGCTACCTATTCCAGCATCATGACCGGCGGGTGTAAAGATCGGCAGGTCTATTGCGTGGTTACCGATAAGTACGGTAAGACGGACACCTCCAACAAGGTGTATCTGCGTATGGCCGCCACCATCACCACCCAGCCCAAGAATGTTGCTGTGGATGAGGGTGCCACCGCCAAGGTGACGGTTAAGGCAGTGGGCGACGACCTGACCTATCAGTGGTACTTGAAGAACGTTGGTGGCGAGAAGTTTAGTAAGTCCTCGATCACCAAAGCCACCTATACCGCCACCATGAGCAATAAGGTAAATGGCCGTCAGGTCTATTGCGTGGTAACCGATAAATACGGCAAAACCGCCCAGTCTAAGACGGTTACTCTGTCTATGAATGAGAACTTCCTGGCCATCAAAACCCAGCCGAAGGACATCACCTGCAACGCGGGTGACGAAGTGGCTTTTAGCATCGTGGCCAAGGGCGGTAAAGCGCCCTATACCTACCAGTGGCAGTACATCTACGGTTCCGATCTTGATTGGATGGCTTTTCCCGAAGACGCCATCGTTGTTGATGGCGATATGGTATTTGCCGTGTTGTCGGTGAATCCGATGCATTTTGGTTTCAATTTCCGTGCCCGTTGCATCGTCACCGATGCCGATGGCACCCAGATAATCTCCAACGAGGCGAAGCTCATCGAGGCGGAGAAACCGCTGACCATCGACACCCAGCCTGAGGATGTGATCTGCAAGGTGGGAGATGAGGTTTCCTTCTCTGTCACCGTAATCGGCGGCAAAGCGCCCTATACCTACCAGTGGCAGTGTTATTGCGCCGGCGATGGCGATTCTTGGTGGGATATTGAGGCGGATATGAGTTGGGCCGGCGGTTACAACACGCCTTCTTTGGGCATCGTGGTTGGCCCTGTCGATTTTGCGGATGTAACCAAGTATCGTTGCATGATCACCGATGCCGATGGCAACCAGGTGGTTTCCAACGAGGTGAAAGTGGTGGAGGATAAACCCCTCACCATCATCACCCAGCCCCAGGATGCCACCGGCGACGTGGGCGATACCGTCACCTTCTCGGTAGAGGCTTCCGGTGCCGAGCCGGTGAAATACTATTGGTATGCCAAAAAAGGTAGCGTATGGTGGTGCATTTCCAACGAGCCTTGGGCCACCGGTGCCTTAACCGATACCGTGACCATCACGGTACCTGATAGTAGTGTTACCGACGGCCTTTACCGTTGCTTGATTAAAGATGCCAAGGGCAATGAGGTGTATACCAACGAGGTCAAGGTTGTGGAACCGGGTCCGCTGACCATCGTCACCCAGCCCACCGACGTCATCGGTGACGTGGGCGATACCGTTACCTACACCATCGAGGTCAAGGGCGGCAAGGCTCCCTATCGGTATTGTTGGAAGTATGAAAACAAAGTGGTGGGCCTGTGGGGCGCTGACGAATCCAGCAACACACTGACTATCCAGTTGACCGCGGAAAACATTCAGGCCAAGACTTTCTGTACCGTGATCGATGCAAAGGGCAATCAGGTGACCTCCAACTACGTCAAGGTTGTGAAACCGAATTCCCTGACCATCGTCACCCAGCCTATGAACGTGACCGCTAAGGTAGGGGATGAGGTAAACTTCCTCGCTGAGGTAGAGGGCGGTAAAGCCCCCTACACTTATCAGTGGCAGTTCTCGTACAACAGTTCCGGTTGGGTGAATATTGGCGGCGCTCATCTTTGGGCTTCCGGTGAGCAGACCGAGAGGTTGAGCTTTGCCGTCGATCAAGACGAGTACGGCCAATACAAATATCGCTGCGTCATCACCGATGCCGAGGGTAATCAAGTCATCACCGACGAGGCGTGGGTAAAGGAGGCGCTGCGCATCGTCACCCAGCCCCAGAACGTCACCGCCAATGTGGGGGATAACGTCTCCTTCTCTGTCGCTGTATCCGGCGGCACCGAGCCTTATACGTATTATTGGCAATGTTATCATGATAGAATAGGTTGTTGGGTTCCTCTTAGTGCTGTTGGTGACGACACCGAGCAAATACGCTTTAAGGTGAGTAGCAAAGACGAGTGGCGCTCCAACTATAAATACCGCTGCATCATCACCGATGCTGAGGGTAATCAAGTCTTCTCCGACGCGGCGCGGGTCGTTGATGCCAACGCCCTGCGTATCACCTGTCAGCCCGTGGACGTCGCCGTTAAAGTGGGTAGCACCGCTGAATTCTACATAGAGGTAGAGGGCGGCACCGAGCCCTATAGCTATCAGTGGCAGGTTAGTTCCGGTAACAACGTTTGGTATAATATTAAACCGAGTGACGCTTGGGCTTCCGGTCAGTTGACCGATACGTTGTCCTTTAAGGTTGACTCCGATGAGTATGGTAATTACGAGTACCGTTGCGTTGTCACCGATGCCGATGGCAATAAATGCACTTCCGATGTGGCCAGGGTATTGGAGCCCTAACTGCATAAATCCCGTATCCTCTCCTGCGTGCAGGAGTAAAAGGAAAAACCTAAAAATTATTAGGAGGTTTTGTGTATGTCTATCTTTGATAATCTGAAAAAAGCCGCCGCCAGCGTCGCCGGTTCCGCCATTGGCAACATTGGCAACCATTCCGAGACCTTTACCTTTGCGGCACTGCCCGAGAGCCTTGCCCAGATGCAGGCTCTCCCCGAGGCTACCCTGGATAACCCCTTTAAGACGGCGGCGCTGACCGTATGCGCTATCTGCGCCTATGCCGCCGACAAAAACGTGGGCCTGGAGATGCTCAACTGGCTCCGTGGTCCCAGACCGCTGGGTGGTCAGGAAATCTCCTTCCTCAACGACCGTTTCCGTGACGGAAAGACCTACGTACCCTTCTCCTATTTCAAGGGCGCTACCCCGGAGAACGACTATACGCCCTCTGCACCGTATACCATCACCGTAGAGTCCAATCCCTATTCCGACGCCAACGAGGGTTATAAGAAACTGTTCGTCCGTAGCAGTGGCGCCGATAACCCCCGTGAGATCGTGCTTCGTATGAAAGGCGACGGCACGTGGTGGCTGTGGGACCAGGTGATTCTGGTGGGCATCCGCGAGCCGAAATCCGCTGACCCCTGGGCGTAATGAGACGTTTTCGGAAAAGCGGCAACTTTTGGCTATGCCTTTTGGTTAACCTGTTGCTCAACCTAGAGGGCTCTGTTCCGGCCTGGATTTTGCTGGGGCTCCACTTTTGGCTGGATTGGCCACTGTGGCCCTTTTGGTTGGCACTGGGGCTTTGGGTTTTGGGCATCCTTTTGTGGATGCGTATCGTCGGGTGGGCTGCCCGTTGTGGCAGCACACCCGACAAACCCAAGGAGAACAAAAACCCCTATTCCGTCAAGTCGACGGATAAGGAGGGATAACCCATGATAAAAAAACGATGTTTACGATGGGCGGTGATTGGTATGTGTTTGGCGGCGCTTTTATCCTTGTTCGGATGCGATAAATACATAGCGGACGGCCCCGGTATGGAGCGTCAGTTGTGGCAGGAGTTCACCATCTCTCAGACGTCGGACGAGTACGAGGGCAATTTCTCGTACACCGTGACCAACGAATCTGACGGGTATTACGTATTCTACGAGTATTTCGATTATGAAAACAACGTTCCGGGCGAACGCAAGATCAAGCTCAAGAATTCGACGGTAAATGCGTTGCTGTCGATGAACTTGCTCTCGTTGCCGGACGAGCAGCCAATCGAGAGTTCGTCGGACGAGGAGATGATTTTGGACGGCACGTTTGCCAAGTTCACCATCACCGACGAAAACGGCAATACTTATAAAAAGTGCGTTTCCGACAAGATTGTTCAGGAAATTCGCTCGTTGCTTTCTCCTTATATAACGGACTAACCCTAGTGAATCAATGGATGGACGCCACCGGGCGTTTGTCCAAAAAATAGACAAAATCATTTTTAGAAAGGAGTTTCTATTATGGGACTTATTAAAGCAGGATTGGGCGCCGTAGGTGGCGTATTGGCGGATCAGTGGAAGGAATTTTTCTATTGTGACGCTCTGGATATGGACACCTTGATGGTCAAGGGTCAGAAACGCACCGGCGGTCGCTCTTCCAACACCAAGGGTAGCGACAACCTGATTTCCAACGGCTCCGGTATCGCCGTTGCCGATGGTCAGTGTATGATCATCGTGGAGCAGGGCAAGGTGGTTGAGGTTTGTGCCGAGCCCGGCGAGTATACCTACGACACCTCCACCGAGCCTTCCATCTTCGCCGGTTCTTTCGGCGATAGCCTGAAGGAGACCTTCAAGGCCATCGGTAAGCGTTTCACCTATGGTGGCGACACCGGCAAAGACCAGCGTGTCTACTATTTCAACACCAAGGAGATTATGGGCAATAAGTTTGGCACCCCCAGCCCCATTACCTTTGAGGTGATAAATAAGCGTATGGGCTTTAGCTGTACCGTTGACCTGCGTTGTAACGGTGTGTATTCCTATGTCCTTTCCGACCCCTTGCTGTTCTACACCAAGGTTGCCGGTAATGTGGGCGACATCTTTACCCGTGACACCATTGACGAGCAGCTGAAAACCGAGTTTGTGGATGCTCTGCAGTCGGCGTTTGGTGCGCTGTCCGAGCAGGAACTGCGTCCTGCCCAGATACCGGCCAAGGTCAACGAACTGAAAAAGGCCATGAACGAGGCTCTGCAGTACGATTGGGTGGAGGGCCGTGGTATTTCCGTAGGCAAGATCGCCCTGAACCCCATCAACCTCACCGAAGAGGATAAGGCGAAGATCGACAAGTACGAAGAGGCTGCCAACATGGGTAGCAACGCCGCTATAGCGCTGGGCCGCGACGCTGCTTCTATGGCCAATGCCCGTGAGATGGCCGCCAGCAACACAGCCGGCGCTATGACTGGTTTTATGGGTATGGGTATGGCTGGCAATATGGGCGGTGGATTTAGTGCCGCTCAGCAGATTGCCGCAATGCAGCAGCAACAGCAGCAGATGCAGCAGCAGGCCGCTCCCGCTCCTGCGGCAAACGGTTGGCAGTGCGCTTGTGGCGCCACCGCCACCGGCAACTTCTGTCCCCAGTGTGGCGCTAAAAAGCCGGAGCCTCAGGCTGCCGGCGGCTGGAAATGTGCCTGTGGCGCCACCGCCACCGGTAAATTCTGCCCCGAGTGCGGTTCTCCCAAGCCGGCGGATGCCGAGGGTTGGACTTGCTCCTGCGGCGCTGTAAATAAGGGCAAATTCTGTATGGAATGTGGCGCTAAGAAGCCTGCCGGTGCTCCTCTGTATCGTTGCGATAAGTGCGGTTGGGAGCCGGCTGATCCCCACAATCCTCCCAAGTTCTGTATGGAATGTGGCGATCCCTTTGACGATAACGACGCGCAGTAATCCAAATTACATAATCTAAAATCGGTTATTTTGAAAGGAGAATAGTTATGGGACTGTTTGGTAGCTTGTTTGAAAAGAAAGAGTGCGCCATTTGTGGCGGTGAGATTGGTTTGTTGGGTAACCGCAAACTGGAGGACGGCAACTGCTGTAAGCATTGCGCCGGAAAACTGTCTCCTTGGTTTGACGACCGCCGTCATTCCACGGTGGATCAGATCAAAGAGCAGCTGGCCTATCGTGAGCAGAACAAGAAAGACCTGTCCGGTTTCCGCACCTCTCAGGTAATCGGCGACTATTACAAGATGTACGTTGAGGAAGTCAACGGTGTTCCTACCCGCTTCTTCATTGCTGATTCCGACAATTATATGGAGGAGAACCCGGATATCTTCTCCTTCAACGATCTGTTGTCCTGTGTTACCGATATTGACGCTCACGAAGAGGAGCTTAAGCAGACGGACGCCAACGGCAATAAGATTAGCTACAATCCTCCTCGTTATGAAACGGATTACAACTTCTACATCAAAATGCAGATTGGTAACAATCCCTATGTTGATGATATTCGTTTCCGCCTCAACAGTTCTACGGTCACTTTGGAGACCCGTGGCTCCAACTCCGTCAGCTTCTTGGGTATGAACTTCTCTACCGCCCCCGTTAACGTGGGCAACCCCCGTGACCAGCAGCGCTATCAGGATTATACTGCTATGTGCCAGCAGATCGAGCACGTGGTACAGCGTAGCAGAATGGCTCCCGGTCAGGTTGCGCCTATGGCCCAGCCCGGCTACGGCCAGCCCGCTCCTGTAGCCCAGCCCGGCTATGGCCAGCCCGCTCCTGTAGCTCAGCCCGGTTATGGCCAGCCCGGTTATGGCCAGCCCGCTCCTGTTGCCCAGCCCGGCTACGGCCAGCCCGCTCCTGTGGCTCAGCCCGGCTACGGCCAGCCTGCTCCTGTGGCTCAGCCTGTCGGCTCCAGATTCTGCCCCAATTGCGGTACACCCGTTGACGGTGGTAGATTCTGCCCCAGCTGCGGCACTCAGTTTTAATGTAACCGGATAGGGTGTGGTGGCTCCGGCGGAGCGGATTCCGCCGGAGTACCCCCTAATCGAGAAATGAGGCACATTATGGAAGAGAACAAAAAATACCCCCGAGATTATGACGGCTCCCAATACGGCATTGATTTGACGGATACGGCAACCCAGCCTATGGCAGAGGGTGGGCCTACCCACGACCAACTTCAGGAGACGGTGTATAGTTGGCTTAAAGGAACGACGATGTTTGTGATGAACACGGAGTTTTCCGGCCTGACCTATGCCGATTTCGTGGAGCATATCGGCTGTGACGCCCAGGAATACCGCTATAAATCCTTGGGCAGTCAGCGTGCCTATACGTGGGTAGCCACCGATAAACCTTTTGCCAAGTTCGGCGCCTTTTTCCGTGAAAACGACGAGGGCGAATGGACCATTTGGGCAACCGGTTCCTCTCAGATAAGTATGCCGGATGGTTTCGTTGACAGTTTGAAACCGAAAAACAAATAGAGGAGTGAGTAGATTGTCAGTATTACAGCAATACAAATGCCCCTGCTGTGACGGCGCTATCGCCTTTGACAGCAGCGTGCAGAAGATGAAATGTCCCTATTGCGACACGGAATTTGATATGGAAACCCTCCAGTCTTATGACAACGTGTTGCAAAACGAGCAGGCCGACGATATGAAATGGGATACGACGGCCGGCAACGAATGGCAGCCCGGTGAAACCGAGGGCCTGCGTGTCTACGCCTGTAAATCTTGCGGTGGCGAGATCGTGGGTGACGAGACCACGGCCGCTACCAGTTGTCCTTTCTGTGGAAACCCCGTGGTGATGATGGGTCAGTTCAGCGGTGCGCTGAAGCCGGACTACGTTATCCCCTTTAAGTACGATAAGAAGCAGGCGATTGCCGCCTTAAAAAAGCATTACGGTGGCAAACGGCTGTTGCCCAAGGTATTTTCTCAGCAGAACCACATTGACGAGGTAAAGGGCGTCTACGTCCCCGTATGGCTCTTTGATGCCGACGTCAATGCCAATATTCGTTACAAGGCGACTAAGGTGCGCACCTGGAGCGATAGCAATTACTATTACACCGAAACCAGCTTCTATGCCGTTACCCGTGGTGGTACCATTGGCTTTGAGCGGGTGCCTGTGGACGGCTCCACTAAGATGGACGACGCCCTGATGGAGTCCATCGAGCCCTTCAACTTCAACGAGGCGGTGGATTTCCAGACCGCCTATCTGGCCGGCTATTTCGCTGATAAATACGACGTGGATTCCGAGCAGAGTGTTATCCGCGCCAATGAGAGAATCCGACAGAGCACCGCAGATGCCTTTGCGAGCACCGTCCGGGGATACACCACGGTTGAACCCGTTTCTTCCGGTATTGCTTTGTCTAATGGCGTTGCCAAATATGCCCTTTACCCGGTATGGCTGCTCAACACCACTTGGAATGGCAACAAGTATTCCTTTGCGATGAACGGTCAGACCGGCAAATTGGTCGGTGACCTTCCGCTGGATAAAGCCGCTTATAGAAAATGGCTCTTTGGTCTTACCGCCCTGGTGGGCGCTGCCGCCTTTGCCATTTCCTATCTGATGTGGCTACTGTAAGGAGGTGGGCAATATGAAAAAAAGAATGATTTGCCTGCTGTTGGCGGCTATGCTGTGTATCGCTTGCGGTATCACCGTGTTTGCCGAAACGGATAGCACCGAGACCACCGGTGCGGAAGAGTATTTGGTTTATGACGAGGCCGATTTGTTGACCGATGCCGAAGAGGTGGCTTTGCATCAGAAACTGGCAGAGGTCAGCGCCGCATACAACGCTCAGGTGGTCGTCGGCACCGTCGACGCTATGGAAGAGGGCATCGACATCGACACCTTTATCGAATATGCCTACGATGAGTTGCAGATGGGCTATGGCGAGAATCACGACGGCGTTTTCCTGCTGGTGTGTATGGATCCCAGAGAGTACCGTATTCTCAGCAACGGCTTTGCCGGTGACGCCATCACCCTGGATACCATCGACACCATTAGCAATAGCATTGTCAGCGACCTGTCTGAGGGCAACTATGCCGACGCATTCAACCAGTTTGCCGTGGAATGCGATTATTACCTGAACGGCTATATTAACGGCTTCCCCTTTAATTACGGTATGAACATAGCCATTGCCCTGGGTATCGGTTTGGTGGTTGCCCTGATTATCACCGGCGGTATGAAGTCCCAGCTCAAATCGGTTAAGAAACAGCCTGCCGCCACCGAGTACACCAAGCCCGGCAGCCTGCAGGTTACCATGGCCAACGAGTTCTACCTGTATCGCATCGTGAACACCCGTCCCAGAGAGAAGAGTTCTTCCAACAACTCCTCCGGCGGCTCTTCCCGCAACGTGGGTGGCGGTAGCTTCTGATAATCGCGCGACAAAACGTAAAATCGGCGGAGCCGGACTTTTGTCCGGCTCCGCATACGAAAAGGGGTTAAGAGTATGAAGATGAATAAACGTGTATTATGCGTGGGATTGGTTATGGCACTTTTGCTAACGTCGGGTTGTAGCGCCGTTTCGGAGTTGTTAACCGGTGCTAACGGCAACGTTACCACCAGCACCGAGGCGGAGTCTGTCACCACCACCGAAGCTACCACGGCCCCTGATGAAACCACCACCGAAACTGCTACAACCACCACAACGGAGTCGACAACCACCACGACAGAGCCGACTACCACTACAACGAAAAAGACCACTACCACAACCAAGAAAGCAACTACAACCAAGAAGACCACTACTACAACTAAGAAAACAACTACCACGGAATACAGCACCGCAGCTTCCGTCGCCCTCAATTCTTTCCGTCAAAGTATGGTGGGCACTCCGGAGCTGTTTGCTGTGGCGTATTTCGGTTATGCTGACCGCCCGGTGGATAATCCCACCGCGTGGATGCGTTCTGCCTCTTGGGGTCTTTGCGAAGACCTGCCATTCCTTACCGAAATACCGGATAAGCGCGTGGTTGGCAATAAAATGGGTGAGGTATTCTGTATCGTTCCGCTGAACGAGAAAACCTCCATACAAGTTTATGGCGCCGTGGAAAAAGAAAACGGCGAATGTGACTATGACACCAAACTGTATAGCAGTAAAAAGGGTGAACCGATCCTATTGTTCTGTAACGGCAGCGGCTTTGACCCCGACACCAAAGTGGTGATCACCACCTCTGCCGGCAATAGCGTTACCTGGTATCCGCGGATTGGTGACACCGTCAAAATCGAGAAAGAAAACGGCACTTGTGGCGATAACAATATAAAAGATTTCTCCCGTTATTCCGAACTGTTGTGGAATGAGTATACGGACAGAAAGGATGACGGCTGGAAATTGCCTACCGCCAAACAGTTGGTGGGCACGACCTGGAGTTGCAATGAGTATAAGCAGACCGGCAACG
Organism: Acutalibacteraceae bacterium; assembly: GCA_045660965.1. Classification (GTDB taxonomy): domain Bacteria; phylum Bacillota; class Clostridia; order Oscillospirales; family Acutalibacteraceae; genus UBA5905. Next base: position 106,134 of record JAZRES010000022.1, read on the forward strand.
TGTATTCGTACGAGGTAACGTTCCGCAAGGGGGTTGCCGACGTTCGTTGGAACAACGATGGCGAAGACCACGAATACAACAATGCGACCTGGGAAATCACCTACGATGAGGGTGTCGCCCTTATCACCTTTGATTTTGGCGGACTTGCCGGACCTCAGACCTGTGCGGTTCTGCTAAGCGACGACAAAAGTCTGATGTATACCTGCGCCGACGTGGTGGCAGGCGAAGACGTGCTTTGCGTCACCGACGTTTCTTACAGAGTCCTTAGACAGAGCGTGGGTTGACAAAAAGGTCGAATAAATGAAATTTGAAAACGACTGGGAGAATTCCTATGGATTATAAACCGGATAAACGAGAAGTCAAAGCGCTTGTAAAACAAGCCAAAGAAATTGACAAACAACTGAAACGCGCATTGGACGGGGAGCGGGAAGAGATTGCCCAGCTTCGCCGTGTGGCGGACTCGTTCTTAAACGAGAAATTCCAGGCAACCCTGCAGAGTATGGATGTGGAAATGCTGTCCCAGGGCAAGCAGAAAATCCGCGTTTCCCACCTGAAAGATGCCGGCGTTCGCAATCTGGCGCAGTTGTCTAAACTGTCCCGCCAACAGCTTGAGTCCATCAAGGGCATTGGTCCCCAAGGTGCGGCGAAGATATACGACCTGACCAGACAGATTGTGCAGAATACCCGCTCCAAGTGCTCTCTGCGTATCCAGGCAGACAACCCCACCAAGGCGGACGACCTGCTGGTGGGCGCGCTGTATCGGGTGATTTGCCACCAGCAACAGCGGGAGATACTTAAAGGCGTCTATGAGCGCCACCACAAACCGCTGATAAAGGAACTTGCCTTAGCGAAAAAGGCTGCCGGCGGTTTAGCCTGGTTCTTCGCCTCTAAGCGGGAGCGGGAAGCGGCGTTGGCGGCCATACCGGCACTGGAACAGCGCTTGCAGGGCGAATTCGGTGGCGCGGCATTGGCGGAATACCAGGCCGTATCCCAGGCGGATATCACCGAAGCTTACGCCCATTACCGCGAGAATGCCGCCACCTACTACGCGGCTATTGAGAAATACTGCAAACAGCTGACCATCGCCCAGGATACCAAGGCCGGTCTGCCGGAGGATTTGGTGGCTCAAATCGAGGCACTGCAACTGGATTTGACCGGGCTGAAAGCGACCCTGCGCAGTTACCAGGATTTCGGTGTCCGCTATGCGGTGCACCAAAAGCGTACCCTGCTGGGCGACGAGATGGGTCTGGGAAAAACCATCCAGGCCATCGCCACGATGGTGGCGCTCAAAGCCCAGGGCAAGCACCACTTTATGGTGGTGTGTCCGGCCTCGGTGCTGATTAACTGGTGCCGCGAGATTCAGAAATTCTCGGATATGGAGGTCACCAAGATCCACGGCGCAGACGAAGAGGCGCTGGCCCATTGGCGGGCCAACGGCGACATCGCCGTCACCACCTACGAGTCTATCAGCCGATTCAACTTGCCGGAGAAATTCACCTTTGATTTCCTGGTGGTGGACGAAGCCCATTACGTGAAAAACCCCGACGCCCAGCGCACCGTGGCGATGCAAAAACTGCTGGATAAAACCGAGGGTGTGCTGTATATGTCCGGCACACCTTTGGTGAACAAGGTGGACGAGATGTGCTTTTTGGTGTCTTGTCTGCAACCCCAGATTGCGGACCGCCTGGAGCAGGTAAAGGTGGTGTCCACCGCCGAGCAATTCCGCACCGAGCTGTCCGGCGTGTATCTGCGCCGTGTCCGCGAGGACGTGCTGACCGAGTTACCCGATTTGATTGAAAAAGAGCAGTGGTGCCGGTTGGGTGCCACCGAGCAACAACTCTATCGCGACGCGGTGGCCTCCGGCAACCTGATGGCCATCCGTCAGGTATCCTGGCAGGTGGCGGATTTGAAAGAATCCACCAAGGCGATGCGCCTGCTGGAAATCTGCGAGGACGCCCGGGAGCAGGGGAGAAAGGTGATTGTATTCTCCTTCTTCCGCAACACGCTGGATAAGGTGTGCGCCCTGTTGGGTGACCGTTGTTCGGAGATCATATCCGGTGATATCAGCCCCGCCAGACGGCAGGAGATCGTGGACGCATTCAACTCTGCAGAGCCCGGTGCGGTGCTGGTCAGCCAGGTGCAGGCCGGCGGTACCGGTCTGAACATCCAAGCGGCCAGCGTGGTGGTGTTCTGCGAACCCCAGCTGACCCCGGCCATTGAAAATCAGGCGGTGGCCCGTGCCTATCGTATGGGACAGACCCGCGACGTGCTGGTCTACCGTCTGCTGGCGGACGAAACCATTGACGAGCGTATGCTGGAGATTCTCTCCGGCAAGCAAAAGGAGTTCGACGCCTTTGCCGAGGATTCGGTCATCGGCGATATGCAAATGCAGGCAGAGAAAAACAACGCCTGGATTACCAAGATGGTAGAAGAAGAGCAACAGCGACTTCTTTGAGAATAAACCATAAAATATTAACAAAAGTAGAAGATAGTTATGAAAAAGAAAATCGCATCCCTTATCTTCACTCTCGCGCTTCTCGTTGGTCTGATTTCCGCTATGGGAATACACGTTAGTGCGGCAGATGAAACGTATTCGGGTCTGTATTACAAAGGCGAACCGCTTGCCAGCGGTATGTATTACCTGCAGGAAGCAGCACACCGACAACAACCAAACCTGCAAACGACAGATATGCATACTACAAAGACGGTACCCTGACATTGCATAATTACAGCGCTAATTTGGCGGAATCAATAATGGTGAATAACGGCGGTAATCATGTATTTTTCCGTTTATTTACATATTTCGGTTCAAATGACATATTTAACGTCATATTAGAAGGCGAGAACAGCTTGTCTGCCACCTCTTACACCTACGACGGCAAGGTGAAGAAGCCCACCGTCACCGTGAAGAATGCTTCCGGCACCAAGCTGACCAACGGCACCAAGAAGCTGACCGTCAAGTGGGCTAAGAAGACCACTCAGGTCACCGGCTATCAGATTCAGTACTCCACCAGCAAGTCTTTCTCTTCCGTCAAGACCAAGACGGTCACCAAGAACAGCACCACCAGTACTGCTCTGACCGGTCTGAAGGCAAAGATCACCTACTACGTCCGTGTACGCACCTACAAGACCGTAAACGGCGTCAAGTACTACTCCGGCTGGACTACTGTGAAGAGTGCGAAAACCAAGTAAAACCTAACAAAGAAGCCACCTGCAAACGCAGGTGGCTTCTTTCCGCAATTGCAACGGTGCTTTGGCCACCGAAACCGAAGGAATCCAAATAAAACCAATTAAAAATGCGAATACTACTTGATTTTGACGGCAAAAAGAGGTACAACTAAGGAGTAAAAGCCAACCCAAAGGAGGGGTGTTTGTGCTGGATAATCCATCGGAAATTTCTCTGCATTTACAAGACCAAGAATGGCCCTTTGACGGTATCACCCACACCCGCCAAATCGCTCGCGCCATCCTGGTGGACGAGGCGGAAAACTTCTATTTTGTTCGGGTGGATCGGGACGACGATTTTGGCTGGGGCACCTTTATCGAAACCGCCGGCGGTGGGGTAGAGGAGGGTGAGGATCTGCCCTCGGCGCTGCTGCGAGAGCTGAGCGAAGAACTGGGCGCAGAGGCAAAAATCCTCTGCAAAATCGGGGTGGTGGAGGACGCCTACAACCTCATCCACCGGCATAATGTCAGCCACTATTTCCTGTGCAAGGCCACCGGTTTTCATTCGCCAAAGCCCACAGACGAGGAATGTAAGCGCTTTCACTTATCTTCTCTAAAACTGACCTATGCTCAGGCTGTGGGGGAGTATGAGTCTCACACCGACACGCCCTTGGGACGGCTCTTGGCCAACCGAGAACTCCCCATTTTGCATCGAGCAAAGGCTCTCTTGGACGCATAAAAACAGCGCACCGCTAATCGGTGCGCTGTTTTCAATTTGATGTGTTCAACCAGACGATTGACACAGGTTAGGGATCTTTGTATAATATGATAGATGAATCCATTTACGATTAAGGGCGTGTTTACTTATGAAGAAACTACCGGTGCTGTTGCTGGCGGTTGCGTTGCTGTTGTCCGCAATCCCCATGGGGGTTGTGGCAGAGTCGGCATCTCCCGCCATTGTCCGGACGGAGTCCCAACCCCAAAAGGGCCTTCGTTATGGTCGTAGCCTATTGGCAAAACGACCTAACGGCGATCAACTTTTGCACATCTACGACCGTGTGGTGGAGGGCCTTTCCGTCAACCTAGAGGGCGAAGCTATCTATATCGGTTCTCCCCAATACGAGCACACGTGGGACGATATCTGCGATGCGGTCTCTTCGGTGCTTAGCGATTATCCGGAATTTTTCTTTTTCAACACCTACGGCTACAGTCTGGAATATCTTTACCCCCAATATATATGGACCGGCGAGCAGTTGCACGCCAGAAAACAGGCGGTAGCCGATCGTGTGGCGGAGTTAACCGCCGGACTGGACGGCAAGAGCGACTACCTCAAGAGTCTCATTCTCCACGACCGTTTGGTGGATGCGGTAGAGTACGAGGCGGTGGGTGAGCACCAGACCGTCTTCGGCTCTTTGGTAGAGGGACAGGCGGTGTGCGCCGGCTATGCCCGTGGCTATCAGCTGTTGATGCAGTCTGTAGGCATCCCCGCCTGGTACGTAGAGGGAACGGCGGACAATGGAGAGGGGATTGGTGGTCACGCCTGGAATCTGGTGCAGTTGGACGGCAACTGGTATTACACCGACGTAACCTGGGATGATCCCATAGGCCTGAATGGTCGATACAAAGTGTACACCTACTTGAACGTGCCCTATGACAAAATCAGGCTCAATCACTTTGAAGACGAGAGGCTGACGGCGCTTTTGCCGGTGGCGGATTCCATCGACTGCAGTTATGGCGTCTGCAAGGCGGTGTCGATGGAGACGTTTGACGTACAGCGGGTGATCGACGCTCTGCGGGGGCATAGCGTTACGTGTTTTTACGTTCCCGGTGGCGCGATCGACTTTATAGAGAAGATTCAAGAAAACTCCGACGCCATTTATGCGGAGTTGCAGTATTATATTTTTCGTTGCAACCCCATAGGCGATATACTTGAAATAACCATCACCCAAAAGCACACCTGTACGTTTAAAAAATGCAGTGTGCCGGCCACCTGTAGCACCCCGGCCTATACGGCAGACAAGTGCACCAACCCCTATTGCACCGAGGAGAAAAACCGTGTAGAAACCCCCGGTACGGTGGGCACCCACGTCTATCGTGACGAAAGCGACCTTTTGTGCGACGAGTGTGCCTGTCGCCGTGAAGTCTTTACCGGCATTACCTTTGGGGGCAATTCGGTGACCGAAGAGGTGGACGGACTGGCGTTCCTGTATCAGGCAAACGTCGCCGGTGTGACCATCAAGGGACAGTGGGAGGCGGATTATTCCGGCGCTACTATGAACGGCTATCCCTTGTTGGGTATGGGCGCCATCGTGTCCAACGGCTATTCGGAATTGGATATCCCCGCCCGCAAACTGTTCAGCGTAGATACCAAAACCAAAACGGCCACCTTCGGCATCCGCATTATGGACATCCCGAAAGCCTATCGGTCTTTGGACATCACGGCTGTGCCCTATTATATCGTGGAGATTGACGGCGTAGCCACCACCGTTTACGGTGCCGCTCAGACCGCTTCTTACGATGAGGTTTATAACTCTTAATGCCCAAAAACGCACCGCTTTGGCGGTGCGTTTTTCTGTGCTAGGAAATAACCGCACAATATAGGAAAATACTGTTGATTTTTCTATTTTTGAATGATATAATGAATAAAATGGTGAATTATGGTGGTGAAGTGCGTAAAAATTACGCTGTGCATAAAATGCGCCACCATCTTGCACCAGGTTGTCGCTTCGCCGTGTGCAAGTGGCAATACCAAGCGCAAATCCCTGCTATCTTAAGTCAACTCTGTAGATTACAAATAAGGAGAGAAAAGTTATGAAAGTTACCGTTTGCATCGGCAGTTCCTGCCACATCAAGGGTTCCCGCCACGTTGTAGAGCAGCTGCAGAATCTGATTGCTCAGAACAACCTGAGCGAGTCTGTAGAGCTGAGCGGCACCTTCTGCCTGGGCAGATGCCAGGAGGGTGTTTGTGTCACCGTAGACGACAACTTCCATTCTGTCACCCCCGACACCATCCAGGAGTTCTTTGATAACGAGATCAAAGCAAAGGTATAATTTTTGTGCTTATCCGGGCTTTTGCAGACAGGTCTGCCGGGCAGATCACCCGCAAAAGCCATTGAAATAGCCATCAAAGACCAGGTTACACTTGCCGAAAGCCTATGCATCGGCAGGTGTAATCGTGCTGTTGTTGCATACAGGCAGATGGCCCTATTTCCGTGGACAGAGCCAAAGAACTTTTGAACGAAAACGTACTAAACAGACTGATAAAGGAGTGATGACGTGTGCCGAATTGTTTGACACTGAAAAAATCAAACTGTAAAAACTGCTATAAGTGTATCCGCCATTGTCCGGTAAAAGCCATTCGTTTTTCCGGCAACCAGGCACACATTATCGGCAACGAGTGCATCCTCTGCGGACAGTGCTTTGTGGTGTGTCCGCAGAACGCAAAAGAGATCGTTGACGAAACCGAAAAGGTAAAAGTATTCCTACAGGGCGACGACCCGGTTATCGTCAGTTTGGCGCCTTCCTTTGTGGCCAACTACGACGGCGTGGGCATCAATACCCTGCGCAAAGCGCTCAAGCAATTGGGCTTTTTCGACGTGGAGGAAACCGCCATCGGCGCCACCATCGTCAAGAAGGAATACGAGAGAATGATTGCTGAAGAGGAGCGGGACGTGATCATCTCCTCCTGCTGTCACTCCATCAACCTCTTGATTCAAAAGCATTATCCCCAGGCCCTGGAATATCTGGCGGACGTGGTGTCTCCCATGCAGGCTCACTGCAAGGATATCAAGAGCCGTTACCCCAACGCCAAGACGGTGTTTGTCGGTCCTTGCGTGGCTAAAAAGGACGAGGCAGAGTACTACGAGGGTATCGTAGATGCGGTACTGACCTTTGAGGATCTGACCCGCTGGCTGGAAGACGAGGGCGTTATGCTGGAAGTGGAAATGGACAAAGAGGAATGCTCTCGCGCGCGCTTTTTCCCCACCACCGGCGGCGTAATCAAGACCATGGCACAGGAGACCCCCGGCTATTCCTATCTGGCTTTGGACGGTGTAGAGAACTGCATCGCCGCACTGAAGGATATCATCAGTGGCAACATCCACAAGTGCTTTGTGGAGATGTCCGCCTGTGTGGGTAGTTGTCTGGGTGGTCCGGTTATGGAGAAGTATCACCATACCGAAACTGTCCGTGACTATATCACCGTGTCCAATTATGCCGGTGAAAAGGATTTTGAGGTAATCCAGCCTAAGGCTGTTGAACTGAAGAAGAGTTTTGAACACATCGAGCAGCGTGGTCAGAGACCCTCCGATATGGAGATCCAGAACGTGCTGCGTCAGATGGGTAAATTTAAGCCTGCCCACGAGCTGAACTGTGGCTCTTGCGGTTATAATACCTGCCGTGAAAAGGCTATTGCCATCATTCAGGGCAAGGCAGAGATCTCTATGTGTCTGCCGTACCTGAAGGATAAGGCAGAGAGCTTCTCGGACATCATCGTTAACAATACCCCCATCGGCCTGATCGTTCTCAACGAGCGGTTGGAGGTGCAGCAGATCAATACGGCGGCACGGAATATCGTGAATATTCGTTCTGCCAGCGACATTCTGGGCGACCAGGTGGTGCGCATTCTGGATCCCGCCGCTTATATGAACGTGCTCAAGACCGGTCGCAACGTCTACGACGAGCGTGTCTATTTGGCGGAGTACAACCGCTTTGTGGAGCAGTCCGTCGTATTCGACAAGGATTCTCATTTGTTGGTGGCCATTCTGCGTGACATCACCGACGAAGAGCACGAGCGTGAGAAGAAAGAGAATATCAGCCGCCAGACGGTAGAAGTGGCCGATAAGGTGGTAGAAAAGCAGATGCGCATCGTACAGGAGATTGCCTCCCTGCTGGGCGAGACTGCGGCAGAGACCAAGATCGCACTGGCAAAACTGAAGGAGTCGATAACCGATGAATGATTTATGTGCAGATATTGGATACAAGAGTATCAATCATCACGGTGAACAGCTGTGCGGTGACCACATAGACGTGGTAGAACCCAGCGACGATTCTACGGTTATCGTGCTGTCCGATGGATTGGGTAGCGGTGTAAAAGCCAGTATTCTCTCCACCCTGACCTCCAAGATCATCTCTACTATGTTGGCAGAGGGCCTGTCCCTGGAGGAGTGCGTAGAGACCATTGCCGCCACCTTGCCGGTGTGCTCGGTGCGTGGCGTTGCCTATTCCACCTTCACCATTATTCACCTGAAAAACAATCAAACCGCCGAGATCATCCAGTACGATAACCCCCACGTTATCGCCATCCGTGACGAGGTGATTTGGGACTATCCCAAGACCGAGATGAACATCGGCGGTAAGAAGATTTTTAAGTCGCTCATCAAGTTGCAGGAAAACGATATTTTCATCGCTATGAGCGACGGCTGTCCTCACGCCGGCATCGGTCTCGGCTATAATTTTGGCTGGAAACTGGAGGATATTGCCGCCTTTATGGAGAGCTTGTCCCATGCCGGCTATACCGCCAAGACCCTGTCCACTATGCTGGTGGACGAGTGCGACAAATTGTACGGCTACGAGCCCGGTGACGACGCCACCGCCTGTGTGGTGCGCATCCGTAAGCGTGTGCCGATGAATATGATGTTTGGACCGCCCTCCAATCGTGACGATAACGAGCGGATGATGTCCCTGTTCTTCTCCAAAGAGGGCAAGCACATCATCTGTGGCGGTACCACCTCCACCATCGCCTCTCGATACCTGCGTAAACCGCTAAAGGCTACGCTCAATTTCGAGGCCAGCGACGTGCCGCCCATTGCGGAGTTGGAGGGTGTAGACCTGGTTACCGAGGGTGTCATCACCGTCAACAAGGTGGTAGAATACGCCAAGGATTATCTGGGCGAAAACAAGCATTACGAGCACTGGAGCTTTAAGCGTGACGGTGCATCTTTGATCTGTCGATTGCTGTTTGAAGAGGCCACCGACATCAATTTCTACGTGGGCAGAGCCGTTAACCCGGCACACCAAAACCCCGATCTGCCCATCAATTTCAACATTAAAATGAACCTGGTTGAGGAACTGTCCAAGTGCCTCAAGAAAATGGGTAAATCCATCAAAGTAAGTTATTTCTAAGGAGACATCGTTATGGGAGTCAGAAAATTTGATACAAAAGTACAGCACCTGAAATACAAAGTCTTACGGGAGGTTGCCCGTGAGGCGTGGAACGATACACTCCTGCAGAACGTTATGGATATCCCCAAGATGATCGTTCCCGGCAAAACCCCCACCATGCGCTGCTGTGTATATAAAGAGCGCGCCATCCTGGGCGAGCGTGTCAAGATCGCTATGGGCGGTGACGTAGATAACCCCAACGTAATTGAGGTTATCGAGGCAGCCTGCGACGAGTGTCCCGCCGCCGGTTATGAGGTTACCGCCTCTTGTCGTGGCTGTTTGGCTCACCGTTGCGAGGACGTGTGTAAGCGTGGCGCCATTTCCTTTGACCACAACCACGTGGCGCATATTGATAAGTCCAAGTGCGTGGAGTGCGGTCAGTGCGCCAAGGTATGCCCCTATTTCGCCATCGTTAACCGCAAGCGTCCTTGCCAGATCGCCTGTAAGGTAAAGGCGATCTCCATCAACGAGGACAATGCCGCCGCCATCGATAACGATAAGTGCATCCAGTGCGGTGCCTGCGTCTATCAGTGCCCCTTTGGCGCCATTACGGACAAGTCCTATATCCTCGACGCCATCGATTTGATCAAGAAGAGCGAGAACAATAAGAAGTACAAAGTGTACGCTGTTGTTGCGCCCGCTATCTATAGCCAGTTCAACTATGCCAAACTGGGTCAGGTCATCACCGGCCTGAAAGAGTTGGGCTTCTATACCGTCATCGAGGCGGCTCTGGGCGCCGATATGGTGGCTCTCTCCGAGTCCAAGGAATTGGTGGAGAAGGGCTTTATCACCAGCTCTTGCTGTCCTGCCTTTGTCCGCTACGTCAAGTCCGCCTTCCCCGAGATGGAGGATTTGGTTTCTCACAATCTGTCGCCTATGGCTACCTTGGGTCGGTACATCAAGTCTATCGATGAGACCGCCAAGGTGGTGTTTATCGGTCCTTGCACCGCCAAAAAGGCGGAGGCTCAGCTGGAGAGCGTAAAACCCCACGTGGATGCCGTCATCACCTTTGAGGAGTTGCAGGCTCTGTTCGACAGTAAGGACGTGGACATCACCACTCTGGAAGAGGGCGTGCTGGATAACGCCTCTTACTTCGGTCGTATTTTTGCCCGTAGCGGCGGTCTGTCCGACGCTGTGGTCCAGGCTCTGAAAGAGCAGGAGATCGACTTCCCTGTTAAAGCCACTGTGTGCGACGGCATCGAAGAGTGCCGTATCGCTCTGCTGAAAAAGAGCAAAAACGTGCTGGATGCCAACTTCATCGAGGGCATGGCCTGTATCGGCGGTTGTATCGGCGGCGCCGGCTGTTTGACCCACGGTGAAAAGAACAAGGCCGAGGTGGACAAGTACGGTCGCGAGGCTCTGGAAAAGACCATTTCCGACGCCGTTTCCGTGCTGAAATAACGGCTATTTTCCACAAAAAAAGATATAAAAAAGACCTCTTGCGAACCTGTCGTAAGAGGTCTTTTTTGTTGCTTATCAGATGCCCTTTTCGGCTTTCCAGTCGTTGACCTTGGTCTTAGCCAGACGCTTGATATCTTCGGTGGGATAGATGGAATCAGCGCCGCCGTTGACGTAGATGAAATACTTGCCATCCTCGGTCAGATACAGGCTCTCTTCATAGCCGGCGGGATCGCCAAACTCGCCGTTGGTGACCTTGCCGATGAGCTGAGCGGTCTCGGTATCGTACTCAACTTTGCAGATGATCTTTTTCATGGTCCATATCTCCTTTCCCAAGAATCCGCAGAGCGAATTCTTTGTCGTTCATACCCAGTATAGCACGTTTTCTCACGTTTGGCAACCCGCAACTCCACATTTGGATAATTTTGTGCCGCAATTCGGGTTTTTTGCATAAAATTTTGGGACAGTGAATGGACAAAGTGGGCATATCGCAGTTATTATTATATATATATTAAATAATTCTTGCAAAATAGGTAGTAATATGCTATGATTAGCCTGTATATATGCGTACTTATACGCCCATTCACCAACAAGAGATAGTTTATCCGAAAAGAGGATGAAAATATGGAAGCATTTAAGAGCAGAGTTTGGTTAGCAACCCCCACCATGCATGGTGACGAAATGAAATACGTACAGGAGGCCTACGACTCCAACTGGATGTCCACCATTGGTGAAAACATCAACGAGTCGGAGCGCATCGTCTGTGAAAAGGTCGGTTGCAAATACGCCATCGGCCTGTCTGCCGGTACGGCGGCACTCCACATGGCGGTCAAGCTGGCCGGTGTCAAACCCGGACACAAGGTGTTCTGCACCGATATGACCTTTGCCGCTACCGTTAACCCGGTGGTGTACGAGGGTGGCGAGCCGGTGTTCATCGACTGCGAGCGAGACACTTGGAATATGGATCCCGTAGCCCTGGAAAAGGCCTTTGAGCTGTTCCCGGAGGTTAAGGTGGTTGTGGCTGTGCACCTATACGGCACTCCCGCCAAGCTGGATGAGCTTCGTGCCATCTGCGACGCCCACGGCGCTGTGCTGATCGAGGACGCCGCCGAGAGCTTGGGCGCCACCTACAAGGGCGCGCAGACCGGCTCCTTTGGTGAGTACAATGCCATCTCCTTCAACGGCAACAAGATCATCACCGGTTCTTCCGGCGGCATGCTGTTGACCAACTCGGCAGAGGCCGCCGCCAAGGTGCGCAAGTGGTCCACCCAGAGCCGTGAGGATGCCCCCTGGTATCAGCACGAGGAGCGGGGTTATAACTACCGTATGAGCAACGTGATTGCCGGTGTGGTTCGTGGTCAGCTTCCTTATCTCGAGGATCACGTAGCCCGCAAGAAGGCCATCTACGAGCGCTACAAAGAGGGCTTCAAGGACTTACCCGTTACCCTCAACCCCTACATTGAGGGCGATATGGAGCCCAACTTCTGGCTGTCCTGTATGCTGATTGACGAAGAGGCTATGTGCTTCCAGCGCCGCAAGGCTTGCGTAGCCGCCTATTCCGACGAGCCGGGCAAGAGCTGTCCCACCGAGATTCTGGAGAAGTTGGCAGCCATCAACGCAGAGGGTCGTCCCATCTGGAAGCCCATGCACATGCAGCCCATCTACAAGGACAACGCCTACGTCACCGTAGACGGCTTGTATAAGAGAAAGAAAAACCACGTGATCGATAACGTGGGCGCAGACATTTTCCACCGTGGTCTGTGTCTGCCCAGCGATATCAAGATGACCGCCGAAGAGCAGGATGCGGTTATCGCCACTATCCGCCAGTGTTTTGAATAATTGCGAAAAGGGAGAATACTTCGATGACGAATTATGATAAACTGCTTGATGAAGTAAGAAAGTTGGGAATGGAATACCGATGGGCAGGAATGTTTGTCAAAAAGTTGCGAGACGACGAGGCCGCATTCCCCACCACCCCCGACAAGATTAAGTGGGCGTTAGAGCGTGGTTTCTTTCCCGGTCGTATCGAATTGTACGGCCTGACCGAAGAAAACTATAAAGACTACGTGCCGGATTACAACTACTTTATGTTGCATCCTATGAACAACCACTTCCTGAAATGGTTGGACAAAACCACGCTGAAGTACGTGCTCAACAGCAACGGTTGCGAATGCACCATGCCGGAGTACTACGTATACGTGGAGAACGACGGCAGCTTCACCTACCTGATGGATTGCCCGGAGCACATTCAAAAGGACGAGAACTTCCTGATGAATCTGCTGAAGTACAAAGGCATCTTGGCAATGAAGCCGAATTCCGGCACCTCCGGCGGTCTGGGCTTTATCAAGCTGGAGTTGCGTGGCGACGAGATTCTGGAAAACAACAAGCCTGTTGACGAGGCTCGTGTGACCGAGATCCGTGATATGATGCGCAACTACATCGTCACCGAATATTGCCGTCAGCACGACGACCTGGCAGCAGTGTGGCCGGATAGTGAATGCACCCTGCGTGTAATCATGGCTAAGAACCCCAAAGAGAACCTGTACGAAGAGGCCACCTGGTCTTGTGTGGTGTCCTTTGCTCGTTTCGGCTCCGCCCTTAATGGTGGCGCCAGCAACCTGTCCTCCGGTGGTGTGGGCATCGGTTTTGATTTTGAGACCGGTAAGTACCACGAGGTAGGCACCCGCTACAGAAGATTCTGTTCCGACGGCAACTGGAAGGTGACCGAGCACCCCGACACCCACGTAGAGTGGAAGACCTCCGGTCTGCCCAACTGGGCCTACGTCCGTGAGAAGATTACCGACCTGTGCCGTCACGTCTCCTCTCTGGACTATATGGGTTTGGATATCATCATCACCCAGGACGGCATGAAGCTGTGCGAGGTGAACTCTCACCCCGCACTGGACTATGCACAGGTGATGAGTGGCGCCGCCTTGGCAAAAGAGGACGTGCGCAAATTCTTTGTGCATAAGGGCCTATTTAACCACGACGGCAAGGCACTGTACGAGGCCTATTTGAGAAGCCAAGAGTAATACACATTACATCAAAGGGAGTTAACAACGATGAATAACGATGCAACACAACAGATGGAAATTCGTACCGATATTCCCACCCCGAAGAGATCTTTTTATTCTCTCTACATCAAGCGCGCTCTGGATATCATCCTGAGCGGTGGCGCTATTTTGGTGTTAAGCCCGATTCTGCTGACCATTGTGGTGCTGGAGCTGATCTATCACGGCGCTCCGGTCTTTTACATCGACAGACGTCCGGGCAAAGACGGAAAGATTTTCAATATGTACAAGTTCCGCTCTATGACCAACGAGCGGGATGAAACCGGTAAATTGTTGCACCCCAGCAAGCGCATTACCCCCTTTGGTCGTATTTTGAGAAGAACCTCTATGGACGAGCTGGCAGGTCTTTTCAACGTATTTAACGGCACCATGTCCATCATCGGTCCTCGTCCCTTGATGGTGGATTATCTGGAGTGCTACAACGAGCGTCACAAACATCGTCACGACGTGCGCCCCGGTCTGGCCTGCTGGAACCTGAAGGTAACCAACCTGACTTCCGCCACCTGGACCTGGAATGCCCAGTTTGAGAATGATATTTATTACGTAGAGAACGTCAGCTTTTTGCTGGACGTTAAGATGGTGCTTAAGACTTTCCAGGTTGTCTTTGGTAAAAACGAGATGCGCACCAATTCCGACCGCATCAAGTTTAACGGTGAGAACCTGAACGATACCCGCACCAGAAAAGATCTGTTTGCCGAGCAGGCAAGAAAAGAAGCCGAGGAAAAAGCGGCAGCGGAAAAGGCTGAAGAAACTAAGACCGAGTAACCAAACCAAAAGGTGTGGAAATTGTGTGTGCCGAATGGCCGGTATCGGTTTTGCGCAAACAAACCGCCAATTGCGGAGGCCAACCCCAAAACGGTAACACAATTAAGGAGGAGCGCTCTTGATTTATATTGCTTGTTTTGCGTTATCTACGCTTTTTGCCTTTATGGCGCACAAAACAAAAAAGAAATGGCTCTTTTTCGCTTTCTCTGCACTGAGCATCCTGTTGCCGGTGTTGCTTGCCGGCTTACGTGATTACAGCATCGGCACAGATGTGAAGAACTATTTAACGGTGGATCGATTTTGGGGAGGAGCCATCAAGGCGGATTCACTGATCGATTATTTGGTGCACTACGTGCAACTGGGAAAAAGAGAAGTGGTGTTTGCCGCCTTTATCGGCACGATTGCCCAAGTGTTTGGCAGTTATCGTTTGTTTTTGTTTTGCACACACATCGTAATTGTAACAGCGGTATACATCGGCGCTTTCCGTTTGCGCCATCGTGCGCACCCGGCGCTTATTCTGTTGCTCTTCTACTTGATGTACTATAATGCATCGCTGAACGTTTTGCGCCAGTATATGGCTATGGCCATTGTATTTGCCTTCTTGGCAGATTTGGAACAGCGCAAGTTTTTGCGGTATTCCATTGCCGTTCTTTGCGCCACTCTCGTTCACAACACGGCAATTTTAGCTTTTGCGCCATTGGTGCTGTTCCTCATCCTGTTCCCCAAAAAAGAGTTAAAGAGAGCCTCGAACAAGCGATGGATTTTCATTGTCAGCTTAATAGTTTTTGGCACGTTGTTGTTCATTCCTGTGGTTAGACTATCTTTAAAGATAGGTTTATTGGATTCGAAATACAACTTCTACTTCAAAGATGAGGTATCTCGCTATGCCATTACCCGGTTGGGCCTTCGTTTCTTGGAGATAACCGGAATTGTTGTTCTTTTAAAGAAGCTGCGCAGTGTGGATTATACAGATTTCTACATTGCCAACGCCATTATGTTTATAGCGATGTTAATGATTTCCAATTTCATCGTCTATGGTCAACGAATCCCGGCGCATTTTTCTCTTGCGAACATCGTGATGGTATCTATGTTCCCTCAGTGTTTCGAAAAGAAGAAATGGCGTCATTTGTGCAGTCTACTGATAATCGTATTGCTTGCTTATTATTGGTACCACACGTATGTGCACGGTGGTGCAAGCGAAACCATTCCGTACATTTTCGGAGTTTGACGTTTCGCCGGACGAAAGGAGTTTAAAATGGCTACACCGATGGTTAGCGTGCTTTGCACGGTATACAATCATGGTCTTTACGTTCGTGACGCTTTGGAGGGTTTTGTATCTCAAAAGACAAACTTTCCTTTTGAAGTTTTGGTTCACGATGACGCATCTACAGACGACAGTGCAGACATCATCCGTGAGTATGAAGAAAAGTATCCGGATATTATCAAGCCCATTTATCAAACCGAAAATCAGTATAGCCGTGGAGGTCGTATCACCGAGCGCTTTCAGGTACCCCGCATAACAGGAAAATACGTGGCATTTTGCGAAGGCGACGATTATTGGGTTGATCCCTTAAAACTCCAAAAGCAAGTGGATTTCTTGGAGCAAAATCCGGAGTACACTATGTGTGCAGGCTCTACCATCTGGTTGGATATGAAGACCGGAACGAAAAAGAAAAAGTGTCAAATTGAGGCAGACCGGGATATCTCCCTGGAAGAAATCGTGTTGGAGAAAAAGGGAAGAGTATTTCAGGTTTCCTCCGTTTTGGTACGGGCCGATATGTATTGCAACAAACCCCTTTGGGCTAAAAGCTTTGGCGTAGGCGATCTCCCCTTGGCCATTTTGGCTGCTACCGTCGGAAAGGTGTATATGTTCTCCGACGTGGTATCGGTGTATCGCAATCAGGTGCCGAACTCGGTTACGGATAAATTGAAAAAGAATCCGGAATACGTGGCAAGAGTGTACAACCGAGTCATCGATGGCTTAAATATGTACAACGAGGCAACCGATTACAAACACAAAGATATTGTTGACAGAAGAATTAAAATAATGAAATATAATACCGCCCGTGCCAACCGCGATCTGAAAACTATGCGCACCGGCGAATTGCGCGAGGTGTATTTATCCCGTAGCTATAAAGCGCGAGTAATGGACATCTTAGCTTGCAAAGCACCTGCGTTGCAAAAAGCCATCTTAAAGTGGCTCCGCTGACAAAAGACGTATTCAACGTTTGATTGGCAAAAGAATGGCGATTGTTTCTTGCGGAAAGGATTTGACTGTAATGCCTAAGGTAAGCGTAATCATTCCTGTATACAAGGTAGAAGAATACCTACCGGTTTGTCTGGACGCTGTGGACAGACAAACCTATACCGATTTCGAATTGGTCTTGGTTGACGACGGTTCTCCGGACACCTGTGGCGCTATGTGCGACGAGTACGCCAAGACCCACCCCAACACCAAGGTGATCCACCAGGAAAACGCCGGATTATCCGAGGCGAGAAATCAGGGCGTAAAACATTCTACCGGCGAATACGTCGTTTTCATTGATTCGGATGATTACGTGGCAGACGACTACATCGAGCATTTGATGTATTTGATTACCAAATACGATGCCGACGTTTCTGTGGCAAAAACCTTTTCCTTCGACGATGGTCAAACACCGGAACTTCGTCCCATAGACGAAAAGGATGGCGTTTTGTCGCCGGCGGTGGCTCTGGAGAGAATTTGCTACAACAAAATGTCCATCTGCGCATGGGGCAAAATGTATAAGCGTGAACTGGTGGAGAAATACCCCTATCCCAAGGGCCAGTTGTACGAGGACACCGCAACCACGTATAAGATCGTCGGTGATGCATCAAAGATTGCCTATAGCAATCATCGTGTCTATTTTTGGCGACAGAGAAAAGGGAGCATCACCCATGCCACCATCACCGAAAAACACCTCTTTGGTATCGAAGCCGCCAAAGAGCAGTTGGCGTATATGGAAGAGAGATATCCCCAGGCAGCGCCGGCTGCCCGTGCCAGATGCGTAATGAAAATCGTGGATTTGGCCTATCGGTTGGTTATGGGCGTGGACAACCCCGAACTGTTTGAAAGAATTCGTGCGGAAGTAACCCCCCATATCAAACCTTTGTTAGCCGATAAAAAAGCCGGACTTTCTTTAAAAGCGAGAGCTTTGGCATTAAATGGCGGTCGTTTCTCGCATTTAGTCGCGTCTAAACTGTATGCCATCGTTAAGTAAGTTATCATCAACCCTTTGAACACAAGTGGGGGCGTAAAAGACTATGAAGAAAGAGAAAGTAATTTTTTCTGCGTTACTGTGGAAATTTTTAGAGCGTTTCGGCGTTCAGGTATCGCAGTTTATATTGCAGGTAATTCTGGCACGTTTGCTGGACCCCGAGCATTATGGCGTTTTGTCCATGATGGTCATTTTCACCACCCTGGCCAACGTGTTTATTCAGCGTGGTTTTAACACGGCGCTGATTCAGAACAAAGAGGTTACTGAAGAAGACTATTCTTCGGTTTTCTGGGTAACCATGGGCGTGGCAACGACCATATACGCCTTGCTGTTTTTCTCCGCTCCGCTGATTGCTGATTTTTACAATATGCCGGATTTGACACAACCTTTCCGTGCATTGTGCTTGATGCTGTTCCCCGGTGCACTGAACTCCATCCAGCTGGCTAAGGTTAGCCGTGCCATGGATTTCAAGAAGGTATTCCGCAGTAACGTAGCAGCCATCTTCGTATCCTCCATTATCGGTATCGCTATGGCGGCTGCCGGAGCCGGTCTGTGGGCGCTGGTAGCCCAGCACGTGGCCAACGTGGTGGTCGCCTGTATGGTGATGTGGTTCACCGTCCGTTGGCGTCCTCGCTTGGTGTGCAATATGGCCCGTGTTAAGGTGCTGTTCTCTTATGGTTGGAAGTTGCTGGTTTCCGGTCTGCTGGACACCCTGTACCAGGATCTGCGCAGTCTGGTCATTGGTAAAAAATACGACTCCGGCACACTGGGTTATTACAACCGAGGCAAACAGTTCCCCCAGTTTATCATCAATGCGGTCAACACCACCGTACAGAGCGTAATGTTGCCCGCACTGTCTGCAGAGCAGGATGACAAACAGCGTGTCAAGACAATGATGCGCAATTCCATCATGCTTTCCTCTTTTATCATCTTCCCGATTATGGCCGGCTTGGCCGCAGTGGCCGAACCTTTGGTTTTGGTCTTGCTGACCGAAAAATGGTTGCCCTGTGTGCCGTACTTGCAAATTTACTGCGCCTCCTTGGTGCTCTATCCGGTAAACTCTTGCAATCTGCAGGCCATCAATGCGGTGGGGCGCAGCGACACCTTCCTGAAGCTGGAGATAATCAAAAAGGTATATGGTGTCACGTTGCTGGTGGCAGCGGTCGTCTTCTTCGATACGCCTATCGCCATCGCTCTTACCGGTGTTCTCACCGCTTGGATTGGCTGGTTTGTAAACGCCAGCCCCAATAAAAAACTGGTAAATTATTCGTATTTCGAGCAGATTCAGGACGTTTTGCCCACCTTGCTGATTTCCGGGCTGATGTTTGGCTGCACCTGGGCAGTCACCTTCCTGAATATAGCTCCCATCCTGCAGATTGCCATTCAGGTAGCCGTTGGTGTTGCCGTTTACATCCTGTTGGCAACAATAACCCGTAATAAGGCCTATCATATGATTTTGACCATGCTGAAAGGTTTGTTTAAGAAAAAAGGAAAATCGCAGAACGCCGACTAATTAGAGGCAAGCTTGAAAGGAGTATAGAGGTTATGGAATACAGCGCTTTACGTGGAAAAAAGATACTGATTCTCGGTGGCGGCTCTCAGCACTGCAAGGTAGTTGAGGCGGCTAAGGAGTTGGGTGTCATCACCTACGTTTCCGACTTTTTGGAGACCGCACCCGCTAAGGAGATGGCCGACCACGCCTATCAAATCAACGTAACCGAAACCGAAGAGTTGGCAAAGTTGTGTGCCGACGAGGGTATCGACGGCATTGTCAGCGGTTGGTTTGATTTTGTGCAGCCTCATTACCAGAGATTGTGCGAGCGCACCGGTCTGCCTTGCTATGGTACAAAAGAGCAGTTTGACATCTTGACCAAGAAAAAGGATTTCAAAGATGCTTGCTATAAATATGGTGTGGGCGTTCCTACCCGCTTGACCCTGGAAGAGTTGGGCGACGAGCTGCCCTTCAAGGTTATCGTAAAGCCCTCTAACAGCCGTGGTTCCCGTGGCGCTTCCATCTGCACTACCGTAGAGCAGGTGCGTGAGGCTACCGTAATGGCTAAAGAGGCTTCTTTCGACGGTCAGTATATCATCGAGCGGTATATTGACAAGCAAGAGGCTTTCTGCGTTTCTTATCAGTTTATCAATGGCGAGGCTTATTTAGAGCAGCTCTCTGACGCCTATTTCGGCGACAAGGAGCATGGCTTGGATAAGGTAGCTGTTGCCTACCGTTCTCCCTCTGCCCGTTCCGACGAGTATGTGCAGAAGGATGCCGGACGTGTAGCCAATATGATGAAGCAGTTGGGCGTGACCGACGGTCCTTTTGTTGCCCAGGGCTTCTTCACCGACGAGGATTTGCTGTATTTCGACCCCGGCAGACGTTATGCCGGTGGCGAGTATGAGCGTGCATTCAAGCGCTTGACCGGTCTGGACGTGCCCAAGGCGATGATCTATTTCGCCATAAACGGCAAGTACCCCGAGACCGGATTCCCCTTTACCAAGGATAGTTACAAACTGAATGGCAAGACCACCATTCGTCTGCAGATCAACGTCTGCGCAGGTGTTATCGCCAGTGACGAAGGTTTTGATACCATCCAGGAGATGCCTGAGGTGGAATACGTGGCGCTGTACCACGGTCCCGGTTCTGAGATTACCGCAACCGGCAACACCCACCAGAGATATGCGCACATCATCGTGGTGGCCGACAGCAC
Source organism: Acutalibacteraceae bacterium (assembly GCA_045660965.1). Taxonomy (GTDB): domain Bacteria; phylum Bacillota; class Clostridia; order Oscillospirales; family Acutalibacteraceae; genus UBA5905. The sequence goes on from JAZRES010000022.1 coordinate 126,639, forward strand.
CGACCTGCTGAAAGAGGCTATCTATCGTGTATACGACACGATCCGTGTGTATAACCACAATGGCGAGAATATGATTGTCTCGCTGTTTAACCCCGAACTGCTGTAAACCTTTATATAGTATAAAGGTTAGGATGGAGGTTGTAGAATGATCAACGTTACCCGTTCTTCCATGCCCTCTTTTGAGGAGTATTGTGAAGAAATCAAAGAACTATGGGACAGTCGCTGGCTAACCAACAACGGTGTCAAGCACCGTCAGTTGGAGTCCGACCTAAAGGCCTATTTGGGCGCTGAAAACGTGATGCTGTACACCAACGGCCACCTGGCCTTGGAGCAGGTCATTGCGGCCATGGATCTCCCCGCCGGCGGCGAGGTGATCACCACGCCCTTCACCTTTGTGTCCACCACCCACGCCATTGTGCGCAATGGTCTGGTACCGGTCTTCTGCGACGTCAACGACGTGGACTACACCATGGACGTTACCAAGATTGAGAGCCTGATTACCGAGCGCACCTGCGCCATCGTACCGGTGCACGTATACGGCAACATCTGCGACGTAGAGGCCATCGACGCCATCGCCCAAAAGCATAATCTAAAGGTAATCTACGATGCCGCCCACGCCTTTGGCGCCGCGTATAAGGGCGTGCAGTCCGCCAATTTCGGCGACGCCTCTATGTTCAGCTTCCACGCCACTAAGGTGTACAACACCATTGAGGGCGGTATGGTGAGTTTTAAGGACGGCACCCTGTACGAGCGCCTGAACGAGGAAAAGGGATTTGGTCTCCACGGACAGGAAGAGTGCGTGTATGTGGGTACCAACGCCAAGATGAGCGAGTTCCAGGCGGCGATGGGCATTTGCAATCTGCGCCACCTGGACGGCGAGATCGCCAAAAGGGAAAAGGCGGTTCTCCGTTATCGTGAGCGTCTGTCCGGCGTTGAGGGCATCAAGCTGTGCCCCGTCCAAGAGGACGTCAAATCCAACTACGCCTACTTCCCGGTGGTGTTTATGGGTTATAAGCACACCCGAGACGAGCTGTTTGCTACCTTGGCAGGGGAGGGCATCGTAGCCCGTAAGTATTTCTACCCCTTGACCAATGCCTATGCTTGCTACCAGGATCTGCCCACTGCCGGCGCAGAAAAGACTCCGGTGGCAAAGGCGCTGGCGGATAGCGTTTTGTGTTTGCCACTGTATGCGGATCTGTCTGTTGAGGACGTGGATCGCATTTGTGATATCCTGTTAAAATAAGGAGGAGTATTTATGAAAGGAATTATTCTTGCCGGAGGCAAAGGCACTCGACTGTACCCGATGACTCAGGCGGTTTCCAAGCAGTTGCTTCCCATTTATGACAAACCCTTGATTTACTACCCCTTGTCTATGTTGTTGCTGGCCGGCATCAACGAGATTTTGATTATCTCCACCCCGGAGGATACCCCGCTGTACGAAAAGTTGCTGGGTGACGGTTCTCGCATCGGTGTAAAATTCTCTTACAAGGTGCAGGATACCCCCCGTGGCTTGGCTGACGCCTTTATTCTGGGCGCCGACTTTATCGGCGACGACAGCGTGTGCCTGGTGCTGGGCGACAACGTCTTCTACGGTCAGGATATGACCCGTGTGCTGCGTAGCGCTATGGAGGTCAAAGAGGGCGCTGTGGTGTTCGGTTATCCTGTAAAGGATCCCACCGCCTTTGGTGTGGTTGAGTTTGACGAAAACCACAAGGTGGTCTCCATCGAGGAGAAACCCGCCAACCCCAAATCCAACTACGCTGTGCCCGGTCTGTATTTCTACGACAACCGTGTGGTGGACATCGCTAAAAACGTAAAGCCCTCTGCTCGTGGTGAGATCGAGATTACCGCCGTAAACAACGCCTATCTGGAAAAGGGCGAACTGAACGTCCGCCTGCTGGGTCGTGGTATGGCTTGGCTGGATACCGGTACGCCCAAGGGTATGCTGAAAGCCGCCCAGTTCGTAGAAGCTGTCCAGACCCGTCAGGGCTTCTTCATCTCCTGCATCGAGGAGATCGCTTGGCGTCGTGGTTTTATCACCACCGCTCAGCTGCGCGCCTTGGGTGAAGAACTGAAAACCACCGAGTATGGTCAGTATCTGATGTCTCTCGCCGACGGCGAAACCGTGTAATTTTGGAGGATATGAATATGACGATCATTGTTACCGGCGGTGCCGGCTTTATTGGATCCAACTTTGTGTTCCATATGTTGAACAAGTATCCAGACTACCGTATCATCTGTCTGGATAAGCTGACCTATGCCGGCAATCTGTCCACCTTGGCACCGGTAATGGACAACCCCAACTTCCGCTTTGTAAAAGAGGATATCTGCGACCGTAAGGCTGTGTATCAGCTGTTTGAGGAAGAGAAGCCGGATATGGTGGTCAACTTCGCAGCCGAGAGCCACGTGGATCGCTCCATTGAGAACCCCGAGGTGTTCCTGCTGACCAACATCCTGGGCACCCAGGTGCTGATGGATGCTTGCCGTAAGTATGGCATCACCCGTTATCACCAGGTTTCCACCGACGAGGTATACGGCGACCTGCCTCTGGATCGCCCCGACCTGTTCTTCACCGAAGAGACCCCCATCCACACCAGCTCTCCCTATTCCAGCTCTAAGGCCAGTGCCGACCTGTTGGTACAGGCTTATCACCGCACCTATGGTCTGCCGGTAACTATTTCCCGCTGTTCTAACAACTACGGACCCTATCAGTTTCCAGAGAAATTGATTCCTCTGATGATTAATAATGCCTCCCAAGATAAGCCTCTACCGGTATACGGCGAGGGCTTGAACGTGCGTGATTGGTTGTATGTAAAGGATCATTGTTACGGAATTTTGGCGGTGCTGGATAAGGGCCGCGTGGGTGAGGTCTATAACTTGGGTGGTCACAACGAAAAGGCTAATATAGAAATCGTTAAGATCATCCTCAAAGAACTTGATAAGCCCGAGAGCCTGATTACTTATGTAACAGACCGTAAGGGCCATGACTTGCGTTATGCTATTGATCCCAGCAAGGCTAATGCTGAACTGGGGTGGGGACCGACAACTATGTTTGCTGAAGGTATCAAACTGACCATTCAGTGGTATAAAGAACATATGGATTGGATGCAAGAGTGCACCTCCGGTGAGTATGTAAAGTACTACGAAGAGATGTACGGAAAGAGATAAATCCTGACTATGCAAAACAGACCACACGAAAATTCGTGTGGTCTGTTTTTCTTTGTTTACTGGCCGTAGCTCAAATACGCCGGTTTGGCGTCAGCCAAATGGCGGTTGTTTAGACCGGCAAGGGGGATTTGCCCGACGTCTGCCGAGCAGGCGCTGAGATTGTTGCAAGATAAGCTGAATCTTGGGTTGATCACTCAAGAGGAATACACTGCCCAGCGCATCGAAATCATCAATAATTTATAAAGAGAACACCTCCGATTTTGCCGGAGGTGTTTTCTTTTTCTAACTTTTTCCTTAAAACCACTTGACAACTCGTTATTTCGGGTCTACAATATTATATAGAACGAACAAACGTTCGATTCTCGCAAAAAGGTTTGGTCTGATAGTCGCGACAGCGAAGTCGAGCAAACGGCACACACGAGCACCGCTTTTGTGGAGGGTGGTGGGCGAGAGCGGGCAGACGTTACAACAATTTCATAGAGAGGTGACAATCTTGGTGCTTGGCGATTGGCAGCGTCTGGCTCAGGACATCCCTCCGGAGACACCGGTGATCTTCCGTTACGATGGGCAGCGTCCCATGCACGACAACGATTACTGCGACGGCCTGCAGGTAGGGCCTTCCCGCATGTGGGTAGGGCACGACGGCTGGCAGCCTTGTATTCTGGTGACTCTGGGAGAGGCGTTCTGAACCGGAGGCTTTTTATTTTGCCGTTTTTTTGAAACAGGGACAATCCCTCCGTCAAAACCTAATGGTTTTGACACCTCCCTTTACACAAGGGAGGCACGCCGCCTGCGGCGGCTAAATTCTGTGATTTTTTTAAGAAAGGTAGGCGATTTTGATGCACAACACACCCTTAGAGCGACGGCGGCTAAGCGATATTGAGGCTGCCATCGGGCGTGCCAAAGCCTATGCAGAGGCTCAGGGCGTACCACTGACCGTGGAGCGATTAGCAGCGGAAATGGATATGGATTTACAGCTGTTCCACCACATTCTACAGGGGCAGGAGAGTGGCAAGAGCCGGAGCTTAGCGGCGAAGATCGCCGCCATCCAAAAGGCAGGCGGGGAAGCCACCGCCAGCGTGATGGAACACGCCATGCGGCGGGGAACCAGCCCCAATATGCACATTCTGTATCTCAAAAATCACGCCGGCTATGACGTGGAGAAAGGCAAAACCGGGCGGGATGAGTCCGGGCCATCGGAGCGACCGGTGGTGTTTGTGGGAGAGGAGGA
>JAZRES010000023.1:0-18946 GCA_045660965.1 Acutalibacteraceae bacterium
ACCCGTCAGGGCAAACCGCCGCACCGAACGGACGGATTTCACCGCCCGCGCGTTCTGGGTATTGCTGTTCTTAATATACTGTGCCTCGTCCAGCACGTGATAGTAAAAATCCAGGTCGGCATAGTGGGTCACGTCCCGCTTGAGGATGTCGTAGGAGGTAACCACCACGTCGTAGTCCGCCACCTGTGCCAAGCGGCTGTGCCGCTCGGCGGCATCGCCGATGACGCACAACACCCGCAGATGGGGGGCAAACTTAGCCAGTTCCCGCTCCCAGTTCAGCACCACCGAGGTGGGACACACCACCAGCGACGGAGCGGTAACGCCCCGCTGTTTGGCGGCCAGCATCAGGGCAATCATCTGCACCGTTTTACCCAATCCCATATCGTCTGCCAGAATACCGCCAAAGCCCATCTCCTCCATAGCCCGCAACCAGCGGTAACCAGCCCGCTGATAGCCACGGAGTATGGGTTGCAGGCTCTCCGGCACCTCGTATTTGGCCTCGGTGGCACGGCGATGGCGCTCCACCAATTGCTCAAACAAGCGCTCTCGCTGAGAGACGAATCCCTGGCGGCGCAAAACGCCATCCAGATACAACGCCCGATACCGGGGCAACTGCACTTTACCGTTACTCAGGTCTTTGGCGGACAGAGCCATACCCTCTGCCAATTCCACCAAATCCGCCAGTGCGCCGTCGGTCAGCGACAACAGCCGTCCGTCCTTTAGGCGGTGATAGGGGCGTCTCTCTCGATAGCCGGTGAGGATGCCTGCCAACTCCGACGGGTCCAAATCCCCCAGGTCTACCGTCATCTCGATCAGGTCATCCACCAGGCTGATGCCCAACCCCACCGTGGGGATGGGCGCCAAACCGGAACGCTGTACGGCGGTGGACACCTCAATCCGTGCCATCTGCTCTAGGCGAGGAACACCACGGGTGAGAAAATCGTACCAAGTCTCTTCGTCAAACCGGGCGGTGAGGGTATCCTCGCCCAACCGACCGGTGAAATAATTATCCAAAACCAACCGCACCGGCAACTCTGCCAAGGGGTTTTGCCAGCCTGCGGGTGTGCCGTCGTAGGCGGCACGGCGACCGCCATAGGCAAAGATTACCTGGGCGGTGATGGTGCCGTCCGGCAACCGATCCAAATAGATCTCGGTGTCCAGTTCCGACGGAGCGTGGCTGTCCAGCGCATCCACGTCACCCTGTAGGGTCACGTAGGGACGCATCGCCGTCAGCACACCGGAGCAAAACTGAGATAGCCGATCGGCAGAAAGGAACAATCCCTTGCGGAAACGGTGGGCGGTGCGAATCCAATCGCCCATACGGCGGGTATAATCCGAGCCGGTGCGATAGAATTTGCCTCTGTACAACAGATACAATATCCGTCCGTCGCCCACCGGTACGGCCTCGTCACCAAACAGACGAACACCGTCGCCTTCTCTCTCCACCGTTACAGACAGGGTGGGATACCCCTCGGCAAAGGCGATGCGCCGTTCGCCATCGGGCGCATACAGGGTGATGGTCTGTCCTTGCATCAGCGAGAAAAACCGATCCAGTCCGCCGGCGGTTAAGGGCAGTTCTCCCACGCCGGATGCGGGTACCACGCCCGGCTGGGTGGCGTCCGCCACCTCGGTCAGTAAGAAATTCAGTAGCGGACGGCTCTCGGCGGCAAAACTGTGGCGGTGGTGGATAAGGGTCAGTTCCCGCCCGTATTCCACCGTTTCGCCCTGTTCCATCCACTCCATAAATCGGCGCAAATTCTTAATCTGATAGGGCTTTTCCCGCCCAATGGTAAAGGTGAGGGTGGGACGGCTACCGGTCAGGTGCAAAAACGGGGTGATGGTCACGCCGGCAGCCCGCTCCTCGGCCACGGTCAAACGAATCCGTTGGGCCGACAGGTACCGATCAATCAGCATCTGCGCCGCCGGCGACGTGGTGGCTGTGGCGGTGACAGGGGCAGGGGTATCCTGGGCCTGGGTCATATCCCGATAATACTTATGCACCAGCGCCGCCACAATGTGCTTACAGGCACGGCGATTGGCACGATAGCGACTGCAACCGCAAACCGCACGGCTTACCTCGCCGGTGGCATCAAAGGCCACCTCCACCTGATAGCCGGAGGAGGGTTCCTCCACCCGGGCGGTCATCCGTGTGGCATGCAACGGGTCGGCGGAAACGGTCATTTCCTTTATCCAGCCGGCATTGTAACCGCTTACACCTCGCAAATAGGTCTGACGATTCTCTGCCAACAGGCTGATTTTTTTCAGGGAATACAGAGCCATTTTTCTGCCTCCTTCCACGGTTTTGAGTATCCTATTATTATACACGGCCCGGTGATTGTTGACAAGGGGTTTTCTGTAACTTGCATTTTTTGTCAGTCTGTGGTATGCTATATGCACATTTTTGCACAAGGAGAACGATACTATGTCTCATCCCGTTTATTTGATTGCCTCCGACCTGCACGGGTCGGCCTATTACACCGACCAGTTGGTGGACGCCTTCCATCGAGAGGGTGCCGACCGGATGCTGTTGTTGGGCGATATTCTATACCACGGTCCTCGCAACGCTCTGCCTCTGGGCTACGACCCCAAAAAGGTGATTGAGATGCTCAACCCCTTGGCGGACAAAATCACCTGCTGTCGTGGCAACTGCGACGCCGAGGTGGATCAGATGGTGCTGAATTTTCCGCTGATGGCGGATTATCAGGTGGTGACGGTGGACGACCAGCTGTTGCTCCTCACCCACGGTCATCTGTACGACAGCCAGAATCCCCCTCCGGTGCAAAACGGCGATATCGTATTACAGGGTCACACCCACGTACCCCTGTGTCAGCACACCCCCGGCGGTTGGTGGCTGCTCAACCCCGGCTCGGTATCCATCCCCAAAGAGGATAGCCCCCACAGCTATCTGCTGTTAAAGGACGGCACCTTCTATTGGAAGACTCTGTTGGGCGAGACCTATCGCACCGCACCGCTGTTTGAATAAGCAAAAGGCTCGGACAACCATCGGTTGTCCTTTCCTTTTTATTATCGTAATTTTACTACGGCGGTACGGATGCCACCGCCCTCGATGTCTACGTAGCCATAGGTGCGGTCGTATCCCAAACTGCCGGGATTGAAGAGATACATCCCGTCGGCGTATTCCTCGTAAGGAACGTGGGTATGACCAAACAGCGCCATATCCGCACCGGCCTCACGTGCCGCCATATCCAGCCGGTAGAGGGTGTGTTTTACGTCGTGGAGATGGCCGTGAGTGAAATAAAACCGCTTTCCCCCGAACGTCTCTTGGCGGATGGGGATGCCACCGGCGCCAAAATCGCAGTTGCCGGGAACGGTGTAAAAGGTGCGGTCGGGATACAGATCCATCACGTCCTCTACCTGGCGCAGACCGTCGCCCAAAAAGATCACGTTGCGTGCCGTGGGCTGTGCCTCGATGGCCTCTCGTAAAAGATTGAGTTTTCCGTGGACGTCGGACACCACCAACACCCGCATACCCATCGCTCCTTTCGCATAATGTGGTTTGGTTACACATACAGTATACCACAATCCCCGAAAGGAGGCAATACCGAATGAACCCATCATCACTGACGCCCCAGCAGTTAGAACAGCTGTTGACTATGGTGGCCGGGCGGCTGGGTACCCCCACCGACAAGCTGAAAGAAACCTTTGAAAAAGAGGGACTCAAAGGGTTATCCGCCACACTGCCGCCGGAAGCCCAGAGCCTATTGGAGGATCGTGCCAAGATGACCGCCCTACTGCAAGACCCGGCCGTACGGAAACTGTTGACCGATCTGCTGGATTAGGGGGTATGGCCGTGGACGATCTTAACGAAAAACTGACCCGGTTGCTGTCCGACCCGGAAGGGATGGCGAAAATCAAGGCAACCCTATCCGCTCTGGGCGGTGGCGACACCACCCCGGAGACACCGCCACCATCGGAAGTACCTGTGCCGGATCTGTCCGGCATCAGCCGGCTAATGCCCCTATTGTCCGGTATGGGGCAAGAGACCCCGGACACCCGTCTGCTGTACGCCCTACGCCCCTATCTCCACGGGCAACGGGCACAGCGATTGGACGAGGCGGTGCATCTGCTGAAGCTGACACGGCTATTGCCCCTGTTGCAAGAGCAGGGTATCCTAAACGGAACGGGAGGGGATGCCCATGGCGGATGACCTGATGCAGATGCAACGCCAAGCCGCCCACCGGGTACAGCAGATGCAAGAGCACTCCCGACGGGTTTTTGAATCCCACCGAGAGCAACCCAGTTTGTATCTACGAAACCCCGAATCTACCTGCGCCAAACCTACGGAAAAGGCCCCTTTGGAGACCGACCAATGGCTGTTGTTGGGGCTGGCGCTACTGCTGTTTCGCAATGGTTGCCAGACCGAACTGCTACTGGCGCTGTTGTACCTAGCGCTGTAAAGCTGGGGGTTGCTTTTTACCACACGTTAGAGTATAATAAAAGGGGGTGAAGCCATACGCTTCACCGCCTTTGGTTTATTCATTAATGTTTTTCTCTGCCGTGCGCAACAGATTCAGCAAAGAAGAGGCAAACTGGGGATACTGCTTTTGCAGATCGTCCGGCAATACCTCCGGCATACGGTCCTCTGCCGCCAGCTGGCCGGACAGATGACCCACCTCGGCCACCGCCTTGATCACCGCGCTGGTGGAGGCTGCCTGATAGCGATAATCCTCTACCGAGAACATGGCCCGAGGATTCTTGGGGTTGGCACCGTACATCTGACGGAATACCAGATAGGTGGTCTGGATAAGGGCGTCGGACACCTGAGCGGTCAGCGCCTTGTCGTTGCACTTCTGCAACATATCAAACAGAATGTGCAGAGAGTTAATGAGCAATTTCTTATTTAATACCGGCAATACACCGGCGGGAGTCATGCGCTTATCCTGTACGTTGGGGTCGGTATCGGGAATCTCCTCTACCGCAATCATCGTGCCGGACTTGTCTGCCGTGCGACCCAGCAAATAGTCGCAAGACACGCCGTAATAATCGGCGGCAGCCACCACAAAATCCAATCCACACTCACGGATACCCTTTTCGTAATGGGAGAGCAGAGCCTGGGAAATGTGCAGGTCGGTAGCGGCCTGTTTTTGGCTGATGCCACGCTCTTTGCGCAGCAGAATCATCATACGAGGAAAAGCAGCGTTCATACGCGACACCTCCGATAAAAAGTATCCCCTGTCCACAGGGGTGCACTGGGTATTCTACCTCATTCGACAGCCCTGTGTCAAGGGAAAATTTTACAGATAGTTGATTTTTTGATAAATATTACGATTTCAAAGCAAGGAGCATTTGTTTATGAAGACCTACAAAATCCACCTGATCCGCCACGGCGTCACCGAAGCCAATCAAGACGGCCGGTATATCGGTCGCACCGATCTACCCCTATCCCCCGAGGGATTGGCTGCCCTATTGGCGCTCAAAGAAAAATACCAGTATCCCGGTGGCGTCCGCTTCTTCACCAGCCCGCTGATGCGGTGTAAGCAGACCCTGGAGGTGTTGTACCCCGGCTGTCAGCCGGAGGTGGTAGAGGGTCTGGCCGAGGTAGACTTTGGCGAGTGGGAAGGCAAAAGCATCCGCGACCTGAAGAACGATCCCCGTTTTCTGCGGTGGATGGAGGGCGCTGACAAGACCATCCCCGGTGGTGAGGACAGCGAGCAATTCCGTGCCCGTGTCTGCGCCGCTTTTGAGGGCGTGGTCAACGACCTGATCCACGCCGGCGATACCGAGGCGGTCATCTGCACCCATGGCGGTGTCATCACTATGCTGATGCAGTTGTACGGTCTGCCCCGCCTGGAGCCGAAAGAATGCCTGGCATCCGCCGGTCAGGGCTTCACCCTTCGGGTAACTCCCTCCATTTGGATGAGCGAACCCCTAGCAGAGGTGCTGTGTATCATTCCTTGGGAGAAAGAGAAATAATATTTTCTGCCCAGCCAATACGGTGTGGTTGCTTTGCGCACCTCTACGCTGAAACCCGGGAATTGCCGTCAGGCAATTCGAGCACGGCGGCACCGCCCTACAACCGGGCACCGTGGTGAGACGCCGTGCAGCGGAGGTGCTGTGTATCATTCCTTGGGAGAAAGAAGACTAAGGGATTCTACCAACCAATACGATGCAGAGACTCCCTGCACCTCCTACGCTGAAACCCGGGAATTGCCGTCAGGCAATTCGAGCACGGCGGCACCGCCCTACAACCGGGCACCGTGGTAAGACGCCGTGCAGTGGAGGTGCTGTGCATTATTCCTTGGAAGAAAGAAGATTAACGGATGACGTTCGCTCTTTCTTATATAAAAATGAAAAAAAGTATTTACAAACAAAATTTTGTGTGATAAACTACTTGTACGAATATGTAGAAAACGGAGGTTACTACAATTATGAAAAAAGTATGCGCAGTTATTTTGGCTGTGGTTCTGGTTATGAGCTTGTCCGTAACCGCCTTTGCAGCCGTTGCCAGTCCCGAAGGCGTTAGCTATTACAAGGTTTACGTCATCAACGGCCAGGGTGCTGAGACCATCATCACCGAGGTTGAGGTTGGTGAGAGCATCACTCTGACCGCCGATCCCAAGATGGGTAAGTTTGATAAGTGGATGGTCTACAAGGCAGACGGCACTCCCGCTGTCGAGGGCGTGGATTACAAGATCCTGTCCGGTTCCTTGACCACTTCTCCCTGCACCATCATCCCTCTGGCTAACATCATCATCACCGGTAACTACAATGGCAAAATCACCACCTTTAAGATTGCCAATGACGAGCCCACCTCTCCCCAGACCGGCGACACCACCGTGTATGCCCTGGGCGCTGTAATGGTACTGGCTCTGGCCGGCGCCACCGTTGCTAAAAAGCAGCTGGTGAAATAAGCATACGTTCATTTAAACACGGCAATGCGATGCATTGCCGTGTTTTTCTATGCGCGCACACCTTGACTGAACTCTTGTTTTCTCTTATAATAAAGAAGTTAATAGAAAGGAGTGACCCTTTGTGTCTGAACCTACCACCCGCCGTCGCGTATGGACGACGGTGTTGATTATTTGTATAATTCTTTTCCTGTTGGCAGGCGCACTGCTGGTGTGGCATCTGTGGCCCACAAGCGACCCGGTAGTGCCCACCCCCGACACCACACCCACCACCACCGGCACCACCCAGCCGGAGCTGCCGGATAATCCCATCGACTTTGCCGCCAAGCAAGCGGAGAACCCCCACATCATCGCCTGGATACAGATCCCCGGCACGGTAATCGACTATCCGATTTTGCAAAGCGGTAACGATGTGCCGGAGAATTTCTATCTGGACCGGGGTGTGGATCGCCAATACGACCGCAACGGCAGTATTTATATCCAGCAGATCAACCGGGCGGATTTCACCCATCCCAATACGGTGCTCTACGGACACAATATGGCCAACGGCTCGATGTTTGCCGCTCTGCACAAATACAAAAACCGGGAATTCTTTGATAAAAACCAAACCATTTACGTCTATACACCGGGGCATATCCTGACCTATCAGATTTTCTCCGCTTTTGTGTATGACGATCGACACATTCTCAATTCCTTTGACTTTTTGGATCCGGAGGGATATGGCGCCTTTTTGGCGCAGTGCCTGAATCCCATCTCTATGACCAAGCAGGTGCGTGAGGGTGTAGAGGTCACCACCGACGATCGCATCATCACCCTAAGCACCTGCACAGCCAGTGGTAGAGAACGCTATCTTGTAGAGGGGGTACTGATCGATGACCAACCAACTAAATGATATGGAAACCGTTCCGGAGACCGAAAACCTTGGGGCAGAGGTGGCAACCGACACCGCCGATACTACCCAAGAAGACAAGCCGAAACGCACCAAAGGCAAACGGATACTGCTCATCGTCCTGTTGGTGCTGTTGGGACTGCTGGTATTGGCCGGTGGCATCGTCGGTTGGATGTACTGGCAGGGACAAAGAGACCTGCTGACTTCCGAAACGCCCGTCATCACACCGCCGCAAGATTTGGTGGATATGGACGATGAGAATCGTGTCGTCTATCAGGGCGTAACCTATGAGTACAACCAAGACGTCACCGCCATACTGGTGGTAGGCGTGGATAAAGAAGATATCCAAGAGGAAAGCGTCTATGGTCAAAACGGCCAGGCCGACACCCTGTTTTTGGCCACTCTGGACACCAAGACCGGCGATATGCACCTAATCCCCTTATCCCGTGAGACCATGGTGGACGTGGACAAATACGCCGTGGACGGCTCCTATCTGGGCGTGGAAAAGACCCAGTTGTGTCTGGCCTATGCCTATGGCTCCAACGGTGCCGAAGGCTGCGAAAACGTGGTGCGTTCGGTAAGCCGTCTGCTGTACGGTGTGCCCATCAACAGCTATGTGGCCATCGATATGGACGGCATCGAGGCCATCACCGACACCATCGGCGGTATCACCGTCAAGGCGCTGGAGGATATCCCCCACCCTTGGAAGGATTATTTGGTTGCCCAAAAGGGTAAAAAGGTGACTCTGGATGGAAAAACGGCTATCTACTATCTGCGCCATCGCGACACCGATGCCCAGGCCAACGTACGCCGTATGAAGCGCTTCCGCCAGTTCTTCTCCGCATTCCTTTCTGTTGCCGGCAACAATCTGAAGAACGACATCGGCCTCTTACCCAAATACTACAACGTGGCATCGCCCTATCTGGTCTCTGACCTGAATCTGTCCAAGATTACCTATTTGGTGGGCAACACCTTGTCCGGCAACAACTGGCAGGATCCCACCTATCACACCATCACCGGCGAGTCCATCGACGCCGGTGACCACAACCAGTTCCACGCCGACACCACCTCTGCCTATGAGGCGGTACTGGCGGCCTTCTACACCCCGGTGGAGGGCACACCCACCACCGCACCTACCGAAACCACCGAGCAAAACGATGCAGAATAACCCCGCATCGTCATTTTGCATAAGAATTTATCGGGATATGCCGGATAATTCTTTAACAAAACTATTGCCCAAATGGGAAAAATGCTCTATAATAGTAATGTCAAAGCAAAATACCTTTAAGGAGGAACAAACAATGGCACTCGTAAACACTAAAGAAATGTTCAAAAAGGCTTATGAGGGCGGTTACGCCATCGGTGCTTTCAACGTCAACAACATGGAGATCATCCAGGGTATCGTTGACGCCTGCAAGGAGCTGAACAGCCCCGTTATTCTGCAGGTTTCCGGCAGCGCCCGTAAGTACGCTCGTCACGCCTATCTGTACAGCATGGTCAAGACCGCCGCTGAGGAGACCGGTCTGCCCATCGCCCTGCACCTGGACCACGGCTCCAGCTTTGAGCTGTGCAAGGAGTGCATCGACGGCGGTTTCACCTCCGTTATGATCGACGGTTCTCACCTGGATTATGAGGAGAACGTTGCCCTGACCAAGAAGGTTGTGGAGTATGCCCACGCCCACGGTGTTACCGTTGAGGGTGAGCTGGGTCAGCTGGCCGGCGTTGAGGATGAGGTTAGTGTTGACGCCGATAAGGCTCAGTACACCGATCCCGATCAGGTTGAGGATTTCGTAACCCGTACCGGTGTTGACTCTCTGGCTATCGCCATCGGCACCAGCCACGGCGCCTTCAAGTTCAAGCCCGGTCAGAACCCCCAGCTGCGCTTCGACATCTTGCAGGAGGTTATGGACCGTCTGCCCGGCTTCCCCATCGTTCTGCACGGTGCTTCTTCCGTTATGCAGGAGTACGTAGCTACCGTTAACCAGTACGGTGGTCAGATGGCCGATGCCATCGGTATCCCCGAGGATATGCTGCGTCAGGCCGCTAAGATGGCTGTCTGCAAGATCAACGTAGACTCTGACCTGCGTCTGGCTCTGACCGCCGGTATCCGCAAGCACTTCGCTGAGGAGCCCACCCACTTCGATCCTCGCCAGTATCTGGGCGATGGCCGTGCCAACATCACCTCTGTGGTTAAGCACAAGATCGAGAACATCCTGGGCAGCGCCAACCAGGCCTGATTCCTAGTATGACCAATGCAGGCGCAGAGGGTATCCTCTGCGCCTGTTCTATTCTCTTATAGGAGGTACGCACCGATGCTGTTAGTGCTGGATATGGGCAACACCAACATCACCCTGGGCGTGTTTGAGGGCGACAAACTGCTGTTGCAGTCCCGCATCGCCACCGACCGCACCAAGATGGAGGACCAGTATGCCGTAGAACTGATGGACCTGCTCCGTCTGTATAAATTAGAGGTTGCCGCCTTTACCGGTGCTATCCTCTCTTCGGTGGTACCGCCGCTGAACCATGCCCTGTGCGGTGCGGTTAAAAAGGCCACCGGACTGACCCCTCTGCTGGTAGGTCCCGGTACCAAAACCGGCATCAATATCCGCATCGACAACCCCTCTACCCTGGGCGCTGACCTGTTGGTTGGCGCTGTAGCGGCTGTCGATGCCGTGGGCTATCCCTGTATCATTTGGGATTTGGGTACCGCCACCACTGTATCTGTGGTGGATAAAGACGGTGCCTTTCGTGGTGGCGCCATTATGCCGGGTATCGGCACGGCGCTAAACTCATTGGCGGACAACACCTCTCTGCTCCCGCAGATCAGTGTGGACGCCCCCGAAAAGGTGATTGGTACCAACACCATCGCCTGTCTCCAGTCCGGTGCGGTATACGGCAACGCCTGTATCATTGACGGTATGAGCGCCCGTATTATGGAGGAGCTGGGCTATGACGCCCCGGTGGTGGTCACCGGCGGTCTGGGTCGAGAAATTGCTCCCCAGTGCCGTAGCCGGGTGCAGTATATCAGCGAACTGTTGCTGACCGGTCTGCGCCTGATTTATGAGAAGAACAAGAAATAATCTTCTCCACCGACTTTGAAAATTCCGTTGCCTATGGCAAGAAAAAGCAATCGCATCCCACCCTGTGGCGAGACAGCCGTGAAGCGTCTCAGCCACCCCGGACGGATGCGTTTATATAGATTCTGATACGTTGTATCCATCGTGAACGACAGTAAAGGAGAGATTTATATGTCTAATGTTAAGCAAAATACGTTAAAACTGGTGCAATTGGCTCTGTTATCCGGACTCATCATCCTGCTCCAATTGTACTTTGTCATCCCTCTGCCCGGCAGCCTGACCCTATCTTTGGTACTGGTGCCCATCGTGGTGGGCGCTGTGCTGTTTGGCGCAGGTAGCGGCGCACTGCTGGGTGGCGTCTTCGGTGTGCTGGTGGCCATTATGGCCATCCAGGGTCAGTTGGGTCTGCTCACCAATATGATGGTGGCCTACAACCCCTTCCTCACCGTGCTCATCTGTGTGCTCAAGGGTGTGGGCGCCGGCTTTGTTCCCGGTCTCATCTCCCGCCTGTTTAAAAAGCAGTCTTTTGTCGGCGTACTGCTGGCGGCTGCCGCCGCACCCATCGTCAACACCGGTATCTTTGTACTGGGTATGCTGACGGTGTTTAAGGGTGTGATGATGGACTTTGCCGGTCAGATCGGTATGGGTGGCACCTCGGCGCTGTATTTCGCCATTGTGGTGCTGGTTGGCGTCAACTTTATCATCGAGTTTGCCGCCAACCTGGTTCTGTCTCCCGCCATCGCCAGCATCGTCAACGCTATTAAGAAAATGCGCTAAGCAAAAAGGTCTGTGCCGCTCGGCACAGACCTTTTCTGTTTTCGATAGCTCTTTCTTGACAATCCTCTGTGGTGATGGTACAATAAATACAACAAAATACGGCATAAATCGAGGGAGTATCGTGGTGCAACCAACTTTTTGGAAACGCAAATCTACACAAAAGATGTTGCTGGCGACCCTGTTGCTGGTCTACTTCTCATTGGTGTACACCCTCTTCCCGTTGCTGGGTTGGGATTGCCTGTTTATCGAGTTGTTCGGCATCCCCTGTCCCGGGTGCGGTATGTCCCGCGCCGCCATCGCTCTGTTGCGGTTGGATTTTTCGGCGGCTTTTGGGTACAATCCGCTGGTTTTCGCTATGCCCTACGTGATGGTCTATCTGTTCTTCGACCTGCGTCCTCGGCGTCTGCACAACGGCATTCTGCTGGGCATCGGCATAGCGGCACTCATTCATTGGGCTTTTGTGTTGCTTCAACACTGAGTTTATATTCACACACATAGGAGGATCTCATTATGTTCTGTAAAAACTGTGGTAACGAAATTGCTCCCGGCGCCGCCATCTGTGTCAACTGTGGTTTCGCCAGCGGTACCGGCATCAACTATTGTCAAAACTGCGGTCAGCCTGTCGCTCCCGGCGCTGCTGTCTGCACCAACTGTGGTTTTGCCACCGCTCCCGTTGCTTCTGCCGCTAACGGCCAGAAGTCCAAGCTGGTAGCTGTTCTGCTGTGCTTCTTCATCGGCGGCTTTGGTATCCACGATTTCTATCTGGGCTATACCAAGTACGGTATCATCAAGATCGTTCTGTCCCTGTGCACCGGTGTCGGTGGCGGTATCTGGGCTCTGATTGACTTCATCCGTTTGCTGACCGGTTCTATCAATGCCGACGCCAACGGCGTACCGCTGAAGAACGAGTTCTAATCTCCGTTTCACAAACAAAAAGGTCTGTGTCGATTGACACAGACCTTTTCTTTTTACAGCAATACCGACAGCACCAGCATCTCCCGGGCTTTTTCATAGATTTCCTCAAACCGGGCAATGGGTAGCGGGTTTTTGCCCCGACCCAGCTCGATGGTGAATCCCGGGCGGTGATAGCACCGTATGAACCAGTCCTTAAACCCGCCGTGGGCAGACTCCGGTGACGGGGTTGCCAGGGTATAACCGGAGGCAGACGCCAGCACCTTGGCCATCATACGACTTTGGGGTGGGGTATGCTCGCCGTATTGCCAATAGATTTCCTCACCTTGGCTGTGGAGCGCCACCACGTGGCGAAAGGGCATCCGTCGGCACAGGTCGGCCAACGCCCGGGTTTCCGGCTCGCTTTCCGGAGAGGTGCCGGGATATTTGCCGGTTCCGGGATAATTTTTACCGGATTTTTCGGCTAAGGCTTGCATTTCTTCCCATCCTGCATTAAAATTAGAGTTGATATCCACCCCACGGGCATTCCCCCGCCACATACCGGGTATATCGGCACCACCTGCTGCTGCGGTGGCGCCATAGGCGCCGGCGGCACTGCTGCCGTAACGGGCAATCTCTACCCCGTCGGGATTCACCATGGGGATAAACCATATTTGCCGATCCTGTAACGCCTTTGCCACCGGGATGCCACACAATTTTAGATCACCCCGCAGAGCGGCGCACAGCTCCTCGCACAGGCGTAAGGTGCACAGGGCGGTCATCCACTCCGGACCGTGAAAGGATGCCGCTATCAATACCCGGCTGTCTCCACCGCCGGTGGACAGCACCAGCGCCGGTATCTCCCGGCCCAACACACTGCGTCCCAACATAGCCGGACGTAGGGTAGGATAGCGA
The DNA here is from genome assembly GCA_045660965.1 of Acutalibacteraceae bacterium. GTDB lineage: Bacteria > Bacillota > Clostridia > Oscillospirales > Acutalibacteraceae > UBA5905. The sequence goes on from JAZRES010000023.1 coordinate 13,419, forward strand.
CTCCATAAAGCGGTGCACAGACCCCGCATCACCCCATAATCCATCGGTTGGGGCGTTATCAATCGTCCCTGCACCCGTACTTGCATTGTGAATAACCCCTTTCAGGAGGATGTAATATGAAAAACTTAGTTGAAAAGACCATTGAGCGTTCCACCGCCTTTCAGGGCTGTCTGCTCCGTTTGGACGTGGACCGGGTAGAGTTGCCCGACGGCAACACCGCACCCCGTGAGTACATCCGCCATCCCGGCGGCGTGGGCGTGGTTGCCCTGACCGAAAATAACGAGGTGCTGTTGGTGCGCCAGTACCGCTATCCCTATGGCGAGATTCTCACCGAGATTCCTGCCGGTAAGCGGGATCCCGGCGAGGATCCTCTGACCACCGGCATGCGGGAATTGGAGGAAGAGACCGGCTATCGTGCCGCCACCTATACCCCCTTGGGTACCCTCTACCCCACCCCCGGTTGCTGTGACGAGGTGGTGTATCTGTATCTGGCCACCGGCCTTACCGCTGCTGACGCTCACCCCGATGCCGACGAATTCCTAGAGGTGGAGCGTTGCCCTCTGGACGAGATGGTGGCTCATGTTCTGTCCGGTGAGATCACCGACGCCAAAACCCAGATTGGTATTCTGAAGACCAAACTGCTGCTGGACAGCGGAAAGGATGCAGTATGAATCGCTTTGTAAAAATCACCTACGGTTTTGCTATAGCCCTGGCCGTATTGTCCACCCTGTTTCAGGGCTTGGCGCTGTACGGCACCGTCATTGGCGCTCGGGACGTTGTGGCGGATAAGCCCTGGCTGATCCCCATGTGGATTGGCGCTTTGGTGCTGGTACCCACGGCGGTCATCCTCTGCGCCATCGGCAAAAAGAAAGAGTCCCTCTCGCTGGTCACCGCCATCCTCGCCCTGGTGGGCGCACTGCTGGGTCTGGCTGTGGCTCTGGCGCTGAAAGAGGCTCTGCCCATCCAGGCAGGCAACAACGTCAGCATCAACTACGAGCAGGGTTTGGACGCTTGGAAGCTGACCTATCGTCACCTGTCCTCGGTTGCTGCCGGCGTTTTGGTGGCTATCTGCGGATTCGTCAACCACAGCATCCATCGTGCCGAGCGCATCCGCCTGGAGAACGAGAACTACGTGGATCAGTACGAACTGCCGGAGAACACCACCCACGAGGAACCTCCCCACAAGCTCAAGCGGAGTATGCGCCACAAAGCGGATTGATCCCTTTTGTGTATTGTATGTATCCTTTGTAAGAAATATGAAAAAAACAGGCTGTGTTTCTAACGAAACACAGCCTGTTTTTTATTTAGATTAAGCGAAGCAACCGCACGTAGAATTCAGCGGTCTGTACCAAGGTGTCCAAGGGAATACGCTCGTCGTGGTTATGCACCAGACCACGGAGTTCTTTGGGCATAAACATAGCCGAGAAGCGGTAGACCCGATCGGTGATACGGCAATAGTGACGGGAATCGCTACAGGCCATCATCAAATACGGCGATACCAACGCATCCGGCCAGGTCTCGGAAATGGCCCGGCACAAGGTATCCCACTGGGGATTGCTGGTATCGGAGCAGATGGAGGGGTTCATACCGTTGACCACCCGCACCTGAATGGCGTCGTTTTTGATCACCTTTTTGAGATACGCCATAGCCGAATCGATGGTGTCCCCACCCATCAGGCGGATGTTGGTGGCAAAGGTGGCATGACCCGGCAACACGTTGTAGGCCTGACTGCCCTGCATACGGGTGGTGGCTACGGTGGTGCGCATCATGGCGTTCAGCTCGCCACCGGACATCCGGCAGATGAGATCCAGCACCGGCGCAAAGCACCACAGGTTGGCAAAAATCAAGCGGTACACAAAATTGGAATGCCGACCCAGAGTGTCGAACATCTTAAGCACCGGCGGGGTCAAGCGATAAGGGAAGGGGTTATCCTCGATGCGGGTTACCGCCTTACTCAATTGACCCAACAGGGTGTGTACCGGCGGGGTGGAAGCGTGACCGCCGGACGCCTCTAGGGAAAACTCCAGGTTGAGTCCACCCTTTTCGGCAATACCGATGAGGGCGCAACGACCCTCTACACCGGGAAACACCTTCTCTACCACAGCACCTCCCTCGTCCAATACCAAGGCGGGTTGGATGCCGTTCTCTTCCAAATAACTGACGATAGCCGGACAGGAATCGCCGTCAATCTCCTCCTCGCCGGAGAAAGAGAGGTACACATCGTTTTGGGGACGATAGCCCTCGCCCAGCAACTGCTCTAGGGCTTCCATGGCACCGCAGAGGGTGCTCTTGGTGTCCAGGGTGCCACGACCCCACATCATATCATCGGCAATCTCGGCGCCAAAGGCGGGGTGTGTCCACTTTTCCTCTTCCACCGGCACCACGTCGTAGTGAGCCATCAATACCGTGGGCTCTCGGTCGCTCTCGCCGGGCAGATGATACAGTAGACCGTTGCGACCGATCCGCTGCAGGGTGGCGGCAGTGTGGATACGGGGAAAGCGCTCTTGCAAGAGATCGCGGAATTTATCAAATTCCTCGGCGTCTTCCTCGTCGTGGTTGCGACAGGATATGGTCTTGCACCGCACCATATCCGCCATATCGGCAATAATCTTATCCCGGTTCAGTTCTACCGGTTGGGGATCGATGGTTGGGGCTTGCGCCGGACGAAAGCGGAATGTACGTACCAACAGCACCGTCACAAACACCAGCACTACGCCCAATAGGGCATACACAATCGGCATTAGACCCATCCTTTCTTATACAGCAGACGACCGACGCCCAGGGCAATCAGCACGCCCACCGGCACCAGTACGCCCACCGAACCGGACAGGCTGGGAACCGCCAAGAACAAGGCAATCATAAAGAACAAGGGGGCAATAGCCAGCTTGGGATTTTTGCTGATATACACCACGCCCAGACCGCCGAACAGCGCCGGCAGAATGTTGTCAAAGGCAGGTTTGAGCACCGGAGAATCCAAAATGGGAGAAATCATGGTCAGACCAAACACACCGGCCGCCAAAATGATGGTGGTCACAATGGAACTGGTAGCGATGGCGATGGTGGAGATTACCTCACCCTCTTCGCTACTGGCCTTGACCTCGGCATTCTCCATAGCGGTCAGTGCCGCCGGCGCTTTCAGCGCCGTCAGGTTGCCGGTGACAAAAGACAGATAGGTACCACCCACGCCCAACATAGGGGTATAGGTGACTACCTCGATAACGCCCACCGTCCAAAAGATGGGGGCTACACCCAGCAGACCGGTCAGCACCGCGGTTACCGCCGGCCAAGCGTCAAAGGCCACGCAAATAGCCACCGGCACCATCAGCACCACCACGGCGGCGGTCCAAATCCAAATCTTACCGTACAAATCGGTTTTCTTCATATAGTCGCTCATAGTGACACCTCCTTAACCGGTAATGACCGGGGTGATAATGACAGCAAACACCATCGCACCCAGCATACTGACCGTCATAGCATAGGTTTCCAGCCATTTCCAGCCACACTTTTTAATCAGAATACCGCACACCGCCATCAGTGCCGCCGACACCAGCAGCACAAAGATCGGGATCCAGCCGGTCAGACCGGAGCGGACGTCGGCAAACACCATGCCCAAGAAGGCGGAGATCATACCCAGAAACAAAGAGGCCATAAAGATGTCGCCCCATTTCTGGTCTTTATTCTGCAGTTTGACCACACCACCGCGAATCTTCTTCATCAAGATAGGCGGCAGAATGATGCTGGGCAGAATGCCCAGGGTCATAACCCAGGCAATGGCGGCATACACCTTCGGGTCGGTAACCAGCTGAGACAGAGAGGTGCCAAAGGCATTGGCTGCCGCCGTTGCTGCCGGCAGTTCGTATGTAATGGCGCCGATAACGCTCATACGAATCCAGGGCAAGGGGATGCCCAGGAACTTGGACAGTGTCACCACGCCCAGCAAAAAGGAAATGGCCGGTGCGATGGTGAAAATGGCGGTGGACGCCACCGTCTTGCGCAGTTTGGCAGTGGAGATGCCCAATTCCTTTGCCCGTCTCCAGGCGCGAATCAAGAAGAAAATGGATTGGGCCAGTACGAACAGGATGACGCATCCGCCTATGATATACATAAGCAGACCGTTGGGGCTGAATTGCATAATGATGCCTCCTTGCTATTAAGATATTCCCAGTATAGCGTATTTTGGCGGGTATTGCAAGTGGAGAAGATTTCCGCGCAAGAAAAAAACAGCCCTACCCCATCGGGATAAGGCTGTTTGAAATCATTCCATTCCTAACAATTTCTTGGCGTTACCGGAGTAGATTTGGGTCTGTTGTTCCTCGGTCAAGCCCAAGGTGCCCAGCAGACGCATCTCCAGCGATGCCGTGTGCCAAGGCATATCGGTAGCAAACAGCAATTTGTCCGTGCCGTGCTTTTCGATAATCTGCTCGGCGTGGTACTTGGTAAGTCGACCATAGCCAAAAGAGGTGTCGATATACACGTTTTTACCGCACAGATGGCGGATGACGTCCTCGCTATACTGCAGACCGCCCCAGTGAGCCGCCACCACCGGCGTCTCAAAGCAGTCCAGTACCGATGCCAAACTCTCCGGCATACAGCCATAAGGCGGCGGAAATCCATAGTCTACACCGGCGTGGAACACGGTGATCAGTCCCAGTTCTGAGATTTTGCGGTACAGGGGCAACATCTTGGGGTCGTCCACCGCAAACTGCTGGTATTCCGGATGGAATTTTACGCCTTTGAGTCCCAGCGCTTTGATACGCTCCAGTTCTTCCAGCGCATCCTCTGCATCCGGGTGAACCGAACCAAAAGCGAAAATATCCTTTTCGTTATTGATGCCGGCAGCAAAATTATTCACGTTTAGTTGCTGCTGCGGTTTGGTGGCGATATTCAGCACTACCGCAACGTCGATGCCATCCTCTGCCATCCGCTGGCGCAGACCCGGTAGGGTGCCGTCAGTGTAGGGCATCAGACCACCACCCACCTGGCTCAGTCGGCTTACCGCCTTTTCTGCCAAGTGGTCGGGAAAACAGTGGGTATGAAAATCGATGATCATAGCAGTCACCTCAGAATAAGTATACCCATTTCTATCGGTAAAAACAAGACAAAATGGAAAATAATTCCGCCGGTTTTTATAATTTGTCGTAAAAGGAAAGACCACGAGATAACTCTCGTGGTCTTTCCGGTATTGCCTAATTACTTCGTCTTAGCAGACTTCACAGTGGACCAGGCAGAGTAGACCTTCTTACCGTTCACAACCTTATAGGTACGTACACGGATGTAATAGGTGGTCTTTGCCTTCAGGCCGGTCAGAGACAGGCTGGTCTTGGTCAAAGTCTTGGACTTGTAAGACTTAAAGGTCTTGCTGGTAGAATACTGAATCTCGTAGCCGGAAACCTGAGCGGTCTTCTTGGCCACGTTGATGGTCAGCTTCTTCTTGGCGGCGGTCACCTTGGATACGGTGGTGCCGGCGGGATTGATCTTGAAGGTCAGGGTCTTGGTACCGGAATACTTGCCCTTGAACTTAATGGTAA
>JAZRES010000024.1:0-10202 GCA_045660965.1 Acutalibacteraceae bacterium
TTTGTAACTCATGACGCTCTTTGGCGTCTGTGTTGGCAATAATTTCTCATTGCCGGATTCTTCTCATACTGAGTAAGAATTAACGGGTATTGTGTGTGTTTTCGTTCTTGTCTTACACTGTTTAATTTTCAAGGTCCTTACCGCACCTGCGACCACTATTGCGGACGCCGTTTTTTGCGGTGCTCGACTATAATACCACAAGGGTATTGGTTTGTCAACACTTTTTTTCAGTTTTTTACCACTTTTTTTAAAAAAGTTTTTTAGCCTAAATCTAGTAGGTTTTTCCTACTTATCCACACTAGATTTAGGGGGCTGAAAAACGCCGTCGGACAACCGACGGCGTTTCTTTGTTTATTCTGCACAAGGGGGTTGGGAGGACATCCACACACCGGACAAAGGCGGCAATACCAAATAGCCGTTCTGCACGGTACCGTCGCCCACCAAAACAGAGCCTTTCAAGAAGTCGCCGGGCAGACGCAACACCTGCTCTTCTTCACCACGGTTGACGGCGCACAGCAAAGCGCCCTTTGCATCCCGGCGGACAAAGCCCACCAGGTCACCGGACCAAGGCATCGGCTCGAAGGTGCCCTCGACCAATGCCGACTGCTGACCACGAGCCTGACCCAGCTGGCGATACCACTCCACCAGAGCGGTGTCCTCACCACCCCAGGGATAGGTGCCCCGATTGAAGGGGTCCTTATAACCTTCCATACCGGCCTCGTCGCCATAATACAGGCTGGGAACGCCCGGCAACGCATACTGCAACAGACTGGCCAGGCGCATACGGCGCAACGCCATCGCCCGCTGATCGGGGGTCATCTGCTGTTCGGCCTGCCAAGAGCGACCGCGACCGCACAGCGCATCGCCGCCCAACAAGGTCAACGCGCGCTCGGTGTCGTGGGTGCCAATGTGATTCATCAGCAGGCGCAAGGTCTGGGGCGGATAATTCTCCACCACGTTCCATACCTTATTTATAAACTCCTCGCCGGTGCCACCCAGCAGGAAGCCCAACACCGCATCGCGGAAAGGATAGTTCATCACGCTGTCCAACTGCTGTCCCAGCAGATAACGACGGCGGTGCCCGTAGCTCTCTTTGGTGGAGGCATCCTCCCACACCTCGCCCAGCACCATCGCCTCAGGGTCGGTGGCCTTGACACGGGCACGGAGAGCGTCCAAAAAGCCGTCCGGCAACTCGTCCGCCACGTCCAAACGCCAGCCGGATGCGCCGACGCGGAGCCAGTGGGCGACGATGCCCTCTTTGCCATTGATGTATTCCATAAATGCCGGGGACAATTCCTCTACCTCCGGCAGGGTCTGGAAGCCCCACCAAGAGCCGTACTCATTGGGCCAAGAGCGGAAGTGGTACCAGCCAAAGTACGGGGAGTTGGGAGAATTGTAGGCGCCATCACCGGGATAACGGCGTTCACGGTTAAAGTAAATGCTATCAGAACCGGTGTGGCTGAACACGCCGTCCAGCATCACACGGATGCCCCGCTCCTTTGCCTCGGCGGTGAGCCGGCGCAAATCCTCCTCGTCGCCCAGCAACGGGTCGATGCGGGTATAGTCCGCTGTGTCGTAGCGGTGGTTGGAGTGGGACTCAAAAATCGGGTTGAGGTAAATGCAGGTGACGCCCAAGGACTGCAAATAATCCAGCTTCTGCCGAATGCCCTCCAGGTCACCGCCAAAGAAGTCGTTATTCCACACCCGACCCTGAGCGTCGGGGCGCCACTCCGGCTGCTCATTCCAGGTGGGGTGCATCACACGGTCGGTGGGCACACCCGTCTTGGGCTTGCCGGAATTATGAAAACGGTCGGGGAATATCTGATAGAGAATACCGCCTGCCAGCCAATCCGGGGTGGTGAAATCCGGCTGGTAGCAAGTGAGCTGCCAACGGGTGCCGTCCCGGTCGGGGGAATAGAGGGCGGTGCCATCCTCACGGCGGACCAAATAGCCGCCACCCATGGCCACCGTCAGATAGAAGCTGTACCAATACAGGCCCGCCTTGGTGGGGGTATAGGTGACCGCCCACCACTCGTGAGTCTCACCGTGCATACCGAACCAGGCCATCTCCACCTGCTCCGGCGGTAGGCCGTCCCGATCCACCAGCAGGGTGACACCGGTACAGCCCCAGTCCCGGGGCATACACACCCGCAAGGTCACCGGGGTGCCTTCTGCCACTGCACCAAAGGGCGCTTTGTATTGTAAATCGCGAGAATTGAAAAAATCAGGCAATGGGAACACTCCTTGCATTATATATAAGGATAATATATATAATACCCAAAAACCACGGTGGGGTCAACATAAATCTTGCTTTCCCGAGCAGATTGTTGCAAAAGTTTCTGCGCCAAAAAGGAAAGCCGTCCTTTTTTATCCAAAGGACGGCTTTTGGGGGTGGAATTATTTCATTTTTAGGGTAACGGTGACGGTCTTTACCGTCTTGCCCCACTTATCCTTGACCACGCAATAGACCTTACGGTTTTTGGTGGCAGAGGTCATCTTGGCGGAATAGGTAGCCTTTTTGGCAGAAGACTTGACAAACTTGGAAGAACCGGCGTTCTTGTAGTACCACGTGTACTTCAGACCATCGCCGGACGCCTTCACCGTCACCTTGGCGGTGGCGTTCTTCTTAACGGTCACCGTCTTAGGCTGGGTGGTGATGTTCACCGCCTCGCGGATGGCCACCTTTTTGGTGGTGACGGTCTTGCCCCACGTGTCCTTAATCACGCAATAGACCATCCGATTCTTGGTGGCGGAGGTCACCTTGGTGGAATAGGTGGCCGTCTTATTGGTGGACTTAACGTATTTGGAAGAGCCGGCATTCTTATAATACCACGTATAGGTCAGCCCGTCGCCGGTCACCTTCACCGTCACCTTGGCGGTGGCGTTTTTCTTGGCATAGGCAGTCTTAGGCTGGGTGGTAATCTTAAGGGTCTTTTTGGTAAGAGATAGGGTGGTGGTGGCGGTCTTTAGCTTGGCGCCGTACTTGTCGGTGACCACACAGTAGACCTGGCGACCGTCCACAGCCTTTTCCATCTTAACAGAATAGGTGGCGGTCTTGTTGGAAGACTTGGCAAACTTAGATGCGCCCTTGTTCTTATAATACCAAGTGTAGCTCAGGCCGGTGCCGGTGGCGTTTACCTTTACCGAGGCGGTGCTCTTATAGCCTACCTTTGCCTTTTTGGTCAAAGAGGATACGTACAGATCCTTGGTGCCGATGGCCTTACTGGTCTCGAAGATGCGGATGTTATCGTACAGGGCAGAGCCACCCAAATCGCAAACGGCGATGCCGATGCGGGTGAAATTCTTAGGATTGATGACGGCAGAATACCGCTTCCAGCCGGTGCCATAGGCGCTGATGTCGCACTCGAAACCGCTGACGTCCATAGGTCCGGTCATACGATCGTCAATCAGCACCAGTTTGCCGGCGCCTTTTTTCAGCACCTTCATATCAAAGGAGAATACGTAGTTGGTGTTGGGCTTGACGGTTATCCATTTAATATAATACAGGCCGTAAGGATCCTTGGAGGCGGTGTATTTCAGAGAGGTGCCGTAGCCGGTGGCGCTGGCGCTCATGCTCAAAAAGCCGTTGCGCCAACCATAGCCGGTCTGCCAGAAGTTGGTCTTTTCCATACGGGTGTCGCCCACCAGGTTGTTCTTGTCGGCGCACACCGTATTGACCTTATCAAACTTCATGGACACGGTGGAACTCATATTGTCGCCCACATACTTAAGGCCTTGTCCGTTTTTGAACAGAGCCATATCGTCCACCCACAGAGAACTCTGCTCGGCATAAAAACCGATCTCTATAGACGTCTTGCCCTGGGTGTTGAAGGCCACCGAGCGCAAGTGCCACTCGCCGTCGTAGGCGGTGGGGTAGATCTGATAATCGTCACGGGATTCCTTATCTCCCCAGCCTGTATACATAAATTTGCCGGTATCCGGAGCAATCACACCGATGCTGGCGTGACCACGGTTGGAGCTGGAGAGATAGCCACTCTTGACCCAAGCGGAGAATACGTAGTTGGTATAGGGCGACAATCCGGAAACGGTAAAGGTGTACCACTTTTTGGAGTTGCTGCCGGTGCCCTTTAAGTACAACGCCTTGCTGCCGTCGGGTGCGGAAGAGTCGGTCTTCACCTGGGCAAAGGTCTTGAAGTTGCCCTTGTTCCACTGACCACCGCTGGTCTTTTCAAAACTGCCGTTCTGAATCAGGTTGGCAGAGGAGGATTTGGGACGGTTGTTGACCTCGCCGAAGGAATACAGCGAATAGCTGCTGGATTCACTTCTGTGATAGCCGATGCCGGTAGCGCCATCCAACTTCACGTAGGTGGTGGATTTTACGTACTTCTTCTCCACGCCGGCCTTGTTGTTGGGGTCGCTGGTGACGGTGTTGCCCTTACTGTCACGCACCACAATCTTGTACATAGAGTTGGCAACAACCTTGTCGATATAGCGACACTTATTCTGGTTTTGCTTTTTGCCCTTTGCGTCGGTGTATTTGACGTAGAAATCCGACTGCTTTTTGTTGCTTACAATCTTGGTCCACTTTTTACCGCCGTCGGTGGAGCGGAGGATGTCCACGTACAGGGTGTTGATGCCGGTCTGGCGAGAGGGAATCCACTCTACATAGCCACCGCCCTCGTTGCAGTACAGCACCGGCTTGTCCAGCACCACCTTTTTGCCCTGGTACTTGGCACGGTAATCGTCGATGTAGTGGCGCAGGTCGCCAACAGAGGGTACGTAGTTGGTGTTGGGCTCGTTATAGACGTTGGGGTTGCTGTAATCCCGATCCATCAGCAGGTAGTAGGCCGTACGGCTGTGATAGCCACCGGACATCCACGCCCACTGGACACCGCCACGATAGCCCTTGTCCATCATATTCTGTCGCCACTGCTTCAGGCGGGTGGTGAACAGCTTATAGTCCGGGTCTTTGGGGTCGGCCTGCAGATCGTGACCCACGTTGTACTCGGTCAGGATTATGGGGGCATCGGTCTTATAGGATTCCACGTCGGGGGTATGGCAATTGTTGTGATAGATGTTGTGACCCATCAGGTCCAGGTCGAAACCGCCGTAGATGGTCTTGTCCTCGTCATTGGAGGCTACGGTACGGGCTACGTCCGGCAGTTCCTCTTTTACCACGTCGTTGATACGGCTCATAAAATGCACCAGATCGTCTCGGGTGACGCCGTATGCCTCACGAGCATCAAAGTGGTTGCCCTTTTCGGAATCGTTCATCTCGTTTTCCGGTTCGTCGGCAATAGCCACCAGAGCCACCACGTCTTTATACTCCGCCAGCATCTTGCACATGGGACGGACAAACTTCTCTACGTAGTTTTCCGTTACCTTGGGGTTGCAATATTTCTGGGCAAAGATATTATAGGCATCCATACCGTGATAGCCGGGGGAAGAGGAGGAGTGGAAACATACCGTCCACATCACCGGCATATCGATCTCACGGCACATCTCCAGCAGACGGCTGGCATTGTCCAAAAACTCCTGTTTGATGCCCAGCACGTCGCCGTAATCATTAAAGATGACGCCCTCGTCGTAGATGGAACCGCCATAACCCATCAGGTTATAGCCCTGAGCCTTCAGGTTGTAGATCTCACGATAAATCTTGTCGGCGCCTACCGTGTCCATAGCCACGGTAGCCCAGGCATCGCCCCGATACTTCACCATCACCTCGTTGCCGGTGAGGCTGTGGCCCACGTTGCCACCATCAAACCAGGGGAACCAGATGCCGTCCAGGAAACCGTCTCGCTCCATAATCTTTTCAATCAGCATCTGCTTTTTGGACGAGGTCCAGGGGAAATCTCCGCCCAAAGCGGCAGAAATGCCCACCGCCGGTACCAGAGATACCAATAATGCCACCAGGCACAACCAGGATACTGCACGGGTGCAGAAAGTGTGTGTCTTGTTCATAAAACCTCCGAAAACATAATAAATTTTAAGCGTATACAAAGTAATTATACCATATTATATAGCCGAAATCAAGTGGCGACTTATGGCAGGTTGCGAACAAGGCAAAAGGAAAACCCCCACCGAAAACCGGTGGGGGTTTTGTTAGGTTAGGGAATTAACGGAGCAACTTATTTTGCGCCGTTGTAAGAAGCCGTCTGAGTCTCGCCGTAGATGGTGGTTACCACACCGTCAATCTCCACTACGAAGTAGGGAGTAGCGGTGATGTTCACATCGTACTTGTCCTCAGGAATGCTGATGACACGCACAGCATAGGATGCGACGTCCTCACTCAGCTCGCACAGATATACAGCGGGGATGTCCAGGGTAGCCACTCTGTTGGACACGATGGCGCCCATGGAGATCAGCTTATAGCCGTCAATGGTGGCGGCGGTGTAGTTGGCGGTGGTGGCAGTGCCCTCAACCAGAGCCATACCCTCAACGTCTACGTCAAAGCGGAAAGCCAGACCGCTCTTCTCGGGGCTGACAGAGTTGCCACCGAAGACCAGAGGCATATCCACCTCGCGGATACCGCCACAAACGTCGCAATCCACGTCGTACTCGTTCTCATAGGTGTGAGCCAGAGCCTCGCCCTCAGTAGCGCCACAGACGGAGCAAGTCTTGGGAGCAGTGCAGGTGGCATCGTCCCAATCGTGACCCAGAGCGGTGCCCTCGGTAGCGCCACAGACGGAGCAGGTCTTGGGAGCAGTGCAGGTAGCATCGTCCCAAGTGTGACCCAGAGCGGTGTTCAGAACCTCGCCACAAACGGTACATACCTGAGCGTTCTCACAGTCGGCGGCAGCGCCGGCGGTGTGACCCTTGGCGTTGGTGCGATTGCCAACGTAAGAGTCGCCACAAGTGGTACAGGTGTAGGTGGTGTAACCACCGTTGACACAATCGGGCTCGGTTACAACCGTCTCATAGGCGTGACCCTTAGCGTCGATGGCCTCGGTGTAGCTGGTGCCACAACCCCAATAGCAGGTGTAGGTCTTAACGCCGGGCTCGTCGCAGGTGGCATCGGTGGTCACGCGACCCACGTAGTAGTGCTCAACGCCGGTACGGATAAAGCCGCAGACGTCACACTCGGCGTCGCAGTCGTAAGAGTAGGTGTGGGATACACCAATGCTCAGGCCGGCCTTCTTCTCGCCACATACGTCGCAGTACTGGTCGCAAGAACCGCTGTACACGTGAGAAACGGTGCGGGTAGCACCACAAGTGTTACAGGTGGTGTCGCAAACGTTGTCGTAGGTGTGAGCGCCGGTGGCGGGGATAGTCTCGGTATAGGTGCCCTCACCGCAGGAGCAGGTGTAGGTCTTGACACCGGTAGCGCCACAGGTGGGCTGCTTGGTCACGGTGGCGGTGTAGCTGTGGGTGTGAACGGGGGTCTTCTCGATGGCCACGTCATCGATGATGATGGTGCCGGGGTTAGAAGCCTCGGTAGAGAACTTCAAGATGATGGCGGTGGCAGAGCCGGAGTTGACCACATAGGTGCCCTGCTCCCAGCCGCCGGCGAAGTTGTTCATATAGTTCTTACCACCGGTGGAGGTCAGGTTGGCATAGCCGGCGGCGTTCATCACGTACAGGTTGAAGGTGCCGGTGCCGGTGGTAGCCTTGTACCACCAGGTGATGGTGTAGCTGGTGTTGGGCTCAACGGTGATGGTCTGCTCAGCGGCAGAGGCCCACATGCCGGGGTTGGTCAGCTGAATGGCGTTGTTACCGCTATGAGCGTCGGAGACAACGGCGCTGGTACCGGAACCGAAGGTCCAGCCGTCCTTGCCATACTCGAAGCCGCCGTTAACCACGCCAAAGACGGGTTCGGGAGCGGCCTTTTTGGTCATCACCACATCGTCTACCTCGTAGGAGGAGCCGTTGTAGCCGCCCATAAAGCCAACGTAGACATAGGTATTGGTGCCGGAGTTGAACTCAACCTCGGTCTTAACCCAAGTGGAGGAAGTGTTCAGGCTCTGGTTGATGATGTTAGCGCTGTCGGCGCTATCCTTAACCAGCAGAGAGCCACCGGCGCTGTTTCTAGACCACAGGGTGATGATGTAGTCGGTGTTCTTCTCAACAGCTACCTTCTGACGTACCACGGTGTACTGGTTAGCATTAACCTTCATACCGTAGTCGCTGTCGTGACCGGCAACCATGGTGATGGTGTTGGAGCCCCACAGGTTCTCCCAGGGGTTGCTGATGCCGGTCTCGAAGTCGCCGTTGACCAGATAGCCGTCGTTGGACTCGGTGACCTTCTCGTACATCTTCACATCGTCGATGGTCCAGGTCTTACCGGCAGAAGAGCCCATAAAGCCCAGATAGATAAACTCGTGGTCGCCGGAATTGAACTCCAGAACCGTCTTGGTCCAGGTAGAGCCGCTACCCTGCAGACCGGTCTGCTTCAGGTTGTTATCGGTGCTGTCCTTAACGATCAGGGTGGTGCCGTTTACGTTCTTGGCCCACACCTCGATGACGTAGTCGGTGTTCTTCTCCACGGTGATCTTCTGACGCACCTGGGTGTAGCTACCGCCGGCAGTACCCTTCAGGGCGAACAGGCTGTCGCGGCCATCCACCAGCTCTACGGTGTTGTTGTTCCACAGGTTTTCCCAACCGGTGGAGGAACCAACCTCGAAGTCGCCGTTGGTGATGTAGCCGTCGAAGGAGGGAGTGGTGGGGATAACCACGCTCTCGCCGCCCTCGTACAGGTAGATGTTGTCGATGGTGGCCACGCCGCCCAGATCCACCACGCACAGGCCCAACTGATCGTACTTGCCGGTGCTGATGCGGCCGGTGACGGTCTTCTGGCCGGTGGAGGAGAAGGACTGGGTCAGGTTCTCAAAGGGCAGCAGTTTCGCGTCGTCCAGAATGGCCACGCGACCGCCGCCCGCAGTGGTGACGTTGACGGTATAGGAAACATAATAGTCGGTGCCGGGCTTCACGTCGATCCACTTGGTGTAGCGCACACCCTTGGGATCGGAGGAGGCGGTATACTTCAGCTTGCCGGAGGCGATGGACATAAAGCCCTGCTTGTAGCCGGCGCCGGTGTTCCAGTAGGCAGCGTTGTTCACATTGGGGTCAGCGACAGCATTAGTGGCGCCGCTGGCGGGGTTGTAGGCGGTGGAGGTGATGGCCTTGGAGGACTCACCGGTGTCGTATTTCACACCCTGAGTGGTCTCGTACAGAGCCAGACCGTCCAGCCAAATCTTAGAAGAAGCACCATACAAAGCGATGGTGGCGGTGGTCATATCGCCGGTGTTGAAGGTCACCGAGCGGATGTGCCAATCGTTATCGTAAGCGGTGGGATACAGCTGCTTGGTCTCGCGGGAAGAGCGAGGATAGGAGCGGAAATACTCCCAATAGAACATGAACTTGCCGGTATCGGGATCAATGACACCGATGGAGGCGTTACCCTTGTTGTCGCTTGCCAAATAGGCGCCCTTAATAAAGGTAGAGAAAGTATACTCGGTATTGGCCTTCAGACCGGTGACGGAGAAGGTGTACCAGCCGTGGGGAGAGGCATCGGAATTGACATACAAACTCTTGCTGCCGTCGGGGGCGGTGGAATCGGACACAACCTGCGCATAGGTCAGGAAGTTAGCGTTGTTCCACTGACCGCCGGTGGACTCAAAGCTGCCGTTCTTAATCAGGTTGACAGAATCGCTCAGGGGGCGGTTCTTATCGGTGCCGAAAGAGGTCAGCTTAGCCTGACTCTGGGTCATGCCAGAGGTGATGTACCACTCGCCGGGCACGTAGGTGGGAGCCGTATAGGTCTTCTTGAACGTCTTGTCGGTGCCGGCCAAATCGTTGGGGGCGGAGGTGACGGTATTGCCGTTGTCATCGCTGGCGATGATGCGGTAGCAATAGCCGCTGGTGGGACGGGTGGTGGAATCGGTGTAGGTACCGATCAGGTAGGTGCTGTTGACGTAGGTGGACTGGGCCACGTTGGTCACCAAACTCTTCCAAGTGTTACCGCCGTCGTCGGAACGCTGAACGGTAATCTTGGTAGCGCGCTTGGAGGGGATAAACAGCACCTTGCCGTCGCCGGCGTTGGCGTACAGCACGGGGGCGTCCAAGGTGATGGTCTCGCCGCGGTACTCGGCACGATACTCATCCATATAGTAGCGCAGCAGGGCAACCGTCTTACGGAAGGCAGTACCGCTGGCGTTGCGCTGCAGGGCGTAGGCGCCGGTATACTGACCGGGAGTCCAGCACCACTGGAAGCCACCCTTGTAGCCGTTGGCCATCATCCACTC
>JAZRES010000025.1:0-13042 GCA_045660965.1 Acutalibacteraceae bacterium
ATATACATCAAGGGGCAGATATAGGACAGGATAACGCCGGTGGCGGCCAGCCGGGCGGCGTATTCGGTCTTTTCAAACTCCGCCTTCACCGCCGGAGCGGTGGTGAACACGGTGGGGATCAGCACCTTTTTGTTGCCGGACTCTTTCAGTCCCTCTTCCACCGCCACGGTCCAGTCCTTCAACTGCTGCAGGCTCATGTGGGGGCAACCCACAAAGCACAGCTTCGGCTTGGCGTCCTCTTTCTTCCACATCACGGGATAGCCGGCCTTGACCCGCTCCAGCTCGGCGTCGTCAATGACGTACACCTGAGCGCCCTCGGCGATGAGGGTCTCGCCCTGCTGCTTTGCCTCGGGGGTTAGGTTATGGACGTGGTACAGACCCACCGCGCCGTTGGAGGCGGTGGCGGCGCCGAAATCCTTAAGATAGGCGCAGGCATCGTCGTTCAGCTCGTTGCCCAGCCACTTATCCAGACCCAGCACATAGGGCACATCCTCCATCACCTTCATACCGATCGCGGAACCCAGCAGCTGTGCTTCCGGCTTTTGGGTGGTCTCCACCTTGACAATCCAGGTGGCCTTGCGGCCCTCGTCGGTCAGCAGACCGAAATGGGGCACGTAGCCGGCGATGGAACCCATAATGTCCATAATGCCGGAGTTGCGGTTGCAGCGGGCACCCAGCACCGAGTTGGCGTACACCACGGCGGAGGATTCCGCCCAGGACAGCACCTCGCCCATCTTGGGGGTGTTGCCCACCTGATCCAGATAACAGGCGCAGGTAAAGGCGTTGTCGTCTATCAGGCCCAGCTGATCCAGCTGCTTTTCGTAGGATTCCTGGGTGGCGTACATAAACTTATTGAATACCAATTTCTGCAGGAAGTTGGCGGGCACGTTTTTGTCCACCGGGCGGGGATCCACCGAGAACTTCTGCTGAGAAATCGCGCCATCGTCAATGAGCTTTTGCATCAGGTCAAAGACGGGGGTCATCATTTTCAGACCAAAAGAGGTCACCAGATGGTTGTACTCCGAGGTCACCGGCACCATCTTATCGGCGCCGAAGGTGTCACCGTACATCACCAGGGTCTTCCAGACCTTGGCCATGGTTTCGCCCTGGGAGCCGTTCAGTATGGCCTGTTGCTCGTCGGTTAGAAACATCAAAATCATCCTTTCTGTCCATGAGGCATGCGCGTAGTCGCTGCGCACTTGTCGCAACTGCTTCCATTCCTCATTTCTCATTACTCATTACTCATTAGATCCTCATGGCCACGTCCCAGGCCTGCCAGATAACGGTGCGCAGGTTGCCCACCTTATCCGCATCGCCCACCAAATGCACGTGGGAAGACTTTTTCGCTACGGGGTCGGGGATATAGCCCACCGACAGAATCACGTCGTCGGCGTCGATGTGGGAAACGGTGCCATCGGGGTTGGTGATACTTACCCCGTGCTCGGTGATGGCGTTCAGGCGGGTCTCCAGATGCACCTCTACCTGATTGGTCTTGAAGAAATCACGCAGATAACTGGTGTTGGCCAGCGGTACGCCGCTGCCGTGCATCAGGTCGTCCAACATCTCCACGATCACCGGGGTCTTGCCCTGCAGGTACAGGTCGTAGGCAATCTCACAGCCGGTGAGACCGCCGCCCACCACAACCACCTTGTTGCCCACCTGCTTGTTACCCAGCAGATAGTCCACCGCCTCTACGGCGGTGTTGGCGCCGGAAATGGGCAGACGGCGGGCGGTGGCGCCGGTGGCCACCACCACCTCGTCGGCGTCCAGCGTGGACAGGTCGTTGACCTCGGTGTTCAGTTTTACGTCGATGGGGTATTTCTGCATCTCGCGACGATACCAAGCAATCAGCTCTTTATCCTTCTCCTTGAAAGAAGGTGCGGCGGCGGCAATAAACACACCGCCCAGCTGGCCGGACTTTTCATACAGGGTGACGGTGTGACCACGCTTGGCGCACACCAGGGCAGTCTCCATACCGCCGATACCGCCACCGATCACCGCCACCTTTTTCTGCTTCTTGGCGGGAGTGATGTGGTATTTCGTAGACTGCATAGTCTCGGGATTCAGAGCGCAACGGGCCAGACCCATGGTGTCGGTCAGGTCCTGGCTGTTGGCGTGACCCTTGGCAGAGGAGAAGTTAAAGCAACCGGCGTGACAGCAAATACAGGGTTTGATGTCCTCCAGACGATCCTCAATCAGCTTGGTAATCCACTGAGGGTCGGTGAGGAACTGGCGGGCGATACCCACGCCGTCAATGCGACCCTCGGCCACCGCCTGGGCGCCTACCTCCGGCTCCATACGACCGGCGCACACCACCGGGATATCCACAAACTTCTTAATATGTGCCACGCTGTCCAGGTTGCAGTTTTGGGGCATATACAGGGGCGGATGGGCCCAATACCAAGAGTCGTAGGTGCCGTTGTCGGCATTCAGCATATCGTAGCCGGCATCCTGCAGATACTTGGCGGCCTTTTCGGACTCTTCCATATTACGGCCCTTTTCCTCGTATACCTCACCGGGCAGAGCGCCATAGCGGAACTCCTTAACCTTAGACTCTACGCTGTAACGGACGGATACGGGGAAATCCTCGCCACAGGCGGCCTTGATGGCCTGCACCACCTCTACGGGGAAGCGGTAACGGTTCTCAAAACTGCCACCGTACTCGTCGGTGCGGTGGTTGGTCAGCTCCATCGTGAACTGGTCCAGCAGATAGCCCTCGTGCACGGCGTGTACCTCTACGCCATCCACGCCGGCATCCATACACAGTTTGGCAGTTTTGGCAAAGGCCTCGATGATCTCGTGAATCTGCTCTTTGGTCATCTCGGGGGTGATGATCTCCGGATCCCAACGGCTGGGCAGCGGGCTGGGAGCGGCCAGCTCGTGGCTGGTGTCGATCACCGGCTTGATCAGCGCACGGGTGAACTTATTCTTGTGCAGAGGTCCTACCAGGTCGGTGATGGCCCAGCTGCGACCCATACCGGCGGTCAGCTGGATAAACAGTTTGGCGCCGGTCTTGTGGATCTCGTCCATAAACTCTTTCAGATCCTCAAACATCTTGGGGTTCTGCCACAGCCACTTGCCCCAGAAGGTATCCCGCAACGGGGCGATGCCGGGGATAATCAGACCCACGTTGTTCTGAGCCCGCTCCAAGAAGAACTTGGCGGCTTCTTTATCAAACTTACAGCCGGTCAGCTCAAACCAGCCGAACAGCGAGGTGCCACCCATAGGGCACAGCACGATGCGGTTCTTGATCTCGACGTTACCGATTTTCCAGGGGGTAAACAGGGATTCGTATTGCTTATCCATAGCTTGACTCCTTTTCTCTTTTTCAAAAACGGGACAGAACCAAAAGGGCTCTGTCCCGTATTGCGGTTTTTATCGCTCCTCGCGGAAATAAGGCAGACCCAGTCCTGCCGGGGGCTGATGCTCACGCTTTTTGCGCATGCTGGTGATGATCAGCACGATGATGGTCACCACGTAAGGCAGCATATTGAACAGCTCCTGGGTGTCGGTACCCAGCGGTACACCGAACTGGGGCATATAGTTGTTCAAGTTGCACAGCATACCGAACAGGAAAGAACCGGCAATCGCCAGAGAGGGTCTCCACAGGGAGAAGATAACCAGGGCGATAGCCATCCAGCCACGGTCGCCAAAGGCGTTGTTGGACCATACGCCGTCGGCGTAGACCATTACGTACTGCAGACCGCCCAGACCGGCTACGGCGCTACCAATCATGGTGGCAATGTACTTATAGCCGGTGACGTTGATGCCGGCGGCGTCGGCGGTAGCGGGGTTCTCGCCCACCGCACGCAGACACAGACCCACACGAGTGCGGTTGAGCACCAGAGTGGCTACGATGGCGATGGCGATGGACAGATAGGTCAGGAAATCGTGACCCAAGAAAATCTCGCCAAACCAACCCAAATCCTTGGCAAAAGGCAAGGTCTTATCAAAGAAAGAACTGGTGTTGGACAGGATGACCGAAGGCAGGTCGCTATCCACCAGCTTTACCAGAGAGCCACCAAAGAAGTTGCCCAGACCCACACCAAAGGTGGTGATGGCCAAACCGGTAACGTTCTGATTAACACGCAGGGTAACGGTGAGGAAGCTGTAGACCAGACCCATCAGCACCGAGCCCAAAATGGCGGACAGCAGAGGAATCAGGATGGCCAGAGCCGGCACCATATTGGCCAGCTGGTTGCCACAGGCCTGCTCGTACAGGAAGGCGCCGATGACGCCACTGATACTGCCCACGTACATAATACCGGGGATACCCAAGTTCAGGTGTCCGGACTTTTCGGTGATGATCTCACCGGTAGAGCCGTACAGCAGAGGCACACCCAGCGGAATGGAACTACTGATGTAACGCACAATCGTTGCAATCACGCTGCGGCACCTCCCTTCTTGCTATGACGGAACTTAACGGAATAGGTAATAAAGAATTCACAGGCCACCAGGCACAGCACCACGATGCCCACCATCACGTCGGCATAGGCGCTGTTGAGGAAATAGGCGTCTGCCGCACCGGCAGCACCAATCTGCAGGGCGGATACCAGCGCCGCCATACCGGCGATGATAAAGGGATTGAAATGACCCAACCAGGACACCATAATGGCGGTAAAGCCCTGACCGCCGACGGTGGCGGTGTTGATGGAGTGGTCCTTGCCCGCCACCAGCAACATACCGGCAATACCGCACAGGGCACCGGAAATGATCATGGTGCGGATAACCACCTTTTTCACGTTGATGCCGATGTAGCGGGCGGTGTTACGGCTCTCGCCCACCACGGCAATCTCATAACCCTGCTTGCTGTAGCGCATATAGATATACACCAGCACCGTCAGCACCAGAACGATGATCACGTTTAAGAAATACTGCTGACCGCCAATCACCGGCAGAGCACCGGTGGACACGGGGTTGATAACGTTAGAGCCCTGACCGTTGGCGTATACGAAATAGGCGACGATCTGGGTAGCCACGTAGTTCATCATCAGGGTGAACAGGGTCTCGTTGGTGCGGTACTTGGCGTGGAACAGAGCGGGAATCACGCCCCAGACGGCGCCGCCCAGGATACTGGCCACAATCACGATGGGGATCAGCACCGGCTCGGGGATCTTGCCGCCGAGGTTAATCATACAGAACATAGCGGCCAAACCACCGAACAGAGCCTGTCCCTCGGCGCCGCAGTTCCAGAATTTCATCTTAAAGGCGGGGGTCACTGCCAAAGACAAGCACAGCAGAATGGCTGCCTCCTGCAGGAACTTCCACAGCTGGGTGACCTTGCCGTCTGCCAGACGGCCAAAGACACTCAGGTACATACGGTTCAGCACGTCGCCAAAGCTGACTGCCTTAGTGACAGAGGAATTGGCCAGGGTGGTGAGAATCAGGCTCATCACAAAGAAGCCAATCAGTACGGCGGCCAGACGAATCAGCCAGGCCTGCCAGCCGGGCATATCGTCCCGCTTGGCGATGTGCACCAGGGGTTCGTGGTGCTTTTTCACATTGGTTTTAGCCATTTGCCTGACCTCCTTCCTCGGTCATTGCCTCCGTCTTGGTCATCAGCAGACCAATCTCCTCTTTGGTGGTGGTGCGGGCATCCACCAGACCGGTGATGCGACCGGAACCGATAACCAGAATGCGGTCACACAGCTCCAACAGCACGTCCAGGTCCTCGCCCACAAAGATAACCGCCACACCCTTTTCCTTCTGCTGGTTCAGCAGATTATAGATGGTGTAAGAGGAGTTGATGTCCAATCCGCGGACGGGATAGGCCGCCATCAGCACCGTGGGGCTGGCGGCAATCTCACGGCCTACCAGCACCTTTTGCACGTTACCGCCGGACAGACGGCGTACAGGGGTGGAAGCACCGGGGGTGACCACCTCTAGGTCTTCAATAATCTTCTGGGCCAGGTCACGGGGTGCCTTACGCTCCAGGAAAAGGCTCTTGCCCTTGCGGTAGCTACGGAGCATCATATTGTCCACGATATCCATATTGCCCACAAGGCCCATACCCAGACGGTCCTCAGGGACAAAGGATAGACGCACGCCCAACTCACGAATCTGCAAGGGGGTTTTGGTGCCCAGGTTGTCCATCTTACCGGTCTTGGGGTTGGCGTACAGCACAGCACCGCTATCCAACTTCTGCAGACCGGCAATGGCCTCCAGTAACTCACGCTGACCGGATCCGGCGATACCGGCAATACCCAAAATCTCGCCGGCGTGGGCGGTGAAGGAGACGTTGTCCAACACCTTGACGCCCTCACGGTTAGAACAGTTGATGTGGTGTACCTCCAGACGAGGGGTGGGGTTTACCGGATCGGCACGGTGGATGTTCAGCTCCACCTTTTTGCCCACCATCATTTCGGTCAGGCTGTTTTCGTCGGCGTCGGCGGTGTTCACCGTGCCGATGTACTCGCCCTTGCGCAGTACCGCCACCCGGTCGGAGAGGCTCAGCACCTCGTGCAACTTATGGGTGATGATGATGATGGCCTTGCCGTCGTCACGCATACGGCGCAGAACCGCAAACAGCTTTTCGGTCTCCTGGGGAGTCAGCACGGCGGTGGGCTCATCCAAAATCAGGATATCGGCGCCACGATACAGCACCTTGATGATTTCTACGGTCTGCTTTTCGGACACCGCCATATTGTAGATTTTCTCTTTGGGGTTTACCTCAAAGCCGTAGCGACCGCAGATGTCTGCCACCTGCTTTTCGGCCTCTTTGAGGTCGTATTTACCCTCCAAGCCCAGCACAATGTTCTCGGTGGCAGTAAACACGTCCACCAGCTTGAAGTGCTGGTGAATCATACCAATCTTATAATCAAAAGCGTCTTTGGGGCTGGCAATAACCACCTCTTCGCCGTCGATATAAATCTGACCCTCATCCGGGAAATAAATACCGGAGATCATATTCATCAGGGTGGTCTTACCGGAGCCGTTCTCGCCCAAAATGGAGAGAATCTCGCCCTTGTTAACCGTTAGGTTAACGTTTTTATTGGCCACCACGCTACCAAAGGTTTTGGTAATGTTTTTCAGTTCAATAGCTGCTTTTGCCATTGGGATACCTCCTTTTTTCCAGCGCTCAAGGCTGTGTTGCCGGGTGCAGCACACCCTTCGGCACTGGGATATAAAAACGGGGTAAGGCGGAGCCCACTTTGGGGCTCCGCCTAAATCCGATTCGTTAATTAGTATGCCTCGTCCAGCAGAGTGATACCGTCGATGCGCACATCGAAGTAGGGGCCGGAACGGAACTTGGACTCGTAGAAGATGCCGCCCTCGATAACCTCGGTGTCGGGGGTGAACTTCTCATCGGTGTCCACGTCAGCCTTGTAGTTCTCCAGCTTCTTGCCGCCCACGGTGAAGTTGGCGGTATCGAACACGTTGATCTTGCCGGCGATCAGGTCAGCCTTAACGGCCTCCAGCTTCTCAGCGGTGCCGGCGGCAGCAGCCTTGCCCAGGCCGGTCAGAGCAACAGCGCCATTCTCGATGGTGCCGGCCCAGTCAGCGTCGATGGCGGCGCCGTTCTTAGTCTGGGTGATCATGTACTCGAAGTAGGGAACCCAGTTGATGCGAGAGGAGATCAGCCAGGTGTTGGGGCAAGCAGCCTCGGTGGAACCGTTGTAGGAAACGTTGGGAACACCGGCAGCCTCGCAAGCGGTGGGAGCGCCCATGGAGTCAGCGTGCTGAGAAATCAGAACGCAACCGCCGTCGATCAGAGCCTGAGCGGCCTGCTTCTCCTTGGTCTCATCGTACCAAGAACCGGTGAACTTAACGTCCATGGTAACCTCGGGAACGATGGACTTGGCGCCCAGATAGAAAGAGGTGTAACCGGAGATAACCTCGGCGAAGGTGAAAGCGCCAACGTAGCCCATCTTGGCCTTGTCAGCGGTGATCTTACCAGCGTCGATCATCTCTTTCAGCTTCATACCGGCAACCACACCGGCCAGGTAACGGCCCTGGTAGATGTGAGCGAAAGCATTGTGGAAGTTCTTCAGACCGGCGGTGTGAGCCTGAGTACCGGTAGCGTGGCAGAACTCAACCTCGGGGTGCTCCTCGGCAGCCTTCATCAGGAAGGACTCGTGGCCGAAAGAGTCGGCGAAGATTACGTCGCAACCCTCAACCTCAACCAGCTCGATGGCGGCATCGTAGCAAGCATTGGACTCGGGGATCTGAGTCTTCTGCACCATCTCTACGCCCATGTTGGCGCAAGCCTCTTTGGCGGCGTCGATGAAGTTCTTATCGTAGGTGGAGTTCTCGTCGTGCAGGAAGATGAAGCCGACCTTCATATCCTCTGCAGCGGGAGCGTCGGTGTTGCCACCCTCGGCGCCACAGGCAACCAGAGAGAACAGCATCAGAGCGGACAGGATCAGTGCTAAAATCTTTTTCATTGTTTTTTTCCTCCAAACAATATTTTCTACCGCCTCCGGCGGTTAGGTACAACGTTTAGTCCTCGATGAAGACCACTTCGCCGGTCTCGGCGTCCATAGACTGGACACGAGCCAGGCTCTCTACCTGCAGGCCGGATGCCCGCAGATCGTCAGCGCCGTGCTGATAGGCTTTTTCAATCACTGCGCCGGCACCAACCACAATGCCACCGGCCTGCTCCACCAGGTTCATCAGACCCTTGAGAGCCTCGCCGTGGGCCAGGAAATCGTCGATAATCAAAATGTGCTCGCCGGCGTTCAAATATTCCTGAGTCACCAGCACGGTGTTGGTGTTGCCGTGGGTATAGGATTTGACCGGGCAGGAATACACCGTATCCGGGATGTTGGAAGACTTAGACTTTTTGGCGGATACCAGCGGTACGCCGTATTTCTGCGCCACCAAGGTGGCGATGGCGATGCCGGATGCCTCGATGGTGAGAATCTTATCCACCGGCTTGTCGCCGAAACGACGCTTGAACTCCTCTGCCAATTTCTCCATAAACAGAATGTCCATCTGGTGGTTGATAAAGCTATCCACCCGCAACACGTTGCCGGGGGCTACCTTACCATCTTTGCGGATACGATCCTCTAACAGTTTCATAGTGCGCTCCTTATAAAAACAAAAATGACAGAGATGTGACTCCATCTCTGTCATCAACTTATAGCACGCCCAAAACAGGCGCACAGTAAGTCGATAGTCCGGTCTTTTACGGCGACCGGGTAGAGACGTCAAAGCCATATCTGTTTGACATATATCGACAAGATTTATTATACGTTCATTATACCGCTATGTTATATAATTGTCAATGAAAAGGCGGAAAGAAAAAGGTACAAGATTCCCTCTGTTTCTTCCCCCGTTCATTGTGCCGTATTACTATCTTTCTGCCGGAAGGCGAACAGGCGCTGACCCAGATAGTTAAAGCCCACAAACAGGCACATACCCACCACCTTGGACAGGTTATCCCGCACCGGGTCGCTTTGCCCGGCCAACAGCCACTGCATCACCGGGATGGCCAGGCCATAGGCCAAGCCGTAGCACACCGCAATATTGAGAGCAAAGCGCGCCACCGGTTTCCACCCTTTTTCGGTGTTTTTAAAGGTGAAGTGTTTATTGAGGAAATAGCTCATCACGCTGGCCAGCACCGTGGGCAGGGCGGTAGCCCACCACAGACCGATGTCCGTTACGTTGATAAGCAAAAAGGACAGCCCCTCGCCCACCAGGGTGTTCAGTACGCCTACCAGCAGGAATTTCCACAGCCGGGCGTCCAATAATGACAGCAGTTTTTTCATTTCCTCACCTCGCAAATACAGATGTATTTTAGCATATCTCGCCGACAAGGTCAAGGCTTGGTAGGGCGCAAAAAAGAGCCTACCCAATGACTTGGGTAGGCTCTTTATCATTTG
Organism: Acutalibacteraceae bacterium; assembly: GCA_045660965.1. GTDB lineage: Bacteria > Bacillota > Clostridia > Oscillospirales > Acutalibacteraceae > UBA5905. The sequence goes on from JAZRES010000025.1 coordinate 9,825, forward strand.
GTTATCTTACTGCGAATTACAGCAGCTCGATGATGGCCATCTCAGCGGCGTCGCCACGGCGAGCACCGGTCTTGATGATGCGGGTATAACCGCCATTACGCTCAGCATACTTGGGAGCGATCTCATCAAACAGCTTCTTGCTAACGGACTCCTTGGTCACGAAAGCCATAACCTGACGCTTGTTGTGCAGGGTGGGCTCCTTGGCGATGGTGATCATCTTCTCAGCCATAGAACGCACTTCCTTAGCGCGGGTAACGGTGGTCTCGATCTTGCCGTTCTCCAGCAGGAAAGTAACCATCGCACGCAGCATAGCCATACGGGAGGCAGTAGGTCTGCCTAACTTTCTGGTACCGGGCATGGATATTCACTCCTTATCTTCTCCGTCCGATGTCGGACGCGGGATTATTCTTCGTCGTCGCGCAGGGCCAGGCCCAGGGACGCCAGTTTGTTGATAACTTCCTCCAGAGACTTACGTCCCAGGTTACGCACCTTCATCATATCGTCTTCGGTGCGGTTGATCAGGTCCTCAACGGTATCGATGCGGGCTCTCTTCAGGCAGTTGAAGCTACGCACAGAGAAGTCCAGCTCTTCGATGGTCATGGACAGCACAGAGCTCTGAGCCTCGTCGTTGGACTTGACCAGGATGGGGTTGCCATCCATAGCGTCTGCAGACAGGTCTACAAACAGGTTCAGGTGCTCGGTGAGCACACGAGCGCCCAGGGCAACAGCCTCTTGAGCACACAGCACACCGTTGGTCCAGACCTCCAGGGTCAGCTTGTCGTAGTCGGTAATCTGACCGACACGGGTGTTCTCCACGGTGTAGTTCACCTTCATCACAGGGGTGTAGATGGAATCCACCGGGATCACGCCGATGACCGGGTTCAGCAGCTGCTTGTTACGGTCCGCAGGCACATAGCCACGGCCCTTATCCAGGGTCAGCTCCATATTCAGCCGGCCACCCTCGCTGAGGGAGGCAATGTGCATATCGGGCACCAGAATCTCCACCTCGCTGTCGCACTTGATGGAGGCGGCGGTCACCTCGCAGGGACCCTCGGCCTCAATATACACGGTCTTGGGGCCCTCGCCATTGATCTTGGCGATCAGGCCCTTAACGTTCAGGACGATTTCGGTGACATCCTCTTTCACACCTTCGATGGTGGAAAACTCGTGGAGGATGCCGTCGATCTTAATGGAGGTTACTGCCACGCCGGGCAGAGAGGACAGCAGAACGCGCCGCAGGCTATTGCCGATGGTGGTTCCGTAACCCCGCTCCAGGGGCTCCAGCACAAACTTACCGTAGGTGCCGTCAGCAGCCAGATCCAGAGCTTCGATCCGGGGCTTTTCGATTTCGATCATACAAAAACCCTCCTTATTATGATGTGTTGCAGCAGACGCCGCCATAGGGCGGACATCTGTGCAGAAAAATACGGATTATCGAGAGATGGTACTCTAAGATTACTTGGAGTACAACTCGACGATGAGGGTCTCCTCGATGGGCAGATCGATGTCCTCGCGCTTAGCCAGGGCAACTACCTTGCACTCCAGGGTCTCCTTGTTCATATCCAGCCAAGCCGGCACAGGACGAGCGCTGTTAGCCTCGACGATGGCCTTGATCTTGCCCAGAGAACGGCTGTTCTCACGAACGGCGATCACCATACCCGGCTTCACCAGGAAGGAGGGGATGTTGACGGTACGGCCGTTAACGGAGAAGTGCTTGTGGCCCACCAGCTGACGAGCCTCGGCACGGGAAGAAGCCAGACCCATACGATAGACAACGTTGTCCAGACGGGACTCCAGCAGAGTCAGCAGGTTTTCACCGGCGGCACCGGGCATCTTCTCAGCCAGCTCGAAATAGTGACGGAACTGACCCTCCAGAACGCTGTAGTAGCGCTTGGCAACCTGCTTGGTGCGCAGCTGCTTACCATACTCAGAGGCCTTCTTCATACGAGCCTGGCCGTGCTGGCCGGGAGCGTAAGAGCGGCGATCCAGAGCGCACTTACCGGTGTAGCAACGCTCACCCTTCAAAAACAGTTTCTGACCTTCACGGCGGCAGAGTTTGCACACCGCACCAGTATATCTTGCCATATCAATATACCTCCTATCAATCAGACACGACGGCGCTTGGGAGGACGGCAACCATTGTGAGGAACGGGGGTAACGTCCTTAATCATGGTAACGTCCAGACCGGCGGCCTGCAGAGCGCGGATGGCGGCTTCACGGCCGGCACCGGGGCCCTTAACGTAAACTTCAACGGTCTTCAGACCGTGCTCCATAGCGGCCTTAGCAGCGGTCTCAGCGGCAGTCTGAGCAGCATAGGGAGTGGACTTACGGGAACCGCGGAAGCCCAGCTCACCGGCAGAAGCCCAGGACAGAGCGTTGCCCTGCAGGTCGGTGATGGTAACGATGGTGTTGTTGAACGTGGACTGGATATGGGCGGCGCCACGTTCAATGTTCTTGCGTTCTTTGCGACGACGGGTAGCACCCTTGCGCGCAGTAGTCTTGGCAGCCATTTTATATCCCTCCTACTTATTTCTTCTTGTTAGCGATGGTCTTCTTCGGGCCCTTGCGGGTACGAGCGTTGGTCTTGGAGCGCTGACCGCGAACGGGCAGACCCTTGCGGTGACGCAGACCACGGTAAGAACCAATTTCGATCAGACGCTTGATATCGAAAGCAACGGTACGGCGCAGGTCGCCCTCCACCACATAGTTACGGTCGATATGCTCACGCAGCTTGGACACTTCGTCCTCGGTCAGATCCCGTACACGGGTGTCGGGATTGATACCGGTAGCGGCCAGAATGTCATTGGCAGACTTGCGGCCGATACCGAAGATGTAAGTCAGGCCGATCTCCACACGCTTGTCGCGGGGCAGGTCGACACCAGCAATACGTGCCATAGTAGTTTCCTTCCTTTCTGTCGCGTGGGCGAATTAGCCCTGACGCTGCTTGTGCTTGGGGTTCTCGCAGATCACCATGATGCGACCCTTGCGCTTGATGACCTTGCACTTCTCGCAGATTTTCTTCACAGAAGGTCTGACTTTCATAAAGAATACCTCCTTCGTGCTTGTTGCACGGTTATCGTTGTGTTAGAACCAAACGGTTCTTCTTACTTCGTACGCCAAGTAATGCGGCCCTTGGTCAGGTCGTAGGGACTCATCTCTACGGTAACCTTATCGCCGGGCAGGATGCGGATGTAGTTCATACGCAGCTTGCCGGAAAT
>JAZRES010000026.1:0-20825 GCA_045660965.1 Acutalibacteraceae bacterium
ACAGTGTGACCGTCGTAACGACCCTGAGCGGTGTCGTACTTCAGCAGGTGAGCCAGCATGCTGGGCTTGGTCAGGTCGTTGATAGCGACCAGCTCGTAACCCTCAGCGCCAAACATCTGACGGAAAGCCAGACGACCGATACGGCCAAAACCATTGATTGCAACTTTAACAGCCATGATAAAATACCTCCAAATAATTATAGTCTGCTTTTATAATTTCGCAGTCTGCATTTATTTTACCGCATATTTTATAAAATTGCAAGATGTTTGTTTAATTTTTAACCACTTTTTTATACTTTCGGTAATTTATACAAACTACACGACTTTCGCCCGATTACACTGGGAAATATCCATAAAGGAGCTACGCATTATGCCTCATAAAAAACCATCCATCCCCTCGGAAGGGTCCCAGCGAGAACAGCTGGCGGCCTATTTCCTTGCCACACCGCCTATAGAGGAACTGCCACCCCACCAATGCCAGGAATACCGCCAAAAACTCCGGCAATTGGGAGGGTTGGAGCAAAAAGATATTCTGAGAAACGCCGGGGTGGACCGCCCCTTGGTATGGGGGAATCCGGCGCCATTGATACAGGCCATCCTGTGCGCTTGTCAGCGGTTGGGCGCTAAGCTGGGGCAACCCCTTTTCCTCTTCCCTGCCCGCTCCACCATCATCGGAAAAGGGACCTTGTTCCACCCCAGGATATTGGCGGTGACGGTGGCCTCTGCGGTGACGGCAGCCTGCCAAGCCACGCCACGACAGCCGGTGTGGGTGCGCCTACAAGAACAGCGTGGCGGACTGGTGATCGCCGTCACCGCCACCACGCCCTTTTTGAATGCGGAGACAACCGCACTAATAAAAGAATGCACCAGACTGCACGACGGCAGTCTGGTGCACAGCGATAACACCGTTATATTCACTTGCGGTCCGGCCTGTGACCCACCCGCCGACGTACGGCTGTATGGGTGTCCCACTGAAGAGGAACTGTTGCAGGACACGCTATCTCCGGTATGGAGCGTGTTCTATGCCGGTATTTATTCGGCGTTGTTGGACTCGTTCTCTTCCTCCGGGACAGAGGTGATCAATTCGGCCACCAAATACGCATCGGAAGAAGCAAACTCCTCAGCGGCGGCGGCATCCACCTCAGAAGGGCCGGAGGACTGAACGCCCTCATCGCTGAAGTACAGGGCAATCGCCACTATAGCCGCCAGCAGACCCACGGCAAAATCCGACACTGTTGCCAGAGACTCCTCGTAAGAGGCGAAATCCTGCAACAGGTACATACACAGACGCACCACCGGAGCGGTCAGAGAGAACAGGGCGGTGACCAGAGAACAGCCCAGCAGACTGCCCATAGATACCCGACCCACGCCGGATACGTAACGAGCCAATCGGAACAAGAACCACATCTCCAAAAGCATCATCATAAAGCCGAAGAAACTATCCTCCAGACGTACCATGCTGGAGTAAGACATCTCGTAATTGATCAAGCGCAGCCACATCCACAGCACCGGCAACAGTGCGCTCCACTGAGCGATACCACGGCGGACACCACCCTCGGAGAATAGGCGCATACCCAGCATAATCAATGCGCCACCACCGGCGATGCCAACCACGCCCTGCAAAACCTGCAGCGGCAGACTACCGAAGGTATCCGCTTGGGCGGCGCCCACCTTCATCATGGTAATCCAGTTGCGCAACTCGGGGATAACGCTCATCAGATTCAGCAATTCGCCAACGGCAAGAGCCAGACCGGCTACCAGCAACGCTACGCCCATCAGCAACGACGGACGGCCGGTAATATCCCGGCGGTTGGGTCCGCACAGATAACCCATTACCAGCAACGCCACCAGGCAGAACAGCATCATGCCAATCACCCAATAGTTATTGGAAAACAGACCGGTCTCCCAGTCGCGGACTGCGGGCATCAGCCATATCCGCATAGCCAAGACCGCTACAATACCCACACCGGCTATCAGCAGCATCAAACGGCTAATCATATCGATAAACGCTTCCGTTCTCTGTTTCATTCTCAATTTCCGCCTTTCTGTGCCGGGGAATAACTTCGCTCACTCCGGCATATAGTTTGTTGGGACAAACTTTACAAACCTTCTTTTTACTATACCTCTTTTTGCTCATAAAGTCAAGACCAACCGAAAGGATGATTTCTATGAAAGGCTATGCTCTGTTGTTGCTCGTACTGGCGCTGGTGCTATTGCTAATCCCTATGCCCGCCCTATCCCAAAACACCACCGGGGAAAATACCACCGCCCAAACCACCCAAACCACCAAACAAGAACCGCCCGAAACGGGACAAACCGTATTCCGTATGCTGTGCGGTGACGAAGTGGTTAGCCTGACGGATCGCGAATTTCTCATCCGCACCCTGGCTATGGAGATGCCCGCCAGCTATCACCAGGAGGCGCTGAAAGCCCAGGCGGTAGCCGCCTATACCTATTACCACCGGCGACGTCTCGCCCAAGAGAAAAAGGCCGATCCCGACCTGAAAGGGGCGGATTTTGTCACACCCAACGACCAATTCCCCCAGAACTACACCGAAGAAAAACTGCGCCAGCGGTGGGGGGAACAATACGACACATACTATCAAAAAATCGCCGATGCGGTGGATGCGGTGTGGGGTCAGGTCATCACCTATGAGGGGCAACTGATCGACGCCTGCTTCCACGCAGTCAGCAACGGGCAGACCGAATCCGCCGAGGAGGTGTGGGGGTCTGCCGTGCCCTATCTGCAGACGGTGGCCAGCCCCGGGGATAAAAGCGCCAGCGGATACCACTCCACCGGCACCTTTACCACAGAAGAAGTGCGCAAAATCCTGACCGATGCCAACTCCACCATCACCCTGGCAGAAGACCCGGCAACCTGGTTTGGCAAAGCCGTCTGGTCGGATGCCGGCACCGTCCACAGCCAGCCCATCGGCGACTGCACCCTACCCGGTACACAGGTGCGCAAGCTCTTCGGCTTGCGGTCGGCCGCCTATACCGTCACCTATGCCGACGGCACTTTTTTCTTTGCAGTGCGGGGGTATGGGCACGGCGTGGGTATGAGCCAGCATGGTGCGGATTACTTGGCAAAACAAGGGTATACCTATCAAGAGATTTTGGAATATTATTACACCGGCACAAAGGTGGAATAAGAGTATTGCATTTTTATCTTTAATAGTGTAGAATGAAAGGGAATTTAGTCGAAAGGACGACGTAACGTATGGCAAAGACCATCTTCCGCAAAAAGAAAAAGCGCAATTCCGCCGTAGTGGCGATGATCATAGTGAGCCTGTTGGTGGCGATGATCGCCGGCGGTGTATTGTATTGGTTCTTGGGACATCCGGCAGAAACCAATCCGGAAACCGACCCGGAACAGACCGTTACCACCACAACCACCACCCGGCAGACACTGCCCAAGGCGTTTATCGACCGCAACACCTTCTCGGGACGGGTGGTTCTGTACGATATGACCAACGGCGAGACGCTGTACAGCAAAAAGGCTGACGAGAAATGCGCACCCGCCAGCCTGACCAAACTGATGACGGCTCTGGTAGCGGTTAAATACACCCCCAAGGACTACGTGTTTACCGTAGGTGACGAGCTAAACCTGGTGCTTCCCGGCTCCAGTGTGGCAGATCTGTGGATGGGCAACCAGCTCAATCTGACCCAGATGCTACAGGCTCTGTTGATGAAGTCCGGTAACGATGCCGCCTACGTCATCGCTGTGCAGGTGGGACGTCTCATCGCCGGACAAAACCTGGAGAAAAATGAGGCTGTCAAAGTATTCTGCAAAGAAATGAACAAGATGGCCAAGGATCTGGGATGCAAAAACACCAACTTTGAGAACCCCGACGGTTATCACAAAAACGGTCACCTGACCACCGCCAACGATATGCTAAAAATCTGCATTGCCTCTCTGGAGAATGCCTTGATTGCCGAAATCGTAGCCACCCCCAAGGTGGACACCACCCTGGTATCCGGACGGCAGATCTCTTGGAAAAACAGCAATCTACTGCTGGATAAAGAGTCTCGCTATTACTACGAGAATGCCACCGGCCTTAAGACCGGTACCACCGACGAAGCCGGCTATTGTCTGGCCGCCAGCGCCACCCGTGACGGTCGCACCACCATCGCCGTGGTGCTGGGTGCCGACGGCGAAAACGGTCGTTGGGAAGATGCCCGTGGATTGCTGGACCTGAGTTTCCAATAACCTATAACAAAAAAGCCTGTGGCGGTTGCCACAGGCTTTTTCTATTTACAAAGATGCGTAAGTATATAAGGAGCCTAAACACACCAGAGGTGTCCCCTTTTCACCAGCGGTCTGCCGTGCGACGGCATAGGCATCCGCTATGGTGGGATAGGCCGTTGCCGGTACACCCAAAGAGGTCAACAGGGTGGCGTATTCCTCGCCGGGTAAAGCCCGGGGATTGTCCGGGGTAAGTACAAAGGCCTCTGCCGCCACGGTGGAAAGATCGGCGGCGATGGCGCCATAGTCTTTATCCTGCAGCACACCGGTGAGCACCAGTACCTTTTGGTCGCCGAAATACCGACGGATGCTGTCCACCGCCGCCGCAATGCCCTGGGCATTGTGAGCGCCGTCAAAAATCACCAACGGGTCTCGAGAAAGAATCTCGAATCTGCCCGGCCATTTTACAGTGGACAAACCTTGGCGCACTGCCGACTCGGGAATGGACAAACCGCGCTGCCGGAGCACATCCACAGCAGTCAGCACCACCGCCGCATTGTAGGGCTGATAGGTGCCCAGCAAGGACAGTTGCCATTCGGTAGAATTGTACTCAAACCGGGTGCCGTCCAAGGTGGATTCCTTCACCACCAAAGAGGTGTAATCCACCCGATGATAGGGCGCTTTTCGCTGTTGCGCCACTTGGGCGATCACCGGTGCGGCCTCGTCGTCGCCACCATATACCACCGGCACACCGGGTTTGATGATACCCGCCTTTTCACCGGCCACCGCCGGGATGGTATCTCCCAAGAAAGCGGTGTGATCCAGACCGATACCGGTGATGACGCATAGCAGAGGATCCTCAATCAGGTTGGTGGCGTCCAGACGACCACCCATACCGGTCTCCAGCACCACCAGGTCGCAATTCTGCTGTTTGAAATACAAAAAGGCGATGGCGGTGATCAGTTCAAACTCTGTAGGTTTGTCGGTCATACTGTCGGCAATGGGGCGCACGTAGGCGGTCAAATCCGCCAATTCCTGTTCGCCAATCATCTGACCGTTTACCATCATCCGCTCGTTGAAGGTGCGGATATAGGGCGAAGTGAACAAGCCGGTGCGGTAGCCGGCCGCCTGTAGGATAGAGGCGGTCATAGCGCAAAAAGAGCCCTTGCCGTTGGTGCCTGCCACGTGGATAAACCGCAAATCCTTTTGGGGATTTCCCAGCGCCTCACACAGGGCGATGATGCGGTCCAGACCCGGCTTGCAAAAAGTCCAGTTCACCGAATGAATATAGGTCAATGCCTCTTGATAGGTCATACCGCACCTCCTATACTGCGACGAATGCCCGGGTGACGGAGCAGGCCATACAGCAACACTGCCTCCACTACGCCCACGATGGCGTAGTTGAGCAGGCGCCAGGCCATCAGCTCCCAAATCGGGAAGGTATAGTACACCGAAAGGCCGATGGTCTTAACCGCCACCGAGCCCACCAAATGCGCCACAGCGGTGGTCACCGCCACCCGTACACCCAGAGGGCAACGGCGCAGCAAAACACCACCCAAGCCGGCCAACAGACCAATCAGCACCGCGCCGGCGGTGACCCAAGGGTTCACCGCATAGCCACGTAAGACACAACCCAACAGGTCAGCGGACACACCCACCAGCACACCCGCCACCGGGCCAAAGACCAAGCCGGCAAACAGAATGGGCAAATTCTCGAAGCTAAAGCGCAAAATCTCGCCCACCGGGATGGCCAAAAACTTACCGCAGACGATGCTCAGCGCCACCAAAAAGGCGCACACCACCAGCCGGTACATAGGCATACTTCTCTTGTTTTTAGACATAAAAAAATCTCCCTTCGCAGAGAGAGTAGTAAAACATCCTGCAGCGGATGCAACGATATATCGCGCCCAAAGGGCTTCGTTTGCGGGCAACTTCCCATCCCACAACACTCCAGAGAAAATCCTCAGCGCATACCGTCTACTCTGCAATAATTTGCCTACATTGTAACCCCTTTATGCGATTTCGTCAATAATTTTATGAAAAAGAGACGAGGCAATTGCCTCGGCTCTTTTGTTTTCTTATTTCAGCAGGGCTTCTACCGCATCCACAGCGGGAGCCAGTTCGTCGATGACCACACGCTCGATCTCGCCGGCATCGCACAAGGCGGCTACGTTGGCATCCATAGGCAGTTTGGCCAGCACCGGCAGACCCAGGTCGGCTGCTGCCTGCTCCAGAGCCTTGCCATCGCCAAACAACGGGATGGTCTTGCCACAGTCGGGGCACTTGACACTGCTCATATTCTCCACAAAGCCGAGAATCGGCACGTTCAGCATATCCGCCATACGCTGGGCCTTGCCCACCACCATCTGCACTAGAGACTGGGGCGTGGTGACGATCACGTTGCCGTCCAGAGGGATGCTCTGGTATACGGTCAGCGGTACGTCGCCGGTTCCGGGAGGCATATCGATGAACAAGACGTCCAGATCGCCCCACACCACGTCGGTCCAGAACTGGGTGACCGCACCGGCCACCACCGGACCACGCCATACCACGGGGGCATTGGTGTCTTCCAGCAACAGGTTGATGGACATCACCTTGATGTTCATGTGGGTCTCTTCCGGCAGAATGCCCAGCTCGTTGGCCACAGCGTGACGGGTGATACCGAAAGCCTTGGGGATGGAAGGACCGGTGATATCCGCATCCAGCACACCCACCTTATAGCCACGGCGAGCCATCATCACCGCCAGCATAGCGGTTACGGAGGATTTGCCTACGCCACCCTTACCGCTGGAGACCGCCACTACCTTTTTGATGGAGGAATACTGGTTCAGGGGTTTGCGCAGATCCTGCTCGCTACATTTTTCACTGCAAGAACTGCAATCGTGATTACAACTCATTATGATACACTCCTTTGGGAATTTAGATTACAATTTGGTTTCGTCATACACGGCGCGGACACCGCCGATAAATTTAGGGCGGGTTCGGGCGCAAAGAATAGGCGCTTCGCCAATGGTCTTGATGCTCAGGCGCACCGGCACCGCCACCTCTTTGAGGTGCATACCGATAAGGGTGCCGCCGATATCCAAACCGGCGTGGGCACGGATATGCTCCACGGCGGTGGGGCACTCCATCTTGTTCCACACGGCGGTGGCAAAAGAACCACCCGCCTTGGGCTGGGGCATTACGTTGACCGGCTCATAGCCGTATTTCTCTGCCACGGCAGACTCGATGATAAGGGCACGGTTCAGGTGCTCACAGCACTGCACCGCCAGATGCACGCCCGCCTCTTTCAGCAGAGGAAGCACTGCCTCAGCCAGAGCGCCGGCGGCATCCACGCTGGAGTGGGTGCCGATCTTCTCGCCCACCATCTCGCTGGAAGAACAGCCAATCACCAGCAGATCGCCGGGTTTCAGTTTAGCGGTGGTCAACAATTCGGACACCGCCACGGTAGCATCGTTTTTGATTTTTTCTAACATATTCTCACATCCTTATACTTCACGGAGACCGATGGCTTCTTCCACCGCCTCCATAAGCAGTTGATACATGGGGGTCAGCGCCTTAAATCCGGTGAGCAATCGTTCCGGCAGATCCTCTCCCGCCACAAAATCCGGCGCCTCACACCGGGACAAATCCACACTCTTGCAATCGTAGAACGGCCGGAGCAAATCCGGGGTATCCTCGGTGCTGCGAGGGCGGGCATAGGGACGTCCGCCCAGTTCGAAACCGGCCTTTTTAGCGGATTTCACCGCTTTTATTGCCCGCTCCGGGTCGGCCTCTATGCGGCTGCGCAACGCCCGCATAATGGCGGGTGTGGCGGAATAGAAACCCAAGCCCCACTCGGCACGAGCCAAAGAAAAATCCAGGTAAAAAGCGGGAACACACCAGTCCCACGCCTTTTTGTCTCGCATAAACACGATCCACATATTCTCACGGTACATATGCTTATCGTGGGTAAAACGGTTATCCCGTCGCACACGGCTCACGTGACCGCCCAACAGGTGGTCCACCGCCAGCATCGCCGGGGTGAGATCCGCCACCAACTGTTTGAGGGGTTGTACCACCGTCTTGTTAATGATGGGTTTTTGCTCTTCGTAAAACGCCTTGCTGTCCTGAAAGCGGTTCTCCGCCAACAAAAACAGACTATCGGCGGCAATACCGGGATAGGTCATCGCTATCATCCTTTCTGCTTGGGTGCGGGCATCTGGGCCAGGATAACCGCCGCAAACATCACACCGCAACCGGCAATCTCCCACAGGGTCATCTGCTCGCCGGGCAATAGTAAGACACCCGCCAGCACCGCAAACACCGACTCAAAGCTCATCAGCACCGAGGCGGTGGTGGGGTGGGTGTGTTTCTGCGCTACAATCTGCAGGGTGTAGGCCACACCGCTGGAAAGCAGACCTGCGTACAGCAAAGAGACCCAACAATCCGCCATAGCGGTCAGCGAGGGAGTCTCGAAAATAAACATCAGGGGAATATTCAGTACACCCACGGTGAAAAACTGGACGCAAGATAGGCGGATGCAATCGGTGTGGGGTGCATACCGATCCACCAGCAAAATCTGGACGGCAAATATGGGCGCACAGCACAGCACCAGCAAATCGCCGCTGCCGATACCACTCTCACCCTGCATACACAGCAGGTACAGACCCGCCACCGCCAGCACCACACCCAGCCAATTGAAAAGGGTGGTACGCTTGCCGATGACCAAGCCAAATACCGGCACCAGCACAATGTACAGAGCGGTGATGAATCCGCCCTTTCCGGCGGTGGTGGTAAAAAGACCCAACTGCTGGAGGTTGGTGGCGGCAAACAATGCCAAACCACAGAGGATACCGCCCAGCCACAAGGCCTTTTTCTCTTCTTTTGTAGCGGGTTTACGGGACAGCCCCACCCGATCCAGCAAGGGCAACAACGCAAACAACAGGCCACCGCCCATCAACGAACGCACACCATTAAAGGTCAGCGACCCCATCTCGGCGCCACCTTCTTTTTGCGCCACAAAGGCGAAACCCCAGATGGCAGCGGTCAACAACAGCAATAGATTACCCCGCATAGCAGCGGAAATTCCTTTTGCTCGCATCCTTTTCGCCTTCCTTTCCATTTGCATTCAATAGGTTATTATATACCCCCTATTCAAAAATTGCAAGGGTGCATACCGGAATTTTCCACTTTGCCTTGTAGGAAGTTGAAAGATTTTATAACTTTTTCTTGCTTTTTGGAAAAATGTGGATTATACTGAGGTTTGTAAGCGGTTACAGAAAGGAGACTACGGTATGAATATCTACGACATAGCCGAAAAGTGCGGTGTATCCATCGCCACCGTGTCCCGTGTACTTAACAATAATCCCAACGTCAGCGCCGCCACCCGTGCCAAAATCCAGGCGGTCATCGACGAGGCAAATTATACCCCCAGCGAGTTAGCCCGAAAGCTGGGCAACAATGCAGAAGCACCTGCCACCATCGGTGGTACCATTCATGGAGTAGGCGTGCTGTGCTCCCGCTCCCAGAGCATCTATAACGGACCCATACTGGCGGATTTGGAATCTGCCCTGACCCAACGGGGATATGCCCTTATCCTAGCCGATTGCGGAACCACCCCCGAAGAAGAGCAGGTGGCACTGGAAAAAATGCAGGCTAACGGTGTATCTGCCATCATCTACGTCAACCCGCTCCACTACGAGCATATGGCCAGTTCTCCCCTAGCCACGGCGGCCAAAAACGTGCCGATTATTTTGCTGAACGGTCAGGTGGAGGCACCCGGCGTGTATTCCATCTACAGCAACCAAAAACAGGCCATTGCCGAACTGGTGGATGCTCTTATGCGCCGTCAGCGCCGTCGCATCCTGTTCCTGTACGATCAGAGCACCCACGACTGCCGTCAACAGCTGGAGGGCTATCGTGAGGCCATCGCAGCGGCGGGACTTCAACTGGATCCGGATCTGATCGTGCCCATCGAGAGCGACCTGGACAAGGTCAACCAGGGCATCAAGAGGCTGCTGGTCAACCGTGTCACCTTTGACGCTGTGATCGGTGCCGAGGATCTGCTGGCATTGGGTGCGCAGAAATCCTTGCTACGTACCGGTCTGACCATGCCCATCATCGGATTTGGTAACTCTCACCTTTCCCGCTGTGCCAACCCGGAACTTTCCAGTGTAGATTGCGACACGGCAGGTCTGTGCGCCACCGCTATGGGGATACTGGACACCCTGCTAGCCGGCGGTCAACCCACCAGCCCGGTGATTTTGCCCACCAAACTGGTGGAGAGAGACACCTTCCGCAATGCATAAAGTTTGGGAAGGAGCATCCGTTACGGATGCTCCTTTTTTGTTCTCCTCATTTTACATATTGTTCACATCCGCGTCTTGACAGAAATAGCGTAAAATGCTATAATCTAACCTAGTTAGCAATATATAAAGGAGGTGCACTGTGGCTACCCGTGAAGAAATTGAAAAAATCGCTGTGTTGCTGAACGAATCCCATCCGGCCAAGTTTATAAAGAAACGAAATGAAACCAACGCCGGCATCGGGGCGGTTTTACGATTTCTGTTTGATGCCAACAAGCCTATGACGGCAGGCTCTATCAGTAAATTTATGAACGTCAGCACAGCCAGAGTGGCCGCGCTTCTCAAAAAAATGGAAGCTCGTGGATTTATCTGCCGAACAACCGGAACAGAAGATGCGAGGACCGTCGTGGTCAGCCTAACGGAGCTGGGGGCGGATACAGTTGACAAACTGCAAAAAAACTTTTATCAAGATATCGGAATACTGATCGATACAATCGGCATGGAGCGCTTGATTGAGTATACCAACATCTCCAAAGAGATTCGCGCCGTGCTGAAAGGGCCTCCTGCAGATATCATCGGCGAAGAATAAAGGCGCGTTTTTAATAAAAACTGCCTGTATTCCTTGCAAGAATTCTTGACTAAGAAACCCTGCCATATTATAATGGTAAAATATGAATTTAAGAAAGAAAGGAATGCCTATGCTTAAACGGTTTGTTGGCTGTGTCCGGGAATACAAACTCCCCACCATACTAACGCTGATTTTTATCGTGTTAGAAGCGGTGATTGAATGCCTAATCCCCTTCATTACAGCCGATATGATTTCGAAAATTCAACAAGGCGCAGACCTATCCGCTATTCTGCAGGTGGGACTGCTGCTGGTGGCTATGGCTCTGGCCTCTCTGTGCTGCGGTGGTATCGCCGGCATCACCTGTGCCAAGGCCTCTACCGGCTTCGCCAGAAATCTGCGGCGGGATATTTTTGAGAAGGTCCAACGATTCTCCTTTGAGAATATGGATAAGTTCTCTTCCGCCTCGCTGGTCACCCGTATGACCACCGACATCAACAACGTGCAGATGGCCTTTATGATGCTCATCCGCATTGCGGTGCGTGCACCAATGATGTTGATCTTCTCGGTGGTGATGGCCTATATTATGGGCGGTGCGCTGGCCACCTCTTTTGTGGTCATTATCCCCCTGCTGGCTTTCGGTCTGCTGATGGTGGCCCGTTTTGCTATGCCCGCTTTCCGCCGGGTGTTCAAGAAATACGACCGCCTCAACGAGTCTATTGAGGAAAACGTCCGGGGCATGCGTGTGGTTAAGGGCTTCTCCCGAGAAGAGTATGAAAAGCAGAAATTCAACGAGGCCTCTGACAACATCCGCCGCGACTTTACCAAGGCCGAGCGCTTGGTGGCACTCAACAGCCCGCTGATGCAGCTGTGCGTCTATTTTAATATGGTGTTTGTGCTGCTGGTGGGTTCCCGCCTGATCATCACCTCCGGTGGCGCCATCATCAACGTGGGCGAGATTTCTGCTATGCTCACCTATGGTATGCAGATTCTGATGCAGCTGATGATGCTGTCTATGATTTACGTGATGCTGACCATGTCCACCGAGGCTGCCAAGCGTATCAGCGAGGTACTGTGTGAGGAATCCAGCCTCACCAATCCGGAAAGCCCGGTCACCGAGGTAAAGGACGGCTCCATCACCTTCCGCAACGTGTCTTTCAAGTATTCTGCCAAGGCTGAGAATTTTGCTCTGTCCGATATCAACCTGCAAATCCAGAGCGGTATGACGGTGGGTATCCTGGGCGGTACCGGATCCAGTAAATCTACTCTGGTCCAGCTCATCCCCCGGCTGTACGACGTGACCGAGGGTGCGGTGGAGGTTGGCGGCATCGACGTGCGCCAATACGATATGGACACCCTGCGTGGACAGGTAGCCATGGTATTGCAGAAGAACCTGCTGTTTGCCGGCACCATCAAAGACAACCTGCGCTGGGGTAATGCCGATGCCACCGACGAGGAAATTATCGAAGCTTGCAAACTGGCTCAGGCCCACGATTTCGTGGTCTCCTTCCCGGATGGGTACGACACCCACATCGAGCAGGGCGGCTCCAACGTGTCCGGCGGTCAGAAACAGCGTCTGTGCATCGCTCGGGCCTTGCTGAAAAAACCGAAAATCCTGATTCTGGACGACTCCACCAGCGCGGTGGATACCCGCACCGATGCCCTCATCCGTGCCGGATTCAAGACCTTTATCCCCGAGACCACCAAAATCATCATTGCCCAGCGTGTGGCCTCCGTTCAGGACGCCGACCTGATTCTGATGATGGAAGGCGGTCGCATCGTGGCAGCCGGCAACCATCAGGAACTGATGGCCTCCTGCACTATTTATAAAGAGATCTATGACCAGCAGACGAACGGAGGTGACCGCGATGAGTAAGCCTATGCCCGGTCCCGGCGGTCCCGGAAGACGGCCCATGGGTCCTCCTGTCAAGATGGATCCCAAAGCACTGTTTCGAGTGATTAAACTGTTGTATCAGTCCTTCCCGAAGCTGATCCCCATCACCGCTTTCTGCATCGTTTTTGCCGCTGTGGTAAACGCCATTCCCTCCATCTTCACACAAAAGGTGATCAAGGTGATTGCGGAGTGTCTGGAGAACGGCACCCTCAACTGGGATGTAGCCAAAGCGGAAATTCTGCCGCTCATCGGCATCCTCATCGCCCTGTACGTGGTGTCCATCTCCTTTATCACCCTGCAATCCCAGTTGATGGCTTATATCACCCAAGGTTTCCTGAGTAAAATGCGTATCCGCATGTTTGAGGGTATGCAGAATCTTCCCATCAAGTACTTTGACACCCACAAGCACGGCGACATTATGAGCCACTACACCAACGATATCGACACCCTGCGTCAGCTGGTGTCCCAAGCGATGCCCAGCCTGTTGCAGGCCTCCATTATCGTGGTGACGGTGCTGTTCATTATGCTGTATTACAGCGTCCTTATCACGTTGGTGGTGTTGCTGGGCGTGGTAGCCATGTTCGTGGTTTCCAAGAAGGTTGGCGGTGGCTCTGCCAAGTATTTCGTCCGCCAGCAAAAGGCGGTGGGTAAAACCGAGGCCTTCATCCAAGAGATGATGAATGGTCAACGAGTGGTCAAGGTTTTCTGCCACGAGGATGAGGCACAAAAAGACTTTGACGAGCTCAACGACACCCTGTGCGCAGACAGTTATAAGGCCAATGCCTTTGCCAACTGTCTGGGTCCCATCATTATGAACATCGGCAACGTGCTGTACGGTGCCTGCGCCATGATCGGTGGCGTGTTCTTGATTACCCAGATCCCCAACATCAGCCTTTCCGGTCTGCCCTTTACCATTGACATCGTGGTACCCTTCCTGAACATGACCAAGCAGTTCACCGGCAACGTCAACCAGGTGACCCAACAGTTTAACCACATTGCCATGGGTCTGGCCGGTGCCCAGCGAGTATTCGATCTAATGGATTCCCCGGCAGAGGTGGACGACGGCTATGTAACCCTGGTCCGTGCCAACATCGCCGAGGACGGCACCATCACCGAGAGCGTCAAGCGTACCGGTCACTGGGCGTGGAAACATCCCCACGGCGACGGCACCGTTACCTATACCCCCCTCCAGGGCGACGTTCGACTCACCGAGGTGGACTTTGCCTATGAAGAGGGTAAGCCGGTCCTGCACAACGTGTCGGTGTATGCCGAGCCCGGTCAAAAGGTGGCCTTTGTGGGTTCCACCGGTGCCGGTAAGACCACCATCACCAACCTGATCAACCGCTTCTACGACATTGCGGATGGTAAGGTGCGGTACGATGGCATCAACATCAACAAGATTAAGAAATCCGATCTGCGCCGTTCTCTGGGCATCGTGCTGCAGGAGACCAACCTGTTTACCGGCTCGGTAATGGACAACATCCGTTACGGTAACCTGGAGGCCACCGACGAGCAGTGCCGTGAGGCCGCCAAGCTGGTGGGCGCCGACGACTTTATCTCCCGTCTGCCCCAGGGCTATAACACCCTGCTGGCTAACAACGGCGCCAACCTGTCTCAGGGTCAGCGCCAGATGATCGCCATCGCCCGTGCGGCGGTTGCCGATCCGCCTTGCCTGATTCTGGACGAGGCTACCTCCTCTATCGATACCCGTACCGAGGCCATTGTGCAACGGGGTATGGATAAGCTGATGGAGGGCCGTACCGTGTTTGTTATCGCCCACCGTCTGTCCACCATTATGGACGCCGACGTGATTATGGTGCTGGAGCACGGTCGCATCATCGAGCGTGGCAACCACGAATCTCTGCTGGCACAGAAAGGCACCTATTATCAGTTGTATACCGGTGCTTTTGAACTGGAATAATCCGTATATGAAAAGACCCCGAGGGCATCGCCCTCGGGGTCTTTTTCTTGTGCTTTTCTTATTTCGTCTTAGCCGACTTTACAGTGGACCAGGCAGAGTAGACCTTCTTACCGTTTACGGTCTTGTAGGTGCGTACACGGATGTAGTAGGTGGTCTTTGCCTTCAGGCCGGTCAGAGACAGGCTGGTCTTGGTCAGGGTCTTGCTCTTAGCAGACTTGAAAGACTTGTTAGTAGCGTACTGAATCTCGTAACCGGAAACCTGAGCAGTCTTCTTAGTCACGTTGATGGTCAGCTTCTTCTTGGCGGCGGTCACCTTGGATACGGTGGTGCCGGCGGGATTGATCTTGAAGGTCAGGGTCTTGGTACCGGAATACTTGCCCTTGAACTTAATGGTAACCTTGTAGGTGCCCACGTTCTTGCGACCGGAAGCATAGGTCACAGTGTAGTTGCTGGAAGCAATGGTCTTGCCCTTGCTATCCTTGATGGTCACAGAGGGTTTCACGGCCTTGCCGTTGTAGACGTAAGCGGTCTTAGCCAGCTTGATGGTAGAGGCCTTGTAGATGGTGGTCTTACCGGTTTCCTTCTTACATACGGAGCAACGCTTGACGGTGTAGCCGTTAGCGGTAGCAGTAGCCTTCTTGGTTACCGTAGTGTACTTGTGAGTGATCTTGCGGGTAGCCTTACAGGTGTTGCAAGAGGTATCGCAAGCGTTGGTATACTTATGACCCAGAGCCTTACCGGTGGTAGCCTTACAAACCTTACAGGTCTTGGGGGCGGTACAGGTAGCCGCCTTGTAGTCGTGCTTGATGGTGCGGGTAGCGCTACATACATTACACTTAGTGTCGCAAGCATTGGTGTAGGTGTGCTTGATGGTACGGGTGGCCTTACACACGTTACAAGTCTTGTCGCAAGAATTAGTATAGGTATGCTTGATGGTACGGGTAGCGCCACAGATGTTACAAGTCTTGTCGCAAGCATTGGTGTACTTATGCTTGGTGGTACGGGTTGCTTTACAACGATTGCAAGAGGTATCACAGGCGTTATCGTACTTGTGGCCCAGAGCGGCCTTTTGGCCGTCTTCATAAGAGTCCTTGCAGTAGAAACAGGTATGGGTAGTCTTACCACCGCTGGTACAGTTGGGGGCAATGGTCACGTTCAAATACTTGTGACCCGTTGCCGGCTTCAAAACAACCTCACAAACGGTACAGATCTGATCGTTCTCACAATCCGCAGCGGGACCGGCAGTATGACCCAGAGCGTCAGTCTTATCGTAAACATAGACGCCACCACAAGTAGCGCAAGTATAGGTGGTGTAACCACCGGTGGTGCAAGTGGGAGCGGTCACCTCGGCGTCGTAGTCGTGAGGTAGGGCATCCACCCGGTCGGCGACATAGGTATCACCACAAGCAATACAGGTGTAGGTGGTATAACCTTCGCTGATGCAATCGGGCTCGGTCACTACAGCGTTGTAGTTGTGACCACGGGCAGCGGTCTCATCAGCAACGTAAGAATCGCCACAAGCGGAACAGGTGTAGGTGGTATAGCCACCGTTGGTGCAAGTGGGTGCGGTCACAACGGCGTTGTAGTTGTGACCCAGGGCAGCATTCAGTTCGGCACCACAAACGGTACAGATCTGAGCATTGGCGCAGTCGGCATTAGCACCGGCAGTGTGACCTAGAGCCTCACCCTCGGTAGAACCACAGGCAGAGCAGGTCTTGGGAGCGGTGCAGGTGGCATCCATCCAGACGTGGCTACAGCCCACCTCACGGCGTTCACCACAAACGTTGCAGGTGGCGTCGGTATCGTCATCGTAGACGTGGGCGTGGATGCGCATCCACTTGTAGGTGGTCACGTTGGCGCTCTCGAAAGCAACACGGTCGCCACCGATCTCGGTTGTTGCCAGAATTTCCTGACCCTCGCCGGGAACAATCGTAATGCTGTCTGCGGCCTCCATCACGTGATCGCCGGCACTGATCTCCAGTTCGCAGTTCTCAATAGCGATACTGCCGTTTTCGCAAGCAAAGATGCCACACTTGGTAGCCGTGATATCCAGCGTGATATCGGCCAAACTAATCAGGCAACCATAGGTGGCGTCCTCGATGGCATAGATGCCGTAGTCGGCAGCTACAACGGTCAAGGAAGCCTCGCTATCGGCGAGGATAGCGCACGTACCGGTTGCACCGATGGCGGCTGTATCCATGGTATCATCGATAATAGCGATATAGTTATCGCCCTCTAGGTTGATGGCCAGAATGCCGTCTCTGTAAATGGCCACCTTGCCGTCTGCCATGGGGATACCGGCACCGGTATAGGAATAATTGTGCAGAGTCAGCATACCATCCTTGAAATAGGCGTAGTTATCCTCAGGCTTGATGGTAGTGGTGGTGGTAGAACCTACAGCCAAATAGGTGCCGTCGGCCATTTCTACATCGCCCACGTAAACGGGCTGAATCATGAAGCAACGGGTACAAATGGTGTCCACAAACCGGTGACCCAGAGCCTCGCTGCCGGTTACACCGCAAACGGTACAAACGGACGGCTCGGTACAGGTAGCCTGTGTATAGTTGTGACCGGCATTGCGGATTTCACCACAGATGTCACAGGTATTGTCACAATCATTGGTATAGCTGTGACCAAAAGCTGTGCCCTGGGTAACACCGCAGATGGTGCAGGTAGCCGGCGCCGTGCAGGTGGTGGGGGTGAACTCGTGCTGGAGAGTACGGGTTTCACCACATTTGGAGCAGACGACAGTGTCGGTACAGCTACCCTCTCCAAAACTATGACCCGTTTCACGGGTGCTACCACAAACGTTACAGGTGTTGTCACAGCTGTTATCGTATACGTGGCCGGTCACCTCGCGAACGTCACCGCAGAGATTGCAGGTCTCGTCATAGCAATCCACATAGACGTGCCGGATCTCGCGAACCTCGCCACACACGTCGCAATCGGGGTCACATTCCATCTCGTACACGTGACCCTCAAAGGGGCGCTCAAAGCCGCAATAGTTGCAATCCGAATCGCACCCGTGGTCATACACGTGACCGGCAGAACGCAAAGCACCGCAAACGTTGCAAGACAGATCGTCGCAATTGTCGTATACGTGCGTCGTATGCGGACCCCAGTTTATGTCGGTATCGTTATACTTATTGTCTTCTGCAGACACCACGGGGAACATGGTGACCAGCAACAAAACAACCGACAACAAAGCTATCAGTTTCTTCATTAAGCATCTCTCCTTACAATTGAGCATATCTTTCCATCTATTACTATATCAAAAACAGCCACTACTGTCAACCAATAATAAAAACCGGACGGGTATGCACCCGTCCGGTTTTTATCTTAGTTTCTATGCCATTTTACGCCCTGGGGAGTATCCTCCAGCACGATGCCACGGGCGGTCAACTCGTCACGGATACGGTCGGCCTCGGCCCAGTTCTTCTCTTTACGGGCGGTGGTACGGGCAGCGATCAGTTCTTCGATCTCTGCATCGTCATCACCGGCCTGGCCACGCTCATAGCAGAAACCCAGCACGTCGGTCAGCTCGTCAAACAGCGCCTTGCCGCACAGGATAGTCTCCTTGGTGGCGGTGCCGTCTGCCAACATAACGTTGATATCCTTGACCAGCTCGAACAAAGCGGCGATACCGTCGGCGGTATTCAGGTCGTCGTCCATCGCCTCGATAAACTGGTTGCGGCGAGCCTCCACCTTTTCGGAAAAGGCGGCGTCAGCAGCGCCATCGGCGGCATTGCCCAAGGCAAAGTCCATGGCGTTTTTGCAGTTATACAGACGATCCAGAGCGTTGATGCCCTGCTGGATGATCTCGGTATTGTAGTTGATGGGCATGCGGTAGGAAGAGGAAATCAGGAAGAAACGGATTGCCTCATAGCCATAGGCCTCGGCCACGTCACGGACGGTGAAGAAGTTATTGAGAGACTTAGACATCTTCTTGTTGTCCACGTTGATGTAGCCATTGTGCATCCAATAACGGGCAAAAGGCACACCGTTACAGCACTCACTCTGGGCAATTTCATTCTCGTGATGGGGGAATACCAGGTCCTGTCCACCGCCATGGATATCGATGCTCTCGCCCAGGTAACGACGAGCCATAGCCGAGCACTCGATGTGCCAGCCGGGACGACCGTCGCTCCAGGGAGAAGGCCAGCTGGGCTCACCCTCTTTGGCGGCCTTCCACAGGGCGAAGTCCAGGGGATCTTCCTTAACCTCGCCTACGGCGATACGGGCACCGGACTCCAGGTCGTCGATGGGCTGGTGGGACAGTTTGCCGTACTCATCAAACTTGCGGGTGCGGAAATACACGTCGCCGTTCTCGGCACGATAAGCATAGCCACGCTCCACCAGACGGGAAACGATGTCGATAATGGTATCGATGTTCTCGGTGGCCTTGGGGTGAGTAGTGGCCTCACGGACACCCAAGCCCTTAGCGTCGGTCCAGAACTCGGCGATGTACTTCTCGGCTACCTCCTGATAGGTGATGCCCTCTTCGTTGGCACGGCGAATAATCTTATCGTCGATGTCGGTGAAGTTCTGCACAAAATTTACGTCGTAGCCACGCCACTCCAGGTAACGGCGCAGGGTGTCAAACACCACCAGCGGACGGGCGTTGCCGATGTGGATGAAGTTGTAAACAGTGGGACCGCAAGCATACAGACGGATCTTACCCTCCTCGATGGGGATCAGCTCCTCTTTCTGCCGGGTCATAGTATTAAATACACGCATGGTTTTGTCCTCCTTATGCTTTTTTCTCTAGTTCTGCGATGCGCTCCTCCAACCGCCGGAGTTCTTGTGCCACCGGGTCGGGGATGTTAATTTGATCCAGGTCCTGCACCTTTTCGCCGTCACGGCGTACCACACGGGCGGGAATGCCCACGGCGGTGCAGTTATCCGGAATATCCGTGAGTACCACCGCGCCAGCGGCGATACGCACGTTGTTGCCAATCTTGATAGGGCCCAGCACCTTGGCGCCACTGCCCACCATCACGTGATTGCCCAAGGTGGGATGGCGCTTGCCGGTATCCTTGCCGGTTCCGCCCAGGGTGACACCCTGATAGATGGTGCAATCGTCACCAATCTCGGTGGTCTCGCCAATCACCACGCCGGTGCCGTGATCAATGAAGAAACGGCGACCGATGGTGGCGGCAGGGTGAATCTCAATGCCGGTCTTACGCACACAATTTTGGGATACCCACCGTGCCAAGAAAAACAGGCGGTGATGATACAGCCAATTGGCCAGACGATGAGAACGCAACGCCTTGTATCCGTTATACAGCGCCCACGCCTCGAAATTGGATCGAGAGGCCGGGTCACGATCACGGATGGTGGCAATGTCTTCTCGCATACGTTGGAACATATCCATTCACCCTTTCTGTAAAATAAAAAAACACCTCCGTTACCCCACGTGGGGTAACGGAGGTGAGAATACACTCACGGTTCCACTCCGTCATTCACTCGTCAGGTTCCTAACAGAACCTTGCCCGTTAACGGGGGCTGCCGCCATCAGATACTGGGGATTACCGTTCCCCGATGGAGCGGAATAGGTGCATTTCGCCGGGTCGTACGTCAGGGTGCTTACAGCCAAAGGCAACCCCTCTCTGTCACGCCGTGTCCGGGTACTTCTCCCATCCATTGCTTTTCGTATATTATCATTATATACGGATTTTCTGATTTGTCTACTATTTTTTTAGTTTTCCTTAAAATAGTGGCGCAGCTGCCACACGTATTGGATGCCGGAGACCACGGTAGCCACCACGCCAATCCACACCAGGACGATGGCAACCCAAGCGCAAACCTCCTTCAGATAAGGGACGTCACAGAAGAAAGAATACCGCTTGATCTCCAGGAAGGTTAGAGCGAAGATGATGGAAATCATCTGCATCACGGTCTTCAGCTTGCCGGCGAAAGAGGCAGCTACCACCAAGTCGGATCGTAGCCATGTCGTTCTGTGAGCCAAGGAGG
>JAZRES010000027.1:0-8408 GCA_045660965.1 Acutalibacteraceae bacterium
TCCTGGTAGGCGGCCGGAAAGAGGGCTGGCACGACTTTGATAAGGAGTTCGGCCTGTTCCCCCGTAAGTTCGTCCGTCCTGAGCACGCCTCTGCCGGTGACGAAACCGCCCTGATGTTCTTCACCTCCGGCACCACCGGCAACCCCAAGATGGCTGCCCACAAGCACACCTATGCTTTGGGCCATTACGTCACCGCCAAATACTGGCATTGTTGCCGTCGGGACGGCCTGCATCTGACCATCTCCGACACCGGTTGGGGTAAGAGCCTGTGGGGGAAACTGTATGGCCAGTGGCTGTGCGAGGGTGCGGTGTTTGTCTACGACTTCGATCGCTTTGACGAGACCGACATCTTGCCTATGTTTGCTAAGTATCAAATCACCACCTTCTGCGCACCGCCCACTATGTTGCGTATGCTGATTCGTGGCGATTTGTCCAAATACGACCTGTCCTCTATCAAGCATATGACCACTGCCGGCGAGGCGCTCAATCCCGAAGTGCATAAACTGTTTAAGGCCGCTACCGGTTTGGAGATTATGGAGGGCTTCGGCCAGACCGAAACCACCCTGGCTATCGCCAACCTGGTGGGTACTGCCCCAAAATTGGGCTCCATGGGTAAGGCCTCGCCCCAATTTGAACTGGATATCGTGGACCCCGACGGCAATAGCGTGGCTCCCGGTGAGACCGGCGAAATTGTCATCCACACCGACAAGGGTGTACCCTGCGGTCTGTTTGCCGGCTATTATCGTGATGAGGAAAAGACCAATGATGCTTGGCACGATGGTCTATATCACACCGGCGATACCGCTTGGCGTGATGAGGATGGTTACTTCTTCTACGTCAGCCGTGTGGACGACGTGATCAAGTCCTCCGGCTACCGCATCGGACCCTTCGAGATCGAGAGTGTTATCATGGAACTGCCCTACGTGGTAGAGTGTGGCGTTTCTGCCGTTCCGGACGAGGTGCGCGGTCAGGTGGTCAAGGCCTCTATCGTGCTGACCAAGGGCACCGAGCCCACCGATGCACTCAAAAAGGAGATTCAGCAGTATGTCAAGGAGCATACCGCACCCTATAAATATCCCCGTGTGGTGGAGTTCCGCGAGAGCTTGCCCAAAACCATCAGTGGCAAAATTCAGCGAAACAAACTGTAATTTTTTGTTAATATTGCAAAAACTGTTGACAAACACACTTTAATGTAATAAAATATTAGAAATCTTGAATAGCAAAGGCGTTGACGAAGAGGGCAACTTCCACAGTCCTTACAGAGAGATGGCGGTTGGTGCAAGCCATTGGGAAAGGGGCGTTGTTTGTAGCTTCTGAGCCGGAGGAAAGAAAGCCGATTGGCAAGTAGAATCCTCCCGTGTATGCTACGTAAAAGCATAGGGATTGTTCGATCCCGAAGAGTGGTGACCGCAAGGTCGCAATTTGAGTGGTACCGCGGGTGCTGTTGTTGTTCACAACACTCGTCTCAAAGTCAACAGCTTTGGGACGGGTGTTTTTCTTTTACACGCCGGTCCCGGATAGGAGATTTGTATGGAACCCATCACCGCATTGGATTATAAGATTAAAGAAATGGCCGCCCGTATTCGGGAACTGCGCGAGATCGTGGGCTATTCCGCCGAGACCATGGCGGACAAGACCGGCGTCTCTGCCGAGGAATACCGCCGGTGCGAGGCCGGTGACAGCGACCTGAACTTTGCGTTTATCTATCGCTGTGCGCTGGCGCTGAACGTCAACGTTACCGATATCATCGAGGGTTACAGCCCCAAGCTAAAATCCTTTACCGTTACCCGTCGTGGTCAGGGTCAGCAGATTGCCCAGGCCCACGGTATGACCTACTACAATTTGGCCTATGCTTTCCAGAATCGTATTGCCGAGCCGCTGTACGTGCGCAGTGTCTACGACCCCGCCGCCGAGCAGCAGGACATCGAGCTGACCTCTCACGACGGTCAGGAGCTGGACGTGGTGGTCGAGGGCCAGCTGATGGTGCAGATTGGCGAGCACCGCGAGGTGCTGGGTCCCGGCGATAGCATCTACTTTGATTCCGAGACGCCTCACGGTATGATTGCCGTGGGCGGTCAGGATTGCGTGTTCTACGCCATCGTGCTGAACCCCACCGGCGAGCCCATCCCCGAGTTGGGTTCCACCAAGGCGATCTTGGACAACCCGGCGGACAAGCGTGACGACAGCGGTCGTATCTATAAGCAGTTCATCGACGTGGTGGAGAACGAGAATGGCACTCCCACCTCTATCACCTTTAAGAATACCGAAAACTTTAACTTTGCCTTTGACCTGGTGGATGAATTGGCAGACAAACAGCCCAAGAAACTGGCTATGTTGCATATCTCCCAGGATCACACCGAGCGTCGCTTTACCTTTAAGGATATGAAAAAGGCCTCTAACCAGTGCGCCAACTACTTCAAATCCTTGGGCATCAAAAAGGGCGATCGTGTGATGTTGATTCTTAAGCGTCACTACCAGTTCTGGTTTGCTATGCTGGGTCTGAACAAACTGGGCGCAGTGGCCATCCCCGCTCCTAACCAGCTGCTGGAACACGACCTGGAATACCGCTTTAACGCCGCAGGCCTTACCGCTGTGCTGTGCACCCCCGACGGCGACGTGGCAGCCCAGGTGGATTTGGCGGCGGAGAAGTGCCCTACCGTTCAGCACAAGCTGATTGTCAATGGAACCCGTGAGGGCTGGCGCACCTTTGACGAGGAATATCCTCTGTACTCTACCCACTATAAGCGTGGCGAAAACGCTCCCGGTGGCGACGATCGGATGCTGATGTTCTTCACCTCCGGCACCACCGGCTATCCCAAGATTGCCGCTCACAACTATAAGTATGCACTGGGTCACTTCCACACTGCCCGTTATTGGCACGATCTGGACCCGGACGGTCTGCACTTTACCATTTCGGATACCGGCTGGGCCAAGGCTATGTGGGGTAAGTTGTACGGCCAGTGGCTGTGCGAAGCCGCCACCTTTGTCTACGACTTTGACCGCTTTGATGCGGCGGATATTCTGCCCATGTTTGCCAAATACGGCATCACCACTTTCTGCGCACCGCCCACGATGCTTAGAATGATGGTCAAGCAGGATATTTCCAAATACGATTTCTCTTCCGTCAAACATATGACCACCGCCGGCGAGGCACTGAACCCTGAGGTGTACCGCCAATTTGAAAAGGCTACCGGCCTGCAGATCATCGAGGGCTTTGGTCAGACCGAGAGCACCATGATCATCGGTAATATGGTGGGCGCTTCTCACAAGATTGGCTCTATGGGTAAACCGGCTCCCATCTATAATGTGGAGCTGATTGATGCCGACGGCAACCAGGTTTCCACCGGTGAGGTGGGCGAGATTGTGGTCAATGTGAAGGACGGCGCACCCTGCGGTCTGTTCACCGAATACTACAACGCCCCCGATAAGACTGCCGAGGTATGGCACGACGGCTATTATCACACCGGCGATACCGCCTGGCGTGATGAGGACGGCTTCTTCTGGTACGTGGGTCGTGTGGACGACGTGATTAAGTCCTCCGGCTACCGCATCGGTCCCTTCGAGATTGAGTCGGTGATTATGGAACTGCCCTACGTGCTGGAGTGCGGTGTATCTGCGGCTCCCGACGAGGTCCGTGGTCAGGTGGTTAAGGCATCCATCGTGCTGGTGCCCGGCACCCAGCCCTCTCCCGAGCTGATTAAGGAAATTCAGAATTACGTTAAGGAGCATACCGCTCCTTATAAATACCCCCGTATCGTGGTGTTCAAGGATTCCTTGCCCAAGACGGTCAGCGGTAAGATTCAGCGTAATAAACTGTAAGAGGTGACGCGTATGCTAAACAATAAACGCCTCACCATCCTCTGCGGTCATTACGGCACCGGCAAGACCAACGTGGCGGTGAATCTGGCACTGGCGATGGCAAAGGAGCATCCGGTGACGGTGGCGGATTTGGACATTGTCAATCCCTATTTCCGCACCCTGGATTCCGCTGATGCTTTTGCATCGGCCGGCATCCGCCTGATTTGCTCTAAGTTTGCCAATTCCAACGTGGATATTCCCTCTTTGCCACCCGACCTATACGCCATCACCGACGACAAGAGCCGTCGGGTGGTGGTGGACGTGGGCGGTGACGACAGCGGCGCTTACGTGCTGGGTCGTTTGGCTCCGGCCATTACGGCAGAGGATAGTTACGAGATGCTGTTGGTGGTAAACCGCTATCGTCCCATGACCCCGGATATCCCCTCCACCGTGGAGGTGATGGGGGAGATTGAGACCGCATCGGGACTCAAATTCACCGGCATCGTCAACAACTCCAATTTGGGCACAGAGACCACCGCCGAGACGGTGCTGTCCTCTGTGGATTACGCCACCGATTTGGCAAAGGCTACCGGTCTGCCGTTGGTTGCCACCACGGTAGAGGATAGCCTGTATGCGGAACTGACCGGTCAGATTGACAATCTGTTCCCGCTACAGTTGCAAAACAACAAACCATTTTAATTTATCATAAAGAAGGTATGACTCATGGCAAAACTGACATTCAAGACCGATCGCTGTAAGGGTTGTGGCCTGTGTGTGGACGCCTGTCCCAAGCACATTCTGCACCTGGCAGCGGATAAGATTAACAAAAAGGGTCACCACCCTGCCGAGCTGACCGACGAGGCCGCTTGCGTGGGCTGCGCATCCTGTGCGATGATGTGCCCCGATTGCGTCATTACTGTGGAAAGATGAGGTGAGTGAAATGGCAGAAAAAGTACTTATGAAGGGTAACGAGGCCATCGCCGAGGCGGCGATCTGCGCCGGTTGCCGTCACTATTTCGGTTATCCCATCACTCCCCAGACCGAAATTGCCGCCTATATGGCTAAGAAGATGCCCAAGATTGGCGGTTGTTTCCTGCAGGCGGAGAGCGAAGTTGCCGCTATCAATATGGTGTACGGCGTCGCCGCCACCGGTAAGCGGGTGATGACCTCTTCCTCCAGCCCCGGAATCTCTCTTAAGGCAGAGGGCCTGTCCTATATGGCCGGCGCTGACCTGCCTTGCTTGATTGTCAACGTCCAGCGTGGCGGTCCCGGTCTGGGCGGTATCCAGCCCAGCCAGTCCGACTATTTCCAGGCTTCCCGTGGCGGCGGTCACGGCGACTATCGTATGATCGTGTTGGCTCCTGCCTCTGTACAGGAGATGGCCTCTCTGACCGTTAAGGGCTTTGACCTGGCGGGTAAATACCGTATGACCGCTATGATTTTGGCAGACGGTACCATGGGTCAGATGATGGAGCCGGTCTCTCTGGACTTCCCCGCACCTGCCCAGGTGGAGAAGCCCTGGGCTACCACCGGCACCGATATGAAGCGTGAGCACAACATCGTCAATTCCCTGTTCCTCCAGCCCGATGCGTTGGAGAAAACCAACTTTGAGCGTTACGAGCGTTACGCCCAGATTGAGGCTACCGAGGCTATGTATGAGGAGTATATGATGGAGGATGCCGAGATCTGCGTTACCGCTTTCGGTATCGCCTCTCGTGTGGCCAAGAACGCCATCAACGAGGCCCGTAAGCAGGGTATCAAGGTGGGTATGATTCGTCCCATCACCCTGTGGCCTTTCCCCGTGGCACCCTTCAAGGCTGCCGCGGATAAAGTCAAATCCTTTATTTCGGTGGAGTTGTCTATGGGTCAGATGATCGAGGACATCAAGCTGGCCACCGAGTGCAAAAAGCCGGTTGCACTGTGCAACCGCGCCGGTGGTATCATCCCCTCTCCCGAAGAGGTGCTGGCCGCCATTGTCAAAGCCAACGAGAACGGAGGTGACCTCTAATGGCTATCGTATTCGATAAACCCCACGCCCTGACCGATGCACCCATGCACTATTGTCCCGGTTGCACCCACGGCATCATCCACCGTCTGGTGGCAGAGGTCATCGACGAGCTGGGCATCGAGGGTCGTACCATCGGTATCGCTCCCGTCGGTTGCTCCGTTATGGCCTATGACTATTTCAACTGCGATATGATCGAGCCCGCCCACGGTCGTGCCCCGGCTGTGGCCACCGGCGTCAAGCGTTCCGACCCGGAGAAGAACATCGTCTTTACCTACCAGGGTGACGGCGACCTGGCCTCTATCGGTATGGCGGAGACGGTGCACGCCGCTGCCCGTAACGAGAACATCACCATCATTTTCGTCAACAACGCCATTTATGGTATGACCGGCGGTCAGATGGCTCCCACCTCTCTGCCCGGTCAGGTGACCCAGACCTCTCCCTACGGTCGTGACGTCAACCACTGCGGTTATCCTATCCGCGTGTGTGAGATGCTGTCCGAGCTGGAGGGCGCTACCTATCTGGAGCGTGTCACCGTGAATAACGTGGCCAACGTCCGCAAGGCGAAAAAGGCCATCAAAAAGGCTTTCCAGAACCAGATTGACGGCAAGGGATTCTCTCTGGTCGAGGTAGTTTCCACCTGTCCCACCAACTGGGGTCTGACCCCGTCGGATGCCCTTAAGTGGCTGGAAGAGAATATGTTGCCCTATTACCCCTTGGGCGTGTATAAGGATAAAACGGCAGAGGAGGAAGCGTAATGAGCCAGACCCAGTATTTGTTTTCCGGTTTCGGCGGTCAGGGCATCCTGTTCGCCGGTAAACTGTTGGCCTATAAAGGCCTGACCGAGGACCGCCAGGTCAGCTGGTTGCCCTCTTACGGTCCCGAGATGCGTGGCGGTACCGCCTCTTGCAGCGTTATCCTCAGTGACGAGCCGGTGGGTTCTCCCATCGTCACCCGTCCCGACGTGCTGGTGGCTATGAACCTGCCCTCTCTGGATAAGTTCGAGGATACCGTAGCTCCCGGTGGCATCATCTTTGTGGACTCCACCCTGGTGGAGCGCAAGGTCAAGCGCACCGACGTGACCACCTATTATATTCCCGCCACCCAGATGGCCGCCGATCACAATCTCGGCAATATGGCCAACATCATCATTATGGGCAAACTGCTGTCCGTGATGGGTGAGTACGATGCCGATAGCATTACCGCCACCCTGAGCAAAGTGATTTCCGCCCGCAAGGCGAATCTGCTGGACGTGAACCGTACCGCTCTGCAGTTGGGTGCCGATTATCAGTAATTTCTCGTAAGGAGATGTTTCCAAATGCAAATTTCCATCACCAAAACCACCTGCCCTAAGGAGAAGCCGGCAGCGGATATCCTGGGCTTTGGTAAATATTTCACCGACCATATGTTTATGATGGACTGGACTGAGGAAAAGGGTTGGCACGATGCCCGCATCGTTCCTTTTGCGCCCATTCCGATTCACCCCGCTTCCACCGTTCTGCACTACGGCTCTGAGATTTTCGAGGGCCTCAAGGCCTATCGCCGTGCCGATGGCGGTGTCCAGCTGTTCCGTCCCATCGAGAACATCCGCCGTATGAACAATTCCGCCGACCGTATGTGCCTACCCCAAATCCCCGAGGATATGGCGTTGGAAGCGCTTACAGAGTTCGTAAAACTGGAGCAGGATTGGACTCCTTCCGCTCCCGGCACCTCTCTGTATCTGCGCCCCTTTATGTATGGTAACGACGAGTCTCTGGGCGTGCACGCCGTGCACAACGCCACCTACGTCATCATCGCTTCTCCCGTTGGCTCTTACTACAAAGAGGGCATCAACCCGGTTAAGATTATGATTGAGACCGACGACGTCCGTGCCGTTCGCGGTGGCACCGGCGAGGCCAAGTGCGGCGGCAACTACGCCGCCTCCAACCGGGCCGGCAAGCGTGCCGAGGAGAAAGGTTATTCCCAGGTGCTGTGGCTGGACGGTGTCCACCGCAAGTACATTGAGGAAGTGGGCGCTATGAACGTGATGTTCAAGATTAACGGCGAGATTGTCACTCCTCAGTTGTCCGGCTCCATTCTGCCCGGCATCACCCGTAAGTCCATCATCGAGGTACTGAAAGGCAAGGGTTATGCTGTGTCCGAGCGTCTGCTCAGCATCGACGAGCTGAAAGAGGCTATGGCCAGCGGCACTCTGGAAGAGGCCTGGGGTTGCGGCACCGCCGCTGTGGTGTCGCCCATCGGTGAACTGTCCTACGAGGGCATCCAGTACCCCGTCAACAATGGCGAGATTGGCGAAGTCACCCAGATGCTGTACGATACCCTCACCGGCATCCAGTGGGGCAAAATCGAAGATCCCTACGGCTGGACCGTGCAGTTGTAATATCAGAACCAAAACAGGCTCACCGTTTGGTGAGCCTGTTTTTTGGTTGAAATTGTTGATGTGGTGCGGTATAATGAAGTCGATAAACTTGAATTTTTCGAACATCAATCCATATTTTTCTCAAAAGGGTATTGACTCTCACGCTCCGTCATAGTGTATGCTCTCCTTGTGAGGTGATAAAATTGAAAATGCAGATTAAAGAATTTGCCGATTTTACGGGTGTAA
>JAZRES010000028.1:0-42044 GCA_045660965.1 Acutalibacteraceae bacterium
GGGATTCTGAACCCTGTGCTTGGCTTCGCCAATCGCCTATAGTTTGCAAAGCAAACTAACGAGGTTTCTGCTCACCCTCGCAGACGAAAAAAAGAAGCACCAACCGCAAGGGTTGATGCTTCTCTTTTTGGCCCGCCCGGAGGGATTCTGAACCCTGCGCTTGGCTTCGCCAATCGCCTATAGTTTGCAAAGCAAACTAACGAGGTTTCTGCTCACCCTCGCAGACGAAAAAAAGAAGCACCAACCGCAAGGGTTGATGCTTCTCTTTTTGGCCCGCCCGGAGGGATTCGAACCCCCGGCCTTTGGAATCGGAATCCACTGCGATATCCAGCTTCGCCACGGGCGGATAGGGCGCTCGGTTAACGAGCAGGTATTATTCTACACCACTTTGCCCTAGTTTGCAAGAGGAATTTTGTAATTTTAGGAAAATGTATTTTCTCCGTTTTCTTCCCATTTCCACAGGCGCAGTGCCAGGGCGGTGACGTCGTCGCCATAGGCCTTGTCCCCACAGCGGGCACTTTCACACACCGCCTCGCACAATTCTTGCAGGCTTCCCGACTCGGGAAAATTCCGCAAAATCTCCTCAACAGGCGCCATCCCCTCGGCCAGTGCGCCGTCGCTGACCATCAGCAGAACATCCCCCTCGGCCAGCCGGTCGTGGCTCTGCTCAAACTGAGGGTCAGGCAGAATCCCCACCGGCAGACCCGGCCGATCCAGCCGGGATATCCGCCCTTGGCTACGCAGCAGCGAGGCAGCGGCGCCGGCCTTGAAGTTGTCCAGCCGTCCGGTGTGGGTGTCTATCACCGCCACGTCCAGGGTGGATAGGCTCTCCTCACGGCTTTTTACCATCAGGGCGGCGTTCACCGTCTGCAGAATCCCTTCGGGTGGGAAGCCGGCACGCCACAGGCGGGTGGCAATCCCCACCGCCATACCGCTGTCCACTGCCGCCCGTCCGCCACTGCCCATACCGTCGGACAGCACCGCCAACACGCCCCGTGGCAGATGCTCGATGCGGGCGGTATCCCCGCACAGCTTTTCCTGTCCGCAGTGGCGTTTTGCCAGACCGGTTTCCACCCGATACCGGGGTGGTTCGGTAAGGGTAATGCGCACCTGTTTTCCCCACTCTGCCTCGGTGGCGGGGGCAAATCCCCGTCCGCATACCTGCTCCATCTGCCGGTGCCACCGTCGTCCGGGTAATATCCCGCCGCCGGCGGTGAGGACGTCCACCGTCAGCCGACCGGCAGCGTCACGGGTGCACAGGGCATCCTGTACGGTCATACCGTAATCCTCGCAGACGGTCAGCACCCGCCCGGACAGTTCGATATCCACCTGGTGGCGGTTCTCCAGCCGAGCCGCCAGCCCCCGCAACAGTTGCCCGGTACCGGCAAACTGGCTCTCCACCGCCTGCTGGATTTCTTCCAGTCGGCGCCAGGCGTTTTCCCGTGCCACGTGCCGGGCATAGCCCTCGGTCAGATAGTCCGCCAGCCGGTCTTTTCGCCGGCACTCGGCGGGATAGCCGGTCAACCGCTCCGGGGTGATGCCACCTTCTTGCTGTAAGATGGGGGTTAGATGCTCCAACCCCGCCCACATTTCCTCTCGGTGTTGCTCCCAGCACACCCCCCGCATAGGGCAGGCGGTGCACACCGCCTCATAACACCCCCGATAGAGGGTGGCCAGATCCGCCGCACCGTGGCGGGAAAGGCGCCGTGCCACGGTGTCCACCGTGCGGGATACCTCTTCCAGCGCACCGCAGGCTACTCGCAGCTGCATGGTGGTCATACGGCGGATGCCCTCCACCGCCGGCAGATCCCGGCTGTGGATAAACAGGCGACACAGCCGTCTGTCCCATTCCCGGGGTAGCACCGTAAACAACAGACAAGCGCCCAAAATCTCGTATAAGTAAAACAGCACCGCCTCGTCGGATTCCCCCAACAGCACCACCGCCGTGGCGGCAAGAAACAGGGTGGTCTGCACCACCCGCCCAAAGCGGGAGAATAACCCCGCCATCAACCCGCCAAAGGCTAGGGCTGTGGCCAGTGGGGTTTGCCCCGGCATCGCCAGCGCCAGGGCACCGCCCATAACGCATCCGGCGATACTGCCACCGCCCTCACGCCCGGAACGGGCCAGCACCAGCACCAAAAAGGCCGCCGCCATCCGTCCGGGAGCAAATCCGCCCACCTGTAGGGTGCAGACGGCGATCACCGCCACCGCTCCGGTGAGGATCACCGCCGTTTGGTTGGCGGCGGTGGGGGTGTAGCGGTCGCCTTTTCCCCATAGGGATAGGGCGGTGTCAAAAAATAAAGTAGATCCGGCGGCCACCGCGCCCTCTGCCAACAGCAACGCCCCACGGTAAAAATCCGCACCGGCACCAAACAGCAGGATAAACCCGGTGACGGTACAGGAGAAAAAGGCAAGCAGCGGTGGGACAAACCGCCGTTGCCCACGGTGGGGCAGAGCGTCCAGCACCCAGCGCAGACCGCCCACCATGCCGATGGTGGCCACGTACCGCCAGGGGGATAGCCCGCCGCCCAGCAGATACCCCACCACCAGGCAGAGTAGGGTGGGCAGATTGGCGGCGCCGGCACAGGCGGCCAGACCGATGCCAAAGGGGGTCAGCTGACCAAACAGGGTTGCCCGTGGCACCAACAGCCCCAGCACACACCAGAGCAGGGTGTGGGGAACGGCAGAGGTGACGGGACGGGATAGGGTGGCTTGTTTCATAGCGGTCATCCTTTCGGGGGTAGTGATAAGGATAGTATAGGACAAGCCCCGAGAGGAATTTGTCAAAGTAGAGGATTATTGATAAAGGAGCACACAAAATACGCCTTGGCAAGTGGGAGCATTTCCTACAGTGGGTGTATGTAAAATACGCCTTGGCAAAGCCAAGGCGTATTTGTTCCTACAGGTCGTCGGCGTCCTGGACAGGTTTGCCGCCGTCCACCGGCTTGCCGGTGTAACTGCCGTCCGTATCGCTGAGGATGTTCTCCTTGCCGGGGCATTTCATCTCGCCGGCGGCGATGATGGGCTCCACAATACCCGGGCGCTTGGGCAGCGGATTGGGCAAAACCTGCGGTTTTTCGTATTCTTTTTTCATAATCTTCATCTCCTTCCACCCACATTATGCCCGAAAATTTACATATTCATAACACACCGCCGCGTTTTTGTGCTATACTAAGAGAAAGAAATGGAGGGAACGGTATGTTTCAGCGCTTTTTGAATACGGTTCAGCGGTTTATGGTGGGTCGCTACGGCAGCGACCAGTTCAATCGCTTTTTGTTTGTGGTGTATCTGATTGTGTGGCTGGTAGAACGGCTGGTGGGCGGAGTGATTCCGCTGATTTTGCTGTGGGCGGTGCTGATTGTGTTGGTGTTCCGCACTCTGTCCCGGGATATTCCCCGCCGCCAGGCAGAAAACCGCTGGTTTTTGGGCTGGTGGACACCTACCCAGCGGTGGCTGACCGCCCGGTGGACCCGCCTCAAGGATTTGCGCCGGTACCGATTCCGCAAATGCCCCGGCTGTGGCGCTCAACTTCGTCTGCCTATCAAGCGTGGTCGGCGCACCGTCACCTGTCATCGGTGCCGTCACCAATTCAAGACCTTTTTCCTGTAAAAAAATCCCCTATGCCACCGCATAGGGGATTTTTTTGTTGGGACTGGCAAGTTTCGGGTTTTTCCGCATACAAGTAGGGCGAGGAGTGATGCGGTATGTGGTTGGCGATGATGCAGATGCTGTCCCAAATGGTGTTTTTGGTGTTGTCGGTGGTGAATAGCGGGTCTTTTCCCAAACCGCTCACCGCCCGACAGGAGCGTCAAGCGCTGAAGGCTATGGCGGCGGGGGATGCCACCGCCCGAGGCCGGCTGATTGAGCACAATCTGCGCTTGGTGGCGCACATCATCAAGAAGAATTATGCCCACGCCCGGGATCAAGAGGACCTGATCTCCATCGGCACGGTGGGACTGATCAAGGCGGTGGACACCTTTAATGCCGAAAAGGGGTCTCGGCTGGCGACCTATGCCAGCCGGTGCATCGAAAACGAGATACGTATGCACTTTCGCACCACCAAAAAGACCGAGCGGGACGTGTCCCTGTCGGAACCCATCGACACCGACAGCCAGGGGCATCCCCTGACCCTGATGGACGTGCTGGCCACCGAGGATAGCCTGACCGAAGAGGTGGAACTGCGCCAAAATCTGCAGATGCTGGGCGGTTTTGTGGCGGGGTTGGAGGAACGGGAACGGGAGATTATCAGCCTGCGGTACGGGCTGGGATGTCCGGCGCTGACCCAGTGGCAGGTAGCGGAAAAATTGGGCATTTCCCGCAGTTACGTCAGCCGTCTTGAGACCCGAGCTCTGGAAAAGCTCCGCTACCGGTACGAGCATAGATGACCGGGATTGACAGACCACCACCCGCCGGGTATAATGGGGTGGAAAGGGCGGTGACACCATGGACGCAAAGCGAAAAAATCTGTATAAATGCATTCTGTGGGTGCTCATCACCCTGACGGTGGGCGTGATATGGTCGCTGTCTTTGCGCTCGGCCTATGCGTCCAGCCAGCAGAGCAACGTGGTGGCGCTACCGGTGATCAGCACCACCGGTGCGGCGGGGGATTGGTTTGATATTCTGCTGTATATGGTGCGCAAAATGGCCCACTTCGCCGAGTTTTGGTGGTTGGGTCTGCTGTGGGGGCTGTATGGGCGACTGCGCTGGTATCCGCTGATGTGGACCTATGGTCTGGCGGTGGCGGTGATTGACGAACTGCTCCAGTATTTTGCGCCGGGACGCGCACCGGGATTCTGGGACGTGGTGATTGATTATTGCGGGTTTTTCTGCGGATTTGCGCTGGTGATGGCGGTGGTGGAGTATCTCCGCCGTAAAAAAGAGCGCAAAAACCCAAAATAACCTCTTGATTTTTGCAAAAGACCGTGATACAATAGGCGAGTACAAAAATTTGTATATGCCGGTGTGATGGAATTGGCAGACGTAGTGGACTCAAAATCCACCGGTGGCGACACCGTGCCGGTTCGAGTCCGGCCACCGGCACCAAAAACAGCCAGTACCCTTTTGGGTACTGGCTGTTTTTCTTTTGGCGCCGCTGGCACGAGAAGTCCTCGACCCGGCCTAGTTTTGCCTTTGGCAAAACTATAGCTTTTTCACCGACATAGGGAGGTGCGCCGGAGCAGAAACCTATCTCGGTGAAAAAGACGGTTCATGAGTCCGCGAGTTCGGCAGAGCCGAACTCGGTCAAATATTGCTTAATCGGTTTAGACAACCGCTTTTCGGCTATCGCCGAAGCAGCAATATTTGCGCGGCGTACGTTTATTCTAGGCTCTACGTTAAAAATCCCCGACACGATTGTGTCGGGGATTTTTCCTGCTTTCTCTTACTTTTTCTTAGCCACTTCCCAGGCGGTCACTTCATCCCCGTTCAGGGTCAGGGTGACCTTATCACCGGCTTTCAGCAGGAGCATCTGTTCGTGGTCGGCGGCCTTGGCCTTGTAGATGGCGTTTTTGCTGTCCACCAGATAAAAATAGGTATCGCCGTCTATGACGATGTGGTGGATGGCGGCGATGGTGACGGTGGCGGTGGTGCTCTCGACTTGGGGTTGGGCAGGGGTGTCAATGCCCAGCAATTTGCGGTAGGCGGCGATGCACTCGGCCTGGGTGGGTGCGGTGGTCACCAGATTATACTGCTCCACGTTAACAGTGGCATACAGTTTTACCAAACCGCCGGAATCCTTCAGCACCATAATGTAGGTGGGTTCACCGTCGATGTTGATAAGGGACGGGAAGGATGCCTGATACCGCTTTTCCTGCACCTCGCCTTCGGCGGCGGCCATAGCGGATTTTTCGTCGGCACCGGCTATCCGATAATACCGGCTCTCGCCGGTACGCTCGTTGGCCAGCAAGAATCCAATGTTACTGCTGTCGCCGTTAACCGAGGTGATGCCGGTGTAGATCCAGATATCGCCATCCTTGGCAATGTAGCCGTAGTCGGAAATGGGAGCGTCGTCCTCGGCGTCATCCTCGTCGGCGTTTTCGCTGATGGTATAGGTGGTCACCTGTTTGCAATCCTTTTTGGCAAACAGGCTGTTCCAATATCCGTTGCTATAAAGGCCGTTCCAGTTATACTGTTCGCAGATGAGGTTGCCATCAAACACCACGTCGATCCAGCGGGGAATCTCGCCCAGGTTATAGCGGACGGTTTCGCCGTTGACCGGGTTCAGCACCACGCAACCGCTTACCGTCCGTCCGCCGAACAGACCGACGGTCTTCTCGAGGACAGAGGCCACATAATAGGGGTTTCCCTCTTCGTCGATTTCAAAGTGAAGATTATCCAACATAAGGGTAGGGTACTTCATCCATAGATAGCGGTAAGCGTCCTCGGTGAAATAAGCAGAGGGAATAAACTTCATACCCTCACAGGTGTGGAATGCGGCAGACATGGACACCGGGTCTACCGTCACGTATCCGGTGACGCCGTCTTGGGCATTGTTGACCCATTTGAAGAAACCGGCGTATTCCAGCGGAGCCACCTTGATGGGTTTGCCGTTTTGGTCGATCTGGGTGTAGTCGTAGGCTACGTCAAACTGGCTGACCACGTTGGACAGAGAGCCAATCTCTCGGTCACCCAGCATTTGGGCAGAGGCGGTGTCCATCAAGGCGATGGAGTCGGTGCCTACCGATTCTGCTAGGTCGGCGGAAAAGTCCGACTCTTGGGTGTTAAGGATGGCGGCGTAGTCGGTAGCGTTGAAAACGGGGCTGCCGAACAGAGCAACAAGCCCCATCACCGCCAGCACACCCAAGGGCAGCAGATAGGTTTTTGTAAATTTGCTGGTGGCAGATGGGGAGAGGTCCCACTGGACAGTCGTTTTGGATTTGCCGACTTTTTTCTTAATGACCAAATTGCCGTGACCTCCGGCTATGTGGAACACAAATAAAAACACGAACAATGCCCCCGCCACTAAAACCCATAACCCTAGGTTGTGAATGTTGATAGCAGGGCAAATCAGCCACAGCCATAGGAAAACAAACAGGGCGGTGGTTCCACCGGCCAAAAGGCTGGGAAACAGACGGATTTTCTTCATAGAAAAACCTCCTTTGAAAGGAATACATATGGGGTTTGTTTCAGTATAACACAAATAAAAAAGCTGTGCAAGAGTACACTTGCACAGCTTTTCTTCTCATTCCTCGTCCCACTTAAAAGAGCCGGAGAGCAACGTCACCGCCTCAGCGGACACGGTCAGCATACCGCCGTCCAGGGTGGCGCTTTTCTCCTCGTCGTCCGGCAGATGCACCCGGCATTTACCGGCCTGTACCGAGGTAATAAAGGGGGTATGACCCGCCAGCACCGCCAGGTCGCCCTCGGCACCACGCAGATACAGGGCGTATACCTCGCCCTGAAACTGGTTGCCGTCGGGGGTGGCGATGGTCAGTTTGTAGGTGTTCATCCGGTCACCTTCTTCGCCTTGGCCACCGCCTCATCGATGGTGCCCACAAACAGGAAGGCGGACTCGGGCAGATCGTCGTGTTTGCCCTCGATGATCTCCTTAAATCCACGGACGGTCTCGCTCAGCGGTACGTAGGTGCCCTCGATACCGGTGAACTTCTCGGACACGTGGAAGGGCTGGGACAGGAAGCGCTGAATCTTACGGGCACGCTGTACCAGCAGTTTGTCTTCGTCAGACAGTTCGTCCATACCCATAATGGCGATGATGTCCATCAGCTCGTTGTAGCGCTGCAGAATGCGCTGCACCTCACGGGCGACCTTGTAATGCTCCTCACCCAGCACGTCGGGGGATAGAATACGGCTGGTGGACTCCAGCGGATCCACAGCGGGATAGATACCCTGAGAGGCGATGGAACGGGACAGCACGGTGGTGGCGTCCAGGTGAGCAAAGGTGGTGGCCGGTGCGGGGTCGGTCAGGTCGTCCGCAGGAACGTAGACCGCCTGCACCGAGGTGATAGAACCCTTTTTGGTGGAGGTGATGCGCTCCTGCAGAGCGCCCATCTCGTTAGCCAGGGTGGGCTGATAGCCCACGGCAGAGGGCATACGACCCAGCAGAGCGGATACCTCGGAACCGGCCTGGGTGAAACGGAAGATGTTGTCGATAAACAGCAACACGTCCTGACCCTCGGTGTCACGGAAATACTCCGCCATGGTCAAGCCGGACAGACCCACACGCATACGGGCTCCGGGCGGCTCGTTCATCTGGCCATAGACCAGCGCGGTCTTCTCAATAACGCCGGATTCTTTCATCTCGTTGTACAGGTCGTTACCCTCGCGGGTGCGCTCGCCAACGCCGGTGAAAACCGACAGACCGCCGTGCTGTTTGGCGATGTTGTTGATCAGCTCCATAATCAGCACGGTCTTGCCCACGCCGGCACCGCCGAACAGACCGATCTTACCACCCTTAGAGTAGGGGCAGATCAGGTCAACGACCTTGATGCCGGTCTCCAGAATCTCGGTGGAGGTGGCCAGCTCGTCATAGGCCGGAGCAGGACGATGGATGTCCCAGCGCTCTTCGGTCTCGGGGTTGGGCAGATTGTCCACCGCCTCGCCCAGCACGTTGAAGATACGT
The DNA here is from genome assembly GCA_045660965.1 of Acutalibacteraceae bacterium. Classification (GTDB taxonomy): domain Bacteria; phylum Bacillota; class Clostridia; order Oscillospirales; family Acutalibacteraceae; genus UBA5905. Next base: position 8,579 of record JAZRES010000028.1, read on the forward strand.
CCCAGGGTGGCCTTGCCCACCGGCACGCTGATGGGTGAGCCGGTGTCGGTGACGGTGGCACCACGCTGGAGACCGTCGGTGGAGGCCATAGCCACACAGCGCACGGTGTTGTCACCGATGTGCTGGGCTACCTCTACGGTCAGGGTGGTGTCTCCCACCGGAACGGTGAGAGCATTATAGATAGCCGGCAGTTCGCCGTCCTCAAAGCGGACGTCGATAACGGGGCCCATAACCTGGGCCACACTGCCGATGTGTTTGTCATTCATTGGATTTCCTCCTTTTCGATAGGAAGTAGGGGCGGGCGTTCTCGACCGCCCGATTTAGCCGCGAAGCGGTGCGCCTCCCTTGTGTAAAGGGAGGTGGGTTTTGCGAAGCAAAACTCGGAGGGATTGTCGTTATGCACACGGCCATTAGTTACAATCCCCCAGTCACGGCGTTGCCGTGACAGACCCCTTTACACAAGGGGGCCACGCCGCCTAACGGCGGCTAAAAAGCGCACAAAAAACGCGTATTGGTTGTTTTTATGCATTGGCACCGGCAACAATCTCGGTGATTTCCTGGGTGATGCTACCCTGACGGGCACGGTTATAGACCAGTTGCAGTTCGGCAATCATCTCGCTGGCGTTCTTGCCGGCGGAGTCCATAGCCATCCGTCGTGCTACCACCTCGCAGGCATAGCTCTCTCGCACACAGGCCATAATGGCACCGGTGACGTATTCCGGCACAGCGGTGTTCAGGATGGTGGCCTCGTCCGGCTCAAACAATACCGCCGTAGACGGCACGTTTTCCGGTTTGCTCAGGGGCAATACCCATCGGATCTCCGGCACCTGGCTCATCATAGACACATACCGGGTATAGAGAATGCCCAGCCGGGTAAACTCGCCCTCGGCATACCGCCGGCACAGGTCCACCGCCAGCGGATAGGCGTCGGCGCTGTCAAACTTTTCGCACAGGCGCACCTGACCGCCGTAACGGTCACAGGCACGTTTGCCAATGGGAAGCATCTCGGCATCGGGATATTCCCGGGCGGTGCGGAAGATGTTGGCGTTATAGCCACCGGCCAGACCACGGTCACCGGCAATTACCACCAGCAGAGTTTTGCCCTCTCGCTCTTGCATATAGGGGCTACGGGCGCACTCCGGGCTGGCGGTCAGCAGAGCCAGCAACTGTCCCATAGCGGTGTCGTAGTCACGGACGCTGAGCATCCGCTCGGTGGCCTTACGGATTTTGGAAGAGGCCACCAGACCCATGGCGCGGGTCAGCTGCAGGGTAGAGGTAACACTTTTGATGCGGGTGCGTAGGGATTTGATATCGGCTCCCACGGCGCTCACCTCATCTCGGACAGGGCGGCCTCCATACGGGCCACGTCCTCGTCCTCAAAATAACCCTGCTCAAAGCGGGTCAGCAGGTCGTTGTATTTCTGCTCCAGCAACTCGTACAGGCGCTCTTCATAGGCGGTGACACCATCCACCGGGACAGCGTCCAGCCAGCCGTGGGTAACGGCATAGATGATGACCACCTGGCAGCCCACACGGACAGGGCTGTTGCGGTGCTGACCCAGCACCTTTACGATGCGCTCGCCCAGAGCCAAACGGGCCTTGGTGTCCGCATCCAGGTCGCTGCCGAACTGGGCAAAGGCCTGCAGTTCACGATACTGGGAATACAGCAACTTCAGCTCACCGGACACCTTCTTCATAGCCTTCAGCTGGGCGCTACCGCCTACACGGGATACCGAGATACCCGGGTTGATGGCGGGCATAATACCGCTGTGGAACAACTCGGTCTCCAAGAAGATCTGACCGTCGGTGATGGAAATCACGTTGCTGGGGATATAGGCGGACACGTCGCCGGCCTGGGTCTCGATGATGGGCAGAGCGGTGATGGAACCACCGCCGTATTCATCGGCCACGGACACCGCACGCTCCAGCAGACGGGAGTGCAGATAGAAGACGTCGCCGGGATAGGCCTCACGTCCGGGAGGACGACGAATCAGCAAGGACAGGGCACGATAGGCCACGGCATGCTTGGATAGGTCGTCGTAGACGATCAGCACGTCCTTGCCCTGCTCGCGGAAATACTCTGCCATGGCACAGCCGGCATAAGGGGCAATGTACTGGAGCGGAGCGCTCTCACTGGCAGAGGCCGACACGATGATGGAATATTCCATAGCGCCGGCAGCCTGCAATTCATTGGCAATCTGCACCACAGAGGTGCTCTTCTGACCGATGGCCACGTAGATACAGATGACGCCGGTATCCTTCTGGTTGAGGATGGTGTCGATGGCGATGGTGGTCTTACCGGTCTGGCGGTCGCCGATGATCAGCTCACGCTGACCGCGACCGATGGGGATCATACTGTCGATGGCCTTGATACCGGTCTGTAACGGCACCGCCACGCTCTTGCGCTCGATGATGCCCAGTGCGGGGGTCTCGATGGGGCGGGTAGCCATGGTGGCGATGGGGCCTTTGCCGTCGATGGGTGCGCCCAGGGCGTTGACCACACGGCCCAGCATACCGTCGCCCACCGGCACGTTCAATACCCGACCGGTACGCTTGACAGAGCTACCCTCGTGAATGTCGTTTTGGTCCGAGAGGACGGCGACGGAAACGGTCTCCTCCTCCAGGTTTTGGGCCAGACCCACACTGCCGTCCTCGAACTCTAGGAGTTCGCCGGCCATACAACCCCGCAGACCGTATACACGGGCGATGCCGTCACCTACCAGGATGACGGTGCCGGTCTCGGTCATTTCGATGCGGGAGCGGTAATTGCGGATCTGTTCCTTGATAATCTGGCTGATTTCAGCCGGCTTGTTGCTCACTGCTTCATCACATCCTTTACCTCTTGCAGACGGTGGCGCAGACTGCCGTCCAGCACCACGCCGTCCAGCCGGACGGTGATACCGCCCAGCAGATGCTCGTCCACGTCGCACACCAGCTGGATACGGCGACCGAATTTAGCGGCCAGCTTTTCGCCCAGGCGGGCTTTCTGGTCGTCGGTCAGCGCCACAGCGCTGGTCACGTAGGCGGTGGACATCGCCACAGCCGCCTGATACAGACGGCGATATTCATCAATACAGGCAGGCAGACTGCGGACACGCCCGTGGGCGGTCAACAGTTGGATAAAGGACAGCACCTGTTCCGGCAGACTGTCCCCAAAGGCCTGCTCCAATAGGCTGGTACGCTCACTCTGGGGTACAGAGGGTGCGGCCAGCAGATCCGGATATTCCGGGTTGTCGGCAAACAGGGTGTCCACCGACTCCAATGCCTCTAAATAGGTCTTTTCCAGACCCTGTTCGGCGGCCAAGGCAAACAATGCCTCGGCATAATCCTTACTCAGTTCTGTCATTCGGCATCACCCATTTCGTCCAAGAAGGATTCGATCATTTTCTCGTGGTCGGCGGCGTTCATCTCACGCTCCAGCATTTTCTCTGCCAGTTGGGCGCCTACCGTAGCAATTTCCCGTTTGATGCCGGCGTCGGCCTTTTTCCGCTCCAGCTCGGCTTCGGCCTCTGCCTGGCGGATGATGCCGGCGGCCTTATCCTTGGCGTCGGCCACTACACGCTCGCCGTGACGGCGGGCGGTCTCGTCGGCGTCGGCGATGCGGGCTGCCGCCTCGTGGTCGGCGGTGGCCAGCTTTTTGCTCCACTGGGCTTTGTTGGCGTCTGCTTCGGCCTGGGCGGCTTCGGCATCGGCAAACTGCTTGTCCACCATCGCCTTACGGTCGTCCATCACCTTGGTGATGGGCTTAAACAGGAATTTTTTGAGAATGAGAAAGATAATCAGCAGGTTGGCTACCGAAATCAGAATCTGCCATAGGTTGACCGAAATGATTTCTAACGTTTGCATAGCGTATTACCTCGATTACTTGGGCAGATTGTTCATCAGGATGTTTACAAACTGGTTGGGAGCCACAAAGATCAGCAGAATGGCGATAACCAGACCGTACAGACCGGTGGTCTCGGCGATGATACAACCAGTGATCATGGTAGAGGTGACGTCACCCTTGCACTCGGGCTGACGGCCGATGGCCTCACAAGCCTTGGCCACGGCGTTACCTTCACCGATACCGGGGCCTACACCTGCGATCATAGCCAGGCCGGCGCCGATGGCGCAACCACCCAAAATGATACCTAATGCCAGTTCCAACATAATACATACCTCCGTTTTATAATTGGTTTTTTCTTTGCATATTTTATCGGCTTTCGCCGTATGTGCCTAGAGTTTAGTTCTGTGCTTTTGCCAGTTTCTTTTCCAGTTTGGCCTTGCGCTTGGCATCCCGCTTGGCCTTGCGGGCCTCATACTCGCTCTGGGGGAATCCGCCGGACACGTACATCATGGTCAGGGTGGCAAAGATAAAGGCCTGCAGACCACCGCTGAAGATGTCGAAGTACAGGCTCAATACCGCCGGTACACCGATGCGCAAGAAGGGGAACTCGCCCAAGATGCCGGGCAGCCAGCCCAGCACCAGGTTGCTCAGTCCGCCCAAGGCGGCGGCAATCAGCACCGAGATGATGGAGCCGGACAGGATGTTTCCGTAATGACGGAAGGCCATAGACACCGGCGTGGCGGCCTCGCTGATGATGTTCATGGGCAACAGGAAGGGGATGGGCTCGGCATAACTCTTAAAGTACAGCCACAGACCCGCCTTACACTTGTAATACGTGATGATGACGAACACCAGAATGGCCCAGCCGGCCACCACGTTCATATCCGAGGTGGGTGGGAACAGACCCAGCAGACTGGACAGGCTGGACAGCGCCGACAGACCCATAATGGCGGCGATGAACGGGGCAAAGGCCCGGAAATAAGGTCCCATATTGGTCTCCACCATGCCCTTGCACTTCTCCACGATCCACTCGGCGGCCAACTGCCGTTTGGTACCGGGGATGATGGCGATGCCGTGGGTTAGATATAGACAGGTAAACAGGATGGTGAGCATCACCGCCCAAGAGTTGACCTGTGCCTCGGTGATGGGCAGATCCTGCAACGGCATGGGGATGGTGAAATACACCAGCGCACCGGTGATGTTGATGCCCTCGGTGGGGGGATTGGTCAGAATCTTTAACACCATTACCGCCATCAGGGGAAGAATTGCCCCGGCCAGCAACAGGATATCCACCACCTTAAATCGGCGGCTTTTTACGTTCATAATATCACCTCTGTGTTAATGAGAAATGAGTAATGAGTAATGAGGAATTATTCCTCGTCCTCCTCGTCCTCGTCGTCGTAGCCGATGGCAGGACGGTCGGGGCTGGGATGCTTTTTTGCCCACAGAATCTCGCGCACACTGATGGCGATGCGGGGAATCAGCAAGGGGATGATGGTGGTCCAGAGATTGAACACCCCCGGCAATGCGCCCGCCAGCACCAGGATACCGCCCTGGAACAGCAGACGACCGCTCTGACTAAAGCGCACGGTGTTTTTGGCTTGTTTCTCGGTTTGGGTCACGGCCTTTTGCACCATCAGACCCACCAGCAGAAAGTTGATGATGGCGGTGACGCTGCCCAGCAGACTGCCCCACAGCACCGGCCGGTTCCACCAGCCCAACGCCAACCACACCGCCTGTACCGGCAGAATGGCGACGCCCACCCATAGGGCGACAAAAGCGGTTTCTTTCTTGACCGCAGGCTCCAAATGGGCCACGGCATTCACCTCGTTTCGCAAGTCTAGTATAAACGGAAACCCCATTTATATAAATACAATATTTATACTAGCACAGACCTTGGCAAAAGTCAAAGCAAACCGTAAAAATTTTTGACAACTTTTTGCGGCTGTGCTATACTGGCAAAAAAGCCGAGAAAGGGGTGGTAGCGTGACCATACAAAAGCTAAAAGAATACTTGGGCTGTCTGCCCACGGGCACCGTGGTCACCGGTCACACCGCGCCGGACACCGATGCGGTGATTTCCGCCCTGTTCGAGGCCTATCGGCTGACCCTGTCCGGCACCCCGGCGGTGCCGATGATACAGGACGGCATCCCCCGGGAAACCGCTTGGCTACTGGGCGAATTGGCCGATTTGGTGCCGGTGGGGGAGATTCCCGCCGAGGCGCCGCTGGTGCTCACCGACCACCACGACGGGGATTGCTATCCCAACCAAATCACCGCCATCGTGGACCACCACCCGGTGTCTGCGGACATCGTTTTTGCCGGTATCGATACCGAGATTAGACCCGTTGGCGCCGCCACCACCCTGGTGGCTTGCCGTATTCGAGAAGACGGCATCACCCCCGATTCCGCCTGCGCCCGGATTCTGCTGGGCGCCATTCTGCTGGACACCGAAGGGTTATCCCCCCGCAAGGCCAAGGTCGAGGACGTGGAAACCGCTAAGTGGCTGTATTCTCTCTGTGGTGAAAACCCCCGAGAGCTGTTTTCCGCTTTGCAAGAGCAACTGCTGTCCGAGCAGGACGTGGCCACCCTGTACCGCCGGGATTACCGCCGGTATACCGATGCCGATGGCAACCAGCGCTTGGGCTGGGCTATCCTCAAGGTGTGGGCGGATGCCTGCCCGGATTTGGCGGAGGTGCGCCGGTTGCTGGCAGAGGATACCGCCCCTACCCGGGTAGCCAAAATCGTGCTGAACAACCGCCAAGACAGCCACCGCACCGAGTATTATTTGGCAGAGGGAGAAGAGGCAGAGGCTATGCTGACGCTGGTACAGACCATGGGCGGAGAGACCGCCGTGCGCACCGCCGATGGCACGGTGTTTTTGCCCCAAAATGCCAACCACTGGGGACGGAAACGGTACGTGGCGGTGCTGGAAGAATCCTGGCGCAAAAAAAGTTAAAAAATTCACAAAAAACCTCGGAAAAGGGCTTTCTTTTTCCGGGGTCTTGTGTTATAATGGGCGATAACTATGAATGCAGGGGACTCCACCCCTGCGGAAAGGGCGTTTTTTATGGATGCAATGACTAAAAAACAGCTTTCGATCATCGCCACCAAGATTCGTTTGGCGATTATCGAGGGTACCTTCAATGCCAAGAGCGGTCACCCCGGTGGCTCTCTGTCCATTGCGGACGATCTGGCATATCTGTACTTTAAAGCTATGAATATCGATCCCCAGAACCCCCAGTGGGAGGATCGTGACCGCCTGGTATTGTCCAAGGGTCACGCCGCTCCGGCTCTGTACGGCGCACTGGCTCTGCGTGGATTTTTCCCGCTGGAGTGGATCCCCACTCTGCGCAAGTCCGATTCTCCCCTCCAGGGTCACCCGGATATGAAGGGTATCCCCGGTGTGGATATGTCCTCCGGCTCTTTGGGTCAGGGCATCTCCTGTGCCGTGGGTATGGCTCTGGCCGGCAAGCTGGATAACAAGGATTATCGCGTCTACACCATCCTGGGCGACGGTGAGATTGGCGAGGGTCAGGTCTGGGAGGCCGCTATGTTTGCCTCTGCCAAGGCTCTGGACAACCTGACCGTCATCGTGGACAACAACAATCTGCAGATCGACGGTTCTCTGGAAGAGGTCAACTCTCCCTATCCCATCCCTGAGAAGTTTACCGCTTTCGGCTTCCACGTCATCGAGATTGACGGCAACGATCTGGATCAGATCGAGTCCGCCATCCAAGAGGCCAAGGGCGTCGTGGGCAAGCCCACCGCCATCGTCCAAAAGACCCTGAAGGGTAAGGGCGTCTCCTTTATGGAGAATCTGTGCGCTTGGCACGGTACCGCCCCTAACAAAGAGCAGTATGACGCAGCCATGGCAGAGCTGTCTGCCCGTCTGCAGGAATTGGAGGGTTAAGCTATGGCAGAAGTAAAAAGAGTAGCAACCCGTGACGCGTACGGTCAGACTCTGGTAGAGCTGGGCGACGAGCGTCAGGATATTATCGTAATGGATGCCGACCTGGCTGCCGCCACCAAGACCGGTATGTTCAAAAAGGCCCATCCCGACCGCTTCTTCAACGCCGGTATTGCCGAGGGCAATATGATCAGCGTTGCCGCCGGTCTGGCCGCCGCCGGCAAGACGGTGTTCGCCTCTTCCTTTGCGATGTTTGCCGCCGGTCGCGCCTTCGAGCAGATTCGCAACTCTGTGGCATACCCCAAGCTGAACGTGAAGATCGCTGCTTCCCACGCCGGTATTTCCGTGGGCGAGGACGGCGCTACCCACCAGTGCTGCGAGGATATCGGCATTATGCGCACCATCCCCGGTATGGTGATTCTGAACCCCGCCGACGGCCCTGAGGCCGCCGCCGCTGTACGTGCCGCCGCCGAGTATAAGGGTCCTGTCTACCTGCGTTTGGGTCGCCTGGCTGTGCCGGTGTTCAACGAGGAGAAGGTGGATTTTGTCATCGGTAAGGGTCAGCAGTTGACCGAGGGTACCGACGTGACCGTGATTGCCACCGGTCTGCTGGTCAACGAGGCGCTCATCGCCGCCGAGACCCTGAAGGCAGAGGGTATCTCTGTCCGTGTCATCAATATGGCCACCATCAAGCCCATTGATAAGGACATCATCCTGAAGGCCGCCGCCGAGACCGGCGCCATCGTCACCGCCGAAGAGCACAACGTTATCGGTGGTCTGGGCAGTGCTGTTGCCGAGGTGCTGTGCGAGAGTGGCAAGCCCGTTCCTATGCTCCGCTTGGGCGTAGAGGACACCTTTGGCCGTTCCGGTCCTGCGCTGGAATTGCTGGAGATTTACGGTCTCACCGCACCCTCTGTTGTGGAGAAGGTCAAGGCCGTTTTGGCAATGAAATAAATACAAAATTAGGCCGATGGCTGTGTGCCATCGGCCTAATTTAATGAGCAATGAGAAATTAGTAATGGGAAATGAAGGTGTCGGCTACGCTGACCATTATAAATTGTGCCGCTTTGCGGCACTCCTTCATTACACATTCCTAATTCCTCATTTCTAATTCACCGACAAAGGAGGTGCATCAAATGTCCGACTTAACCTATATTGTCCCACCGGAATACGATGGCGAAATGCTCCAGACCTTTTTGCGCCGGGAGTGTGGTCTGTCCTACCGTATGGTGGTAAAACTCAAGCGGGTAGAAAACGGTATGACCCTGGACGGTAAGCAGTGGCGGTCCATCGACCGCATCAATGCCGGACAGGTGGTGCGCCTAAAGATGCCGGAGGATGCGGTGCGCATCGAGGGCGTGGAGATGCCTCTGTCGGTGGTGTATGAGGACCCCCACCTGTTGGTGGTGGACAAACCGCCCTATCTGGCGGTACACCCCTCTGCCGGCAAGCCGGAACCCACCCTGGCCAACGGTGTGGTGGCCTATTTTGAGAAAAAAGGCACACCCCTGTCCTTCCGCCCGGTGAACCGTTTGGATCGCAACACCAGCGGTCTGCTGGTGGCGGCAAAAAGCCCCCACGTGGCCTTTGCTCTGGCGCAGAAACCGGACAAGGTCTATTACGCCATCGTGCTGGGCGAACTGACCGGCGAGGGCACCATCGACCAGCCTATTCGGGTAAAAGAGGGTTGCACCATCACCCGTGAGGTGGGTGATGGCGGAAAGCCCAGCATCACCCACTGGCGGGCATTGGCCACCGATGGCGAGATTACCCTGGTGCGGGTGGTGATTGAGACCGGGCGCACCCATCAGATTCGGGTGCATATGAGCTGGATGGGTCATCCCTTGGCCGGCGACACTATGTACGGCACCGACGAGGTAATTCTGCCCCGCCACGGTCTGCACTGCGGACGCACCGCCTTTGACCATCCCATTACCGAAGAGCGGATTTCCCTCACCAGCCCCATTCCCGAGGATATGCGCACTCTGCTGGAGTCCCGTGGCCTGTGGCAGGACGCCTGGGATAGCGAATAAACGCAAAAAAGCCGTCACCCAATCGGGTGACGGCTTTTCATCATTTTATTTTGCATTCAGGTCAATTTTGATGGTTTTCTTACCGGATTTGGTGGGGTAGGTTACCGACAGGACGCCGTCCTTGCTCATCTCAAAATCGCTGACGGGTTCATCGCCTTTGGACGGAGAAACGCCGTCCATGGTGAAGACCTCGTAATAGACGTCGTTGTCAAAGAGATCGGTCACAAATACGTGATAGTTGTCGGTGCGGTAATCCACAAAGGCCACCCGATCTTTCCAGGCTGCCAGATAGAACATACGGGTCTGAGTCACGTAGCCGGTGCGGATGTTGCAGAATCTGGCCCAGCGGGCGCCGATGCCCACGCCGGCCTGACCCCGGACCACCAGCACGTCGTCGGTTAATTCTTCAAAATCAACCGGTCGGTACTCTTCATCGGCTGACAGGAGGGTCTCGCCATAACAATCGGTCACCACGTAGGAAAAGGTGCCGTTTTCGTGCTCAACAAAGGTGTAGCAATCTTTTATTTTCAGCTCGGTTCTGGTGGGGGCGGTGGCGATGGTGGCGCCGGGCTTGTTGGTGGTGGAGGTCGGTTGGCCGGAGGCGGTTTCACCACCGCATCCTACCAACAGAATGGACAGAGCCAAGGCAATCAATAACCAGCGTTTCATATTCGTGTATCTCCTTATTTACCCATTTTTACGGTGACGGTCTTTTTGCCATCTTTGGTGGCGTAGGTCACTTTCAGATTGCCGTCTTTATCAAGAGAGTATTCCAGTTCGGGACTGCCGGAGGACTGGATGGCCAGGTCGGTCAACTCGGTAGCGTTCAGCGTGTCGGAATCGTCAAACGCCGTGCGAACGAACACCAGCCACTTGTCAGAGCGGTAATCCAAAAAGGCTATGCGCTTTTCATAGGTAGCCAGCACGCGCTCGGGCTGACGGTGGCTGCTGGAAGCCTGGATGTCGCAGAATATAGCCCAGCCGGAAAGATTGTTTTCTTTATACTCTCTGCCGGTGATGCACAAGATATCATCGTCCACTTGGGTGAACTCGGGCTTGACTCTCAGGTTGTCCTGAAAATTCATCACGGCACCCATACGGTTTCTTACCTCGTAATTAAAAGTACCGTCCTCGTTCTCGGTGACCGTATAGCTTTCGGAAGGCTTCAGATTGGGGTTGTAAGTGGGCTGTGCCTCGGCGCTGTGGTCGTGACCGGCGTGGGGATCGGTGGAGTTGGCGCCAAAGGCGTTGACACAGGCGAGCACCACCACGATAACCAATGCCAGAGCCACCAGTGCCGTTGCGATAATATAGATAGTCTTCTTGGGTAATTTCCATTTCAGCTTCAATTTCATACTATTTTCCTCCAAAACACCCTTGTTTTTGTAATATTCTCATCAAATTATACACCGGGTATATTTAATTCGTACTCTTCCGAGAGCAGAACCTCTACCAATTGCTCTTCGGTGCGGATGCGCTCCGGCACCAGAATGCCGAAGTTTTCGCAATGGCCCATATAGTGTCTGTCCGATCCGGCGATGGCGGGAAAGCCCATCTCTTCGGCATAGGCCACCGCCCGGGCGTTGTTCAGCGCCGGGTTACAGGCATTGTAGATTTCCAGGCCGTCCAGATACTCCGGCGGCAAAGGCTCCCACGGACGGGCGATGTAATCCCGTACACGAAAGGGGTGCGCCTGATACACCAGACCGCCGGCCTCACGGACGATACGGCTGATGGTGGCCAGGTCGGCATCCCGCAGTTTCGGGTGGTCGTACAGCACCTGGGGGGTGATGCCGTAGAGCAGCACCTCTTTGCCACCGCCTACGCCCTCTTCGATGCCAAACAGCACGTCAAAGTCCAGGCGGTCACCCTCGGCCTTTGCCCGCAGATAACTTTTTTCATAGGCTGCCACAAAATCTTCCCACGGCATGGTGCGACGGACGCCGGTATTACCGTGGTAGAAGTGGTCGGTCAGCACCATACCGGTATAGCCGGCCTCTTTCATACCCCGCACCAGGTCTTCCGGTTGGATACCACCGCAACCGCTACAGGGTAGTGCGTGACAATGCATTTCGTACAGATACATGGTCTGTTCTCCTTTGTCAATATTACCTTTTATTATGCTTTATTTCCCGGGATTTGTCAACCCGGAGTGGTTGCAAACTGTCAAAAAAAGTGCTATACTAAGCCCCATCAACCGAAATGAGGGATAGGGAATGAAAAAAGCAGTAATTTTTGATTTAGACGGCACCTTGCTCAATACCTTGGGCGACCTGACCGGAGCGGTAAACCATGGGCTGACGTGCCAGGGTTTCCCCACCCATACCGAGGCCGAGGTGCGCACCTACGTGGGCGACGGCGTGCGCCAGCTGATTGCCCGTTCCTGCCCGGCAGGAACCGATGAAGCCACCCAAGAGGCGGTGCTGGCAGAGTATCTGCCCCATTACGCCGCCCACAATATGGACAAAACCGCACCCTATCCCGGCGTGATGGAATTGATCAAAGATCTGCGCTCTGCCGGCTATCGGGTGGGCGTGGTGAGCAACAAACACGCCCACGGCGTGGCGATGCTGACCGCCCATTATTTCGACGGTTTGCTGGATATTGCGGTGGGTGCCGACGGCACACGTCCGCTAAAGCCGGCGCCGGACGGTTTGCTGTATGCTCTGGAGCAGTTGGAGATTGCTTCGGAAGACGCTTGGTACGTGGGCGATTCTGTCCAGGACGTGCGCACCGCCCACGCCGCCGGGGTCAAGGTGGCGGCCGTCGCCTGGGGATTTCAGGATGCCGACCGCTTGGCGGCAGAAACCCCCACCGCCCTGGTGAACACCGCCGAAGAGTTGAAATCGGTTATTTTCTCGTAATGGAAAACCGCCCGATCGGGCGGGTTTTTCTTTTTTGACAGCCCAAGCCGTCGTTGTGCAGTCGGGAGCAGGGCAAACCGCCATCCAACAGGGGTAAATTCAGGGTTTTTGCAACAAAAACAGCAAAAATGTGCAAGATGAAACATAAAAACTTGCAAAATTTCCCGGTTAAAAAGTTGACAGAGCGCTCTTGTGTACTGTATAATACATAATTAGAATAACAGGCCCTTGTGAGAAAGGAAGCGATAAAAATGGGACTGACAATTGCACAAAAGATTATTCGTGACCACCTGGTCAGCGGCGAGATGATCCCCGGCACCGAGATTGCCCTGCGGATCGACCAGACCCTGACCCAGGATGCCACCGGCACCATGGCTTATCTGGAGTTTGAGACCATGGGCATTCCCCGTGTCCGCACCGAGCGGAGCGTGGCCTATATCGACCACAACACCCTGCAGTCCGGCTTTGAGAATGCCGACGACCACCGCTATATCCAGTCGGTGTGCCGTAAGCACGGTGTATACTTCTCCCGTCCCGGCAACGGCATCTGCCATCAGGTACACCTGGAGCGTTTTGGTAAGCCCGGCAAGACCTTGATTGGCTCTGACAGCCATACCCCCACCGGCGGTGGTATCGGTATGCTGGCTATGGGCGCCGGCGGTCTGGACGTGGCCGTGGCTATGGGCGGTGGTGCCTATTACATCACTATGCCCAAGATGTATAAGGTGGAGCTGACCGGTAAACTGCGACCCTTCGTTACCGCCAAGGACGTGAGCCTGGAGATTCTGCGCCAGCTGTCCGTTAAGGGTGGTGTAGGCGCCATCATCGAGTGGGGCGGTGAGGGTGTATCCACCCTGACCGTGCCGGAGCGTGCCACCATCACCAATATGGGTACCGAGCTGGGCGCTACCACCTCCATTTTTCCCTCTGACGAGATTACCCGTGAATTCCTGAAGGCCGAGGGTCGTGAGGAGGATTATATCCCCCTGGCTTCCGACCCCGATGCCGAATACGATAAGATTCTGCACATCAACCTGTCCGAGCTGGAGCCGCTCATCGCCTGTCCCCACAGCCCCGATAACGTGGTGACCGTGGCATCCCTGAAGGGTACCAAGGTAGACCAGGTGTGCATCGGCTCTTGCACCAACTCCTCTCTGCAGGATATGCTGAAGGTAGCCGCCTTGGTTAAGGGTTGCACCATCCAGCCCTCTGTGAGCCTGTCCATTTCCCCCGGCTCTAAGCAGGTGCTGTCTATGCTGGCGGATTGCGGTGCGCTGACCGATATTTTGGCCTCCGGCGCCCGTGTGCTGGAGTGCGCCTGCGGTCCCTGTATCGGTATGGGCTTCAGCCCCAATTCCGGCGGGGTTTCTCTGCGTACCTTCAACCGCAACTTTGAGGGTCGTAGCGGTACTGCTGACGGTCAGGTATACCTGTGCAGTCCCGAGACCGCTGTGGCTGCCGCGCTGACCGGCACCATCACCGATCCCCGTCTGCTGGGCGAGATGCCCGCCATCTCCTTCCCCGAGAGCTTCCGCATCGACGACAGTGCCGTGCTGGAGCCCGCATCCGAGGAAGAGGCCGCTGACGTAGAGGTTCTGCGTGGTCCCAACATCAAGGAGTTCCCCCAGAGCCATCCCCAGCTGGATACTCTGTCCGCACCGCTGGTGCTGAAGGTGGGCGACAACATCACCACCGACCACATCATGCCCGCCGGCGCTAAGATCCTGCCCTACCGTTCCAACATCCCCCACCTGTCCCAGTTCTGCTTCGGCGTCTGCGACACCACCTTCCCCGAGCGTGCCAAGGCCGCCGGCCAGTCCATCGTGGTGGGCGGCAGCAACTACGGTCAGGGTTCCTCCCGCGAGCACGCCGCTCTGGTGCCTCTGTACCTGGGCGTCCGCGCCGTCATTGCTAAGTCCTTTGCCCGTATCCACGCCGCCAACCTGATCAACGCAGGCATTATGCCCCTGACCTTTAAGAATGGCGACGATTACGATACCCTGAGCCAGGACGATGCACTGGAGATCACCGGTGTTTATGCCGGTATGGACAGTGGCGAGATGATCCTCACCAACAAGACCACCGGCGCCCAGATTACCCTGTGCGCTGACTATACCGACCGACAGAAAGCCATCCTGAAGGCTGGCGGTCTGCTGGCCTACACTAAAGAAATGGGAGAGAACTAATATGCAGAAATATATTGATAACGCTGTCGAGCAGTTTCGTACCCTGATTACCGAGCAGCTGGCTCGTCAGAACCGTATGGAGGCCGGCGAGGCCGCCAAGGATTTTGCCAATCTGCCCCACATCACCATCGGCATCTGCGGTGGTGACGGCATTGGCCCGATCATCACCCACGCCGGCGAGGACGTTCTGCGCTTTTTGCTGGCTGACGAGGTGGCTTCCGGCCGTGTATCCTTCCGTGAGATCGACGGTCTGACCATCGAGCGCCGTGAAGAGGTAGGCAAGGCCATCCCCGACGACACTCTGGCCGCACTGAAAGAGTGCGACGTAATCCTGAAGGGTCCCACCACCACCCCCCACGGCGGCAACCTGGAGTCCGCCAACGTGGCTATGCGCCGTGAGCTGGACCTGTACGCCAACGTGCGCCCCACCTGCGTACCCGAGCTGGGCATCGACTGGGTGTTCTACCGTGAAAACAGCGAGGGCGAGTACGTGCTGGGTAGCCGTGGCGTCGAGATTCCCGACAAGCTGGCTATGGACTTTAAGGTGACCACCGATGCCGGTACCCGTCGCATCGCCCGTGCCGCCTTTGAGTACGCCAAGAACAACGGCAAGGACAACGTGGCCATCGTCACCAAGGCCAACATTATGAAGAAGACCGACGGCAACTTTAGCCGTATCTGCCACGAGGTGGCCGCCGACTATCCCGGCATCACCGCCGAGGACTGGTACATCGATATTATGACCGCCAACCTGGTTAACGAGGCTCGCCGCAGCCAGTTCCAGGTGTTTGTACTGCCCAACCTGTACGGCGACATCATCACCGATGAGGCCGCCCAGATTCAGGGTGGTGTGGGCACTGCCGGCTCTGCCAATATCGGTGACCGTTACGCTATGTTCGAGGCCATCCACGGCTCTGCACCCCGTATGATCGAGATGGGTCGTGGCGACTACGCCAACCCCGCCTCTGTGCTGAAGGCTTGCGCCATGTTGCTGCGTCACATCGGCAAGGCTACCGAGGCTGAGAAACTGGAGAAGGCTCTGGCCATCTGCAATGAGAAGATGAATATGACCGGCCGTCCCGGTGGCAACACCTGCGCCGAGTTTGCCCAGGCCATTATGGCCGAGGTGGAGGCTCTGTAATGGATAAACAGGCCATTTTGTCCCGGGTTGACCATACCGAATTGAACCCCGCCGCCACTTGGGAGGATATCCGCACCCTGTGCGACGACGCCATCACCTATGGCACCGCCACCGTGTGCATCCCGCCTTGCTACGTCAAGCGGGCGGTGTCCTACGTGGGGGATAGACTGCCCATCTGCACCGTTATTGGCTTTCCCCACGGCAACAGCCCCACCGCCGCCAAGGCCTATGAGGCCAAGTGCGTGGCAGAGGCCGGCGCCAAAGAGGTGGATATGGTCATCAACCGTGGCTGGGTAAAAGACGGTCTGTTTGAAGCCGTCACCAACGAGATTGCCATCGTCAAACGGGCCTGTGCTCCCGCTATCCTTAAGGTGATTATCGAGTGTTGCGGTCTCACCGACGAGGAAAAGGTGACCTTGTGCCACTGCGTCACCGATGCCGGTGCGGAGTTTATTAAGACCTCCACGGGCTTTGATAAGAGCGGTGCCACCGTCGAGGACGTGGCGCTGATGGCGCAAAACGTGGGACCCGGCGTACAGGTTAAGGCCGCCGGCGGTATCCGCAGTTTTGAGACCGCCCAGGCGATGCTGGATGCGGGTGCATCCCGTATCGGCGCCAGCGCCCTGGTCAAACTGATGAAACAGAACTAATCCCAAAAAATCCGACCCATTCCGGGTCGGATTTTTTTGTTTCTCCACCCGGGCAAATGGCGGAAATTGTGGGATATCCATCCAAAAAACGCCGGCAATATTTGTCCACAATTCCCCTATTGCAAAGGCAAAAACTATGTGCTACAATGCTATCTGTATAAGTAGCGCTGAAAGACCGACAAGGAGGTCTGTTTATGAACATTATCGTAGTGGGTTGCGGAAAAATCGGCACCACCATTCTGCAGAGTTTGGTGGAAGAGGGTCACAACGTGACCGCCGTGGACAAGCGTCCTTCCGCCCTGACCGACATCACCAACATTTACGACGTGATGACCGTCTGTGGCAACGGTGGCGATTGGGAAACCCTAGAGGTTGCCGGTGTGGGCAGTGCTGATCTGGTGGTGGCCACCACTGGATCGGACGAGGTGAATATGCTGTGCTGCCACATGGCCAAGTGTTCCGGCGCCAAAAAGACGGTAGCCCGTGTGCGTAACCCGGAGTATAACGACCGCAGTTTGCAGACCATGAAGCAGTATTTGGATTTGTCGGCGGCCATCAACCCCGACAAGCTGGCGGCCATGGAACTGTACAACATCCTGCGTTTGCCGGCGGCGGCCAAGGTGGATACCTTTGCCGCTCGTCGTTTTGAGATGATTGAGATTAAGCTAAAAGAGGATTCTCCGCTGGCGGGTATGCCCCTGGTCGAAGCCCGTAACCGATTTAAGGCTAAGTTCCTGATTGCGGTGGTACAGCGTGGCGATCAGGTGTTTATCCCCGATGGTAACTTTGTGCTGCAGGGCGGTGACAAGGTGGGTGTTTCTGCCACCTATGGCGAGATGCAGAAGCTGATCAAGGCCTTGGGTCTGGCAAAGAAACAGGCTCGTGAGGTGATGTTGCTGGGCGGCAGCCGTACGGCCTATTATTTGGCAAAGCGTCTGCTGGCTGCCGGCGTATCCGTTAAGATTATTGATAAAGACCGTGAGGTCTGCGAGACCCTGTGCGAGTTGCTCCCCGGCGCTACCATCATTTGTGGCGACGGTACCCAGCAAGAGGTATTGCTGGAAGAGGGTTTGGAGAAGATAGACGCCTTTGTGTCCCTGACCGGTATGGACGAGCAGAACATTCTGCTGTCCTGCTTTGCCTCCATCCACAACGTGTCCAAGGTCATCACCAAGGTCAGCCGTCCCGAGTTGGCCGGTTTGGCGCAGAATTTGGGCGTGGAGTGCATCGTTTCTCCCCGTAGCATTGTGGCTGACCTGCTGGTGCAGTACGCCCGTGCGCTGGAAAACTCTATGGGCAGTAGCGTGGATACCCTCTACCGTCTGATGGACGACGGCGCTGAGGCGCTGGTGTTTAACGTAAAGGACGATCCCCGTCTGGTGCGCATCCCGCTGAAGGATTTGGCGCTAAAACCCCAGGTGCTGATGGCGGGTATTATGCGTGGGCGCGAGGTGATCATCCCCACCGGTGCAGACACCATTCTGCCGGGGGATAAAGTGGTGGTCATCACCACCGGTCACCGACTGAACGATTTGTCGGATATTTTGAAGTGATAGGGTAGGAACTGTATGAACTATCGGATGATATTCTATATGACCGGCCGTCTGTTACAGCTGGAGTCGGTACTGTTGCTGTTGCCGGCGGCGGTGGCTCTGGCCTATGGCGATGGCGGTCTGCTGGGCTTTTTGCTGTCGGCGGCGGTGGCGTTGGCCTTTGGCACCGCTATGACCTTGTTGCGCCGTCCCAAAAACCAGACCATCTACGCCAAAGAGGGCTTTGTCATCGTGGCGCTCAGCTGGGTATTGCTGTCGGCGGTGGGCGCCTTACCCTTTGTCATCAGTGGGGAGATTCCCCATTACGTAGACGCCTTTTTTGAGACGGTCAGTGGTTTTACCACCACCGGCGCATCGGTGGTGACCGACCTGGGCAAGATGGGCGAGGCTCTGGGTATGAGCCACGGCATCCTGTTTTGGCGCAGTTTCACCCACTGGATTGGCGGTATGGGCGTTCTGGTGCTGATGATGGCGCTGTCCGGCTCTGAGTCCGGGCGCACCATCCACGTGATGCGTGCCGAGGTGCCGGGTCCTATTGTGGGTAAGTTGGTACCCCGTCTGCGGGATACCGCCAAGATTTTGTATCTGCTGTATTTGGCGCTGACCGCCGTAGAGGTGGTGCTGTTGCTGGTGGCGGGTATGCCCCTGTTTGACAGCCTGATTCACACCTTCGGCACAGCCGGCACCGGCGGTTTTGGTATGTACAGCACCAGCTTGGGTGAATACAATGCCGCCTGCCAGTGGATCATCACCATCTTTATGTGGTTGTTCGGCGTCAACTTCAACGTCTATTATCTGTTGCTTATCCGCAATTTCCGGGGCGCTTTTGGCAACCGAGAGTTGTGGGTGTATTTTGGCATCACCGCCGCCGCTGTGGGCGGTATCGCCTACAACGTGTGGGCTACCAATGGCTATTTTGACACGGTGGGCGAGACGATACGCCACTCCGCTTTCCAGGTGTCTTCCATCATCACCACCACCGGTTACGCCACCACGGACTTTAATCTGTGGCCGATGTTCGCCAAGTGTGTGCTGGTGCTGCTGATGTTCATCGGCGCCAGCGCCGGATCCACCGGTGGCGGACTCAAGGTGTCCCGTGTGATGCTGGTGGGCAAGACGGTGGGCCGCGAACTCAAGCGCTTGGCTCACCCTCGTTCTGTGGGCGTGGTACGCCTAGAGGGCAAGCGGGTAGAGGAGTCTGTGGTGCAGTCCGCAACCTCCTACGTGGCGCTGTACTTTATGCTGTTTGGCGGTGCGCTTTTGCTGTTGTGCCTAGAGCCTGCCTTTGATTTAGAGACCAACTTTACCGCAGTGGCGGCCTGTATCAACAACATCGGACCCGGTCTGGGCAAGGTAGGCCCCACCGGCAGTTTTGCGGACTATTCCGTGCTGTCCAAATTGGTGTTGTCCTTTGCCATGCTGTTGGGTCGTCTAGAGATTTACCCCCTGGTGTTGGCGTTGTTGCCCAGCACTTGGACCAAGCGCTGATTTGTCTTATACAACCGCTCTGCTGTGCAGGGCGGTTGTTTTTTGCATTTTGCACGATTTTTAGGGTGCAAAATCCTTGGTTTTTTGCACTCTAAAAGACGGAAATTTCGTTGACACAATCTAATGGGTTATGTTATAATATATAAAATTACGAAATTCTAAGAAAAGGAGGGGTATCTATGAGCAACAAATCGATGCAGAACGTTTGTGGGGTGCTGGTAGACACCTCTGTTATTTCCCGTGCGGTCGATTTGGCGACTTTGTCCCAGGACCCCGCATTTTCTTATGCTGTTTTTCCCGGCTTTTGCGATGTGCATGTGCATTTTCGTGAGCCGGGATTTTCTTATAAAGAGACCATGGTCTCCGGCTCTGCGGCGGCGGCTCGGGGCGGTTACACCGACGTGTGCACCATGCCCAACTTAAACCCGGTACCGGACAGCGTGGCCAATCTACAGGCGCAGCGGTCGCTGATTCCGCCCGACGGCATCCGCATCCACCCCTACGGCTCCATCACGGTGGGGCAAAAGGGCGAGGCGCTGGCCGACCTGGCAGGTATGGCACCCAACTGTATCGCCTTCTCCGACGATGGTCGGGGTGTCCAGAGCGAAGAGATGATGCGCCAGGCTATGATTGAGGCTAAGCGGTTGGGCAAGATGATTGTGGCCCACTGCGAGGACAACAGCCTGCTCCACGGTGGCTATATCCACGACGGCGATTATGCCGCCGCTCACGGTCACCGGGGCATCTGCTCCGAGAGCGAGTGGGGATCCATTGCCCGAGACCTAAAGCTGGTGGAGGAGATTGGTTGCGCCTATCACGTGTGCCACATCTCGTGTAAAGAGAGCGTCCGGCTCATCCGAGAGGCCAAGGCCCGGGGTGTCAACGTCACCTGCGAGACCGCTCCCCACTATCTGACTATGGACGACAGCGTTCTGCAAGAAGACGGTCGGTTCAAGATGAATCCGCCCTTGCGCAGTGCCGCTGACCGAGAGGCGCTGGTGGAGGGTATTCGGGATGGCACCATCGATTGCATCGCCACCGACCACGCACCCCACTCGGCAGAGGAAAAGGCCAAGGGGTTGGAAAACAGCGCTTTCGGTGTGGTGGGATTGGAGACCGCCTTCCCGGCCATCTACACCCACTTGGTAAAGCCCGGCATCATCACGTTGGAACAGGCTATCAAATGCCTTACCGATAATCCCCGTCGCCGATTCGGCATCGACCCCGGCGACAGCTTTACGGTGTGGGAACTGTCCCAGAGCCACACCGTCAACCCGGAGGAGTTCCACACTCTGGGCAGAGCGACACCCTATGCGGGCGAGACGCTCTACGGTCGCTGTGTGCTGACCGTAGCCAATGGTAAGATCGTATACAAACCCGACACTATCGAGGAGGACTAACTTATGGCAAAGCGTACCGACATTAAGAAGATTTTGATCATCGGCTCCGGCCCCATTGTCATCGGCCAGGCGGCCGAGTTTGACTACGCCGGCACCCAGGCCTGCTTGGCTCTGCGTGAAGAGGGTTATGAGGTTGTCTTGTGCAACTCCAACCCCGCCACCATCATGACCGACACCACCATCGCCGACAAGGTGTATATGGAGCCCCTGACCCTGGAATACGTGGCCAAGATCTTGCGCTACGAGCGTCCCGACGCCATCGTGCCCGGCATCGGCGGTCAGACCGGTCTGAACCTGGCTATGCAGCTGGAGAAAAAGGGCATCCTCAAAGAGTGCGGTGTCGAACTGCTGGGCACCTCCAGCGAGCCCATCGAGCGTGCTGAGGACGGTGAGATGTTCAAGGAACTGTGCGAGTCCATCGGCGAGCCGGTTATCCCCTCTGAGATTACCTACAACCTGGACGAGGCCAAAGAGGCGGCTGCCCGCATCGGCTATCCCGTTGTGTTGCGTCCCGCTTTCACCCTGGGTGGTACCGGCGGTGGCTTTGCTTACAACGAGCAGGAACTGCTGGAGATCGGCAAGAACGCCTTCAAACTCTCTCCCGTACACCAGGTGCTGATTGAGAAGTCCGTCAAGGGCTACAAAGAGATCGAGTTCGAGGTTATGCGCGACTCCTACGACAACGCCATCACCATCTGCGGTATGGAGAACATCGACCCCGTTGGCGTTCACACCGGCGACTCTGCCGTAGTGGCTCCCATCCTGTCCCTCAGCGAGAAGGATCATAAGATGCTGAACGATTCCGCTATCAAGCTGATTCGTGAATTGAAGATTGCCGGCGGCTGTAACGTGCAGTTCGCCCTGAATCCCGAGACCAGCGAGTATTAC
Organism: Acutalibacteraceae bacterium; assembly: GCA_045660965.1. Taxonomy (GTDB): domain Bacteria; phylum Bacillota; class Clostridia; order Oscillospirales; family Acutalibacteraceae; genus UBA5905. The sequence continues at coordinate 30,516 of JAZRES010000028.1, forward strand.
CTGATCGAGGTTAACCCCCGTGTATCTCGTTCCTCCGCTCTGGCATCCAAGGCCAGCGGCTATCCCATCGCCCGTGTCACCGCCAAGATTGCGGTGGGTATGCGCCTGGACGAGATCCCGCTGCCCGGTGGCACCGCTGCCATCAACCCCCGCTTGGACTACATCGTAGCCAAGTTCCCCCGTTTCCCCTTCGACAAGTTCACCTCTGCTCCCAACACCCTGGGCACCCAGATGAAGGCCACCGGCGAGGTTATGGGCATCGGCTCCACTCTGGACGAGTGCTTGCTGAAGTCTGTGCGCTCTTTGGAGACCGGTGTGTGCCACTTCCATATGCCCAAGTTTGACAATATGAGCAAAGAGGAGCTGGTGGAGTACATCTCCGAGAGCAAGGACGACAACATCTTTGCTTGGATTCAGCTGATCCGTCTGGGTATGAGCCTGGAGGAACTCCACGAGCTGACCATGGTTACCGACATCTTCCTGGAGAGTCTGAAGCGCATCGTGGATATGGAGAACCGGCTGAAAGAGAACCGTGACGCCGACACCCTGCGCGCCGCTAAGGTTATGGGCTTCGGCGACGAGTTCATCGCCCAGCTGTGGGGTATCCCCGAGGTGGACGTCTACGCTATGCGTAAGCAGAACGGCATCGTGCCCATCTTCAAGATGGTGGACACCCTGCACACCGGCGCATACATCGCCTATCTGTATTCCTCTTACACCGGCGAGCAGGCCAGCCGTCTGACCGACAAGAAAAAGATCGTGGTGCTGGGCGCCGGTCCCATCCGTATCGGTCAGGGCGTCGAGTTTGACTACTCCACCGTCCACGCCGTCCAGACCATCAAGAAGTCCGGTTACGAGGCTATCATCATCAACAATAACCCCGAGACCGTTTCCACCGACTACACCACCGCTGACAAGCTGTACTTCGAGCCTTTGACTCCCGAAGACGTGATGGCCATCATCGACTACGAACAGCCCGAGGGCGTTATCGCCTCTCTGGGTGGTCAGACCGCCATCAACCTGGCTCAGCCCCTGATGGATCGTGGTGTCAAGATCATCGGCACCGATTGCGCCGCCATCGAGCGTGCCGAGAACCGTGACGCTTTCGAAAAGATTCTGCACGAGCTGGATATTCCCCAGCCCCCCGGACGCGCCGTGACCAAGATCGAGGACGGCATCAAGGCCGCCAATGACATCGGCTATCCCGTGCTGGTACGTCCCTCTTTCGTGCTGGGTGGTCGTGCTATGCAGATCGTGGCTAAGGACGAGGACCTGCGCCACTACCTGAAGACCGCCGTTGAGATCGACGAGGACAAGCCGGTTCTGGTTGACAAGTATATCGTGGGTAAAGAGGTGGAGATTGACGCCATCTGCGACGGCCACGACGTATTTGTTCCCGGCATTATGGAGCTGGTTGAGCGTACCGGTGTTCACTCCGGTGACTCCATCTCCGTGTATCCCACCTTCTCGGTATCCGACAAGGTCAAGGGCACCATCCTGCAGTATGCCAAGAAACTGGGCTTGGGCATCGGCATCGTCGGTCTGTTCAACATCCAGTTCATCGTGGATAAGGACGACAACGTCTACATCATCGAGGTAAACCCCCGTTCTTCCCGTACCGTTCCCTTCCTGTCCAAGGCCACCGGCTATAGCCTGGCAGACATCGCTACCGAGGTCATCTTGGGCAAGACCCTCAAGGAGCAGGGCATCTTCTGCCTGTATCCCGAGGAGAAGGAGCGCTACTATGTCAAGGTGCCGGTATTCTCCTTTAACAAGATCAAGGGTCTGGACGCCTATCTGTCCCCCGAGATGAAGTCCACCGGCGAAGCCATCGGCTATGACGACAAGCTGTCCCGTGCTATGCAGAAGGCGCTGGTAGCCGGCGGTGTAAAACTGCACAACTACGGCACGGTGATTGTGACCCTGGCCGACGAGGATAAGGAAGAGGCTCTGCCCCTGGTACGTCGTTTCTACGATATGGGCTTCAACATCGAGGCCACCGTGGGTACCGCCAACTTCCTCAAGGAGAACGGCATCCGCACCCGTGTGCTGAAGAAGTTGCTGGAGGGCAGCGAGGAGATTTTTGATTCCCTCCGTGCCGGTTACGTCAGCTATATCATCAACACCCGCGCCATTATGTCCGGCGTCCACTACGAGGACGGCGTGCTGATCCGCCGTTGCGCCGTTGAAAACGGCGTGACCCTGTTCTCCAACCTGGATACCGTCCGCATCGTGCTGGACGTGTTGGAGGAGATCACCAACAAGGTGTCCACCATCGACGCAAAATAAAAAACAATTTGAGTAGGGCAAAGGCACCCTCTTCGAGGGAGCTGGGACGGCGATAGCCGTGACTGAGGGAGTTGACGCCGTAGGCGGCACGAAAGAAAACTCCCTCCGTCATTTGCTTTGCAAATGCCACCTCCCTCGGGGAGGGAGGCTAATCCCTAGTCCCACTACGAGAGAACCTATAGGGGTGGGCCGCTGTGCCCTCCCACCATCCACAAGGAGTTTAGTATGAAACAGAGCATCTTTACTGTACTTGAGAATACACCGCTCACCGCCACCGTCTATCGGATGCGGTTGACCGGTGACACCAGTGGCATTGCCACCGGCCAGTTTGTCAACATCCTGCTGGACGGCCTGTATCTGCGCCGGCCCATCTCGGTGTGCGATTGCACCGAGGGTGTGCTGACCCTCATCTATAAGGTGGTGGGTAAGGGCACCCGTCAGATGGCCGAGATGAAGGTGGGTCAGCCCCTGGACGTGCTGACCGGTCTGGGCAACGGCTACGACATCGCCAAGGCCGGCGACCATCCCCTCTTGCTGGGTGGTGGCGTAGGCGTACCGCCTCTGTATATGCTGGCTCGCCAGCTCCGTGAGCAGGGCAAGCCGGTTTCGGTGGTGCTGGGCTTTAACACCAAGGACGAGGTGTTCTGCGAGCAAGAATTTAAGGATTTGGGTTGTGACGTGACCGTCACCACCGCCGACGGCAGCTATGGTGTCAAGGGCTTTGTCACCGACGCTCTGCCGGCAGACTACAGCTATTTCTACACCTGCGGTCCGGAGCCGATGCTCCGTGCCGTCTATAAGGCCACCGGCACCTCCGGTCAGTTCAGTTTTGAAGAGCGCATGGGTTGCGGTTTCGGTGCTTGTATGGGTTGCTCCTGCAAGGTGATCACCGGCTACAAGCGCATTTGCAAGGATGGCCCGGTACTGGAGAAGGAGGAGATCTTATGGGACGCTTGAGCGTAAATCTGTGCGGCATCGAGATGGATAACCCCATTATCCCCGCTTCCGGCACCTTTGGTTTCGGCTATGAGTTTGCCGAACTGTACGACATCAATTGCTTGGGCACCTTCTCTTTTAAAGGTACCACCAAGGATCCCCGCTTTGGTAATCCCACTCCCCGCATCGCCGAGTGCTATGCCGGTATGATCAATGCGGTGGGTTTGCAGAACCCCGGCGTGGAAAAGGTTATCGCCGAGGAACTGCCCAAGCTGAAACAGTGTTTCCACAAGCCGGTGATGGCTAACGTATCCGGCTTTGCTATCGAGGATTACGCCTATACTTGCGAACAGCTGGATAAGCAGGAGCAGGTGGGCTGGTTGGAGGTCAACGTCAGTTGCCCCAACGTCCACGGTGGCGGTATGAGCTTTGGCACCAGTCCCGAGGCAGCCGCTCAGGTGGTCAAGGCGGTCAAGGCCGTCACCACCAAGCCGGTGATCGTAAAGTTATCCCCCAACGTCACCGATATTGTGGCTATTGCCAAAGCCTGTGAAGAGGCCGGTGCCGACGGCATCAGCCTGATCAACACCCTGTTGGGTATGCGCATCGACCTGCGCACCAAAAAGCCGGTGATTGCCAACAAGATGGGCGGTTTCTCCGGTCCGGCCATCTTCCCGGTGGCGGTGCGTATGGTGTATCAGGTGGCACAGGCCGTCAACATCCCCGTGGTGGGTATGGGCGGTGTATCTTGTGCCGAGGACGTGGTTGAGATGATGCTGGCCGGCGCCACCGCCGTAGAGGTGGGTGCCGCCAATCTGGTCAACCCCTACGTATGTCAGGAAATTATCCGTGATCTGCCGGAGGTTATGGACCGCTACGGCATCACGGATTTGAATAGTATTATAGGAGGCGTGAAATAATGGGTAAAGACGTAATCGTGGCATGTGACTTTGCCAGTGCCGAGCAGACTTTTCGTTTTTTGGATAAGTTTGAGGGCGCTGCCCGCAAACCCTTTGTAAAGATTGGTATGGAGCTGTTCTATGCCGAAGGTCCCCAGATTGTCCGTGAGATCAAGCGTCGCGGCCACAAGATCTTCTTGGACCTGAAACTGCACGATATCCCCAACACCGTTAAGAAGGCGATGAGCGTGCTGTCCAATCTGGATGTGGACATCACCAACCTGCACGCCGGTGGCACCATCCGTATGATGGAGGGCGCTCTGGAGGGTCTGACTCGTCCCGATGGCACCCGTCCTCTGTTGATTGCCGTTACCCAGCTGACCTCCACCGACCAAGAGGCTATGGAGAACGATCTGCTGATTAAAGAGCCCATCGACCAGGTGGTTATGCACTATGCCGCCAACGCCAAAAAGGCGGGTCTGGACGGCGTGGTTTGCTCTCCTCTGGAGGCCGGTAAGGTGCACGACACCTGTGGCGCCGATTTCTTGACCATCACCCCCGGCGTCCGTTTTGCCGACGGTGATATCGGCGACCAGAAGCGGGTGATGACCCCCGCCGCCGCCAAGGAGATTGGCTCCGACTATATTGTGGTGGGCCGTCCCATCACCGCCGCCGAGGACCCGGTAGCCGCCTATGAGCGTTGCGTGGCCGAGTTCTGCGACTAAGCGTGTTTCTGTTCGCTCGCGTTGAGCGTTTAGCCACCGTAGGTGGCGTGGCCCCCTTGTGTAAAGGGGGCTGTCACGGCAACGTCGTGACTGGGGGATTGTCTTGGCTCAGAACATTCGCAAAAATGACAATCCCTCCGGCATCGCCTATGGCGACGCCACCTCCCTTTACACAAGGGAGGCGCGCCGACTTCGTCGGCTAAATCCCTGTCCACCTCGGATAAAATCCGTAGGGAACGCATTTGTGTGTTCCGGAATGGACAAATCCATTCCCTACACCCTCATAACCACTCATTTCTCATTACTTGAAGGAGGACAACATAATGGAAGCGTATAAGAGAGAATTTATCCAGTTCTTGCAGGAGGCCGGTGTGCTGAAGTTTGGTGACTTCACCGCCAAGTCCGGTCGCAAGATTCCCTATTTCATCAATGCCGGTATGATCAAGACCGGTAACGACATCGCCCGTCTGGGCGAGTTCTACGCCAAGGCCTATTTCGAGAAACTGGGCAAAAAACAGGCTGTGCTGTACGGCCCGGCCTATAAGGGTATCTCCCTGTCCGTTTCCGCCGCTGTGGCGTTGTCCAAAAACGACCTGAACGTGCCTTTCTTCTTCAACCGTAAAGAGGTAAAGGACCACGGCGAGGGCGGCGTGTTTGTGGGCTACGTGCCCCAGGCAGGCGAGGAGATCGTCATCATTGAGGACGTGATCACCGCCGGCACCGCCATTCGTGAGTCTATGGAGATTCTCAGCCACTTGGAGGACTGCAAGGTGGCCGCCACCTTCATTATGGTGGACCGCAAGGAAAAGGGTCAGACCGAAAAGGGCGCTATGCAGGAGATTGAGGAGCAGTTCGGCTTCCCGGTTTACTCCATCGTGGACGTTTACGACATCATCGAGTATCTGGAAGAGGATCCTGCCAACGAAGAGAACGTAACCCGCATTAAGAACTATCTGGCGGTGAATGGAGCGAAAGCATGAGAAGTCTGATTGATATTCTGGACCTGACGGTGGAAGAAATCGACCAGATGATTGCCACCGCCTGCGACATTATCGAGAACCCCGACAAATACGCCGACGCCTGCAAACGCAAGAAGTTGGCAACCCTGTTTTTCGAGCCCTCCACCCGTACCCGTCTGAGTTTTGAGGCGGCTATGATGGAGCTGGGCGGCAACGTGATCAGTATGGCCTCTGCCAGCAGCTCCTCTGCCTCTAAGGGCGAGAGTGTGGCCGACACCGCCAAGGTGATCAGCTGTTATGCCGACATCATCGCTATGCGCCACCCCAAAGAGGGTGCCGCTCTGGTGGCGGCTAATAACGCCTCTATCCCGGTGATTAACGCCGGTGACGGTGGTCACTGCCATCCCACTCAGACCTTGGCCGACCTGCTGACCATCTACCGTGAGAAAGGTCGTCTGAACGATCTGACCGTGGGCTTCTGTGGCGACCTGAAGTTTGGTCGTACCGTCCACTCGCTGATCAATGCTCTGTCCCGGTACACCGGCATCAAGATTGTGCTGATCTCCCCCGACGAGCTGAAATTGCCCAGCTACGTTAAAAAGGACGTGCTGGAGAAAAAGGGTATCCCCTACGTACAGACCACCAGCCTGGAAGAGGCGATGCCCCAGCTGGACGTGCTGTATATGACCCGCGTGCAGCAGGAGCGTTTCTTTAACGAAGAGGATTATCTCCGCTTAAAGGATAGCTACATCCTGGATCTGAAGAAGTTGGAGACCGCCAAGCCGGATATGTGCATTCTGCACCCGTTGCCTCGCGTCAACGAGATTTCCGTGGCGGTGGACGACGATCCCAGAGCCTGCTACTTTAAACAGGTGCTGTGCGCCAAGTATATGCGTATGGCCCTGATTCTGAAACTGTTGGAGGTGACCGTGGCATGAAGATAGATTCCATTCAGAATGGCGTGGTCATCGACCACATCACCGCCGGTGGCGGTATGAAGCTGTACCATCTGCTGGGCCTGGACTCCATCGATTGCTCGGTGGCGCTGATCCGCAACGTGTCCAGCAAGAAGATGGGTCGCAAAGATATCATTAAGATTGACGCCGACATTCCGGTAAACCTGGACGTAATCGGTTACGTAGACCCGGAGGCCACCGTCAACGTCATCCGCGACGGCGAACTGGTGGAGAAAAAATCCATCCCTATGCCGGAGCAACTGGTGAACGTCATCCGGTGCAAAAACCCCCGTTGTATCACCACTTGCGAGCAGGAGTTGGACCATATTGTCCGGCTGACCGACCGCGAGAAAAAGGTGTACCGCTGTATTTATTGTGAGACCAAGGCAAACTGATAGCCGATTGTAGAAAGGAAGATAGGAAATGGCTAAAATTATCAACGATCCCTCCCATACTTTTAACGAGTACCTGCTGATCCCCGGGTACTCTGATCACACCCACATCCCCGCCAACGTATCTCTGAAGACCCCCTTGACCAAGTTCAAGAAGGGCGAGAAACCCGCCATCGAGATGAACATCCCCATGATCTCTGCCATCATGCAGTCCGTCTCCGGCGACCGTCTGGCCGTGGCCCTGGCCACCGAGGGCGGCGTGGCATTCATCTATGGCTCTCAGACCATCGAGGATGAGGCCGCTATGGTTAAGCGCGCTAAGGATTACAAGGCCGGCTTTGTGCCCAGTGACAGCAATCTGTCTCCCGATGCCACTCTGGCTGACGTGGTGGCGCTGAAGGAGCGCACCGGTCACTCCACCGTGGCCATCACCGAGGACGGCACCGCCGCCGGCAAGCTGGTGGGTATTGTCACCGGTCGTGACTATCGCGTGTCCCGTATGGACCCCGCCGTTAAGGTGGCTGAGTTTATGACCCCCTTGGCCGATCTGATCACTGCTCCTCTGGGCACCACCCTGAAAGAGGCCAACGACATCATTTGGGATAACAAGCTGAACTCTCTGCCCATTGTGGACGAAGAGGGTCGTTTGGTATACTTCGTGTTCCGCAAGGACTACGATAAGCACAAAAAGAACCCCAACGAGTTGCTGGATGCCAACAAGCGTTACGTGGTTGGCGCCGGTATCAACACCCGCGACTTTGCCCAGCGTGTACCCGCTCTGGTAGAGGCCGGTGCCGACGTGCTGTGCATCGACTCCTCCGAGGGCTTCTCCGAGTGGCAGAAGCTGACCATCGACTGGATCCGCGAGCATTACGGCGACACCGTCAAGGTGGGCGCCGGCAACGTGGTGGACGCCGCCGGCTTCCGTTTCCTGGCCGAGGCCGGCGCCGACTTTATCAAGGTAGGTATCGGTGGCGGTTCCATCTGCATCACCCGCGAGACCAAGGGTATCGGCCGTGGTCAGGCCACCGCTCTGATCGAGGTTTGCGCCGAGCGTGACCGCTACTTTGAGGAGACCGGCATTTACATTCCCGTGGGCTCCGATGGCGGTATCGTATACGATCACCACATCACCCTGGCCCTGGCTATGGGCGCCGATTTCGTGATGCTGGGTCGCTATTTCGCCCGTTTTGACGAGTCTCCCACCAATAAGGTGAATATTGGCGGTACCTATTACAAAGAGTATTGGGGCGAGGGCTCCAGCCGCGCCCGTAACTGGATGCGTTACGACCTGGGCGGCGATAAGAAGCTGTCCTTTGAAGAGGGCGTGGACTCCTACGTGCCCTATGCCGGTAGCCTGAAGGACAACGTGGCCCTGACCCTGTCCAAGGTGAAGTCCACCATGTGCAACTGTGGCGCCCTGACCATCCCCGAATTGCAGGAGAAGGCAACCCTCACGCTGGTGTCTGCAACCAGTATTGTAGAGGGTGGCGCTCACGATGTTATACAGAAAGAGAAGAGTGTCTCCATCAAATAATTGGTAAAAGTGTAGAAAACCCAAAATACCTTGTCTGCGCCTTGACACTATACCCTCAAAAGTGGTATAATTTGATGGTCAAATGAACGTCGTTTTTCGCGACTGAGGGATAATTGCGGAGCACCGCAGAGGACCGAAAAACGTGCACCAAAGCCGACCGTCTGGGCGCAGTTAACTCACCCCGAGTTTACTGCGCCCTTTTCTGTTTTTTACAGGGCGGAGAGTTGCATCAAGGCTCCCTCTTGAGGGAGCTGTCAGCCGTCAGGCTGACTGAGGGAGTTGCCGCCCACAGGCGGCGAAAGAAAAGAATCCCTCCGTGATTTGCTTCGCAAATGCCACCTCCCTCGGGGAGGGAGGCTTTTCCTATCCCACACCCAAGGAGGTTAAACCCTTATGAAAAAAGTTGGCATCATTATGGGCAGCGACAGCGACCTGCCCATCATCAAAAAGGCCACCGACACGCTGAAGAGTTTGGATATCCCCTATGAGGTGCATATCTACTCTGCCCACCGCACCCCCGAGCAGGCCCGCGACTTTTCGGTCAATGCCCGGGCAAAGGGTTTCGGTGTGCTGATTGCCGCCGCCGGTATGGCGGCCCACCTGGCCGGCGCCATCGCCGCCAACACCACCCTGCCGGTCATCGGCATCCCCTGTAAGTCCTCTGTGCTGGATGGTATGGACGCCCTGTTGTCCACCGTAATGATGCCCACCGGTATTCCGGTGGCCACCGTGGCCATCAACGGTGGCGGCAATGCCGCTCTGCTGGCCGCCCAGATTTTGGCCGTAGAGGACGCCGACCTGGCCGCCCGCCTGGATGCTAAGCGCGTATCCGATGCACAGATTGTGCTGGAGAAAGATGCTCACGTGATGGAGCAACTGTAATTTTGTCCGTATTAGTTAATGTCTATATTATTAAAGGAGCGATTGATTATGAGTAAAGAACTGTTGTACACCGGCAAAACCAAGAACGTATACAAACTGGATAACGGCAACTGCCTGCTGCTGTTTAAGGACGATTGCACCGGCAAGGACGGCGTGTTTGATCCCGGTGAGAACTCCGTGGGCCTGACCATCGAGGGCGTGGGCGACGTCAACCTGCGTATGTCCATCTACTACTTTGAGAAGATCAATGCCGCCGGCATCCGCACCCACTACGTGAGCGCCAGCCTGGCTGACACCACCATGGAGGTTCTGCCCGCCAAGGTGTTCGGTAAGGGTCTGGAGGTTATCTGCCGTCGTAAGGCTGTTGGCTCCTTCTTCCGTCGTTACAACGAGTATTGCACCGAGGGTCAGGATCTGCCCTATTACGTAGAGACCACCTTCAAGAACGATGCTCTGGGCGATCCCCTGGTTACCAAGGACGGTCTGGTGGATCTGGGCGTTATGACCGCCGAGCAGTACGACTCTCTGAAAGAGCAGACCCAGGCCATCACCAAGATCGTGGCTGACGATCTGGCCGAGAAGGGTCTGGAGCTGTACGACATCAAGTTCGAGTTCGGCTACGATCCCGAGGGCAACGTAATGCTCATCGACGAGGTCGCCTCCGGCAATATGCGTGTATATAAGAACGGCGAGTACATCGATCCCATGACCCTGAACGGCCTGTTCTTCGCTTAATTTTTTGTAATCACTGATTCAACCTTTGGCACCATTCTCGGTGGCTGTGTTGATGCCTGAGCGGATTCAAATCCTCGGCAATACATCCAGTATTGCCTGCGGTTTTCGCCTCGCCCAGACAGCAACCCATCTCACCGATAATGGCACCACGATTTTATCAGCGATTACGGGATAATCCATCCTACCTAGTTTTGTTTTGTAGGGGAGGGCCTCTGCGCCCTCCCGCAAAGTCTCCTTATTGAGGGAGACTTTTACCCCTGATTGAAAGGAGACCACCATGGGCGGTTATTTTGGTATTGTTTCCCGGCAAGAATGTGTAGAGGACGTGTTTTTTGGCACGGACTATCACTCTCACCTGGGCACCCGACGTGCAGGTATGGCATCGTACAGTCCCACAAACGGTATGCAGCGGCAGATTCACAGCATTGAGAATTCTCCCTTCCGCACCCGTTTCCGGGATACGCTGGATACGATGCACGGCACCTCGGCTATCGGTTGCATCAGCGACTATTTCCCTCAGCCGTTGCTGGTCCGTTCCAAGTTGGGCACCTTTGCGTTGTGCGTGACCGGTGCCATCAATAATGCAGACGAACTGATTGAGACCTATTTGGCAGAGGGTGGTCATTTTGACGCCATGACCGGTGGCGCGGTAAACGTTACCGAGCTGATTGGCGCACTGATTAGTCTGCGCAGCGATTTTGCCTCCGGCATTCGCTTCGTCAACCAACTGGTTAAGGGCACCGCATCCATCCTGATTCTGAAAGAGGATGGTCATATCATCGCCGCCCGTGACCGAGTGGGTCGTCTGCCCGTTTGGATTGGTCACCGCGAGGACGGTTATAGCGTCTCCTTCGAGCCTTTTGCTCATCAGAAACTGGGCTTTTTTGACGAGCGCGAGTTGGGTCCCGGCGAGATTGTAGAACTCTCGGTGGACGGCATTGTCCAGTTAGCGCCTCCCGGCGAGGAAATGCGGATGTGCGCATTCCTGTGGAGCTATTACGGTTATTCCACCTCCTCTTACGAGGGCGTCAACGTGGAGATGATGCGCTATCGCAACGGCGCCATTATGGCCCAGCACGACAACGAGAGCGGTGCCGCAGAAGGCGTGGATTACGTCTGCGGTATGCCGGACAGTGGCACACCCCACGCCATTGGCTATGCCAACGAGAGCCATGCCAAGTTTGCCCGTCCCTTTGTAAAATACACGCCGACCTGGCCC
>JAZRES010000029.1:0-29974 GCA_045660965.1 Acutalibacteraceae bacterium
CTCACCCGTGGGCGGGTACATACCAGCCTGTGCGCCTATCTGGCCACCTTTGCGCTGTTTGCGGGTCTGTGTGTGATGATCTATCCCAACGATGTCTTTATCGGTACAGTGGGCATCAACATCCAGACTATGATCTGCCACGGCTCGATGCTGTCCATCGGTATCTACCTGCTGGGCAGTGGCTATGTGCCGTCGGAGCATCGGACGGTGCTGTGGGCGTTGCCGGAGTTCTGCACCGCCGTGGTGATTGCTATGGGGCTCAATGAGTGGGCATACCGCAGCGGTCTGTTGGAGGACCATTTTTTCAATATGTTCTACTTCAGCCCCCACGCCGATCCCCATCTGCCGCTGTATTCCAATGTGCAGAATGCCTTGGGTGTGGCCAATCCCCTGAGTTTCATCATCTATGTGGCGGTCTTTACACTGGCGGCCTATCTGGTGTTGCTGATCGCTATGGGCATCCGTGCTCTGGTCAACCGCTATAGAGCCAATGCGTAACAAAACCCACAACCGCCTCCGCCTGTCGGGGGCGGATTTTGTCATTCTATATAAAAAATAAAAGAAGCGAAAAAAGTGCTTTACTTTTGCAATGGTCTGTGGTATAGTATATTCTGCCTGTAAAGGGCGATTCGGCTTCTCGGATCGCGGAGGATGCCCCTCTGGGGACACACCGATTCCCGATACTGAGATGCACGAAAATATTTTAGAAGAGGTGTATTTACCATGATGTTACCCGAAGAGAAAACCGCCATTATGCAGCAGTATGCTACCCACGAGGGCGATACCGGTTCCCCCGAGGTTCAGATTGCTGTCCTGACCAAGCGCATCAACGACCTGACCCAGCACCTGAAGGATCATCCCAAGGATCATCACAGCCGCCGTGGTCTGCTGAAGATGGTTGGTCATCGCCGCAACCTGCTGAACTACCTGACCAAGAAGGACATCAACCGCTATCGTGCGATCGTTGAGAAGCTGGGTCTGCGTAAATAATTTTGCACACTTGAGGCAGGCGGGGTTTTACCCCTCCTGCCTCCTGTTGCGAAATTGACACTCATTTTTCCGTCACCATAACGGAGAGAAACACTTTTTTTAGCAGCGAAATGAGCCTCGAAAAGAGGCGGTTTCGAGGTTGATTTCCTTGCTAAAATCGGTTACCTCTCCGTTTGGAATATAAAAATTTTTAGGAGGTAATTCTTATGTTCGAGACTTTCCGTAAGTTTGAGACTACCCTGGCCGGTCGTCCTCTGGTCATCGAGACCGGTAAGATGGCCCAGCTGGCCAGCGGTTCCTGCCTGGTGCGCTATGGCGAGACTGTCGTGCTGTGCACCGTCACCGCTTCCGCTAAGCCCCGTGAGGGCGTGGATTTCTTCCCCATGTCCGTGGACTATGAGGAGAAGATGTACTCCGTGGGTAAGATTCCCGGCTCTTTCCAGCGCCGCGAGTCCCCCCCCAGCGAAAAGGCGATCCTGACCTCCCGTGTCATCGACCGTCCCATTCGCCCCTTGTTCCCCAAGGATATGCGCAACGATGTGACTCTGGTCTGCACCGTGATGAGCGTGGACCCCGATTGCCAGCCCGAGACCGTGGCTATGATCGGTGCTTCCACCGCCATCGCTATTTCCGACATCCCCTGGGACGGCCCCATCTCCGGTGTCGTGGTCGGCTTGGTTGACGGCAAGTTCGTCATCAACCCCACCGCCGAGGAGGAGAAGCGCTCCGAGATGCACGTGACCGTCGCCTCCACCGCCGATCTGGTGGCTATGATCGAGGCCGGCGCCAACGAGATCGACAACGATACCATGTTCGACGCCATCATGGCCGGTCACGCCGCCAACCAGGAGGTCGTGAACTTCATCAACAGCATCGTTGCCGAGATCGGCAAGGCCAAGTTCGACTTCGTGTCCAACGATCCCGATCCCGCTATGTTCGAGGCCATCAAGGAGTTCGCCATTGACGACGTCAAGGCTGCTCTGGACACCGACGACAAGCGCATCCGTGACGAGCGCCTGATCCCCGTGTACGACGCTGTACACGGTAAGTTTGACGAGGTCTATGCCGACCAAATCGAGAAAATCGACGAGTGCCTGTACAAGCTGCAGAAGTACGTCGTCCGCCGTTGGCTGCTGGACGAGGGCAAGCGTGTGGACGGCCGTGGCATCAACGATATGCGTCCTCTGGATGCTCAGGTTGACCTGCTGCCCCGTACCCACGGTAGCGGTATGTTCACCCGTGGCCAGACTCAGGTTCTGACCACCTGTACTCTGGGTGGCGCTAAGGACGCTCAGCTGCTGGACGGTCTGGATGACGAGCGTGAGAAGCGCTATATGCACCACTACAACTTCCCCTCCTACTCCGTAGGCGAGACCAAGCCCTCGCGTGGTCCCGGTCGTCGTGAGATTGGTCACGGCGCTCTGGCCGAGCGTGCTCTGGTGCCCGTTCTGCCCTCTTACGAGGAGTTCCCCTACACCATCCGCCTGGTTTCCGAGGTTCTGTCCTCTAACGGTTCTACCTCTCAGGCTTCTATCTGTGGCTCTACTCTGGCCCTGATGGCCGCCGGTGTGCCGATTAAGGCTCCCGTTGCCGGTATTTCTTGCGGTCTGATCTCCGAGGGTGATCGCTTTATGACCATGGTGGATATCCAGGGTCTGGAGGACTTCTTCGGCGATATGGACTTTAAGGTTGGCGGTACCAAGAAGGGTATCACCGCTATTCAGATGGACCTGAAGGTGCACGGTCTGACCCCCGCCATCATCCGTGAGGCTCTGGACAAGACCTACACCGCTCGTTGCCACATCTTGGACGAGGTTATGCTGAAGGCTATCCCCGAGGTGCGTCCCGAGCTGTCCAAGTACGCTCCCAAGATGCTGTCCACCAAGATCGACACCGACAAGATCGGTGGCGTTATCGGTAAGGGCGGTAAGGTTATCCAGCAGATCCAGGCTGACTGCAACTGCGTAGTCAACGTGGAGGAGGATGGCACCGTGACCATTCTGTCCACCGACCTGGCCGATGCTAACCGTGCTCTGCAGATCATCGAGACCATCGCTAAGGATCCCGAGATCGGCGCCATCTACAAGGGTAAGGTTACCCGCCTGATGACCTTTGGTGCTTTCGTTGAGATTGCTCCCGGTAAGGAGGGTCTGGTGCACGTATCCAAGCTGGATCTGAACCGCGTTGAGCGTGTTGAGGATGCCGTGGCTGTGGGCGACACCATTGCCGTTATGGTTACCGAGATTGACGAGCAGGGTCGTATCAACCTGTCCCGTAAGGACGCCATCATCAAGATGGAGGGTCTGAACCCCGAGGATTACGCTACTCCCGCTGCTCCTCGCCGTGAGGGTGGTCGCCGCGACGGCGGTCGTGGTCCTCGCCGTGACCATCGCTAATTGCGAATAAGCAAATAACAAGAAGCCGTTGCCTTTGGGCAACGGCTTCTTTTCGCATCTGCGATTTTTTACTTGGCAAATGCAAATTTGTGTGGTATAATGAAGTGTAATTATGAGAATTAGGAGGGCATCTGTATGGATAAGCAATACGATCCCGCTTTAGAATCTACCAAAAATACCGCCAACCGCCGCAAGAGCAAGTCCGCCTTTTGGGTGGGTCTGCTGATGTCTGCATTGAGCGTGGTGGGCGCTGTTTCGCTGATTATGGGTGGCATTTCCTGGATTCGTTCCGCCACCGACACCACCGAGCTGAAAGAGGAAATGTACTACTACCTAGAGCCGGTGCTGATGTACACCCCCACCGCCTTTGAGAACGTCAACGAGACCGAGCAGGACAACCTGCTGATTGCCGCTGCCTATCGTGTGTCCCAGTTGGAGCAGATTCGTATGTGGCGTGAGAACGATGACACCACCAGTTATGCCGTTGACGATAACGGTCGTATTGCGGTGGAGACCAAGATTGTCACCGAGTCTTATCAGGCTCTGTTTGGTCCCGACGCCACTGTCAAGCACCGCTCGATAGAGGACAGTAACCTGGAATACAGCGAGGCGGACGATTGCTATTACATCCCCTTTGGCAACGTCAACAGCGCCTCCAAGCCGGTGGTGCTGTCCATCAAGAATGGTTGGAAGACTTATCAGGTGCGCATTGGCTACGTGCCCATCACCGACGTGCCCAAGGATCAGTACGGCAACGATATGGAGCCCACCGCCGAGATGGCCACCCACTTCCAAACCTACACCCTCCAAAAGACCGAGGATGACGGCTATTACATCCTCTCTTGCACCGACGAATAATCCAACAAAAACGAGCCTGTGGCAATCGCCACAGGCTCGTTTTTTATGCGCCTTGCCAATTGCGGGAAAGTATGATATACTTAATAAAGTTTAATCCTGTTTTTAAAGGAGGAATCATGATGAAAAAACTATTATCCATTTTGTTAGTAACGACACTGCTTCTAACCTGTATCCCGATGGGCGCAGTGAGTGTCAGTGCAGCTTATGAAAATACTTGGAAAAACACTGGAGATCAAGCTCGCGACATTATAGGAGTAGCGCAGACGCAGTTAGGTTATACAGAAGGTTCTAATAACAGCAACAAATACAGTGCTGCATTCAATCATAACAATGTTGAGTGGTGCGCCTATTTTATATCTTGGTGCGCCAAAGAAGCCGGTATTAGCGAATCCATTATTAATCGTCAAGGTATAGCGAGTCCTTTTAGCGGTTATTTTAATATTCCAAACACCCACGGCAAAAGTGATTATTTTCCTAAGCCGGGTGATTTAGTTTTTTATGGTCCGAATAGCAAAGGAGACCATTATCATGTAGGGTTAGTGGAAACTGTGAACAAATCCACCGGATACATAACAACAATTGAAGGAAACACAAACAGTAGTGGTAGTAGTACAGGAAATATTGTATATAGACATACCCGACATTATCAATATTCCAGCATTTGCTGTTATGGTACACCTAACTATACAGGGGGTACGCACACCTGCAATAAAGGTCAGTATGTTTACTATGAAGCAGCGCACCCGCATTATTCTTGCTATAAATGCTCGATTTGTGGAGATGTTTGGAGAAATAAGGACGAAAAAAACAGCGTAAATACGTGCAGTAGTTGTTGGAAGATAACGTTTGATTTGTCGCAAACCTCGGTTGCTGTAAAAGTCGGTGAGAGTAAAACCATCAGTTGTGTAATCGGCGGAGTTTGGCCCAGTACACAGACTAATTTGATAGACTGGGATAAGGATCTGTTTAACATTGGGGTAGAAACCGGTAAGATAACAATCACCGGCAAGAAAAAAGGCTCCGGAAGCATCCGGATGTATATGTGGAGTGACAGTTCAAAAAACACACTGATTGGATCTAAGTCTATATCGGTAACGGTAAATTGTAATCACAGTTATAGCGTTGCCACTTGTACCAAGCCGGTAACCTGTGCACTTTGTGGCGCAACCAGTGGTTCTGCATTAGGTCACACCTATACCAACGCTTGTGATACATCTTGTAATACTTGCAGCGAAACCCGTACGGTTACGCACAAATACACAGCGGCAACCTGCACGCTCCCTAAAAAATGCAGTATTTGCGGAAAAACTAGTGGTTCTGCACTAGGCCATGTATACACTAACGCCTGCGATACTAACTGCGACACCTGTGGTGCAACACGTAGCATAAAGCACACTTACGATAGTGTGTGTGACGCAGTTTGTAACATTTGCGGTTATACACGAACAGCAAAAGCACACGATTATCACGAAAAGATCCCCACTCAAGCCACCTGTGGAACAGCTGGTGAGCGTTTATACATTTGCAAAGAGTGTGACTATTCCTACACGGTTACCATCCCGGCAACCGGTATGCACAGCTACACCAATGATTGCGATACCAGTTGCGATATTTGCGGTTATACACGAACAGCAAAAGCACACGATTATCGCGAAAAAACATCCAAAGAAGCAACTTGTGGAACGGCTGGTGAGTGCGTATACGTTTGCAAACCGTGTGGATATTCCTATACGGTTACCATCCCGGCAACCGGTATGCACAGCTACACCAATGATTGCGACACCAGTTGCAACACCTGTGGTGCTACCCGCACCATCAAGCACGACTACAAGGCGGCTACCTGTACCGCACCCAAGACCTGCGAGGTGTGTAAGGCTACCACCGGCAATGCTTTGGGTCACAAGTGGAACTCCGGCAAGGTGACCAAGGCTGCTACCTGCGCCAAGACCGGTGTTAAGACCTACACCTGCTCTGTGTGTAAGGTCACCAAGACCGAGACCATTGCTAAGATCAAGACCCACAAGTACACCAACGCTTGCGATACCTCTTGCAACACCTGTAAGGCTACCCGCAAGATCACTCACAGCTACAAGACCGTGACAAAGGCCGCTACCGCTACCGCCAATGGTTACACCGTCAAGCGTTGCTCCGTATGTAAGGCAGAAACCGGCAAGACCACCATCTACAAGGCCTCCACCATCAAGCTGTCCGAGACCGCTTACGTATACAATGGCAAGGCTGTGAAGCCCTCTGTTACCATCAAGGACAGCAAGGGCAAGAAGATTGCTACTAGCAACTACACTGTGACCTATGCTTCCGGTCGCAAGAACGTGGGCACCTATAAGGTTACCATCAAGTTCAAGGGCAAGTACAGTGGTACCAAGACCCTAACTTATAAGATTAACCCCGCCGGCACCACAGTGAAAACTCTCACCGCCGGTAGCAAGAAACTGACCGTAGCCATCACCAAAAAGACCGCCCAGGTCTCCGGCTACGAGATTCAGTATTCCACCGGCAAATCCTTTAAGACCTACAAGTCTAAGACTCTGACCAAGACCGGCCTAACTCTGACCGGCCTGAAGGCAAAGACCACCTATTACGTCCGTGTGCGCACGTATAAAGTTGTCAACGGCAAGAAGGTCTATTCTGCCTGGTCCGCCGTCAAATCTAAAAAGACGAAGTAACGTTCAACAAAAAACGAGCCTGTGGCGATTGCCACAGGCTCGTTTTTTATTCTCCTTCTACCACGTATTCGGCGGTCTCGGCCAATAGACGTGCACCCAAGATAACCGTCATAGCCAGTCCTTCGGGCACGTATTCCTCGTACTCCACCTGACCGTCTCGACGGCACTGTTCCGCCAGTGCGCCCTTGGAGAAGGGCAGCAGCAACTTCACCTTTTTGCGGTCGGGCGGCAGTGCCTCTGCCACCGCATTCAGCAGAGCGTCCACGCCATCGCCGGTTTTGGCACTGATGCGGATAAACCGAGGGCTTTCGCCAATCTCCGGCACGAGATCGCACTTGTTCATTACCCGGATGATGGGGGTCTCGCCACAGCCCAGCTCTGCCAGCAGATCGCCGGTGACGGTAAGATGCTCGTCGGCGTGTTCACTGGACGCGTCGCAGATGTTGAGGATGACGTCGGCATCCACTGCCTCTTCCAGGGTGGAGTGGAATGCACGGACCAACTGGTGGGGCAGACGGCGGACAAAGCCGACGGTATCCACCAGCATAACCTCCCGTCCGTCCGGCAAGCGTAGCGCCCGGGCGGTGGGGTCTAGGGTGGCAAACAGTTTATCCTCTGCCAGTACACCGGCATCGGTAAGATGGTTCAGCAGGGTGGATTTACCGGCGTTGGTATAGCCCACCAGCGCCACGGTGGGGATGCCGTCCTTACGACGACGTTCCCGGCGCAGTTTCCGCTGGCTCTCCACCTTTTCCAGAGATTCTCGGATGGCGCTCAGACGACGGCGGATGTGACGCTTGTCGCTTTCCAGTTTGGTCTCACCGGGTCCACGGGTGCCGATACCACCGCCCTGACGGGAGAGGGCCGCACCCTGACCGGTAAGGCGGGGTAACATATACTGGAGCTGCGCCAATTCCACCTGTAAGCGACCCTCGGCAGAACGAGCACGACCGGCAAAAATGTCCAAAATCAGCATGGTGCGGTCGATCAATCGGCAGGGGAAAATCTCCTCTAGATTGCGCAGCTGGGTGGGGGATAGCTCTCGATCCATTACCACCAGGTCGATGTCCTCGGCCTGGCACTGCAGAGCAATCTCCTCGGCACGACCGCTACCCAGACAGGTGGCCTTGTCGGGAGAATCTTTTTTCTGGGTGGCGGTGTCCACCACGATACCACCGGCGGTGTCCACCAGTTCCCGCAATTCATCCAGCGATACCTGGCAATCAAACTCGCCGGTGTCCACCGACACCAGCAGCACACGTTCCAGTCGGTCTTGTTCAATTTCGTGCAGTTCCATAAGAGGACACCACCTTTCGTTGGCATCATTTTAGCATAGTTTTCCCCGTGGGGCAAGATTGTTGCGCAACCTTTCCGCCGAAATTCGAAAAAATTACAAAAAATTGTCGAGAAAGTTAAAATAGGGTGTAGCATTCTGATAAAATGTGTGCTATAATTGAAAAAAATATGGACGCGTGTGTCCAAAAATCCTAGAGAGGGGATAGCGATATGGAAAAAATCACCAGTGAAAACGTCTTTAACCTGGAGGCTAACGTAGCACCTCTGCGCATCATTTCTATGAATGGCGCCGGAGAACTGGGTAAGAAGATTGAGGATCATCTGCTGAACTGGGCTCACAAGTGCGGCAAGAAAGAGGAGAGTTTCTCCATCGAGGCGGCTTGCCCTCGTTTCTCTTCCGGCGACGGTAAGGGCTTGATTAAAGAGTCTATCCGTGGTACCGACCTGTACATTCTGGTGGACGTAGGCAACTACAACTGCAAGTACAACATGTACGGTTTTGAGAACGCTATGTCCCCCGACGATCACTACCAGGATCTGCGCCGTATCATTCAGGCTACCAGTGGCAAGGCTCATCGCATCAACGTGATTATGCCCAACCTGTACGGCGGTCGTCAGCATCGTCGTAGCTATCGTGAGAGCTTGGACTGCGCTGTGGCTCTGCAGGAGTTGCAGGCTATGGGCGTGGACAACATCGTTACCTTTGACGCTCACGATCCCCGCGTGTGCAACGCTGTGCCTATGATGGGCTTTGATAACCTGATGCCTTCTTACCAGGTAATGAAGTCTATGTTCAAGAATATCCCCGACCTGCAGGTGGATCGTGATCATCTGATGGTCATCTCCCCTGACGAGGGCGCTCTGAACCGCAACATGTACTATGCTGTAAATATGGGCGTTGAGATGGGTATGTTCTACAAGCGCCGTGACTATTCTCGCATTGTCAACGGCCGTAACCCCATCGTGGCTCACGAGTATCTGGGTACCTCTGTAGAGGGCAAGGACGTGTTCGTGGCGGACGACATCATCGCTTCCGGTGAGTCTATGCTGGATCTGGCCTATGAGCTGAAAAAGCGTAAGGCCAACCGCATCTTTGCTTACGCTACCTATGCCATCTTCACCGCCGGCTTGGAGAAGTTTGATAAGGCTTATGCCGACGGCATCATCGACGGCGTATTCGGCACCAACCTGACCTATCGCACTCCCGAGTTGCTGGAGCGTGAGTGGTTCCACGAGGTGGATTGCTCCAAGTACG
The DNA here is from genome assembly GCA_045660965.1 of Acutalibacteraceae bacterium. Classification (GTDB taxonomy): domain Bacteria; phylum Bacillota; class Clostridia; order Oscillospirales; family Acutalibacteraceae; genus UBA5905. Next base: position 9,480 of record JAZRES010000029.1, read on the forward strand.
TGGCTTATTACATTGCCGCTCTGAACCACAACATCTCCATCACCTCTCTGATCGATTCTCACGATAAGATCCAGAGCCTGTTGCAGAAGCATCGCGGCGAATAATTCTTACACAAACAACCGACCGAGGTCAAATGACCTCGTTCGGTTTCTTTTTGTATGCATTGTAACCGCTTACACCGTGAGTTTTTCACGGAGTGTCAGCAGTAGCGCTTTCTCTCGTCGAGAGACCTGTACCTGGGTCATTCCCAGTCGGTCGGCGGTGGCCTGTTGGGTTTGACGCCCCAAATACCGCAATCGGATTAGTGCTCGATCCCGGGGTTCCAATTGTTCCAATACTTGGCGTAACGCCAGCCGGTCGGTAACCGTCTGCTCATAGGACTCCACCGGCAGATCCAGTTGCCCGTCGTCTTCATCGGCGGTGAGACTTACGGTCGGTAGGGATACCCCTACCGCTTGGGCTACCTCGGCGGGGTCTTTTTCCAGCCGGATGGCCAATTCCTCCACCGTTGGTTCTCGCCCCAGTTGCTCGGTCAGTTGTTCTCGTAGACGAGCTACCTGTAGCGATAAACTCCGGAGAGAACGGCTCACCTTTACTGCTCCACCCGCTCGGAACAGATGGCGGATTTCGCCCAAAATCAGTGGCACCGCATAGGTGGAAAAGCACAGACCTCGCCGGGGGTCAAAGCCGTCGGCGGCCTTGATGAGCCCTACACATCCCGCTTGGTACAGATCGTCATAGTCGATGCCCTTGCCGGCGAATCGTTTGGCGCAGAGGTGTACCAGCCCCAGGTTGTCGCAGATGACCTCCTCGCGACTCATTGGCGGCGCACCCGTAGCGCTATGTATTTGTCCATGGTTACGGTGGTACCTTTACCTAAAACAGAGCGCACCCGCAACCGATCGGTAAAGGATTCCATCACCGAGAACCCCAGCCCGGAGCGCTCCTCGCCACCGGTGGTGTACAGCGGTTCCATAGCCTTTTCCACGTTAGGGATACCGGCGCCCTTGTCTTTGATTTGCACACAGATGCGTCCGTTTTCATACAGTTTCATAGTGAGGGTGATGATGCCTAGCCGATCGGGATAGGCGTGAACGATGGCGTTGGTCACCGCCTCAGATACGGCGGTGCGCAGATCCGCCAGTTCGTCCACTGCCGGGTCCAATTGCGCCGCAAAGGCGGCTACGGTGGCACGGGCAAACCCCTCGTTGGCGGATCGGCTGAGGAGGGTGAGTTTCATTTCGTTAATGGGTTTCATAGGGTGCGCTCCTTTCGTTTGTGTTTCCCCAAATGGGTAGGCGCTCCAATCCCGCCAGGCGGATCATACGCTCCAGTTTTCCGCAGTTCTGCACCAGCAGAGTTCCGCCCAGAGAGGTCATCAGCCGATACCGTCCCATAATCAGACCGATGCCGGAGGAATCCATAAAGGTCAGTCCGGACAAATCCAACGTCAGACGGGTACAGTGGCAGGACAGCACCGCCGTGTCGATCTGCTGGCGGATGGGGGATGCGGTGTGGTGATCCAGTTCGCCCATAAGCCGGGCGATAACAGCGCCTTTCTCTCGTGTCAATTCCAGTTGCAATAGGGTCACGTCCTTTCCGGTTTACGCTATAAAATTAAAAAAGCCTCTACCCATATAGGATAGAGGCTTTTTACTATTTTTTCACGAAAATCTTGTTGTCAAAAGTCATCAGGTGGTGACGAGATTTGTCATCCCAACAAGCACACGCAGTGGGCGGCGATACCCTCACCGCTACCGGTGAAGCCGAGGCCCTCTTCGGTGGTGGCTTTGACACTCACCTGCTCCAAGGCAATGCCACAGGCATCTGCCAGGATGCGACGCATCTCGGGGATGTGAGGTGCCAGTTTGGGGCGTTGGCAGAGGATGGTGGCGTCGATGTTGCCGATGGTATAGCCCTCTTCGCCAATCCGCTTTACCACGTGGCGCAGTAGCGCCACACTGTCGGCACCGGCATAGGCGGGGTCGTTGTCCGGAAAGAGTTTGCCGATATCGCCCAAGGCGGCAGCGCCCAGCAGAGCGTCCATAATGGCGTGGGTCAGCACGTCGGCGTCGGAATGACCCAACAGACCCTTTTCATAGGGGATGGTGACGCCGCCCAAAATGAGCAAACGATCCTCCACCAGTTTGTGCACATCATAGCCGTGTCCGATACGCATACCTTTTTCCTCCTTCATCAGTGCCTGTGCCAGGCGAATATCCTCGGGGGTGGTCAGTTTCAGGTTGGTGTCCAGACCTTGCACCAGTTTCACCCGATGTCCGGCGGCCTCCATCAGCTGGCAGTCGTCAGTATAGTCCTTGCCCTCTGCCATAGCGGTGTCCATAGCGGCACACAGCGCCACCCGGTCAAAAACCTGAGGTGTCTGCACCCGCCACAGTCCGGCACGGTCGGGGGTGTCGGTAACGAATCCGTTCTCGTCGGTGCGCTTGAGGGTGTCCTTTACCGGTACAGCCAGGGCGGTAGCACCGGTGCTCTCGGCTTGGTGGATAACCGCTTCTACGTCCTCTGCTCGTACCAGCGGACGGGCACCGTCGTGGATACCCACCAGTGTGGCGCACTCCGGCAGAGCAGCCAGACCTTTTGCTACCGACTCTTGACGGGTGGCACCACCGGCTACGGCGGTGCGCAGTTTGGTGACGCCCACCTCTTGGGCTAAGGTGGTAAAGTGGGCAATATCCTCTTCCCGGGCAATCAGCAGGATTTCGTCAATGGCGTCTACCGATTGCAGGGTCATTAGCGTGTGGATCAGCACCGGGTGCTGTCCCAGCAGGATGTGTTGTTTGGGTTGTCCCATTCGGGTAGAGCCACCGGCGGCGGCCACCATCATCACGGTATAGGGCATAGGACAGACCTCCTTTATTCAGTATGTTCTCATTATAGCACACCGGTTATAAAAAAACAACCGCCCCTTTTGGAGCGGTTGTGAGAAATCAGATAGAGATTTCGGCAGCCATCTTGAACAGCTGCTCTTTAAAGGGCTTCTTCATAGCCAGAGCCTCGTCGATGTCGAAGTCCATCAGGTTGTTGTTGTTGACGGCAACCACACGCTCGCTCTTGCCCTGCATCAGCAGGTGGGCGGCGTAATAGCCCATCTGGCTGGCCAGCAGACGGTCACGGCTGGAGGGACGACCGCCACGCTGTACGTGACCCAGCACGGTGGCACGGGTCTCAACGCCGGTAGCCTCTTCGATGTCTCTTGCCAGTTTATCTACGTCACCGATGCCCTCGGCCACCATCACGATAAAGTGATGCTTGCCCAGAGAGGAGGTGTACTTCATACGCTCAACGATATCCTGCTGGAAGTCGTAGGGAACCTCGGGCACCAGGATGCTGGTAGCACCGGCAGCGATACCGGCGCTCAGCGCCAACCAACCGGCGTGACGACCCATAACCTCAACCACGCTGCAACGGTCGTGGGACTGGCAGGTATCGCGCAGCTTGTCCACCAGGTCTACAACGGTGTTGGTGGCGGTGTCGTAACCGATGGTGTACTCACAGCAACCGATGTCGTTATCGATGGTGCAGGGGATACCGATGGTGTTGATGCCCTGCTTAGCCAATTTCTGAGCGCCACGGAAAGAGCCGTCGCCACCGCAGACCACTACGCCGTCGATGCCGTGCTTACGGCACACTTCGGCAGCCTTCTGCTGATACTCCAGCTCCTTAAACTCCAGGCAACGGGCGGTGTACAGCGTGGTACCACCCTGCTGCAGAATGTTAGAGACCGAGCGCAGATCCATGGGGATCAGCTCGTCGTTAATCAAACCGTTAAAGCCACGGACAACACCGTACACCTCGATGCCGGCGTTGAGGGCGGTACGTACAACAGCACGGACAGCCGCATTCATACCGGGGGCGTCGCCACCACTGGTCAAAACAGCAATCTTTTTCATATCAATCGCTCCTTATGGGGAAATCATAAATTACTACAAATAATATTCTATCCATATCGTCACGGTATGACAATGGATATTTTTTTCACACAGATGGATTTTTGTTGCATAAAACGTCGAAAAACCCCAAAAATCCCAATTACAGGATATTATTTTGTTGCTTTGCGGCGGTCAGGGTGTTTTTCATCAGCAGGGCGATGGTCATAGGACCTACACCACCGGGTACCGGGGTGATGGCACCGGCAATAGGTTCTACAGTGTCAAAGTCTACGTCGCCACACAGTTTGCCGTTTTCGTCCCGGTTGATACCCACGTCGATGACGGTGGCACCGGGCTTGACCATATCGGCGGTGACAAACTTGGCGCGTCCCACGGCGGCAACTAGGATATCTGCCTGTCGGCAGACCTCCGCCAGGTTCTTGGTGCGGGAGTGGCAGATGGTCACCGTGCCGTTCTCCTGCAAGAGAAGCATAGCCATGGGCTTACCCACGATGTTGCTGCGACCGATGACCACACAATGCTTACCTTCTACCGTAATGTCGCTGCGGTGGATCAGTTCCATCACACCGGCAGGCGTACAGGGTAGAAATTGCTGGTCGCCAATCATAATGTGTCCCACGTTTTCGGCGTGGAAAGCATCCACGTCCTTTTTGGGATCGATGGAGGCAATCACCAGGCTGTCGTCCAATCCCTTGGGCAACGGCAATTGGCACAGAATGCCGTGGATGTCGGTGCGGTTGTTCAGCTCCTCCACCACTTTCAACAGTTCTTCTTGGGTGGTGGTGGTGGGCAGGTTGATCTGCTCGCCGTAGAAACCTACTTCCTCACAAGCCTTTTGCTTGTTGCGGACGTAGGTCTGAGAGGCGGGGTCTTCGCCCACCAGGATCACCGCCAAGCCGGGGGTGATGCCTTTCTTCTTCAGTTCCACCACTTCGGCGGCGATTTCGCTGCGCAGAGCGGCGGAAATGGCCTTGCCATCAATTCTCATTGCCATGGCTTTCCTCCTGTTCTTCGTTCTCAGGTCGGTTGTCGGAAAGGGTGGAGAGTTCTTCTAACTCTTTGGGTAGCGCCACCTGACGCCGGCGCAGGAACAGATACAGTCCCACGCCCAGGGCTACGGCAAGCACCGCCACCAGCTGGGAGGTTTTCATCGTGCCGGTCATCAGGCTGTCGGTGCGCAGACTCTCGATGAGGAAACGGCCGGAGCCGTACCACACCATATAGCCGCAGAAGATCTGACCCTTTACGTGGTAAGCCTTCTTGGATAGGATGTGTAGCAGCACAAAGCCCAGTGCGCACCACAGCGATTCGTACAAGAATGTGGGGTGTACCGGTAGAGCGGGGTCATAACCGGAGCCGTTGAGACCGGAGGCGATGATATCGCCGGTCATACCCCAGGGCAGGTCGGTGTTGCCGCCAAAGGCCTCTTGGTTAAAGAAATTGCCCCAACGACCGATGCTCTGTCCGATAAGGAAACCCAGCGATGCCAGGTCAAACATAGCCATGGTGTTTATCTTAAACAGTTTGCACATCAGCGGTCCTACCAGGAAGGTGACAATGATGCCCCCGTAGATGCCGATGCCACCTTTCCAAATCTCGATCATCGAGATGGGGTCGGCCAGATATTCCTCCAGCCGTCCGCAGAACAGGATGTAGTAGATACGGGCGCCTACAAAGGCCAACAGCACCGTGGGCATAGTCACGTCAATGACCCGCTCCTGCTGGATGCCGAATTCTTCAGAACGGCGCAGACCGTACCACACCGCCAGCAAAAAGCCTAGGGCGATGGCCAGACCGTACCATTTGATGGAAAAGGAACTGTTGGGGAACACGTCGGGACTGATTTGAAATTCCCACCCCAGGTTGGGGAATGCGATGTAATGGGATAAAAGTGACATAATCAAGATCCTTTCTATGTACCCTGTGTTATACAGGGTTAACCACAGACAGACTGCAAGCCTCTACGTTAATGCGGCTGCACAACTGCTCTTGCAGAGTCTCTACGGTCAGATCTTTCAGTGCGGTGAGCTCTTCCAGAGGCTCAATGCCGTCCATCAGGTTGCCCAGCACCATCTCGGCGCAATCGGTGGGATCGTCCAGACCGGCCACCAAGCGACCGTAGGCGCCACGGCGGACAGCCTCGGCAGCGGCGGGGTCGATGCCCTCTTTCTGCATACGGGCGATCTCCTCTTTGACAATGGCCTGTACACGCTTGGGATCGGCAGACTCACCGGCGAACATCCACAGACCATAACCGGGACCGCAGAAATACTCGGCGCCGAACTGGTCGTTGATCAGACCCTCGTTCATCAGACGGGTGTAGAGGTTGCTGGATCTGCCGGCCATCAGCTCGCTCAACACGCGGGAAACGGCCAGACCCTCGGCGTTCTGTTTCTGCTGGGCGGCAGGCTCCTTGAATGCCAGGTAGAACAAGGGACTTGCCACCGGCATAGAGCACTCCACGTACTCTTCGTTGATGGTATCCGGCTCGTCACAGGTATAGGGAACCGGCACAAACTCCTCAGAGGGTTTCAGCAGGCGGTTGGCGGTCTCCTCCACCTCTTCGGGGGTGATGTTACCGGCCACCACCAGCACCATATTGTGCAGGTTGTAATAGCGGTTATAGCAGCGATACAGCAGCTCGGGGGTGATGTGGGAGATGGACTCTACCGTACCGGCGATGTCCACCCGCACCGGATGATTGTGGAAAACCGCCTTGAGCATATTGAAGAATACACGGCGGTGGGGCTGGTCCTCGCCCATACGGATTTCCTGACCGATGATGCCCTGCTCTTTCTGCACCGTCTCGGGGGTGAAATAGGGATCCTGCACAAAGTCCAGCAGAATCTCCAGGCTGGGCAGCACGTTTTCGGTGGCGTGGAACAGATAGGCGGTGCGGTCAAAGCTGGTATAGGCGTTGGCGTTGGCGCCGGTGGCGGCGTAGCGGGTAAAGGCGTCTTCACCTTCGCTCTCAAATAGCTTATGCTCCAGATAGTGGGCGATGCCCTCCGGCACCACCTCGGTACCGCCGTCGGCGGTGGGCAGGGTGGTGTGCACCGAGCCGTAACGGGTGGCAAACATGGCATACACAGAGGATGCTTCGGGCTGGGGCCATACCACGATGCGCAGACCGGTCTCGTGGGTGGCGGTGTATAAAGTATCACCGATCAAAGGGTGTTTTACAGCGTTCATCATTGGGACACCTCCTCGTTAGGGGCCAGTAGATAGGTAGAATCAAAATGGGTCAGCTGGGCGGCACGGCAGACGTCCTCTTTGGTGATGGCGAGGATACGGCTGCGCTTCTCGTCCGGGGTGACGTAGTCGTCGTACAGGGTTTGACCCACGTAGTAGTTTTCCAGTGCTTCCGGGCTGTCGGAGGCAGATACGTATTTCTGGATCAGCGCACGGCGGGCAGCCTCCAGCTCGTCGTCGGAGAAGTTGCCCTCACGGATGACCTCCAGCCAACGGAGCACCTCTTCTTTGGTGCGCTGGGCGTTCTCCATCTGGACACCGCTGTCCACCAGAATGATACCGGTAAAGGGATCGTAGGTGGCGGCGCAGTAATAGCACAGGCTCAGCTCTTCACGCACGTGGGTGAACAGCAGAGAGGTGACACAACCACCCCACAGGGTGTTCATCAGCTGGGCGGCCTCGATGTTGCCCTCCGGCTTGGTGATGGCTACACGGAAGCCCAGCACCAACTTGGCCTGGTTAAGGGCCATGTGCTCGGTGCAGTTGCTCTCTTTGAGGGTGAAGGCGTTGTCCAGGTGCAGAGCGGTGGGACGACGATAGGGCAGAGTGCCGAAGCGCTCTTCCAGCTTTTTGGTCAGGGTGTCGGTATCGTCGGCGCTCTGGTACAGCCAGTGGATGGTAGCCTCGGACAGCAGACGCTCACGGGCGGTGGCGGCGGCCACCGGGGTCAGAGCATTGACGGTCTCTTCGGTACCGTTGGGGTTCAGGCTGTAGGGATGATCAGGGCACAGCACCTGCTCGCAACGCTGGCGGGCGTAGGTGCGCTTTTCGTTCATCTCGCCCTGCAGACGCTCCAGCAGACACCGCTTCTCCTGGGCAAAGGCGTCGGCGGGGAATACGCCGTCCTCCAGTGCGGGGTCAAACAGCATATCCAGCAGCAGGTCGGTGCAGGCACCGGTCAGGTCGCTGCCGTCCAGGGTGTATTTGCGGTTGAGATAACTTACGGAGAAAGACAAGATCTGCCAACCGCCCAGACGGAAAATCTGACCCTGTACAGTGGCACCGTACAGCTCGTCCAGACGACGGCTGAAGGTGGCTACCGTGGGATAGGCAGCGCAGCTGCGGGTCAGCAGACCCGGCAGAATGGCGTATTCGGCGGCGGTGCCGGCGGTGATGGGCACCGCAAACAGACCGGTCAGTCGGTCGGTACGATAGTTCTGCTCAGACAGATGGAGCAGCGTCATATCGTGGGATAATTGATGAGAAATGGGTTGCATACGATTCTCTCCTTTTCGATAGATGCGGGATACCCCGCTCTAGATTTACAAAAATTACAGGTTGGCCAGCAGTGCCGTGGTGATGTCACCGGCTAGCTGTCCGGCATACCGCTCCATCTCGTCAAAGGACACAGAGGCCTCTTGCTCGGCCAGGTCAGAGATGGTGCGCAGAATCACAAAGGGGATGCCGTTGGCCACAGCAGTCTGGGCAATAGCGGCACCTTCCATCTCAGCGGCAGCGGCGCCAAAGTCGTCGCGCAAGATGGCTTTGAGAGCGCTATCGTCCACAAAGATGTCGCCGGAGGCGACGGTGCCGGTGATGGCCTTGCTACCATCGGGCAACACAGCCTCGGCGGCTTTGATAGCCTGCTCCACCAGAGCGGTGTCACAGGCAAAGATGGTGGGCTTTTGATCGTCTTCGCCGGTGAGATAACCTCTCACGTGACCAAAGGCGGTTAGGTCAAAATCGTGCTGGAGTGCGCCGGTGGCCACCACCAGGTCTTTTACCGCCAGGCGTCGGTCCAGACCGCCGGCCATACCGGTATTGAGCAGGGCAGTCACTCCAAATCGATCAATCAGCATCTGGGCGGTGATGGCGGCGGCCACTTTGCCGATACCACTCTGCACCACCACGGCGTCTTGTCCGCCTAAGCGACCGCAAACAAATTGCCGTCCGGCGTATTCCTCGCGGGTGGTGTCGGTCATCCGTGCGATGAGATTGTCTACCTCGGAGCTCATAGCTCCAATGATACCGATTCGTTGCATATGTTGCACACTCCTTTGTCGCTAGTACTCTTTAGTATACCATAATTATAGTTTTCTTGCAATCTTTATTTTATACCAAAATATACCCAATAAAAATTACCAAAACCTCTTTTCTTTTTGGTGGATATGTGGTATAGTATACAGTGACATAAATTGGACAATGAAGTTTCCGGAGGAGGCAACCTTATGGCGCGTCAGAGCGGACAAAAACTGAAGCTGTTGTATTTGCAGGAGATTCTGCGTCGGGAGACCGACGAGGAGCATCCCCTGACCCTTAAGCAGATCCAGGATATGCTGGAGCAGCGGGGAGTTTCTGCCGAGCGCAAGAGCCTTTACGACGACATCGAGCAACTCCGCTTGTTGGGCGAGGACGTGGTCACCACCCGTGACACCACCGTGCGGTACTACGTGGCTTCGCGCACCCTGGATATGCCCCAGCTCCGTCTGCTGGTGGACGCCGTCCAATCTTCTAAGTTCATCACCCGCAAAAAGAGCGACGAGCTGATTCGCCGGCTGGAGAGTTTCACCAGCCGTCATCTGGCGGGTCAATTGCATCGCCAGGTGCTGGTGTCCGGACGGATTAAGAATATGAACGAGAGTATCTACTACAGCGTGGACGCTCTGCAGAATGCCTTGGCCGAAAACCGTCAGGTCACCTTCCAGTATTTCGACTGGGGCGTGGATAAAAAACAGCATCTGCGCCATGAGGGCACCCTCTATCGGGTGAGTCCCTGGGCGCTGACCTGGGATGACGAAAACTATTATCTGATTGCTTACGACAGCGGTACCCAGAGTATCCGTCACTACCGTGTGGATCGTATGTTGCGCATCCGCTGCACAGAGGATAAGCGTGAGGGTGAGAGCGAATTCCGTCGATTGGATATGGCCCAATATACCCAAAAGACCTTTGGTATGTTTGGCGGTCAGCCCCAGCCGGTGACTTTGCATTGCACCGAGAAGATGGCCGGCATCATTATGGATCGGTTCGGTCAGGACGTGTCCCTGATTCCCGCCGGTGACGGCGCATTCACCGTGCGTGTGTCGGTGGTGGTCAGCCCTCCCTTTTTCTCTTGGTTGTCCGGCTTTGGTGCCGATTTGCGGTTGGTGAGCCCCACCGCTGTGGTGGACCAGTATCGCCAATACTTGACGGACATTTTGGCAGGGTATGCCAATGGTTGAGTATACGTTGATACGCTCTCGCCGGCGGACGTTGGGGCTGGAGATCACCAGAGATCTCCAGGTGCTGGTACGTGCACCCTTGCGGTTGTCCCAAAAAGAGATTGACCGCTTTGTGGAGTCCCACACCCAGTGGATTGCCAAAAAACTGGCGGTTCAGCAAGAGCGCCGAGAGGCCCAGCAGGCCAGAGCGGTCACTCCGGAACAGGAGCAGGAATTGCGCCGATTGGCAAAAGAAACCATTCCCCAGCGGGTGGCTCACTACGCCGCTCTGATGGGGGTTACCCCCACAGGGATTAAGATTACTTCTGCACGAACACGGTTCGGCTCTTGCAGTGGTAAAAATAGTCTGTGCTTTTCTTGGCGGCTGATGCAGTACCCGCCACAGGCGGTGGATTACGTGGTGGTGCACGAATTGGCTCATATCCGCCACCACAATCACAGCCGCGAATTTTGGAACTTTGTAGAGCAGATTATGCCGGATTATCGCGATCGGCAGGCTCTTCTTAAATAAAGTGCCGAAACCCACCAAAGGAGGCTTTGGAATGAAAGGAAAACAGCGAATAGCGTTATGGATATTGGCGGTGCTGGTGCTGTGCACCGGATGCAGTCTGGACGTAGAGTCCTTTTTGCAACCGCCCAAGATTGGCGGTGACCAACAGGCGGTGCAGACCGCTTTGGAGACCTACGTGCGGGATACCGCCGGTGCGGGTGCTCGTTTTACCCCGGAATACCCGATGGTGGGCGAGTATACGGCCGCCTTTACCCTGTGCAACGCCCAGGGCTTCCCGGTAAAGGATGGAGAAGAGGCCACTTCTGCGGTGGCGTTTTATTCCCTTTCCACCGCACCGGAAGAGACCCGGATAAACCACCTGATTCGTGAAGAGGACGGTTGGGTGTCGGTGGCGGATGCCGTGGGCAACGGCACCTCCATTCACCAGGTGGCCTTTGGCGACCTGAACGGCGACGGTACCGCCGAGTGGATTGCCGGATGGAGCGGGTATAACAGCCGCGCTTTCCATCTGACGGTATACGATATTGCCGGTGGCATTCACGCTCTGTCTCGAGACTTGCTGTATTCCTCTTTCTTTGTGGGGGATATTACCGCCGGTGGCTACGACAGCTTGATGTTGCTTACAGCCGGCACCGAGGTGTCTGCCACTTTGTATAATTTGCAGAATGGCGTGCTGACACACCTGGGTTCCGCCGTGCTGGATGGTTCCATACAGCAGTTTGGCGATATGACCCTGTGCCGTTTGGCAGAGGGTGTCCACGGCCTGTTCGTAGAGGGTCATCCCAACAGTGAAACGGCGGTGACCCAGCTGATTTATTACAAAGACGGATTGCATACCCCCTTTACCGGGGATATGACCGCCTATACCACCCGCACCGGTCAGTTGCCGGCTCGGGACATTGACGGTGACGGCATCGTCGAGATTCCCACCCACACGGTGCTGGAGGGTCATACCATCGGTCAGGTGGGTGGCTCGGTCACCCAGTGGCACAGCTGGGATTACGCCACCGGCACCTGGCAGCAGCGGGGTTATTCTCTGGTGAATGAGGCCGACGGTTATCTGGTGATGCTGGACGAAACGCTGCGCACTAAACTGGAGACCGCCTACGATTCCGCAACCCATACCCTAACCTTACTGGATAAGGATACCAATAGACCCTTCCTGTGGTTGCTGTACGGTATTCCGCTGTCCGATATGCCTGCCGACGGCATCAAGCAGATGGCTATTCTCGGCACGGTAGAAGGTCGAGAGGGCTATTACGCCTATTACGACCCGGCGGTAATGAGCGCCGAAAAAGTGGGCTATATGGTGGCTCGCTTCTAACCTTTTCAAAGGAGGCGAATCCGAATGAAAAAAATACTGGTATGCGAGGACGAGGATTCCATCCGCTCCTTTGTGGTGATCAATCTTCGTCGTGCCGGTTATCAGGTCACCGAGACCGCCTCGGGAGAAGAGGCACTGGCTCGGTACGAGGCAGATCCCACCATTTCCGTGGCTCTGCTGGACGGTATGCTCCCCGGCATCGACGGGTTCGAGACCTGCCGTCGTCTGCGCCAGCTGAATAGCCGTATGGGCATCATTATGCTTACTGCCCTCACCGGAGAGACGGAGAAGGTGGGCGGACTCAAGGCGGGCGCCGATGATTACGTAACCAAACCTTTCAGTATTGCCGAGTTGCTGGCACGTATCGAGTCGCTGTACCGCCGGCTACAGGTGCCCAGCGAGAGCGATGCATCGGCTCGGTTGCACAGTGGCGATTTTGTGCTGGATTTGCGTTCTCACCTTTTACAGTTTGAGAATACGTCGGTAGAATTAACCCAGATTGAAAGTCAGATTATGGCCTTCTTCCTTAATAATCCCGGTCGGATTATCACCCGTGCCGAGATTATGGAGGCAGTATGGCAGAACGAAGAATTTGTAGACGATAAGATTGTCGACGTGAATGTCCGCCGTCTGCGGATGAAGGTGGAGGCAGATCCCTCGGCACCTCGTCATTTGCAAACGGTATGGGGGAGAGGCTATCAATGGAACGGATAAAGAACAGTGGCTTTGGCCGTATAATACAACGCTTTATACCGCAAAACCAGCTGACCCGTCGGTGGCTTAAGAACGCCTTTTTACTGACGGTGGTATTCTTGCTGGTGTTGCAGGTGCTGTTTACGGTTATGTTGCGGTACTATTATTACGAAGGCACCCAAACCGCTATGGAGAGCCGGGCGCAACTATACCACCGCACGGTGGAATTTTATTGGGGTCCGGATACGGTGCTGACCGGCGACATCAGCCGTGATATGATTGCGCACTTCAGCGATAAAGACAAGATGGAATTGCAGGTGCTGGATGCCTCGGGAAAAATCCAGGTATCCTCCACCGGCTTTGTGCCGGAGGATCTCACCACCCCGGACTTTAAGACCGCACTGTCCCAGCCGGACGGTATGGGCGTGTGGCACGGTCGTTCCGGTGCCGGTGAGACGGTGATGGCGCTGACCATGCTGGAGACGGATTCTTCCGGCACGGTGCTGGGCGCACTGCGCTACGTGGTGTCGCTGACCTCTGTGGATCGGCAGATTGTGTTTTTGTCTCTGTTGGTGTTGGGGCTGATTTTGCTGATCATTACGTTTGTGTCCTTGTCGGGTATGTATTTCATCAATTCCATCGTGGTGCCGGTGTCTGCCATCAATAAGACGGCTCGGCGCATCGCTATGGGCGAGTACGAGGCTCGATTGGAAAAACGGTATAATGACGAAATCGGTGAACTGTGCGACACCATCAACTTTATGGCGGGCGAGATTTCGGCCGCCGAGCGGATGAAGAACGAGTTTATTTCTTCGGTCTCTCACGAGTTGCGCACACCCCTGACCGCCATCAAGGGATGGACCGAGACGCTACAGGACGCCACCACCGACCACGAGCTGACGTCCCAAGGCCTCACCGTTATCGGTAAAGAGGCACAGCGCCTGTCCGGTCTGGTAGAAGAACTGCTGGACTTCTCCCGTATGGAGGCGGGTCACATCGCCTTGCGACCTGCCCGTATCGACGTCCAGGCAGAACTGGAAGAGGCGGTGTTCCTATTACAGGATAAGGCCTCTCGTGGCAACGTCAAATTGGAATTTGTGGAGCATACCGGTCTACCGGCTATCCGTGGCGATGCCTCCCGGATTAAGCAGGTGTTTGTCAATCTGCTGGACAACGCCGTCAAGTTTTCCCGTCCCGGTGACCGGGTACGGATTGAGGCGGCGGTGGTAGGCGACCGCATCCAGGTGGTCATCAGCGATACCGGCGTGGGTATCCCGCCGGAAAAACTGCCCTTGGTAACCCGTAAATTCTATCAGGGTGAACCGGGCGAGACCGGTGCCGGCATCGGTCTGGCGGTGGCCCAGGAGATTCTGCACCTCCACGGTGGCAGTATGGAAATTGATTCGGAACTTCAGGTGGGCACCACCGTCACGGTGTGGCTACCTTTAGATACATCCCTTTGATTGAGAGAGGAATAAAACTATGAGCAAACAAGAATGTGTATTGAAAAAGACTTCCATCGGCGGTCAGGCGCTGATTGAGGGTGTTATGATGCGGGGTCCCGAGCGCACCGCCATGGCGGTACGTCACGTCTCCGGCGAGATTCGTATGGAGGAGTACGATACCCCCAAGTCCAAGCTTCCCGCCATCTGCAAGTGGCCGATTATCCGTGGTGTATTCGGTATGATCGACTCTCTGCGCTTCGGCTATAAGTGCCTGATGCGTTCCGCCGAACTTAGTGGTATCGAGGAAGAACTGGAAGAGGCTCTGGACGAAGAGCAAGAAGCCAAGAAACCTAAGAAGAATGCCGACAACAAGAAAAAAGCCTCGGTCTTGATGAACGTGGTGATGGTGGTGGGCATGGTGCTGGGCGTTGCCCTGTCGCTGGTGCTGTTTATGTGGTTGCCCATCCAGTTGTTCAATTGGCTGACCTTGGCTTTCCCCAGCTTGGAGGAGCAGGACACTTTGCGCGGCATCTTTGAGGGTGTGGTGCGTATTCTGGTGTTCCTAATTTATATGCTGGCGGTATCCCGTATGAAGGATATCCGTCGCACCTTCCAGTATCACGGAGCTGAGCACAAGTCTATTTTCTGCTATGAAAAGGGACTGCCCCTGACGGTGGAGAACGTCCGCCAGCAAAAGCGGTTCCATCCCCGTTGCGGTACTTCCTTTATGGTGCTGATGCTGGTGGTGGGTATCATCATCTCCATCTTGATTCCCATCAAAGAGCCGATTCTGCGCACGGTGATTAAGCTGTCTCTGTTGCCCCTGACGGTGGGTATCGGCTATGAGCTGATTAAGCTGGCGGGTCGTTGCGATAACTGGTTTACCCGTCTCATTTCCGCTCCCGGTGTGTGGATGCAACACATCACCACCATCGAGCCGGACGACGATATGATTGAGTGCGCTATCAAGGCGCTGGAGGCAGTCATCCCCGAGGATCCGGAGGCAGACAAGTGGTAACCCGTAAAGAGTGGTTGAGCAACGCTACCGCCCACTTGACCCAAGCCGGATGCGAAGACGCCGGGTTTGACGCCCGGTGTCTGTTGGAGGATTTGGGCGGATTGCCCCGTGGGCAGATGGCGGACGATACCCCGCTGACCGACTCTCAGTTGGCGGTGTTGAACACCGCCCTAACGGAGCGGGCAGAGGGCAGACCCCTTCAGTACATCTTGGGTCAGTGGGATTTTCTGTCGCTGACGCTGAAGGTGGGCGAGGGTGTGCTGATTCCCCGCCCGGATACCGAGTTGTTGTGCGAGGCGGCAGCCTCCCGAATGATTGGAAAGAGCGCACCCCGGGTGCTGGATTTGTGCGCCGGCACCGGTTGTGTAGGCTTGGGTGTGGCATCGCTGACACCGGGTGCGGTGGTCACCGAGGTGGAGTTGTCCACCGACGTGTTGCCGTATCTGACCGAGAATATCCGGCGGTATCCTGCCTATGACGTGACCCTTTGCCAAGGCGACGTGCTGACCGACTACGACGCTTTCCCCGACACCTACGACGCCATCCTATCCAACCCGCCCTATATCCCCACCGCCGATTTGGCCGGTCTTCAGCGTGAGGTACAGCGAGAACCCAAAATGGCGCTGGACGGTACCGCCGACGGTCTGGCTTTTTACCGGGTGATTGCCGAACATTGGTGCGAAAAACTGGCACCGGGAGGCTTCTGTGCGGTGGAAGTGGGCATTGGTCAAGCTGGGGATGTGGCGGCGCTGTTTGCCACCAATGGCCTTGAAGATACTGAGGTTTTGCAGGATTTGGCCGGCATCGATCGGGTGGTAATTGCCCGAAAATAAAATTTGCAAACAAATGTTCGAAAAACTCTTGATTTTTCCAAAACAGTGTGCTAGAATGTGAACAGTGAGTCGGCACGGCCGACAGTTTTATCGTAAAGGACGGATGTTATTATGGCCGCAAAGAAAAAAGCTACCGAGGCAACGACCGATCGCAGCGATCGTCAAAAAGCTTTGGATATGGCCTTGGCTCAGATTGAAAAGCAGTACGGTAAGGGTTCCGTTATGCGCCTGGGCGAGAATATTAAGATGAATGTAGATGCGGTACCTACCGGCTCTATGGCGCTGGATGCCGCTTTGGGTATTGGCGGTTTGCCCCGTGGTCGTATCATCGAGGTGTACGGTCCCGAGGCCTCCGGTAAGACCACTTTGGCGCTTCACGCCGTGGCAGAGTGCCAGAAGATGGGTGGCGAGGCCGCCTTTATCGACGTGGAGCACGCTCTGGATCCCGTATACGCCCGTGCTTTGGGTGTAGACGTAGATTCTCTGTTGGTGTCCCAGCCGGATACCGGCGAGCAGGCGCTGGAGATTATGGAGGCGCTGATTCGTTCCGGTGCGGTGGATATCGTGGTTCTGGACTCGGTAGCGGCTCTGGTACCTCGCGCCGAGATCGAGGGCGAGATGGGCGATGCCCACGTGGGTCTCCAGGCTCGTCTGATGTCCCAGGCTATGCGTAAGTTGGCACCGGCCGTGTCTAAGTCCAATTGCATCGCCCTGTTTATCAACCAGTTGCGCCTTAAGGTGGGCATTGTCTACGGCAACCCTGAAGTGACCAGTGGTGGTAACGCCCTGAAATATTACGCTTCTGTCCGCCTGGACGTGCGCCGCACCGAAACCCTCAAGAACGGTGCCGATGCCGTGGGCGCTCACACCCGTGTTAAGGTGGTTAAGAATAAGTTGGCACCTCCCTTCAAACAGGCAGAGTTTGACATTCTGTACGGTCTGGGCATCTCCAAAGAGAGCGAATTGCTGGATCTGGCAGTGAAACTGGATATTATTGAGAAGTCCGGTTCTTGGTTCGGCTATAAGGGCGACCGTCTGGCACAGGGTCGTGACAACGTGCGGGAGTATCTGCGTGAGCATCCCGAACTGTCTGCCGAGATCGAGGCACAAGTGCGTGAGAATATGCACAAGTTGGTGCCCGGTGCCCGTTCCTCTGTGACCGCCGCACCCCAGACTCCGGTAGAGATCCCTCTGGCGGCTGCACCCCAGGTGACCAGCACCGCCGCCAAGGCACAGATTGATATTGTAGTAGACGACTAATCGTACACCTTAGGCAGGAGACCGGTTCTCCTGCCTATTTGTGTTTTGTCAGGTGATGAGTATGAAGATTCTGGAAACCGCCATCCGCCGTCGGCGTCTGTATCTGCTCCGTTTGGAGGATGGGCGAGAGTTGCCGGTGGATCGGCAGACCTTTGACGAATCCCCCTATCGGGTGGATGGCGATATAACCGAAGAGCAGTTAGACTCCCTTTTGCAAACCTCCCAGTATAACCGGGCACGGGAACGTGCCTTGTACCTGCTGGGGTTGCGAGATTATGCCTGTGGCGAGTTAGAGCAGAAACTGCACACCGAGGCCTCCCCGGAGATTGCCTCTGCCGTGGTGGACAGACTAAAAGAGGTGGGGCTTTTGGACGATGAGCAATACGCCCGTCGTATGGCTCGCCATCTCAGCGAGTATAAACAGTATCCCCATCGCCGGATTATCCAGGAGTTGTGCCGTCGTGGGGTAGCTCCCGCCATCGCCCAAGAGGCGGCAGATTCGTTGGAATGCGAGGATTTTCAACAGGCACTTGCACTTTTGCAAAAGAAGTATTATAATAAGTTAAATGACCCCGATGACCGCCGACGGGTGACCGCCGCACTGGCACGTCGTGGGTTTAGCTATACCGCCATCCGCCGAGCTATGGAAGAATTGGGATCGGCGATGGAGAACAGCGAGGAGAATGACCAATGGCTGTAAAAGTTGGAATGGTATCCTTGGGATGCCCGAAAAACCAGATGGATGCCGAACTGATGTTGGCAAAATTGGAGGCCGCCGGCTTTGAGATTACCTCCGAGAGCGGACTGGCTCAGGTGGTGATTGTGAACACCTGTGGCTTCATCGCCGATGCCAAGCAGGAGTCCATCGAGAACATTCTGGAATTTGCCCAACTGAAGAAGGAAAAACGGATTAAAAAGATTATTGTCACCGGCTGTCTGGCACAGCGGTATCAGCAGGAGTTGGCGGACGAGATCCCGGAGTGCGACGCCGTACTGGGTCTGGGCGCCAACGACGATATCGTCGAGGTAATCAACCGCGTAATGGCGGACGAGGTGATCCGTGAATTTCCCTCTCGGGACAGTTGGTGTCTGGACGGTGACCGTCTCCAGACCACCCCTTACTTTTTTGCCTATCTTCGTATTGCCGATGGCTGTAATAACCGTTGCACCTATTGCGCCATCCCCGGCATTCGTGGCGGTCTGCGTAGCCGTACTATGGAGAATATTGTGGCAGAAGCCAAGAAATTGGTACAGGACGGCGTAAAAGAACTGGTGCTGGTGGCACAGGATACCACCGTCTACGGACAGGATCTGTACGGCGAGGGCCGTCTGCCCCAGTTGCTCACCGAGCTGTGCAAGATTGAGGATCTCAAGTGGATCCGTCTGCTGTATTGCTATCCCGAGCACATCACGGACGAACTGCTGGACGTGATGGCCACCGAGGAAAAGGTGCTGCCCTATATGGACATTCCTCTCCAGCACGCCGCCGGCGGTGTGCTCAAGCGGATGAATCGTCCCGGCAACCGCCGGCAGTTGACCGATCTGATCCACCGCATTCGTGAAAAGGTGCCGGGCATTACCCTGCGCACCACCGTGATGGTGGGCTTCCCCGGTGAAACCGAGGAGGAATTTGAGGAACTGTGCGAGTTCATCAAAGAGGCTCGCTTCCAGCGTTTGGGTTGCTTTGCCTTCTCTCCCGAGGAGGATACCCCGGCCTACAAACTGTCCGATCAGATTGAGGACGAGGTCAAGTTCCGCCGCCGTGACATCGTGATGGAGGAGCAGAGCCGTATTGCGGACGCCCTCAACGAGGAGATGGTGGGCAAGACCGTCACCGTGCTGGTAGAGAGCTTTGATAGATACGCCGAGTGCTGGTTTGGTCGTACCGAGGGCGATGCCCCCGACATCGACGGCAAGGTATTCTTTATGGCTACTCGCCCCATTGCTCCCGGCGATTTGATTTCTGTAACCATTACCGATATTATGGATTGGGATTTGATAGGAGAGATGACCGAATGAATTTACCGAACAAATTGACTTTGGCTCGTTGCATTATGACCCCTCTGTTTTTGGCGATGATGCTGATTCGTTTTCCTCACCATTACGCCGTGGCGCTGTTGGTGTTTATCATCGCATCCCTGACCGATTATTTTGACGGCAAGATTGCCCGTTCTCGCAATTTAATCACCAATCTGGGTAAGTTCCTGGATCCTTTAGCAGACAAGGCCCTCACCACCGCCGCCTACATCGGCTTGGTTTGGATGGTGAATAACGAGACTCTGCCCTGGGCGCTGTTTCTGGTGCTGATTCGTGAGTTTGCCGTCACCTCGGTGCGCCTGATGGCCGCCAAGGACGGCGTGGTGGTAGCTGCCTCTTTCGCCGGCAAGCTGAAGACCGTGATGCAGATGGTGTCCATCATCTTTGCCCTGACCTTCTTGGAGGTTAAGCGGTATTCCGTCTTCTGCGACGTCCCGTATCTCAAGGACGTTTGCGCTTGGGTGGCAATCATTCTGCTGTGGATTGGCGTGGTGGCCACTGTGGTCTCCGGCATCCAGTACGTATGGCAGTTGCGCCACTATTTTAAGGAAAACTAAAAAAACAGTAGACAAATCGGAAAATCCGTATATAATAATACTAAAGCAATGAGCAGGAGAAGTACCCGTACACGGCGTACCAGAGAGGGACCGCCTTGGCTGAGAGCGTCCCGACGTACGATACGGCGAAATGCACCTGCTGGCTCCGCGGGGGAACCGAGTATTCCCAGTATCCTGCGGCGGTGCGCCTCCGTTATCGGGCAGGGCTCTGTTGGGAGCCTATTGAGTGAATGACGGAGTGGAACCGTGAGTTTTTTCTCACCTCCGTTGCTTCCCATAGGGGAGCAACGGAGGTGTTTTTTATTTTTGAGAAAGGAGTCGTCGCTATGTTTCGTCAATTACGTGAAGACATCGCCACCATCCGTGAGCGTGACCCTGCGTCCCGTTCGTCTTTTGAGGCGTGGGCGCTGTACAATGGTCTGAAGGCGATACGTTCTCACCGCCGTGCCAATTGGCTGTACCACCACAAGTTATACTTCCTCGCCCGATG
>JAZRES010000030.1:0-62443 GCA_045660965.1 Acutalibacteraceae bacterium
CATACCACGTGCAACTACTGCAGCGTGAGAGGTCATACCGCCACGAACGGTCAGGATACCCTGAGCAGCCTTCATACCGGTGATATCCTCGGGAGAGGTCTCGAGACGAACGAGAACGACCTTCTCGCCTCTCTCTGCCCACTCTACTGCATCCTCAGCGGTGAATACAACCTTACCGCAAGCAGCGCCGGGGGAAGCACCCAGACCACGGCCGGCAGGAGTAGCAGCCTTCAGAGCCTTAGTATCAAACTGGGGATGGAGCAAAGTATCCAGGTTACGGGGATCGATCATGGCAACAGCCTGCTTCTTATCGATCATGCCCTCGTCCACCAGGTCGCAAGCGATCTTCAGAGCGGCCTTAGCGGTACGCTTGCCGTTACGGGTCTGCAGCATGTAGAGGTTGCCGTCCTCGATGGTGAACTCCATGTCCTGCATGTCACGGTAGTGATCTTCCAGGATGGCGCAAACTTCGTTGAACTTCTTGAATGCGGCGGGGAACTTCTCAGCCATCTCAGCGATGGGCATGGGAGTACGCACGCCGGCCACCACGTCCTCGCCCTGAGCGTTGGTCAGGAACTCGCCCATCAGACCGGGCTCGCCGGTGGCGGGGTCACGGGTGAAAGCAACGCCGGTACCGCAGTTGTCGCCCATGTTACCAAAGGCCATCATCTGCACGTTAACGGCAGTACCCCAGGAATAGGGGATATCGTTGTCACGGCGATAGACGTTAGCACGGGGGTTGTCCCAGGAACGGAACACAGCCTCGACAGCGCCCATCAGCTGCTCCTTGGGATCGGCGGGGAAATCGGCACCGATCTTGTTCTTGTACTCAGCCTTGAACTGGTTAGCCAGCTCCTTCAGGTCGTCAGCGGTCAGGTCAACGTCCTGAGTAACGCCCTTCTTCTCCTTCATCTCGTCGATGAGCTCCTCGAAGTACTTCTTACCGACTTCCATAACAACGTCGGAGTACATCTGGATGAAACGACGATAGCAGTCGTAAGCCCAACGAGCGTTGCCGGACTTAGCGGCCATGGTCTCTACAACTTCCTCGTTCAGACCCAGGTTCAGGATGGTATCCATCATACCGGGCATGGAAGCACGGGCGCCGGAACGAACGGACACCAGCAGGGGGTTCTCCTTATCACCGAACTTCTTACCGGTGATACCCTCCATCTTATCAATGTTCTCCATGATCTGGGCCTTGATCTCATCGCTGATCTTACGGCCATCCTCATAGTACTGGGTGCAGGCCTCGGTGGAAACGGTGAAGCCCTGGGGAACAGGCAGACCGATCTTGGTCATCTCAGCCAGGTTAGCGCCCTTACCGCCCAGCAGCTCACGCATGGAAGCGTCGCCTTCGCTGAACAGGTAAACATACTTGTGACTCATACTTTTTACCTCCAAAAATGTTTCAGATTTTTCTCTGCAGTGGGGCAGGGCGTTCGAGGTTTTGTCCCGTCCTGCCCGTCACATCTGCAAAGCCGTCTAATATTATAACAGACTTATTGTAATAATGCCACCCTTTTTTGCGATTTTTTTGAATTTTTTCGCAAAAATTACGGATTGTTCATTTTTTAATAATTTTTTTATGGGTTTTCGGTCATTTTTCACGATTTTTTGAGCAGTTAGGAGTAGTAAAAATGGGATTGGAAGTTGGGAACGAGCTGGAGGGATTGCTGAAGGCAGATAGGGTGCGTAGGAACAGGCACTGCCCGTCCGCAGACGACCAATGGTCGTCCCTACGGCTATGAACAAGATTGGATGGGATGTGTAGGGGTGGGCGTCCTCGACCGCCCGATGCTTTTTCGTTATCCAACAAATTTCCCTTGCGGTGGAGCACTTCTTCTGCTATACTAGACGTGTAATAACGAAATAACCAGCCGGAGGTCGCCTGACTTTCGGCGTATTGTCGTATCATTTTTAGGAGGATTCCCCTATGATTTTTCAGAAGAAAAAGACCGCTATTGATTGGCTGATTGTGGGTCTTGGTAACCCCGGTATGGCCTATGAGCATACCCGCCACAACGCCGGTTACGATGCTCTGTGCGTCATTGCCAAAGACGCCGGTGTCACCCTGTCCAAAAAACAGTTTAAGGCTATGGTGGGCACCGGTGAAATCGCCGGCAAAAAGGTAATGCTGATGTTCCCCCAAACCTTTATGAATGCCAGCGGTGAAGCGGTTCGTGAGGCTATGAACTTCTACAAATTGTCTGCCGATCAGTTGCTGGTATTGTCCGACGATATCGCCCTGAATCCCGGTGTGGTGCGGGTGCGCAAGAAAGGTTCTGACGGTGGTCAAAAGGGTCTGCGCAGTATCATCGGTTGCATCGGTGACGACAATTTCCCTCGGGTGCGTATCGGTGTGGGCGCCAAGCCTCATCCCGCCTATGATCTGGCGGATTGGGTGCTGAGCAAGTATAAAAAAGACGAGCAACCCTTGATGGAAGACGCCTTTGAAAAGGCTGCCGGTGCGGCCAAGTGCATTGTTGCCGGCAGTATCGAAGAAGCTATGAACAAGTATTCCCATTGAGTTATACAGTCGAGGTAAATTATGAGTATTTGGGACAAGGGATTGGCGGTTTTACCTGCCTTTCGCAGTGTCTGCGAGGATATCCCCGCCGGTCGTACGCCCATCCAGTTGGTGGGTCTGGCCCACATTCATAAGGCGCTGTTTGTGGCAGGTCTTTGTCGGTCGCAAAAACGGCGATCGGTGGTGCTGGTAGGTGATGAGGCAGAGGGAAACCGCCTTGCCGAAGACCTGCAAGCACTGGGGCTGAACACCCTGTATCTGCCGGCTAGGGAGCTGTCTCTGCGCCAAGTGGAGGCGGCAGGTCGTGAGTATGAGCAGATGCGTCTGGGTGTGTTGGCGGCTATGACCGAGGGTGGCTACGATTGTGTGGTGGCCTGTGCTGATGCCGCTATCCAGTATACCATCCCTCCGGACACCTTGCTGGAGCGTACTATTGAACTGATTTCCGGAGCACAGCTTCCGGTTGCCGATCTGCCTGCCGCCTTATCTGCGGCGGGCTATGAGCGTTGCGCCCAAATTGAGGGACCCGGACAGTTTGCGGTTCGTGGCGGCATTGTGGACGTATACCCCGCCGCCTGTCCCGCTCCTGTCCGTTTGGAGTTGTGGGGCGATACCATCGACACCCTCAGCTATTTCGATCTGCTGACCCAGCGTCGCACCGAGAATCTAGATGCGGTGGCGATTCCGCCGGCGGCAGAGATTATGTACGATGACCCGGCGGTTTTGGCGACGGATATCGAGACGCTGGCCGGCGCCCAACGTGGCAAACATGCTCCGCAGGTGCGGGAGAATCTGTTGCGGGACGTGGACCGTCTGCGCGGCGGTACCCATCCCGGATCGGTGGATAAATATCTGCCGTTAATCTATAAGGAAAAAGCCAACCTGTTTACCTATATGCGTGACGCCCTGTTGTTCGTTTCCGAACCCGCCAAGGTGCGGGAGCGGGTGCGCACCTATCACTGGCAGTTGGAACAGGACGAAACCGCTCTCTTAGAGGAAGGGTTGATTTGCCGTGCACTGATGGAATATGCTCCCGGCTGGGAGCGGGTGGTTGCCTGTTTGGAGAAGCTTCCCACCCTGTTGCTGGACGCCTTCTCCCGTGGTGGCGTATCGGTGCAATTGGAGCGGATGTATACGGTGGATGCCCGTCAGTTGCCGGTATGGTCCGGACGGGTGGAATTGCTGGCAGACGACCTGCGGGATCTTCTGAACCGCAAGATGGCCTGTGTGGTGTTGGCCGGTAGTGAGGAAAAGGCCGCCCAAACCCTGGCGGAAGACTTGCAGAAAGCGGGATTGCCCGCACTGTACGCTAAGTCGCCGGAGGCTCCCATCCGTGGTCAGGTGCTGGTGGTTGCCGGTGGCCTGTCCGCCGGTATGGAGTTGCCGGATGCCCGCTTGGCAATCCTAACTCACGGTCGTGCCATCAAGCCAGTGCGCCGGTCTCGCCGCCGCAAGGAAAAGGGTATGGAGATCCATAGCCTGTCCGAATTGCAAGTTGGCGATTACGTGGTGCATTCTGCCCACGGTATCGGCGTCTATCAGGGCGTGCACCAGATCGACGTACAGGGTGTAGTAAAAGATTATATTAAATTGGAATACGCCAAAGGGGATACCCTCTACGTGCCGGTAACTCAGTTGGATTTGGTTAGTAAGTATATTGGAAACAAGGAAGATGCCACGGTTAAAGTGCACCGCCTTGGCGGTCAGGAATGGCAAAAGGCTAAGACCCGGGTGCGTTCTGCTGTCAAGGATATCGCCAAGCAGTTGGTGGTATTGTACGGCAAGCGGATGGCCTCTCCCGGTTATGCTTTTGGTCCCGACGAGGAATGGCAGTACGACTTTGAGCGTCATTTTGAATACGAAGAGACCGAGGATCAGCTCCGTTGTATTGATGAGATCAAAACCGATATGGAGCGGGCGGTACCTATGGATCGTCTGCTGTGCGGTGACGTGGGCTTTGGCAAGACCGAGGTGGCATTGCGTGCCGCCTTTAAGTGTGTCAGCCAGAGTAAGCAATGCGCCATTTTGGTGCCTACCACCATTCTGGCGTTCCAGCATTTCAACACCATCCTCAAGCGGTTTGAGGGATTCCCTGTCAAGGTGGAGATGCTCTCCCGTTTCCGCACCGCCAAGCAACAGGCGGACATCGTCCGACGGCTGAAGAGCGGTGAGGTGGACATCATTGTGGGCACCCACCGTCTGCTGTCCCAGGATATTGCCTTTCGGGATTTGGGACTGTTTATTGTGGACGAGGAACAGCGCTTTGGTGTGGCGCAGAAAGAACGCATCAAGGAACTGACCCCCAACGTGGACGTGCTGACCCTGTCGGCAACGCCTATCCCCCGTACCCTGAATATGGCTATGAGCGGTATTCGGGATATGTCGGTGATTGAGGAAGCGCCAATGGATCGACGTCCGGTGCAGACCTACGTGTTGGAACACGATAACGGTGTCATCGCCGATGCCATCCGACGGGAACTGCGTCGGGACGGTCAGGTGTATTATCTCCACAATCGGGTGGATAACATTGAATTGGTGGCGGCGGCATTGCACAATCGCATTCCGGAGGCGCGCATCACCGTGGCTCACGGAAAAATGAACGAAGAGGAACTGTCCGAAATCTGGCGACAGGTGCTGGAGCACGAGGTGGATATCCTGGTGTGTACCACCATCATCGAGACCGGTGTGGACATCCCCAACGTGAATACGCTGATTATCGAGAATGCCGATCGCTACGGCCTTTCTCAGCTTCATCAGCTTCGTGGACGTGTGGGTCGTTCCTCCCGCCGTGCCTATGCCTACCTCACCTTTACGAGAGGTAAGGAATTGACCGATATCGCCCAAAAGCGGTTGGAGACTATGCGAGACTTTACCGAGTTTGGCGCGGGATTCAAGATTGCTATGCGGGATATGGAGATCCGTGGAGCGGGCAACCTGCTGGGCGCCCAACAGCACGGCCATATGGAAGCGGTGGGCTACGATATGTACCTAAAACTGTTGGCGGATGCCGTCAGCGAGGAAAAGGGCGAATCCGCCGCTCAGTCGGTGGAGTGTCTGGTGGATCTGCCCATCACCGCCCACATTCCGGATAACTACATTAGCGACAACGCCCAGCGTCTGGAAATCTATCGCCGTATTGCGGATATCCGCACGGTGGAGGATTCTATGGACGTGTTCGATGAGCTGATTGACCGCTTTGGCGAACCGCCTGTGGCGGTACAGGGTCTGGTGGACGTGGCGCTGCTGCGCAATATGGCGGCGGCTGTGGGTATCCGTGAGATCAAACAGCAACAGGAATCTCTACTGCTCTATTGTGAGAAACTGGACGTGGCTTTGGGCGGCCGTCTTACCGCCGCCCTACCCGGTCGGGTGATGATCTCGGCGGGTAGCAAGCCCTATTTTGCGGTGCGGATTGATCGTACCGGTAAGAAGAATGCACTGGACACCTTGCGAGAGGCTTTGGAAGCCTTGCAAGAAACCGAGGGAAAGGAGGAGAAAGCGTGAAAAAAGCACTGATTGCTATGAGTGGCGGTGTGGACAGTTCGGTGGCGGCAGTTTGTATGGTAGAGGCCGGCTACGACTGCATCGGTGTCACCATGCGTCTCCACGATTTCGGTAATTCTTGCGGTGCTGCCTCCGAGACCCAGGATGCCGCCGGCGTGGCGGAACGGTTGGGCTTTCCCTTTTCGGTTTTGGATTGTCGGGATTCTTTTGAATCCTGCGTGATTCAGAAGTTTATCACTGCCTACGAGATGGGGGATACCCCCAATCCTTGCATCGAGTGCAACCGTCATATGAAGTTCTCTCTCCTCCACGAGTATGCCAAGGAACAAGGCTGTGATACCATCGTAACCGGTCATTATGCCCGTGTGGAATACGATGAAGCCAGTGGAAAATACCAGTTGAAAAAGGCGAAAAATCTGGCAAAAGATCAGAGCTATGTGCTGTATTTCCTCACCCAAGAGCAACTGGCGCACATCCGCTTTCCACTAGGCGATATGCCGGATAAGGACGCTGTCCGTGCCCGGGCGGCGGAATATGGGTTTGCCGCAGCAACCAAAAAGGATAGTCAAGACATCTGCTTTGTACCGGATGGAAAATATGCGGACTTTATCCGCAACCGTACCGGCCGGGAATATCCCCCCGGAGATTTTGTGAATGGCGAGGGTAAGGTGCTGGGACAGCACAAGGGTCTCATCGGCTACACCATCGGTCAGCGCAAGGGGTTGGGGTTGTCACTGCCCGCTCCGTTGTACGTGCGCCGTAAATGTATGGAGGATAACACCGTGCTGTTGACCCCCGAGAGCGAATTGTATACCGCCACCTTGGTGGCTGAAAACGTTAGTTGGGTATCCGGCGAGATACCTACCGAGCCGGTGCGTGTTACCGCCAAGACCCGCTACTCTGCCAAAGAGGCACCCGCTACTGTTACGGCTTTGCCCGATGGTCGAGCACAGGTGGTGTTTGATGAGCCTCAACGGGCCATTACCGAGGGTCAGGCTGTGGTGCTGTACGACGGCGATTGTGTGGTTGGTGGCGGTACCATAAGGGAGGTAGGTTAAATGATTTATACCATTACTTGTAATCCGGCGCTGGATTGCACCGTCCGTATGGGCGGGATGCATCTGGGTGCCATCAATTTTGTGGATGGGTGCGTGATGACCCCCGGCGGAAAGGGTGTCAACGTATCCCGTGTGCTGACCGCTTTGGGTCAGGCCAACACCGCCCTGGGTTTTGTAGCCGGCGGTAACGGCGGTATGCTGGAGAGCGCCTTGCAGAAGATGGGGCTTTCCACCGCATTCACCCATCTGGACGAGGGGCAGACCCGCATCAACGTAAAACTGTATGGCGATATTGAAACCGAACTGAATGCCCCCGGTGCCACTGTACCCGCCGAGGCGATGGAGCGGTTGGAGCATCAGTTGGACGCTTTGCAGTTGAGTGGTGTCGATACAGTGTGCCTGTGCGGTAGCCGAGCACCGGGTATGCCGGTGGATGCCTATCGCCAGATACTGGAAAAGATACCCGCCGATTGCCGGGTGGTGGTGGACACCACCGGAGAGGCGCTGTTGTGCACGTTGGAGAAAAAGCCTTGGCTGATCAAACCCAACCGAGAGGAATTGGAGGGCTTGACCGGACGGGAGCTGCTCACCTTGGAGGCGGTGATTGTCGCCGCCAGAGAACTGGTGGAAAAGGGTGCGCAAAACGTACTGGTCAGTTTGGGTCGTGACGGTGCCGTGCTGTGCTCTGCCAACGGACGGTGTCTGTATCAGTCCACTCCCGACGAGCCGATTGTAGGCACGGTGGGTGCCGGCGACAGCCTGGTGGCCGGCTTTGTGGCCGGGTATGCCCGTTCCGGAGATTTGGCTGATGCTTTGCGTTTGGGTGTGGCCAGTGGCAGTGCCACCGCCTTTGCCGAAGGGTTGGCTACCGCCCCGGAGATTCTAGCGGTGCTGGATCGCCTGGAAGCAACCCAAGAGGTATAATGAAAAGACGACGTGACCAATGGTCACGTCGTCTTTTTTATGGTTAGTATTTTTTGCGGAGAATAAAAAACGATACCCAATACAGCACCAGCATCAGGCATACCGCACAACTGCACACCATCATTTCCGGCTCCATATTCAGAACTTTGAAGATAATGGTGCCGATACCACCGATGATGATAAACAGGTAACCTGCCCAAGACCAGGCTTTTGCCCGAATAAAGCGGTTGCGCTCATCAGAGGTCTCGGTATCTACCTTTTCTTTGTATTGGGTGTTGGTCTTGTAGCGGATAATCTGCACAAGACGCATACAACCCACAACCAACAGAGCAGTGCCCATACCCGACCAAAACGAGTCGACAACGTTCATGGTTCCACAGAGGATCAAGGATATGCCCAGTATCACATATAAGATTAAAGGGATGATTCGTTTGACGTTCATAACATTACCTCCTTATTCTTCGAACAAAAACACGTCTTCGATGGTTAAATGGAAATATTTGGCGATTTTATAGGCTAACTGGATAGAGGGGTTATAGCGTCCTGTCTCCAGCGAGCTGATGGTCTGACGGGATACCCCCACCGCTTTGGCAAAATCCTCTTGGCGGATGCCTTTTGCCTTGCGTATCTCTTCAATACGATTGTTCATAACTTACCTCCTTATGTAAAGGTCACTTTACATAAGTATCCTAACACAGGTGAGCAGAAATGTCAAGCGTGTTTTACGTTTTCTAACAAAGAAAAGGTTCCCATCTTGCTGATGGGAACCTTTTACGGTTAATCCACAATGGTTTTGATCCAACTGCCTTTGTGCACCAGCCAACCGCCCAAACCGCATTTGATGAGGTTGATGAACTGGCAGGCGGCAAACACCGGCACGATGGGTAGAGAGGTGAAATGCACCAAGGCATAGGCAAGGGATACGTTGACCACCCACATAAAGCAACTGTCCACCATAAAGGTGATAAAGGCCTGGCCGCCGGAGCGCAGTGTGAAATAACTGGCGTGGGCAAAGGCGTCCACCGGCATAGCCAAAGCGCTGACGATCATCAGGCTGGTGGCCAACGTCCGAATCTCCGGGGTGGTGTTGTAGAGATAGGGGATAAAGGGTGCGCATACCATATACAGGATGCAGAATACGATGCTCACCAGCACCGAGAAAGCAATCAGCTTTCGGCTGTCTCGATGAGCGCCCTCACGGTCACCGGCGCCCAACTGTTGTCCCAATAGGATGCCCACCGATTCGCCCATAGCCATAAAGGCGACGGCAAACACGTTCCAGAAAGTGTGGCAGATGTTGTTGGCACCCACCACGTTTAGCCCCAGCAGAGAATACTGCTGGTTGAGGGTGGCCATACCTGTAGACCAGGCGGCCTCGTTGGCCAGCAGGGGTAAGCCACGCAAGAAAATCTGACCCATCAAGGGCAGAGGAATGCGCAGACTGCGGTATACCAAAGGTGCAAAGGGGTTTTGTGCATTGTGGGTATGAGTCCAGACTACCAGCACACCCAACTCTACAAAGCGGGAAATCACGGTGGCCACAGCGGCGCCGGCAACGCCCATACAGGGTGCGCCAAACTTGCCGAAAATCAAAATGTAGTTGCCGATCAGGTTTACGATCACAGCCACAATACCCGCAACCATAGGCGGTTTGCTCTGTCCTACTTCGCGTAGGGTGCTGCTATAGCACTGCACCAGAGCGTGAGGGACAAGACCGATCAGCATAATATTCAGATACTCTTTGGCATACTTGAGCGATGCCGCCGCATCGGCGGGATCACCCTCGCCCTGGAGATAGAGGTTGATCAGCGGTTCACCCCACAGCAGAAACACGCCGATACCGATGGCGGTCAGGAATAGGCAAAACAGCAACTTAAACCGCATGGTGTGGGCCACACCCTCGTGGTCGTTGTTGCCGGAAAACTGGGCGGTGAAAATACCCGCTCCCGACACAGCGCCGAAGATGCAGAGGATGAACACGAAAATGAGCTGGTTGGCTACGGTGACGCCGTTCATCTGCACGGTGCCGACGGAACCAATCATAATATTGTCCAGCATATTCACCAGGTGAGTAATGCCGTTTTGGATCATAATCGGCATAGCCAGCGCCAATACGTTGCGGTAAAAGGCACGGTCGCCAACGAGACTTTTAAACAAAAAGGGACACTCCTTATTCTTTGTCTTTAAGCAGAGCAATAATCATACGGGCGCACTTATACACGTCGCCACCGCCCATGGTGATGACCAGGTCGCCGGGCTGTACCCGCTGTGCCACGTACTCGGCAATTTCGGTAAAGGTGGGCAGATACACGCCGTTTTGCATTTGGTCGGTCATCTGGGTGGTGTGTACACCCCACTCGTTGACCTCACGGCTACCCATAATGTCGCTGATGACCGCCACGTCGGCGGTATCCAGCACCTGGGCAAACTCGTCCAGATGACGGGCGGTACGGGAGAAGGTGAAGGGCTGATGCACCGCCCATACCTTGTTGTAATCCATCTTTTTGGCGGCGTCCAGGGTGGCGGCAATCTCGGTGGGGTGGTGGGCATAGTCGTCCGCCACGGTAACACCGGCATAAGTGCCCAAGAATTCGAAACGACGTCCGGCGCCGTGGAATGCCAGGATGCCGGCGGCGATGGTGGCGGGGGCGATGCCGCACAACGATGCGGCGGCGGCCACACCCAGAGAGTTTAGCACGTTGTGTGCACCGGGCACGCCCAATTCTACCGTGCAGAGGAATTCGCCTTTGCAGTAGAGGTCGTACAGGCCGTAACTGCCACGGACGGTGCGGATGTTTTTGGCTTGCCAATCGCAGTCGTCGGTGGTGCCGAACGAGATGCGCTTGTCTGCCGGTACGTCTTTGACGGCGGCGACGGAGTTCTCGTCGTCAGCATTGTAGATGACCTTACCGGTGGTCTGACCGGCAAAGTTGGCAAAGGAGCGGATGACACCGTCCAGATCGCCAAAATAGTCCAGGTGGTCGGCGTCTACATTGAGGATGATGCTGACAGCCGGGGTCATCTCCAGGTAATGATCCTTAAATTCACAGGCCTCGCACACCATGGTGTCGTTGGTGCCGGCGTGACCGTTGGCATTGATGGCGGGCAGACGACCGCCGATGAAAATGCTGGGGTCGGTACCGGCCTCTAACAGCACCTGAGACAGCATCGAGGAAGAGGTGGTCTTACCGTGGGTACCGGCTACGGCGATGGTGTTGGGGAACTGGCGAGAAATCCAGCCCAGCAGAATGGCCCGCTCCAGGGTGGGAATACCCTTATCGGCGGCGGCGACCAATTCCGGATTATCGCTGGGTACGGCGGCGGTGTACACCACCAGGTCAGCGCCCTCTACGTTTTCCGGGTGGTGACCCATCACCACCGGGATGCCCAGACCACGGATACGGGTCAGGTTGTCGGACTCATTGTTGTCCGAGCCGGACAGAATATAGCCTTTGGCGTGGAGGATCTCGGCCAAGGGGCTCATACCCGAGCCGCCGATGCCGATGAAATGTATACGGCGGACGTTGTCCAGCCAGTTGCGATTTTCAGTCATAGTATTCTTCCTTTCGGATGGGCATAGCCCCGAAAATTACTCATACCTATTCATTATATTGCTTTTTGAAGAAAAAATAAAGTCCTTTTCTAATTATTTCTAAAACTTTTTCATATATATGGAGCAACCGAACCAAAAGAAAGGGTGACCATAATGAGAACTATATGGAAAAAGCGATTGGTTGTGGGGTTGGCAATCTTGTGCCTGTTGAGTACGTCGGTTTGTGCCGACGGTGGCGGTCAGGTGCTGTACGATGAGAGCAACGGCGAATCGCTGGGCGCATTGTTGCGGGAAGATCAAGAGGTTTGGCCCACCATGGCGGTGTCGGCAGACAGCGCCGATCTGGACGTAAAAGCCAAAGGGGCGGTGCTGATGGATCAAGGTACCGGACGGGTGCTGTATGAAAAAGATGCTCACACCCATCTGCCCATCGCTTCGGTAACCAAGGTGATGACGCTGCTTTTGGTGAGCGAAGCCTTGGAAGAGGGTAAGATTGCGCTCACCGACCCGGTGACCTGTTCGGATACCGCCGCTGCTTTGGGCGGTAGTCAGATTTGGCTGGAACCGGGAGAGATTATGACGGTGCAGGAACTGATTAAGGCGGCGGCGGTGGTGTCTGCCAACGATGCTTGTGGCGCCTTGGCAGAGCATCTGTGCGGTAGCCAGACGGCCTTTGTGGCAGAGATGAACCGCCGTGCCACTGAGCTGGGGATGAAAGATACCCGGTTTGCGGATTGCAGTGGGTTGGACGATACCGGCTATTCCAGCGCTTACGACGTGGCGCTGATGAGCCGAGAACTGATGACCCACCCGATGATTGAGGAGTACACCACCATTTGGATGGACTCTCTTCGGGGTGGGGCATCCCAATTGGTGAATACCAACAAACTGCTCCGCCATTACAAAGGCGCTACCGGGTTAAAAACCGGCACCACCAACGCCGCCGGTCATTGTTTGAGCGCCACGGCAAGGCGAGAGAATACCTCGTTTATTGCGGTGGTGCTGGGCTGTGCCTCCACCGCCGATCGCTGGGCCGGAGCACGGACGCTTTTGGATTATGGCTTTGCCGGATACGAGACCTATACCCCCTCTGCCCAGATGGTAAAAACCAATCCCATACGGGTGGTGAGTGGTCAGCAACAGACGGTGGCGGTGGCGCCGGATAATCCCGCACCACTGCTTTTGAGAAAGGGTACTTCCGGAGAATTGGTATCCTCGGTAGAGATGGTGGAACAGGTAGAGGCGCCGGTGTCTGCCGGTCAAACGGTGGGGGTGTGGCGACTGAAAATCGGCGAGGAAACGGTGGGGGAATATCCTATTCGGGCGGTTTGTGACGTGCCGGCGACCACCCTGCGGTGGGCCTATGGATTGCTGATGGATGCTTTGTTGGGATAATTTGTAAAAAAAGACAAAAAAATTCATAATTTTCGGTTGCAAAATTGGAACTTATAGTGTAAAATGATTGTAAATCAACAAGAATATCTCGATTGTAGATGTGACGAAAGGCGGAAATACCAATGGCAGTAACTCTGCAAACCAAATATGCCAAAGATTTTATTGGTGAAGAAGAGATTTTGGCTCTTCAGCCCCAGGTAACTCTGGCTCACGATATCCTCCATGCCGGTACCGGTCTGGGTAACGATTTCTTGGGTTGGATGGACCTGCCGATCAACTACGATAAAGAGGAGTTTGCCCGTATCAAGGCGGCTGCTCAGCGTATCAAAGAGGATACCGACGTATTCATCGTCATCGGTATCGGTGGCTCCTATTTGGGTGCCCGTGCCGCTATTGAGTTCCTCAAGTCCAATAATTATAATGCTAAGAAAAAGGATACCCCCGACATTTACTTTGCAGGCAACAGCATCTCCGGCACCCAGCTGGCAGAACTGCTGGAGATCTGCGAGGGTCGCCGCGTATCCATCAACGTTATCTCCAAGTCCGGTACTACCACCGAGCCTGCCATCGCCTTCCGTGTATTCCGGGAGTTGCTGGAGACCCGCTACGGCCACGAAGAGGCGGTACGCCGTACCTACGTGACCACCGACAAGGCAAAGGGTACCCTCAAGGGTCTGTCCGACCGTGAGGGCTACGAGACCTTTGTGGTTCCGGATGACGTAGGTGGTCGTTTCTCGGTGCTGACCGCTGTGGGTCTGTTGCCCATCGCTGTTGCCGGTTGCGACAACGACGCCCTGATGCAGGGTCCCGCCACCGCCCGAGAGGATTTTATAAATCCCTCTCTGGAGACCAACCAGTGCTATCGTTACGCTGCTGCCCGCACCGCTCTGCATCGTCGGGGTCGTGCCGTAGAGCTGATGGTCAGCTACGAGCCCCAGTTCGCTATGATGAACGAGTGGTGGAAACAGCTGTATGGTGAGAGTGAGGGTAAGGATGGCAAGGGCCTGTTCCCCGCATCCGTTATTTTCTCCACCGATTTGCATTCTCTGGGTCAGTTCATTCAGGACGGCTCCAACATCCTGTTTGAGACGGTGGTCAAGCTGGGTGCTCCCCAGCGCGACATCTTGATTAAGGAAGATGCCGAAAACGTAGACGGCCTGAATTTCTTGGCCGGTAAGCCCCTGTCCTACGTGAACGAGAAAGCCTTTGAGGGCACCATTCTGGCTCACACCGACGGTGGCACCCCCAACCTGGTGCTGGACGTCCCGGCTATGAACGAGTCCGAACTGGGTTATCTCATCTACTTCTTCGAAAAGGCTTGTGCCGTCTCCGGTTATATGCTGGGTGTCAACCCCTTTGACCAGCCGGGTGTGGAAAGCTATAAGAAGAATATGTTCGCTCTGCTGGGCAAGCCCGGCTATGAAGAGGCCAAGGCTGCCCTGGAGGCAAGACTGGGCTAAAACAAACGACTTCCATAGGGAGTTCCCGTCAATGACGGTTTCCAAATATACAACTTTTAGGAGGACAATATTATGATCACTTTAATTCTCGGTAAAAAAGGCTCCGGCAAAACTAAGAAATTGATGGACCTGTGCAACGTCGCCGTAGAGCAGTCTAAGGGAAACGTGGTCTTTATTGAAAAAGATAACACTTTGACTTATGATCTGAGCCATAAGGCTCGTTTGGTTGCCGCTGAAGATTATGCTATCCGTTGCTACAGTTGCTTCTACGGCTTCATCGCCGGTATGTGCGCCGGTAACTACGACATCACCGATATCTTCGTAGATTCCACCATCAAGATTGGTGGCGATGATCTGGAGAAGCTGGCTGATTTCGTCGAGAAGCTGTCTAAGCTGGATGTCAACATCACCCTGTCCATTTCTGCTGACAAGGCGGATATTCCCGCTCGTCTGGCTGAGTTTGCTCAGGACTAATTGGCATAAAAAGGTCCCGCAGACGTATACTACGGGATAGGTATGCAAAAAAAATGACTCGGAACGGCGAGGGTAACCTCGCCGTTCTTGTAGGTAATGGATATTTACGAATGGAGCGAGAAGAATGGCTGCTATTTGGTATGAGGGTAACCGTAATAACGAGCAGAACCGCCGTGAAAAAGACGGTGTGACCTATTACGTCCGTGGTCTGCTGGAGGTGGACGGTGTCCGCTATGAGCGATACGGTGTCAAGACCCACTTCATCGAAAAGGGTGAAGACTATATCGAGATTTTGCGCAAGTACGTGGCACCGCTGTATCAGCCGGGTGACGTGGTCACCTTGGGTGAGAAAGTAATCTCTATGTGCCAGGGCAAGATCGTTACGATGGAAGAGGTCAAGGTGGGTTTCTGGGCAAAGTTTTTGTCCAAGTTTGCCTATCGCAGTGCCACCGGCACCGGTCTGTCCGAGCCGTACAAACTGCAGTTGGCCATCGATATGAAGGGTTTGCCGCTGGTGCTTTGGGCTTCTTTCCGCAGCGCTCTGGGCAAACTGTGCGGTAAGCGCGGTGTATTCTTTGAGATTTTGGGTCGCGAGATTGCCGGTATCGACGGATTCTATCCCCATTCTCAGTTTGACACCTATAAGACCACCGCTGTGCTCAGCACCGAGGATCCCGCCGGCGTGTGCGCCGATATTTATGAGAAGTTGGGTATTTCCTGTGTGTTGGTAGACGCCAACGACATCGACGTAGAGGTGTTGGGCAAATCTCCCGATCTGGCCGACGTGAGCGATCTGAATTTGGCGGATCGTATTCGGGACAACCCTGCCGGACAGGATGACGAGCTGACCCCCTTTATCCTTATCCGGGATATTGGCGATGCCGAGGCCGAGCCCTTTGTGCCGTTGGTTGCTATTGACAAACCCGAACACTAAGGTTGATAGAAACCTTGTAATAATGACGAAAATGGGTGGAATTTCAAATTTCTATTGACAAATTCCGCCCACTCCTATATAATACTTTGCGTGACGCTTGAGGTGAACTATGCTTTTGCAATGTAGACCGCTGTTTATGGGCGAGGTAAATAGCCTGCCTATCGACACAGAGTTGGATTTTTCACAGGTTGAGTATCAGGGCGCTTGTCCTATGCGGGATCCCATCCACGTGACCGGTTCGGTTACGGTACGGGCCGGCGTGGTGACCTTGTTCGCTCAGGTTGGGTTCAATTTTTACGGTACTTGCGACCGTTGCCTGACCCCCGTTACCAAGACCTATGACATCCCCTTGGAACACACACTGGTGACCACCCTTGAGAATGAGGAAAATGACGACTATATCCTGCTTGACAACTACCAGCTGAATCTGTACGATTTGGTGTTGGCAGATGTCCTGCTGGAGTTGCCGTATAAAAACCTCTGTCAAGAGGATTGCCGTGGATTGTGTCCGATGTGCGGAAAGAACCTCAATGAAGGACTGTGCGGTTGCAACCGTAAGTCTGTCGATCCCCGTCTCGCAGTGTTGGGACAATTATTAGATTAAAGCTTTTTATCAATGCAAGGAGGTGCTGAGATGGCGGTACCGAAGAGAAAAACATCCAAAGCCCGGCGTGACAAGCGTCGTAACAACCTGTGGAAGCTGGATGCTCCCACCCTGGTGAAGTGTCCCCAGTGTGGCGAGTACAAGCGCGCCCACCGTCTGTGCGGTAGCTGTGGCTACTACGGCGGCAAGCAGATTGTCAAGGTTGGCGAGTAATTCGTTTAGCCTGGCGCAAAATGGAAATGAAAGTAGAGAAGGAGAAATCCTTCTCTATTTTTCTTTTTATGGACTTTTTTTGCTTTTTCACTTTTCTTTTCAATATAGATATGGTATAATATACAGTAATTATGGGGAAGCAGGACCTGTAGAGCCTAAGAATCCCCTTTTCTCTAACCTAAAGGAGGTGACCGCATGGCGGTAATCATCGCAGACGTAGAAAAACGCAGTCCCGCATCTCGGGCACGGATCAAGGCGGGGGATACCCTGCTGACCATCAATGGTCGTGAGATCACCGACGTGCTGGATTACCGGTTCTATATGCCGGATACACGGCTGGAACTGACCTTACAGACCGCTAAGGGCAAGACCCGCACGGTCAAGATCAAGAAGAAACCTTATGACGAGTTGGGCTTGGTGTTTGACACCTATCTGATGGACAAGCAACGCTCTTGCCGGAACAACTGCATCTTCTGCTTTATTGATCAGTTGCCGGAGGGTATGCGAGAGAGTCTGTACTTTAAGGATGACGACAGCCGTCTTTCCTTCTTGTTTGGTAACTACATTACGCTGACCAACCTGACCGAGCACGACGTGGAGCGCATCATTGAGATGCACATCAGCCCCATCAACGTGTCGGTGCACACCACCAACCCTCAGTTGCGGTGCCGGATGATGAACAACCGCTTTGCCGGTGATTGTCTGCAGTATCTCCATCGTTTTGCCCGGGCGGGTCTGGACATCAACTGCCAGTTGGTGCTGGTGCCGGGGTACAACGACGGCGATCAGTTGCAAAAGAGTATGGAAGACTTGGCGGCTCTTGCCCCTGCGGTGCGCAGTGTGGCGGCGGTGCCGGTGGGTCTGACCAAGCACCGTGAGGGTCTGCCGGAGATCCGTGGCTTTACCGCCGAAGAAAGTGCTACCGTCATCCGCCAGATGACCCAAATGGGTGACAAAATGCTGGCAGAGACCGGCAGCCGTATCTTCTACCCCTCGGATGAGTGGTATATCAAGGCGGGTCTGCCTATCCCGGAGGGTGACTTCTATGAGGAATACCCCCAGCTGGAAAACGGTGTGGGTATGATTGCTCTGCTCCGTGAGGAGTTCAAGGCGGCGGTGGACGAGTTCCCGCTGTTTGTGGATACCGACCGGTTGGTGATCGCCACCGGTGTGGATGCCGCTCCTCATCTACAGGAGTTGGCGGACTACGCCATGGATAAGTGGCCCGGTGTACAGCTTAAGGTGGTACCCATCCGCAACGATTTCTTTGGTGAAAGCATCACCGTTTCCGGTTTGATTACCGGCGGTGATTTGATCAATCAATTACGGGACGTGCCTATGGATCGTCTGCTGCTGCCTATGAGTATGCTGCGGCAGGAGGGTGACCTGTTCTTGGACGACGTATCGGTAGAACAGGTGGAAGAAGCCTTGGGTGTGCCCATTACGTTTATTGTAGAGACCGACGGTACCGCCTTGTTTGAGGCGATGTTGGAGTCTCAGTTTAGTTTGGAAGGAGAGGATGGCTAATGGCTAAGCCGGTTGTGGCGGTAGTAGGCCGCCCGAACGTGGGTAAGTCCACGTTGTTTAATAAATTGATTGGACAGAGACTGTCCATTGTAGAAGACACCCCCGGTGTCACTCGTGACCGCATCTTTGCCGAGTGCGAGTGGCGTGGTCGTAGCTTTATGCTGGCCGATACCGGTGGTATCGAGCCCAAAACCGACGATATCATCCTGGCACAGATGCGCAACCAGGCACAGCTGGCCATCGACCAGGCCGACGTCATCATTCTGGTTACCGACCTGCGCGCCGGTGTGACTGCCAACGACCAGTCGGTGGCAACCATGCTGCAGAAATCCGGCAAACCCGTGGTGCTGTGCGTCAATAAGTGCGACACGCCCGGTGCACCTCCCGCAGAATTCTATGAATTCTACAACCTGGGTCTGGGTGACCCGGTGGCGGTTTCCTCTGTGCACGGTATGGGCACCGGCGATCTGCTGGATGCCGTATTTGAGTATATGCCGGCAGAAGAGGAAGAAGAGGAAGCATCCGACACCATCAAGGTGGCGGTCATCGGCAAGCCCAATGCCGGCAAATCCTCTCTGATTAACTGCATCGCCGGTGAGGAGCGTAGCATCGTTTCCAACATCGCCGGTACCACCCGTGATGCCATCGATACCCACATCCACAACAAGCACGGCGACTTTATCTTTATCGATACCGCCGGTCTGCGCCGTAAGAGCAAGGTGGACGACGCCATCGAGAAATACAGTGTGCTCCGTGCCCAGATGGCGGTGGAGCGTGCCGATGTGTGCGTGATTATGATCGACGCCACCGAGGGCTTTACCGAGCAGGATAGCAAGGTGGCCGGTATTGCCCACGAAAAGGGTAAGGCCTGCATTATTGCCGTAAATAAATGGGATGCGGTGGAAAAGGACGATAAGACCATGGACCAGATGCGTAAGAAGCTGGCCATCGACTTCTCCTTTATGTCCTATGCACCCTTTATCTTCATCTCCGCAAAGACCGGTCAGCGTGTGGACCGCCTGTTTGAGCTGATCAAGTTTGTCAGCGAGCAGAACTCTATGCGCATCAAGACCGGTATGCTCAACGACGTGCTGGCACAGGCCACTATGCGTGTACAGCCTCCCACGGATAAGGGCAAGCGGTTGCGCATCTATTACGTGACCCAGCCCTCTACCAATCCGCCCACCTTTGTGTTCTTTGTCAACCGGGCGGAACTCTTCCACTTCTCCTATCAGCGGTATCTGGAAAATCAGTTCCGTGACACCTTTGGTCTGGAGGGTACCCCGGTACGATTCATCGTCCGTGAAAAGGGAGAACGCACCACACAGTAAAGGAGAATGGTTATGGAGAACTTTCGCTTTTTCCTGCACTGCAGTTGGCCGGCGCTGTTGCTGACGGCGGTTGGTGGTTATCTGCTGGGCAGTATCAACTGGGCCATTATCATCACCCGTACCATCTTTCGTAAAGATATTCGCACCGAGGGCAGCGGTAATGCCGGTGCCACCAACGTGTTGCGTAACCACGGCCGTGGTCCGGCCATCCTGACCACCATCGGCGACATCGCCAAGAGTATGGTGGCGGTGGTGTTGGGCGGATGGCTGCTATCTCACCTGCAGTTGTGCGACCCGGAATTGGTCAGTTATCAGGATTGGATTTATCAGAATCTGGCTCTGATCGGCGGCTACGTAGGCGGTTTCTTCTGCCTGTTGGGTCACGATTTTCCGGTGTTTTATGGCTTCCGTGGCGGTAAGGGCGTGCTCAGTACCTTGGGTATGTTCGTGCTGTTGGATTGGCGTGTAGCCCTGGCTTGCCTGGGCATTTTTATCGTGGTTGTGGCCATTTCCAGAATGGTATCGCTGGGCTCTATTATCGGCATCGGCTGTGGTCCTGTTCTGCTGTATTTGTGGGCGAACAGCCCCGAGCGTGCCGTGTTCTCGGCGGTGGTAGCCACCCTGGTATGGTTGCTGGTGGTCTGGCAACACCGGGCGAATATCGGTCGCATTATTGCCGGTAACGAGAACAAATTGGGTCAGAAGAAATAAGCGATTTCCGAAGTAAGAACGGAGGAAAACTATGAACGTATTGGTATTAGGTGCCGGTGGCTGGGGTATTGGTCTGGCCTTGGTGGCATCTCGCAACAATCATAACGTAACCTTGTGGTCCTTTGATCAAAAAGAATTGGAGGATCTGCGGCTGCATAATCAAAACTGTAGCCGTCTGCCCGGGGTATTTCTGCCCCACGGTATGGAGCTGACCGGTGATTTGACGGTTGCCGCCGACACCGATATGGTGATTATGGCGGTGCCCTCTTTTGCCATTCGCTCCACCGCCCGTAATCTGGCTCCTCACCTGCGTCCCGGCACGCTGGTGGTGAATGCCGGTAAGGGCCTAGAGGACGACAGCCTGTTGCGCTTCTCTCAGGTGCTGGAAGAGGAGCTGGCGGATGCCCGTATTGTGGTGCTGTCCGGACCCTCTCACGCCGAGGAGGTAGCCCGTCGGGTGCCTACCACCGTTACGGTATCTTCTAAAGATATGGAGGCGGCACGTCAGGTGCAACAGGCGCTCAACCAGCCCTATTTCCGCATTTATCTCAATGCGGACACCATCGGTGTGGAGCTGGGTGGCGCACTGAAAAACGTCATTGCCCTGGGCGCCGGTATCATCGACGGCTTGGGTATGGGCGACAATACCAAGGCGGCGCTAATGACCCGTGGTCTGGCAGAGATTGCCCGACTGGGTAAGGCGATGGGCGGTCACAAGAGCACCTTTGCCGGACTCAGCGGTATGGGCGACCTGATGGTGACCTGTGGCAGTATGCACTCCCGCAATCTACGTGCCGGTGTGCTGATCGGCCGTGGCGAGTCGGTGGATGAGGCCATCCGCCGTGTAGGTACTGTGGAGGGCTATTTGGCAGCCCGTGCAGCCTATAAATTGGCGCAAAACTATGGGGTGGAGATGCCCATTGTGGAGCAGTGTTATCGTGTCTGTTACGAGGGATTGGATCCCCGTCAGGCCGTATCGGAACTGACCTCTCGTCCCTCCGGTTCGGAGAACGAACAGCTGTGGATTGAGTAATCATTGATTAGAGTTTTAGAAAGGAGTGAGAGGAATGGAAGAAATTCGGCGTGTGGCGGCTGTCAACGATCTGTCCGGTTTTGGACGTTGCTCATTGACCGTGACCATCCCGATTTTGTCGGCCATGGGCTTTCAGGTGTGTCCGGTACCCACGGCGGTGCTGTCCAGCCACACCGGTTATCCCAACCCTCTCATTCGGGATTTTACCGCCGATATGGAGGGGTATCTGGGACATTGGGAGAGTTTGGGACTCACCTTTGCTTGTGGATACACCGGCTTTCTCGGTAACGAGCAACAGGCGGAGATATTAGAGCCGTTTTTAAAACGGCTGAAAGAGCAGGGCGCTCTGCGCCTGGTGGATCCGGCTATGGCGGATCACGGAAAATTGTATTCCTCTTGCAGTCAAAACCTGGTGCCGGCAATGGCGCGGTTGGTATCGCTGGCCAGCGTAGCCACGCCCAATCTGACCGAGTTGTGTTTGCTCACCGGCGGTGATTACGGGGCGGTGACCGCCTCTGCCGATTGCCACCGTGAGGTAGAGCAGATGGCTCGCCGTCTGCTGGCAGACGGCTGTGGTGCCCTGGTGGTCACCGGCGTAGAATCCGGCGACCAGATTGAAAACTGCGTGCTCACCGGTCCCGATGCCCCGGCGGTATGGGTCAGCGGTCATCGTGTGGCTCAGAACTTTGCCGGTACCGGCGACGTGTTTGCGTCGGTGCTGTGCGGTTGGCTACTTCGTGGTGAGGAATTGCCAGTGGCGGTGGAGAAGACTGCCGCTTTTGTGTGCAAGACCACCGAGGCTACCGCCACCATGCAGGTAAACGGTCAGGATGGCATCGCCTTTGAGGCGTTCATAAGCGATTTGCTGTAAATATAAAAGGAGTGTTTAAAATGAAAAAGAATTTGGTTTTGGCCGGTGTTTTGGCGGCTTTGGTGTGTATTGCCACTTTTTTGCATCTTCCCAGTGTGGGTGGCGGTTACGTCCATTTGGGCGATACAGTAATCTACTTGGCGGCAGCAATGTTGCCTATGCCTTACGCTATGGCGGCTGCGGCGGTGGGCGCCGGTTTGGCAGACCTGCTGGTGGCGCCGATGTGGGCACCTTTTACGTTGGTGATTAAGGCACTGATGGTGCTGGCCTTTACAGCTAAAAAAGAGCGGTTGCTCTGCCGTCGTAATGCCGTTGCTCCGGTGCTGTCCGGCGTTATCGGTGTGGCCGGCTATTACCTAGCCGAGATGATTATCCTGTGGCTGTCCGGTGACTCCTTGGCTATCGCCGGTGTAACCGCTGTGGCCGGTATCCCCTTTAATGCCATGCAAGAGGTAGCCGGTTACATTGGCTTCGTCCTGTTGGCGATTGCACTGGACCGTTTGCAGATCAAAAAGCGCCTGGCAAATCGATAAGAAAAAACGATACCCTCTACCGGTTTCGGTAGGGGGTATTTTTTACAATATGTTCACCAAAAAAAGGGTTGCTTTTTGGAAGAATTGTAGTATAATTAAGGTATAATATTATTATGGGTAGAGATGGGCATTTTTCTCTGGTCATAATAAGTGAGTATACGCAATTAGGAGGTTTTACTATGTTGTTGTTGGCTTTTGAAGTCGGCGAGATTCTGGGCGGTGCCGCCACCACCTTTGTGATTGGTTTTTCGGTGGTGTTTATGGTGCTGTTGCTGCTCACCGGCGTGTTTAAGGTGTTTGGCCTGATTATGTCTCTGAAAGAGAAAAAGATGAATGAGCGTACCCCGGACACTATGATTCCGGTGGCACCGGCCGCTCCTGTGGCATCGGCAGCAGCCCCTGTGGTGGGCAATACCGAGACCGTTTCCTCTCAGCCGGACGTAGACGGCGGTATTCCCGCCGAGACGGTGGCGGCTATCTCTGCCGCTGTGGCCTCTGTGGCTCCTGAAGGAACCCAGTATGCCGTTAAAGGCATCAAGAAACTGTAAGAAGGGAGGACTGGACGATGACTCAGTTTTTGAACGATTTTCTGAGCGCCATTGTGGCGCTGTGGACCGACTCCGGTCTGGCCCGTTTGTGCAACTTTGAGGGCGGCGGTTGGAAGAACCTGATTATGATCGCCATCGCCTGTGTATTGCTGTTCTTAGCGATTAAAAAGCAGTTTGAGCCTCTGCTCTTGTTGCCCATCGCCTTT
Source organism: Acutalibacteraceae bacterium (assembly GCA_045660965.1). Lineage (GTDB taxonomy): Bacteria > Bacillota > Clostridia > Oscillospirales > Acutalibacteraceae > UBA5905. Next base: position 23,410 of record JAZRES010000030.1, read on the forward strand.
GGTATGTTGCTGGTCAACCTGCCCCTGGGCGGCATTATGGATCCCCAGCGCAATCAGCTGGAGGCCTTTACCCCTGAGCAGTTGCAACAGTACGTGGACGGCACCTATGAAGAGGTGTATCCCGTATTCGAGCAGACCCAGTCGCTGTCGATGAATGAGCTGCAGCAGTACGCTGCCTATGGTATGAACATCCGTATGGATAAGATCACCAATGCCAACGGCCAGGAAGTCGAAGTGCTGTACATCAACGACGACGTGTATAAGATCGATTCCATCTCTGCCGAGGGTCAAATCACCTTGATTACTCCCTACTGGCAGCACTTTGAGCAGGGCGGTCTGATGTGGTATCTGTACCAGGGCGTTAAGTTTGGTATTTATCCGCCCCTGATTTTCTTGGGCATCGGTGCTATGACCGACTTTGGTCCTCTGCTGTCCAACCCCAAGAGTTTCTTGCTGGGTGCAGCCGCCCAGCTGGGTATCTTCATCACCTTCTTCGGTGCCCGTGCACTGAACCTGTTGCCCTTTGCTGAGAGTTGGGGCATCGCCTTTACCGAGGCGCAGGCGGCGGCCATCGCCATCATCGGTGGTGCGGATGGTCCCACTGCCATCTACCTGACCTCTAAACTGGCTCCCGAATTGCTGGGCGCCATCGCTATCGCTGCCTACTCCTATATGGCTCTGGTGCCGATTATCCAGCCCCCCATCATGCGTGCTCTGACCACCAAGAAGGAGCGCAGTGTGGTGATGACCGAGCTGCGCACCGTATCCAAGACCGAGAAGATTCTGTTCCCCATTATGGTTACCATCATTTGCGTTCTGCTGCTGCCTTCTGCCGCTCCGCTGATTGGTATGCTGATGCTGGGTAACCTGATGCGCGAGTCCGGTGTGGTGGATCGTATCTCCAAGACCGCCCAGAATGAGCTGATGAACATCGTCACCATCTGCCTGGGTGTCACCGTGGGTGCCACCGCCAATGCGGCCAGCTTCCTGCGTCCCACCACTCTGCTGATTATCTGCCTGGGTCTGATTGCTTTCGCTTTCGGTACCGCCGGCGGTGTGCTGTTGGGCAAGCTGATGTATCTCCTGTCCGGTGGCAAGGTCAACCCCCTCATCGGTTCTGCCGGTGTGTCTGCGGTGCCTATGGCCGCCCGTGTGGCACAGAAAGAGGGCCAGAAGGCCAATCCTTCCAACTTCCTGCTGATGCACGCTATGGGTCCCAACGTGGCCGGCGTTATCGGCTCGGCTGTGGCAGCAGGTATTCTGCTGACCCTGTTTGGTTAATGTAACAAGTAAAGAGGCTGAACGACTGGATCGTTCAGCCTCTTTTTCCCCGATTATTGCAACAAGGTAGGTAAACCTATGTTAACACCATTTGAAATAATTTCTCTGCGCCGACAGATTATCGATCGGCAGTTTTCCCGTATGAATCCGCCCCAGAGACAGGCGGTGTACCATACCGATGGTCCTCTGCTGATTTTGGCCGGCGCCGGTAGCGGAAAGACCACGGTGCTGGTCAACCGCATCGCCAACCTGGTGCGGTTCGGCAGCGGCTATATCTGCGAGGACGTGCCGCTGCTCTCCGATGCTCAGGAGGAAAAACTGCGGTTGTGTGCCGAGGGGCGCATTCCTCTGGACGGCGAGATTGTGTCTATGCTGGCGGAGGATCCTTGCCCGGCTTGGCGGATTCTCGCCATCACCTTTACCAACAAGGCGGCCGGAGAACTGAAAGAGCGTCTGTCCTGTATGCTGGGTCAGGATGGCGAAGAGGTGGCTGCCGGCACCTTCCACTCCTTCTGCGCCAAGATTCTGCGGCGAGATGGTGAACAGCTGGGCTATTCCCGCCACTTCACCATCTACGATACCGACGACAGCCGTCGGTTGATGAAGACCTGTATGAAGGAACTGAATATTGACGAAAAGACCCTGGGTCACAAGGCAATTCTCGGTGAAATCAGCCGTGCCAAGGACGAGCTGGTGGATCCCGAAGAATATGCCTCTATCCATCAAAACGGCTTTGATCTGCGCCTGAAACTGGTGGCAAAAGCCTATGCCCTGTACCAGAAGAAACTGGCAGAGGCGGATGCTTTGGATTTTGACGATCTGCTAAGTAAGACGGTGGAGCTGTTCACCCGTTTTCCGGAGGTGTTGGAGCGGTATCAGAACCGTTTCCGCTATTTGATGGTGGACGAGTATCAGGACACCAACCACGCCCAGTACCGTCTGGTGAGTCTGCTGGCGCAAAAGAGCGGTAACCTCTGCGTGGTGGGCGACGACGACCAGAGTATCTATAAGTTCCGCGGCGCTACCATCGAGAATATTCTTTCTTTTGAAGAGCAGTTTGCTAACTGCCGTGTGATTCGCCTAGAGCAGAATTACCGCTCCACCGGCCGGATTCTGGATGCCGCCAATGCGGTGATCTCCAAGAACAAGGGACGTAAGGGTAAGACCCTGTGGACGGATAATGCCGAGGGCGATCCCCTGTATTTGGTGACGGTGGACAACGCCGAGGAAGAGGGCAAATACGTGGCCGAGACCATTCTGTCCGGTGTTTCCGGCGGACGGAAATTCTCGGATTTTGCGGTGCTGTACCGTGCCAACGCCCAGTCCAACACCATTGAACAGGCGCTGGTCAAGAGCGGTATCCCGTACCGTATCATCGGCGGTCACCGCTTTAACGATACGTTGGAAGTGAAGGACGCCATGGCCTATCTGCGGGTGCTGAACAACCCCGGTGACGAGGTGAGTCTGCGCCGTATCATCAACCAGCCCAAGCGCGGCATCGGCGATACCACGGTGGAGAATGCCGCCGCCATCGCCACCGGTTTGGGGCTATCTCTGTACGACGTGCTGAAGAATGCCGGTGACTATCCCGATATCAGCCGTGCGGCCTCCAAAATCAGCGGGTTTGTCGCCCTGATCGAGGAACTGCGCCAGGAGATGGAGAACCCGGAGATTCCGCTCCATACTCTGTATGCGGATATGCTGGACAAGACCGGGTACCTAGCTATGTGGCAGGCCCAGGGCGATGCCGAGGCCGGTCGTGTGGAGAACTTGGAAGAATTGTCTTCCTCCATCCGTCAGTATGAGAAAAATGCCGGCGACGATTATGCGGATTTGGCAGGCTTCTTAGAGGAGCAGGCGCTGATGACCGACATCGACAACTACGATGGGGATGCGGACGCCACCGTGCTGATGACCATGCATGCCGCCAAGGGTCTGGAGTTCCCGGTGGTGTTGCTTCCCGGCTTTGAGGATGGCATTTTTCCCGGCTATCAGACCATGTTTGATCCGGTGGAGTTGGAGGAGGATCGCCGTCTGTGTTACGTGGCGGTGACCCGTGCCAGAGAGCAACTGTACATCACCCGTGCCCAGAGCCGTATGCTGTATGGTAAGACCAACCGCAATGCGCCCTCTCGGTTTATTGCCGATATCCCCACCAACCTGACCGAGGAGATTGACCGCAGTACCCACACCTCCGGTTTCGGTAGCGATTTCGGTGGTGGTCGGTATGGCGATTACGGTAGCCGTTACGGTGGTGGCTATGGCGGTGGTTATGGTAGCCAAATCTCCTTTGGCAACACCGGCGGATATAGCTACGTAGCCGAGCGTAAGCCGGCGGCAGAACGCAAGCCTGCCGCCTTTACCCAGCCGGTCAGCCGACCGGCGGCGGCCAGCCGTATGACGGTGGGCAACACGCCCAAGACCACTCCCGCTGCCGGTGGATGCGCCTTTAAGGCCGGTGACGTGGTGACCCACGCCAGTTTCGGCACCGGTAAGATTGTCAACATAACCCCTATGGCAGGTGACACCCTGCTGGTGATTGACTTTGATAAGGCCGGTCAGAAGAAACTGATGGCTAACTATGCCAAACTAACAAAGGTATAATAAAAAAGCCGTGGTGCGATGCGCCACGGCTTTTTTGCGTAATCCCATCCCACTTGTCACAGGGACAAGACGTAGCTCATACAGTAATAGTGAAGTGACGGCGGTGTCACCGCCCGCTTACAATCTTATTATAGGAGGCTATGGGTATGGCGGAGAAAATCTATCGGGACGGTGGCTGTAAAGAGGCCGTCTGTGTGGATGCCGGACGGGTGTATGACAGTTGCTGTGATAAGGATTGCATCGAGAATATGCGCCTGTTCTTTACCGAACGGGAGCAGATGCTGGTGGACCACGCCACCGGTGTACGGGCAAAAAAGGCAGAGGTGATCACCACCTATATTGACGTGGAGGCACTGCCCTTTAATCGGGGGTATTATTCCTGCGACTTGACCTTCTTCTTCGATGTGGAGATCGAGGTGTATGGAGGTCATGGCTGTCCCTGCACCGTAATCCACGGTGTGGGCGTCTTCCGCAAAAAGGTAATCTTGTACGGCAGTGAGGGTCACGTGCGGGTGTTCCACAGCGAATACACCCCGGACGCTTGCGATCGTCAGGAGATGCCCACCCGCAATATGCCCCGGTGCTGTGTGCAGGTAGCCGAGCCGGTGGTGCTGGATGGCAAGTTGGTGGATTGCTGTGATCGGTGCCGTTACGATTGCGGTGACTGTGGCTGTATCCCCGGCAATCTCTGCGGTCGCTATGGTGGCAACTTTGTGGATTGCGCCGACAGCAAATTGGTGGTGGTCACCCTGGGTATCTTCTCCATTGTCCAGCTGATTCGCAACGTGCAGATGCTGATGCCGGTGTACGACTATTGTATGCCCAACAAGGAGTGTACTCCCACCAGCGAGAATCCCTGTGACCTGTTCCATAAGATGTGCTTCCCGGTCAACGAATTCTTCCCGCCCGCATCCGAGGGCGATGGCGGTGGCAATCGAGGGCAAGGTTGTGGCTGTGGCAATCCCGGAGGGCATAACGGCTGTGGATGCTGACCCAAAATAGGGGAAAGGTCTTGACAAAGAACGTATGTTCGTTTACAATAGAAGTGTAGCCGAAAGAGAGCAGCCGCACCGAAGGGTGCGGTTGCTTTTTTTCGCCCCAAAAATACGTCTGTTGCTCCGGGGACCGGCAACGGACAAAAAAACAGAAAGGAGAAATGCAATGATTATTATACGCGATTGGGTTGCCACCGTGCCGGAAGAGGATAGGTCCATCGCCTTTGTGGGTGAGCACCAGTCGGTGACCAAAGAGTTTTTCTTTACCGGATCCGAGTGGAAAAACTATAAGACCTGGGGATTTCATCTGGATATGGCCTTTGATCTGACCTCGGTAACCAACCGGGAAGAGCGCAAACTGGAAAAGACCCAAATCAGCAACACCGAGTCCATTACCGACACCCAGGTAAAGACCACCGGCACCACCACCAAGGAGAGTTACGTGGTGACGGACGTGGACGTGGATTGTTCTTCTGATACCGATATTGCTCCATTGGTGGCTACGGTACAAGAGGACGGCGTTCTTCTCAAGTGGGAGGTGTTGCGCCAGCATACCCAGCTACCGGGTAAGTTGACAGCCACCTTGCGTGCGCAGGGTCCGTCGGGACGAGTGAAAAAGTCGGATATGATGGTGTTTGAGGTAGAGCCGGCTGTGATGGCAAAACCTGCGGCGGAAATCACCCAGAGCGAGTTTGAGATAATGGAAGAGATTATGGATCGTATACTTAGCCAAACGGCCAAAAACTTGGCGGACGTAGAAATGAACCGAGAATCGGTTGAAGAATCTCTTGATTTTGTGAGAGATCAGGCCTTTTTGGTGAATAAGCAGGCTACGGAGATTCAGGCAGCCTCTCTTGCGGCTACCCAAGCAGAAAAGACGGCTCTGGTGGTACAGGATATGATCAAGGGCGCTTTTGACCATTATCCCAGCAACAACCTCTTGAATTTGGATGAGGTAATCTATGGTCGAGGTGTGGACAAGGCCGGTAATACCGGTACCTCTGATGAGTACGATATCTCTATGACCGGATATATCCCTGTCAAAGAGGGCGACATACTATCCTATCAGCGCACCAATCCGGACACCGGTCTGCGTGAACACGGATTTTATTTTTCACTGTGCCTCTATGATGCCGATAAACGGGTAAATAAAGAGGCAAACAACTATAAGCCCAACGAGAACGGCTCTTTGCATACGATTGTCATTCCTGCCGGCGTGTCTTATGCACGATTAACCTTGCACGATCTGCCCACCTCTATCGATCCGGCCATTGTCAATAGTCACGAGCTGATACCGTATATGCCCTATTACGGCATCTATCAGCTGAAAAAGGATGCCTACGTGCCGGAGGATATGCAAGAACGCTTGCAGGTGGTACAGTACGTTTCCCAGACCCTCACCGAGGAACAGAAAGCACAGGCAAGAGCCAATATCGGTGTAGTGGTAGATTCCGAGCTGTCTAAAACCAGCACAAATCCGGTACAGAATATGGTGTTGCACAGCACTATTCAAAGCATCGGTTCTGCTGCCGGAAATGCGATGCACACCGCCTCTGATGCACATAAGCGTGTTACCAATCTTGAAACCCAAGTTGGCAACATCGATACGGCCCTTACGGAGATTATTGCTATCCAAGAAACATTGATTGCCTCTCCCCAAAATTATATTGGGGGTGATGGGGAATGAGTATTGCCGATAAATTAGCGGTAATCGCCATGAACGAGCAGAGGGTGTATGAGGCCGGCAAACAAGCAGAACTGAACGCATTTTGGGAAACCTTCCAAGAAGGCGGTAACAGAAACTCGTACCTCTATGCTTTTCGTGGTGCCTATTGGAAAGATGTGTTTTATAACCCCAAATATCCTATTGTGGGGGATATGCAGCAGGTGTTTATTGCCAGTGGCGTTACCAACACCAAAGTGCCTATCGTAGTAAACGGCAGTATTGCCAGTGGCTTTCAGGGTGCATCGGTAAAAACCATACCCAGTATCGATCTTACGGATTGCACTAGTTGTAACAGAACGTTTTACAACGCCGGTGCGTTGGAGAGCGTGACCTTTGTTGGTCGTATCAAGATTAACGACTTGAACGTATCCTATTCTCCCAATTTGAGTAAGGAAAGCCTGTTGTCCTTGCTGAATTGTCTGGAGGAAAAGCCGGAAAGCGAAAAGGGTGATTGGATCGTCACCCTTGGCACCACCAACAAGGCAAAACTGAGTGCTGATGAACTGGCGATTGCCACAGGTAAAAACTGGGAGGTCAAGTAATGGCGGTGGATGAACTGGAGCTGGAGCGCCGGATAACCGCTGTAGAGGACCGATCCAAGGCCAATGCCAAGCGACTGGACAAGCTGGAGCGGGTGCAAAAGACCTTGACAGAATTGGTGCAGTCGGTGGCCACCATCGCCCAAAAGCAGGTGGATATGGATGGCGATATGAAAGAGGTAAAAGCCGATATAAAACAGTTGACCGGCAAACCGGCCAAACGGTGGGATGCGGTGGTGGAAAAGGCGTTGCTTACCATCACGGCTACCTTGGTGGGGTGGATGCTCTGGCGACTGGGAATTGCGTTTTAGGAGGTAGTATGAAAGAAAAAACAAAAGCATTTTTACGTGCGGCGGCGGTACGCGCCCTTCGCACGGTGGCGCAGACCGCCTTGGCCACTATGGGAACGGCGGTCGTGATTAGCCAGGTGGATTGGTTGGCGGTGGGTTCTGCTTCGCTGTTGGCGGGTATGTTGTCGCTGCTCACCAGCCTGGGTGGTCTTCCGGAGGTGAATGGCTAATGGCAAAACTGTATGTATCCCCGGCAGCCCACGCCACCGATAATCCCACCAAGTGTGGTGGCTGCGGTGAAAACGTCCACTGCAATCAGTATATGGACTTGGTGGAAAGCCGTATGAAAGAACTGGGTTGCGAGGTCAAGCGTGCCTCGAAATCTTGGGTAGGCACCAGCGGTATGGAGAAGCGAGTCAAGGAGGCAAACAACTGGGGCGCAGATCTGTATTACGTGGCCCACACCAATGCCGGTGGCGGTCGGTATAGTATGACTATGTGCTATCCCGACGCAGTCAGTAAGAATAAGGCGGCGGTAATCCACAAATACCGCAAGTGTGTGTCTACCCACAAGGTGACCACCCGCAAGAATCTGTATGAGATTAACGCCACCAAAATGGTGTGTCTGTACGACGAGTTGTTTTTCCACGACAACAAGGAGGATTGCGCCTGGTTCCACGATAAGGGGATGGGTCTGCTGGCAGAGGAGACGGTGCAGGCGCTGTGCGAACTGCTGGATATCGCCTATGTGGCACCGCCCAGCACTACCCCTCCGGCAACCCCCAAACCGGCAGGACCCAAGGCCGGTGACGTGGTGAAACTTAATAAGCAGAAGTTGTATCTGGCCAGTGTAGGTGCGGCGGCGGTGACCCGCACCGGCACCTATTATCTGTATGACGGTAAAAAGGTGCGCAGTCGCTATCGAGTGACCAACAAAAAGGCTAAGGTGGGCAAAAAGCCCATCGCCACCAATGTGTCCGGCTGGGTAGAACTGTAACGGAAAAGGGCCTGTGGCATTGCCACGGGCTCTTTTCTTGTCTATAACCCACAAAGTGGCGGGGTTTACCGGTGGTTTTTCGGCGGGTTGCGCATTGACAGCGGATTGGCGGTTATAGTATAATAGATGGGTAAGTTTGTGGGCGCTTTGCCCGGAAAAGTAAACGTAAGGAGAGATTCCCTATGATTAAAGATACCATTCGCGATTTGACCGCATTTGACCCGGAGATTGGTGCCGCTGTAGAGGCGGAGTACAACCGTCAGCGCCGTGGCATCGAGCTGATTGCTTCTGAGAACGTGGTGAGCGAGGCCGTTCTGCTGGCCGCCGGCACCATCCTGACCAACAAATATGCCGAGGGCTATCCCGCTCGCCGTTATTACGGCGGTTGCCAGTGCGTGGACGTGGTGGAGAACATCGCCATCGAGCGCGCCTGCAAGCTGTTTGGCGCCAAGTATGCCAACGTACAGCCCCACTCCGGCTCTCAGGCCAACACCGCCGTCTACGTGGCGCTGCTGCAGGCCGGTGATACCGTATTGGGTATGAGCCTGGCTCATGGTGGTCACCTGACCCACGGTAGCAAGGTGAACTTCTCCGGTAAATATTATAACTTTGTATCCTATGGTGTGGACGCCGAGACCGGTATGATCAACTACGACGAGGTGGAGCGTCTGGCCAAGGAGCATAGCCCCAAACTGATTGTTGCCGGTGCCTCTGCCTATCCCCGTGAGATCGACTTTGCCAAGATGGCAGAGATTGCCCACAGCGTGGGCGCCTATCTGATGGTGGATATGGCTCACATTGCCGGTCTGGTTGCTGCCGGCCTGCATATGAGCCCCATGCCCTATGCCGACGTGGTGACCACCACCACCCACAAGACCCTGCGTGGTCCTCGTGGCGGTCTGATTCTCACCAACGACGAGGAGATCGCCAAGAAGGTGGATAAGGCCATTTTCCCCGGCATCCAGGGCGGTCCTCTGCTGCACATTATCGCCGCCAAGGCTGTGTGCTTCGGCGAGGGCCTGACCGACGAGTTTAAGGCCTATCAGACCCAGTTGCTGAAGAACAGCAAAGTGTTTGCCGAGGCTCTGCTGAAAGAGGGCTTTGACCTGGTTTCCGGCGGTACCGACAACCACCTGGCTCTGATTGACCTGCGTCCTATGAACATCACCGGTAAGGAGATGGAGGCCTGTCTGGATGAGGTGGGCATCACCGTCAACAAGAACGCCATCCCCGACGATCCTCAGAAGCCCAGCATCACCAGCGGTATCCGTGTGGGTACTGCCGCTGTGACCACCCGTGGCTTTAAGGAAGAGGATATGATCGAGATTGCTCACCTGATGGCTTTGGTGGCTAAGGATTACGAGGGTAATGCCGAGACCGTGCGCAAAGCGGTAGACGCTCTGTGCGATAAGTATCCCCTGTTTGAGTAATTGGTAAATACAAAGCGACGGCTTATGCAAATAGGCCGTCGCTTTTTTACGTTGGTTGACAAAGGGGAGTGCATCCCCTATAATGAGAGAATAATGTAGAAAGGAGGGGTATCTGTGGCAGATACGTTTCATAACATTGGTATTATGGCTCACGTAGACTCGGGCAAAACCACGCTGACCGAGCAGATTCTGTATCTCACCGGCTGTATTCGCCGGGTGGGTAGCGTGGACGATGGCACCACCGCCACCGATACCCTGACGGTGGAAAAACAGCGAGGTATCTCGGTGCGTTCTGCCACCGCCTCTACCCGGTGGCAAGGGGTTACCATCAACCTGATTGATACCCCCGGTCACATCGACTTTGCCGGCGAGGTGGAGCGGGCACTGTCCGCGTTGGACTATGCGGTGGTGATGGTGTCGGCGGTGGAGGGCGTTCGTGCCCACACCGAAAAGATTATCCAGTCGCTGACCGCCGCCAAACTGCCCCATCTGATTTTTGTGAATAAAATCGATCGGGTTGGCGCCGACGTGGCGTCGGTGCTGGAGGAACTCCGCCAGGCATCCTCTGCCACTCAACTTTTGTTGACCGACGTGGTGGATGCCGGTACTGCTGATGCACGGGTAATCCCCGTGACCACCGACGTATTTGCCGGTCGGGCTACCGAGGCGCTGTCCGATTGGGTAGAGGAGGCTGCCGATGCCTATCTCGGTGAAGAGGTGCTATCCCAAGACCGGGCGGTGGCGTTGGTACGGCAGGAGATTGCCACCGGCCACGTTACTCCGGTAGTTTGTGGCAGCGCCAAATACGGCGTGGGTGTAGAGGAACTGCTGGATGCCTTGGTGCGGTATATGCCCTCGGCTGTGTTGCGACAGACCCCCGACCTGTGCGGTGTGGTGTTTAAGATTGAGCACGATAAAACCTTGGGCAAAGTGTCTCACGTGCGCCTGTTTGGCGGACAACTGGAAAACCGTGACGACGTTCTGCTGATTGCCCCCAATGCCAATCCAGTGGTGACGACGGATGCGGTGGAGGCGGAGGAACCCCCTCTGCTAAAAGAGAAGATTGCCCAAATCAAGGGATTTAGCGGTGCTCGGCGGGTGGATACCGGTGTGGTACGTCCCGGTGACGTGGCGGCCATCTGCGGATTACCCTCTGCCAAGACCGGCTATTTCATCGGCTCGGCGCTGCATCAGGAGACTGCCCGGTTGGTGCATCCCTTTTTGCGGGTGCGTGTCACCCCGGCAGATGGCGATCCTCTAAAATTGCCGGTGCTGGCCGAGGCACTGCGGGAGATGTCGGACGAGGAACCCTATATCGATGCTCGGTGGGAAAACGGACAACAGGAGATTACCATCAGCACCACCGGCAAGATACAGTTGGAGGTGCTGGACAATCTGCTGAAAGAGCGGTATGACCTTACCGCCACCTTTTCTCCGCCCACGGTTATCTATCGTGAGACGCCCTCTGCCGCCGGTTATGGACACGGTCGCTACACTATGCCCAAGCCCTGTTGGGCAGACGTAAAATTCTATTTCGAGCCAATGCCCAGAGGATATGGTGTGTCCTACCACGGACGATTACCTAACGATAAGTGCTATTATCGGTACCAGTCTCACATCCGTTCTTCTTTTAATTCCTGTCTTGAGCAGGGATTGTACGGTTGGGAGGTTACCGACTTCAAGTGCACCCTGGTGGATGGCGAACACCACACCATCCATACTCATCCGCTGGACTTCTTTGTGTGTACGCCTATGGCCTTTATGAACGGCTTGGCAGAGGTGGGTACCACCATCCTGGAGCCACTGTTAAAGATCCGTGTCATCGCACCGGAGGAACTGTCCGGTAAGCTATTTTCGGAGATCATCCGTATGGGCGGTGAATACGACAGTCCCGTGATGCGCTCCGGCACCATTCACATGGAGGCGATTGTGCCGGTGGCCACCTCTATGGATTTCCCCGCACGGATGGCCACCCTATCCTCCGGCAAAGCGGTGGTGAGCCAGTCTTTTTACGGTTATCGCGAGTGCCGTGACGGGCTGGAGTACGTGAACCCTCGCCGTGGAGTAAACCCCTTGGATCGTTCCAAGTGGATTTTGTGGGCACGTGGCGCCTATCAGTCAAAACTGTAATGCATAAGAAAGCACCCCGAACACCATTGGTGTTCGGGGTGTTTTTATTAGGTTATATTAGCCATTGTAGCTGGCATCGTAGATGTCGCTATCATACACCACGATCTGCTCACCCTCTGCGTTCTCATAGACGTAGTAGGCACGGGCATAAACGGTGGTATCTACGCTGTCAGCGGGGATGTTGATGATACGCACCGCATAGGTGGCGGTATCCTCTTCCAGCTCCATCAGATACTTGGCAGAAACCTTGATGCACTTGGTGGACAAGCTATCCAGATCAAAGGCATCCTTGTCGGCGCCGATGATGGCGTCGTTGGTGGCCAGAGCACCAAACTCAACCAGTTTATAACCCTCACCGATGGTGGTGTTGGTCAGGTCAACCTCGTTAGCGGTGCCTTCCTTCACGCCGATGTTGTTGGCGTTCAGGGTGAACTTAAAGGCCAGACCCAGACCGGTCTTGTTCTCTTCGGTACGGCTGGTCTCGCCACCCTCGATGTAGTCGGGCTGTTTGGTGCCCAGCTCCAGCAGAGTGAAGTCGTCGAAGTAGATGCTTTCAGCGTTGCCGTTACCACCGCCACAGACGTTGAAGAATATCTTGTCGGTATCGGCGGTGAACTTGTACTCTACGTAGGTCCAGTCGCTGTTGCTGTACCAGCCGCCGGTGCCCTCATACATAGCGCCGTCGTTGTTGTTCCGCTTTACCTGTACGTTGGCGCCCACGGCATTGGCCTTATACCAGAAGGACAGCACATAGTTCTTGCCGACCTCTACGTCGATGGTCTGGGCGATCAGGGTGCCCCAACCGCCGGTACCGGTGGCGTTCATACCAAAGGCGCCGTTTTTGGCGGCCTCGACCTTAACCTTGGAGCCGGAATAGGCGGTCCAACCGCTGTTGGAGCCCAGCTCAAAGTCGCCGTTGACAAACAGGTTGTCGGTGACGGGAACCTCGATATCGTCGGGGATATCGCTGGGTTTGCTCTGATAGACGATGGGTTCGGACATGAGACCCATAGAGTCCACACCGTAGACCGCAATCTCAAAGGCGTCGTCGCCGGCGGCTAAGGTGTAGGGAATGACAAAGGTGTAATCGTCGGGGAAGTCCTCGGGCTGGGGATAGAGATAGAACTCGGACAGAGCCTTGACGCTCTTGACAGAGCCGGACTGCTTGCCCTTGATCTCGATGACGTAGTGGTGCACCATATCGTTGTCGGTGGCGGCGTCAAAGGTGACTACCATATTCTCGCCGGCGATCTTACCACTGATTTTGGCATTAGCGGCAAACTCGGGGGCGGTGTTATCGGCATTGAAATAAGCGTCGTTGTAGGAATACAGGTGGCTCTTATTCTCCAGGTCGGGAGCAGAGACGTAGAAAGGCTCCTTAATCACAGAGTCGTGGGTGAAGTCCAGACGGGTGATCTTCAGATTGTTGTTCTTATCCACCTGCACCAGCAGACCGCTGGAAACGTCGCTGGATACGCCGTCAATGGTGGTGGAAGAGCCGGTCTGCAGATAGCCACCCTCGATGGCCATATACTGGACGCTACCACAGTTCAGAGAGGTGAAATCCTTCTGATAGATGGTGCGCTCGTCAGCCAGGGGGAAGTGGACGTGACCGGAGAAGGTAACCACCTCGGGATATTTCTCCAGGTGAGAATAAATCAGTTTGCTACCCCAGTGTTTACCGGTGTACAGGTCAGAACCATAGGTGGTGCCATAGACACCGGCGTGGACATAGACGAAGATGGGCTGACCGGGTGCATCGGCACGGGCGGCAGCCAGCTCGGCATCCAGCCAAGCCAAATCTTGCTCTACGAACATAGCCTCAGAGGCGTTCCAGTAGTCCATCATATTGACGCCGATGTAGTGGTAGCCACCGATAACCATATGGCGGTTACCACGATCATGCTGGCTGGAACTAAGGTCGTTGGCGGTATACTTGGACAGGTCGGAATAGATCTGAGACAGAGTAGACCACTGATCCTCCTGGGCGTCGTGGTTGCCGGTGACAAAGAAGACGTTGGCATTCTGTCCCAACTGGTTGTCGGTAATGGTCTTAAAGGCGCTACCGATGCTGCTGTCATAGGCGCTGGCGGAGATATCACCGGCGATGGTGACGGCGTCCAACTTGCCGCCGGCGTACTTCTTCAGCAGCTGCAGAGCCTTGTCGTACTTGTTGCAGTTGTAGCCACCCACGGTGCCGTTGATGTGGATATCGCTGATGGCGCCGAAAGACATAACGATGTTGTCCTCGTCAAAGTTAACGTCGCTCTGGAGCAGGTCACGCAGAATGCGGTTAACTTCATTGGTGGCGGAGTCTACCTCTTCTTGGGTGGCTTCCTTGTTGTTCAGCACGGCCTCGGCGGCGGCGATGGCGTCATCGTAGGTGCCGTCGGCGTTGTGCTTCTTCAGGTCGTTGATGGCCTCGAAGAGCTTGTCGTAGTTGGTGGTCTCTTTCACCTTATAGGCCTTCATATCGGAGATGTAGGCGGTCTCACCGGCGGAAACGTTCTTGTAGAACAGGATGGACATAACCGCCAGATCGTCGATGATACCGGCCAGGGCAGGATAGTCAGCGAACTTCAGGTGGTAGTAGCCGTTGACGTAGCAGGTATCCATATCGGTGTAGCTGGCCTCGTAGTTCCAGTAACTACCCCAATCGGTGGCGTTGCGCATCAGACGAGCCACAAACTTGGAGATCTCGATCTCGTTGCCGTTGGCATCGGAGAAGGCAATAGCGATACCGTCGTAGTCGGACAGTTTGCCGTCGGCGGCATTGGTCATCTTATAGGGGTTCAGGGTGCTGAAAGAACCGCCGGTCTTCTGGGTAGCGAAGCAGAAACGGGAATTGGCGCCGGTGGCAGTCATCTTGATAGACTGGGTGGCGTCACCCACCAGACCCTCGTTGGAGATGGAGTAGGTAGCGCCAAAGCCGTTCATGGAAGAAGCCTCGGCAGAGGTCCAGTTCTGGATACCATCCATCTGGGCGTAGGTGTAGTTGCCAGACTGGGCATCCTTATAAGCCTGGATGCAGGCCTCGATGATGGCCAGCTGAGCGTCTACCTCGTCCTGGGTGGCGTTGTCGTCGTTAGCCACAGCAGTGGCGGCGGCGATCTCGTTGGCATAGGTGGTGGCGTCGTAGCCGACCAGCTTGTTGATGGCGGCATTCAGCAGAGTCTTGTTGACGGTGCCGGCCTCACGATACAGCTCTACAGCGGAGTAGTAGCAGGTATCCTCGGTAGAACTGCCGTAGCACAGCATGGAGATGCCGGAGGCATAGTTCTTCATATAATCGTAGATGTCGGTGCCGGGAGCAGCGCCATTCACCTTGAAAGAGGCGAAATCAAAATAGAAGTAGCCCTGCTGGTCACGGACGGGAGTACCCTCCCAATAGCGCATCTTGGAAGAATAGTTGGCGCCATTGGTGACACGGAAGGTAATCTTGCTAAAGTTGGCGGGCTGACCATTGGCGTTCAGCACCGCCACACGGATACCCTTGTAGGCGGCGTAGTCCACGGTGCCGGACTGGGGAGCCCATACATTGCCGGCAGTGCAAGGACCGCCGGTGCCATAGGTCCAGTTAACGATGCAGTTGTTATAGCTTTGGGTACCGCCCTTGACGGCTTTGATGGCCTGCTTACCGTTACCAACGATATAGTTGGCGTCGGTGACCACCGTCAGTTTGGTGATACAGCCGTTGGCATAGCCGTTGTTACCGCTGGACTTGTCCAGTTCGGCCTGGGTCCAGGTAGTGAAACCGTTCAGGTCGACGGTGTCATACCCGTTTGCTGCCTGGGTGGTGAAGCCGATGCCGGTAAACAGGCTTAGCAACATACACAGGGACAGCAGGATGGAAATTGACTTTTTCATACAGATGTCCTCTCCTTATATAATATGGTATAGGATATTCCTAATGCAAGGATAGCATAAAACCTACAAAAAGTAAATAGTAAAATATCCTTTCTTGTGGTTTTTGCAACAAGGGAAAGTGCAAAAAACAAAGGCAGAGCGGTTGCTCTGCCTTTGTAAATGTATATGCCTTAATTGGGATCATTTTCTTGCTCAGGCGGATCGGTTATGAGGGTGGTTTCCTCCTCTTCTACCGGTCTCTCCGTAAATTCGATTTGCTTATTTTTGAGTGCCTTTTTATGGTTGCGTTGTTTTCTATCTCTGACCAGCAACACAATCAGCAGGATACCCAGGATGGGTGCCGCCACAGCGGGGGTAACAATCAGCGGGTCAACCTGATAGGCGTCGGTGCCGATGCTGATAATGGGATCTACTTCCAGATTCTCGATGCGGGTACCACGCACCAGCATACGGTGGGTGTTGATACCATAGGGTGTGCAGGTGACCAGGGTGCAATAATCCTCGCCGGTCACAATTCCAAGCGGATCGGTCTCCTCAGGTAAGACGATGAGAATCTGATCCACCTGATAAGTAAAGAGCTGATCCAGAATCTTGATGGTGAATACGTCGCCGATCTCTACCTTGTCCAGATTGGTAAACAGCTTGGCCGAGGGCAGACCACGGTGGGCAGACAAGACGGCGTGGGTACTTTCGCCACCTACGGGGATGGTGGAGCCCTCAACGTGTCCCACGGCGGTGTTCAGCACCGCATCGCTGGTGCCGTGGTAGATGGGCAACTGCACCTTAATCTTGTCAATGGTGATATAGCCCATAACACCGTTGCCGTCCACGTTCAGCGTATTGTAGTACTCTTCGGAGATGTTCGTATGACCCAAAAAGGGAAAGGACATATTCCGCAGTTTTTTGTTATAGGCGTCCGCTTCGGCAAAGAAGTTGGAATAGTCCTCGGGGGTCAAATCCGTAACCAAAGAGTCGTAGTTGACGATGGCCTTGGATTGTCTCTTTTCATTGATAAAGTCGCTGACAGTGGGGTAAAGAAGCACACTGAGGCCAATGAAAAATACCGCCACCAGAAGGAGGGTAGAGAACGTTCCGCTATTCTTTTTTTGGGTGGTTTTCTTGTCTTTCATAGCTTCTCCTCACTAAAAATTCTCAACGTTATCACCGAAAAGATTTCAGAAACAACGGTCAGAATTTTTACGGTGTAACCCTGCCGGCAGAACGCCGGCAGGGTTAGAGATATTACCGTCTATTAGCTTTCGCTAGCAGAATCGTCTTGGTCGGAATCCGTATCCGAACCGGAATCCGATTCGTCCGATTCTTCACTCTTTCAAGCGTAGTTGCCCATCCGCTTCTTGGAGATCAGCAGGATAGCAGCCAGAACCATCATCAGACCGCCAACGGTGTAGAAGATGGTGGTACCGATGCCGCCGGTCTCGGGCAGCAGGCTACCGGTCTTGTTCTCCACCTCGATGGTGGCGGGAGTGGCATCGTTGATTTCATAGGTGGCGGTCAGAGCAGCCTCGTCATAGGCGCTGGTGACAATCACGTCGATATCGGCAGACAGCTTGTTATAGCCGGCGGGAGCCTCGGTCTCGCGCAACTTGTAGTTGCCCTCGTCCAGGCCTACAAACTCGAACTTGCCGTTGGCATCGGTGGTGATCTCGGTGATGGTGCCCTCGGCATCCACCTTGTAGGTGGGAACGGCAGCGCCGTCTACAGCGGAGAACTTGATGGCGTTGCCATCCTTGTCCAGCAGCTGGAACTTGGCGTCGGCCAAGCTAACCTTGTTCTCGCCGTCCATGGTGTACTTCAGCACGTCCATCTTCCAGGTGTAGGTAGTGGTCTTGTGCTCGACAGTCTCCCAAATGTTGTCCTCGCCATAGGACAGATACACGGTGTTGTCGTTGCCATCGGTAACGATGTTGGCGTTCTCGTTCAGAGTGGCAGAGTAGTACACGGTGAAGGTGGTACCCTTAGCCAGACCGGCGATGAAATCGTTATCGAACTGAACGTCGAAGGTGTGGCCATCGGTGGCGGGATTCACTACGGTGTAGTTGGCAGCGTCTACGACGGTGCCGTCAGCCAGTTTAACAACCACGTCGTTGTTAAAGGTCAGGCCGGCCTCCATGGTATCGTGCATTACGTAGTTGGTGGCACCGACACCCACGGTGATGGTGGACTTGTAATTGACAACCTGATCGATGTCGGCGTCGTTCACCTTGCCCCAGCCCTCGTCAGCGTTGTTGATCTCGCTGTCTTCCTGAACGAACTTGTCGATCTCGGGCTTTTCGTTCTTCTCGTGAGCCTCAAAGGTGGCATCTACGTTGGTCAGAGCGCAGATGGTACCCAGAGAGGTGTCGATGGCGTAATAACCCAGAGCAACATCAGCAAAGGTTACAGCGCCGTCGGCAGTGGCGGTCTTGGTGGCGGTGGCATCGATGCCCTTGGCCTTGGCATAGGCGATGGCGGCCTTAGCCAGCTCAGCCTTGCGAGCGTCGGTCTCCTCGCCAATCCACTCGATGGTACCGGTCTCGGCAACAGCCTTCAGATAGGCAGCGCCCTCGCCGGCCAAGAAGTCGGCCCACTCAGCTACGACGGTGTAGCGGCCCTGAGTGGTGCTGCCCTCTACAGGGGCAAAATCGAACATCTTGTAGATGTTGTAAGTGGCGCCATCAAGGGCATTGCTGATGGTGATGGTGCCGGTTTCGGCTGCGAATGCGGTTGCTCCCATAGAGAGAACCAGGGTCAGTGCGAATAAAACTGCAAAAATCTTCTTCATAGTTCATACTTCCTTTCTTTTTTGAATTTTGCAATTTTGGACTAGGTTTGCGCATCTTCCGTCTCAACGGAAGGAGATTAGTAAGACCTCCTTTCTCGCTTGCGACGAAGGATGCTATACACAATCGGCAAGGCCATAGTGACCGCACCGATAATGCCAAGGGGTAGGGCACCTGTGCCACCCGTCTCGGGTAGTACAAAGCCGTAGCGATAGTTATCCACCGCAATAATGGTGGTAACGGTTTGGATAATGCCGTTGGGATCGTCCTTGTAGAAATAGAAATAGGTGGGCTTCTCTTGGGCTATGTATCCCGGCGGAGGAGCGTCCTCTACCAGGGCATAGGGACCACCCTCGGTCAGGTACTGGTTACGCATGGTGGTGGTGCCATCCTCGCCGGTGGTGTAGGTGCCGATGTAGAAAAGGGTTTTGCCCAATTCCGTAGTGATGGTGGCCGGCTGACCGGCAGGCACCACGATTTGATCATCGCTTTTGGGACCATACAGATAGAACTTAACGTTGGACAGAGGCTCTTTGGTTTCGCCGTCATCCTTAATCAGGGTGATTTGGTTCATAGAACCGGAGGCGCTACCGCTGTGGCTCTCTATCTGGAAGGTGGCATCGGCAAAGTCGCTTACACTGGCCTTACCGTCTATAGAGACGGTGTTGTGCACCTGTACCCAGCCGTCGGCAGTCACCAGTGTGGTATAGTCGAGCTTGATGGGCAGTTCATCCGGTACGTGCAAGATCAGCGCATTGTTGTGCTGGTCGAAGGAGGCGGTATAGGTATAGGGGCTTCCTTCGCTTAGGAAGTTGACCCAATCGCCGTTATCGTCCTGATAATACAATTGGATGGTATCCCAGTATATCGACATATTGTTGGTCATAACGTCTGTCAGGGTAAGGGTGTCGGAACCCTCTATGACGTCCAGTCCCCTGCGGTTGACGTAAATGGAGAAATCCAGTTTATCGTCTCGGCGGGACATAGCCTTGTCCAGCAGACCGGTGGGGAACTGTACGTGCTCGGTAGACGGTTGTGAGGTGCCGTTTTCGTCCCAGATAATCTCGGCGGTATTGTCCATCTCCAACAGATTGTAGTCCGTGGTATAGAAGTACTCGTCCTTGATTTTTAGCGTATAGGTGAATACGTAGGTGCCGCCTATGATGATGCCCGGTGTGCTGTAGTATTCCTCAAAGTTTGGGCAATCTGTCAGCAACGACCATCCCATATAACTGGGGTGGGTGCTGTGATAGACAAACGCCTCTGCAGGCAGGCGTATTTCGTTGCCTTGGATATCGCCTGGGTAGTAGTACTTATTAAACCAAACGTCACCATTCCAAGTGGGATAACAAGTAACCATCAGTGAACCCGGTACGTACTCCAATTTTTCATCAAAGATATCGGTGAAATACGAAGATTGGGTATCCTGATCCAGATAAGCCTGTAACGGATTGGTGCCGGGTATCATATTGGTAAAGGTGACTGTATAATTGATGGTGCCGTCGGCGTTGACGTGAGACTCTTTATCAATCTTGGGGTTATACGCATAGGTGGCATCGGCAGTACCGTCTACCTTTTCTGTGTACGTTACAGAGGTGTGGTTGATCAATTCATAGTCTTCTGCCAGGATATCGCCCAGCGTTTGGTATCCGGTGAGTTCGCCTTCCCACTCAAAGCCGGTCTTGGCGCTAAAGGGGATTTTGTACTTTACTGTCAGTACAGCGTCTTCTGTCAACATCCATTTGGAGCTTTCGTTGGTGGTCTCTGAAGTGTTGAAATAGATTTTAAACATGTACTGCTTAGGCTTGGTTGAGTCGGTGTCTAACACCGGGGTAACCAAAATATAGGTGTTTTCTTCAGGGCCACCGGGAACGTAGGGGGTAAAGGTGACCACGTCGCCGCTTTCGGTTGTGGCGGTAATCTCCATATCTTGCGGTGCGTTTTCGATGTATAGGGTTTGACCCCAGTAGGGCCATACCTCTTGATAGTCGGAGATATAGAAATTTCCTCTATTGTGGAGGATGGCATCCACGTTGGCGGTGATGGTAAAGTAGGCGTATTCGCCATCGCTACCATAGGCACTCTTTTCTACCAGAGTATCCATACCAATGACGTCTGTGGTATTTTCTATTTCGACGTCTTCACCATTAATATGAGAGGTGATGGTGTTTGTAAACGGGCGTTCCTCACCATCCAGCAGATCGTCGTAGGTGGTGTAATAGGTTATAAAGAAATGGAATCCGTCCGGCAACTGGAAGGACATAACGTCACCATTGACGGTGATTTGATCCCAGTCTAAGTAGACGTCGGAGAGTTGTGTTCCATCCTTGTTTTGGCGCCGAATATAGATAGGCTTGCCGGTGTAGTATTCCATGCCACCCTGGAGTGTATCAATAATCAGCGTATCGTGTAGATCGGTGAGGTTCTGAATAATGTCTACGTCCCATTGGATGAGACGCACAACGGTGCCATCATCCTCTCGGATGGTGATTTGCTTACCCTCTTTTTTCATCTGGTCGGGTCGGATGGTTGTTCCGGCGCCTATGTAGTTTCCGCCGATTGTGTCGCCGTTAGGGAGTTTACCCACACCGGCGGCATCGTTCCACAGACCGACCTCTTCATTCTTGAGATACTCTTCTTTGACCTGGGATTTGTAGGTGACCAGCAATTCTCTACCGGAACTCAGGGGTGGGAAACCCACCAGGGAGAAACCTGCTTGAGGATTGGCATAAGGGTCGAAGGTGTTGTCTATGATGGTGGGCTGGGGATCCAGAGGGGTGCCGTCGATCTCAGTGACCAAGATGGTATCCCGCAAGGGTGTGTGGGTGCTATTGTAGTAAATAACGTCGTGCAATTCAAAGTCGTTGATAACACCGTGGTCAACCTTGACGCTGATGGTATAGTCCACCGTGTGGTCTTCCGGGTTGTATTTGCCGGCTGTTTTTTCAATCTTCAAATCTGCGCGGACCTCTACATCTAGGTTAAAATCAATTTCTTCATTAAACTTGATGTTGGTCTCGGTTTTGGTTGCATCCGAAACGATGATGGCTTCAAACTCGATGGTAAAGTCTACGTTGGTGTACAGATTTACAAAGCTGTCTGTACTACTGGTTTTGTAGAACTCTACTTCTATCAAACCGTTTTCGTGGACAAAGTAGCGACCAACGTCTTTGATATCGCCGACAGGGGTTTTTGCCGTGATGGAGTGCCACTCGGTAGAGGGTTCGCATTCCAGATTATCGGGGAGTTGATAGGTTAGGGTTCCGGAGGCAAACTGCAACCAGTTTTCTTCGGTATTGTCCTCGCTAAACTCAATCTCGATTTTGTAATATTCGCCAACGTGGACTTGGGAGCCCTCCGCCATTTCGTCGCCACCGTGGTTATAGATGGTTACCTCAACCACCGCATCGGTCAAATCGGAGATGACGTTGTTGCCACTGCTGGAGGGACTTGCGCTGAACATCAGCAGGGGTCGCTTGATATTGGGTTCTTCTTCCGGAGTGGGGGTCTCTTCTTCGGGTTCTTCCACTATTTCCGGATCATCGTTCATATCCTTGGCATAGTTTAGGCTACCGGTGCGACCATAGCCCAGGATGGTGTCGTCGATCTCTATTTGTATAACTTCGACCGCATCGTTGCTGTCGCCGATAATGGCGGTCAGAGAGGTGACGCCGGGAGCGATTACGATAGCCACCCGATCGGCAAGACCGTTTTCATCATCGTCGAAGAAGACGATGTCACCGGTCTGGGGTGTGTATTCTTCTGCCGGGGAGTAAATGAATCGCGATTTCCAGGCTTGGCGCATGGCCTCGGCGCCGGCGTGCTTAAGGTCGTCGTCGTTCTTGACGTTGGAATAGTGCAGGCAGAAAGAAACAAAGGTGGTGTTCCAGGGGCTGTGGGTGGTTCCGTACCACTCGCCATAGCGGGTATAGCCCTGTCTGTTGCCGTTGTCGTCAAAGGCAAAGTTGTCTTTGCTCTCGGTGTAGCCGATCTGGGTGCGGGCAATAGCCACCAGGTTTTCGGGGATGTTGTTGGTAATCGTTACGTCCTCAAAGGTGGCAAGCCAGTCGCTGACCTTCTCTACGTCGGCGGTTTCATCTGGGAAACAATCCTGTGTATGGGTGTGTTCGTGCTTTTCGCACACCAGTTCTTTTTCATAACAAGCATCGGTGTGAACGTGTGCGGATTCCGTAGCTTCGGTTGCTACGGTGGTTTCTGCAGATTCAGTGGTTTCGGTAGTCTCCGCAGTTTCTGTGGCTTCTGTGGTGGAATGTGCAGTAGTGGTGGTATCTGCGGTGGTATCTGTGGTCGTTTCAGTTTCGACAAAGTCACAGATTAACCGGTCGGTGTAACAGTCGTCACTGTGGACGTGCTCCGTCATACCGCAAAAAGCATCGCCGGTAATGGTGATGCCCACCAGCTTAAGCCACCAGAACACCACCAGGGCAATCAGAATGGCCAGCACAAAGGAGATGAGGGCAAGTTTCTTATGGTCGATGCGGAATTTTTTGTGTTTGCTCAGTTGCTTGTTGACGTTATCCAAACTTGCCACCTCCTTTTCCGTGGTCTAATTGCGTCAGTTTACAAAACTGAATTTTTCAAAAGGCCAAACTCTCAGAGAGATTCTGCCGATAATGTATTCCTCGCTTACCAGCCCGATGACACTGCTGCGGCTGTCGATGGAAGTAGAACGGTGGTCGCCTAAAACGAAATAGTGGTTTTCCGTAACGTAGCAGGGGAAGGCAATATCGCATTCTCCCCAAGCTTTGTCGGTGACGTAGGGTTCATCAAGTTTCTCATCATTTAGATAAACGTTTCCTTTTTCGTCCATGTTTATCTTATCTCCGGGTAGGCCGATAACACGCTTGATTAGCAATTTGTTTTGATAGGAGAAGCAACAGAGTTCTCCTCGTTTCAGATTGGTTGTTTTTAACAGTACGACGATCTCTTCGTCGTTAAGGGTGGGTTCCATACTGCTGCCGGAAATCTGCAATACCGGCAATGCCAAGGTGGCAATCAGCACCGCAATGGCCGCCACAACAATCAGGGCGTACAAGGTGCTTTTCAGCACTTGCTTGTATTTGCGGTTGTATTTCTCTCGGAGTATCTCCGATTTGATCAGTTCGGCAGTAGGAATGGATACACCCTGTTTTGCTCTTTTCCTTACCATTGGTGGCAACGCTCCTAAAAAGGGAAGACGATTAGTTTCTTCCGTCTAAAATGCTGGGTATCCGTTCTTTGATTGCATATTGTAATTCCAGGGGAAGTGCGGACATAGCGTCGGCATCGGTGGAGTAGAACTGCAACAAGCACCGATAAACCTCTTTGTCCATCGAGGTGGGATCGGGCGTCTTTGCGACGGGTGTGGCTACACCGTTTATCGATGCGGAGAGACGATTGGCCTGCTCCAGTACGTTCTCCACCTGTTGGATAGCGGTGGAGAGTTGCTGGATTTGTTGCGCTGCTTGGAGTTCGGTCTGCAACTTGGCAATACGGTCCTTCAATTCGTAGTTTTCGGTACTGGCATCTAACAGCAACTCAAGCAGTTCTAATCGGCTGAGTTTTTTTAGTTCTTTCTCGGTCATTGCTTGTAATCTCCCTTGTGGAAATGGGCCCAAAAGGGTACACATATCCACCCTTTATTACTTTATAACTACATATTAGCAAAGTGAATAGTAAAATTCAAGTAGATTTGCCAAATTTTTGTGATATTTTCCTGTAAAAAACAGGGTTTTTGGCGTATTTTTTGGTTGCGGAAAGAATAGCCGTTTTGCAAGACGGAAACAGAGGCGTTTTTTGCTTTTTTGTCACAAATTGTCTGTTGTATTTTTCGCTGTCCGGCGCACAACAGGTTTGCAAACGCAAAATGATTTTGCAGTGGCAAAACCGCCGCTTGTGACAGAGAGGTGTGAACAGTATGAACAGCAACAAGAATATGGTACCCGAGGCTCGTGACGGTATGAACCGCTTCAAGATGGAGGCTGCCAACGAGGTGGGCGTTAATCTGAAGCAGGGCTACAACGGCGGCCTGACTTCTCGCCAGGCCGGTTCCATCGATGGCCAGATGGTCAACATAATGACACTCACATGAACTTTACAATTTGTGCGTCATACCCGCATCACACCGGGGTATAAGGCGACGGTGCAGTATGCGTTTAGTTTTGCGGTGTGAGAGCTGTGGAAATAGAATGTTACAATGAAACACCCCATTTGATTCGCTTTTTGCATCGAATGGGGTGTTCTTTGTTATTTGCTGCGGTTTTTGTATTCAGTGGGTGTCATACCCGTATGTTTGCGGAACAAGCGATGGAAATACTGGGTGTTCTCATAGCCCACCGCCAAGGCAATCTGCGCCACGGTATCGTCGGTGTTATCCAACAAATTCATGGCGTGGGCCATCCGCAACGAAATGAGATACTGAGCCGGAGAACAGCCGGTAATCTTTTTGAAATTTTGGGAGAACCAATACGGGGACATCAGGTGCTGTTCAGCATACTCCTTAATCTCGATATCCCAAGAAAAATTCATATTAAAAAAGCGGATGGCGCTCTCAATTTCACCCAGCATTTTGTTGCCCACCACATGCTCCTCGGCCTGACTGCGGCCGATGAGCAACAAGATATGTCGCAGATTCATGGTGAGAATGGTGTCGTAAGCCTCTTGCTTCATCTGCAATTCGCGAATCATCTGCAAAAACAGCCACTGGAAATCCGAGGAGGTGCCCACCGAAAATACCATCGCATCCTGAGGAATACGGCACTCGGTCAACAGCTTTTCTACCTCGTTGCCGGTGAAATGGCACCAGAAATATTCCGCCTTATCCGAAGCACGGAAAGTATAATCCTGGGCAACACCCGGGCGGTACAGCACCGCTGTACCACGGGGTAGGGTGTGGATGCGGCCCTCCAGCGCAAAATAGCCGCATCCGGCGGCAATATACACCAGCTGATAGTCGCCCCGACCTTGTGGACGATCGGTGCGCATCTCCACCACGGTGTTCAGCCGATATTGACCCACCGCCGTCACCAAAAGCGGTGTATCCGTTTTGACGATATCCTCGTGGGGACGACCCCAGTCGGCGCGGTTAACGTACATATACGCGCCCCCTTTCTTGGTTTCATTATACTTATTTTCGCCTCTTTCGTCAAATAAAACTTTCGTTTTGTACACTATTTTCCACGCTTTGTTTCTTATATCTCCACACCACACTATGGTAAGATGAAATCAGCGAAAGTGTCTATAGGGGGGAGTGCCCTTGCACAAAGCCCTCAACGCGCAAAAGTGGTAACCGAATCTTTTATGAAGAAAGGAGGAACTATCCATGAAAAACTATCAGGCTCCCGAACTGAACGTTCTGGCTTTTGCCACCGAGCAAGCCATCGCCGCTCCTCTGGACGGCTCCAAGCTGTTTAACGACGGCGAACTGGAGTGGTAAACTCCTTGGAAAACGCGCAAACCGCTTTTCTAAAACACAACACCTTATTATGAGGAGGTAACAAAATGAAACTGCGCAAAATTCTTGCCGTGGTGGTTTCGCTGCTGATGCTGTGCACGCTGATTCCTGCAGGCGCTCTGACATCTGTTTCTGCGGCCGCTCCCAATCTCATCGCCAACGGCGACTTTGAGACCGGCGAATTTGGTACCGGTTGGGATGTGAGCTGGTATAACCCCGTTATGGTGACCAGCCCGGTGCACGGTGGTACCTATGCCATGAAGTCCACCAACACCGCCAGCCAGTACCAGTCTATGATTAAAACCAAGGCTCTCACCGTTGAGGCCAACACGGATTATACCATTTCTTTCTGGTATTACTACGAGGGTACTGCCACTAACGGCGGTATCTATCTGTACGTCAAGGGTAATGGCTCCACCAACATCAGCTACGTGGCACCCAACGCCACCGAGTCCGGTGTATGGAAACAGGCTACCCTGACCTTTAATTCCGGTTCCTACACCTCCATCACCCTGTTCTTCCAGAACAAGGTGGCCAATACCGGCGGTAGCTTCTACATCGACGATGTGGAGATGCCGGACCCCAACTACGTGGAACCGGAACCCGAGCCGGAACCGGAACCCGAACCCACCTTCACCAACATCCTGGAGAACGGCGACTTTGAGACCGGCTCCTTCGACACCGGTTGGGATAAGAGCTGGTATGCGCCCTCTATCGTGACCGGCCCGGTACACGGTGGCACTTACGCTATGAAGTCCACCAACACCACCAGCCAGTATCAGACCATGATTAAGTCCAAGGCCATCACCGTTGAGGCCAACAAGGACTATACGCTGACCTTCTGGTACTACTACGAAGGCACCGCCACCAATGCCGGCGCCTACGTGTTCATCAAGGGCAATGGCTCCACCGACATCAAGAACGTGACCGCCGACGGCTCCACCGCCGGTGTGTGGAAGCAGGCATCGGTGACCTTTAACACCGGTTCTTACGCCTCCGTCACCCTGTTCTTCCAGAACAAGACCGCCAACTCCGGTGGCGCTTTCTACTTCGACGACGTGGTTCTGTACGATCCCAACGAGACTTTCGAACCGGAACCGGAACCCGAACCCGAACCCGAGCCGGAGCCTGACCCCGAACCCGAAGGCCCTGCTGAGGTGCCGGTGGTTATCGGCAACGTGGTGACCAACGGTAACTTTGAGACCGGCAACACCAACGGCTGGAAAGTATACGGCGACACCAAGGCCTCTGCCGAGTCTGCCTACACCGGCCTGTACGGCGCCGAATTGTCCAGCGACACCTCTTGGGGCAGTCTGTTGTACCAGACCGTCCCCGTGGAGGCAGGCGAAGAGTATATCGTGTCCTTCTGGTACAAGACGGTCACCGAGAACGTCAACTTCCAGATCAAGGACGGCAACTCCTCCGGTGCTGCTTTGGCCAACGATTCCCTGAGTGCAACCGGTTGGACCAAGATGACCTATCGTGTCACCTCCGAGGCCGCGGCACTGTACCTCAACTTCTTCCACAACAGTAGCACCAACAAGAACCTGATGTACGTGGACGATATTCAGGTGTATCCTGCTCCCATTGTCACCAACGGCGACTTTGAGGAAGGCTCCAACAAGGGTTGGACTGCGTACAGTGGTTCTGCTGTGACCACCGAAGCCAAGAAGAACGGCTCCTACGGTATGAAACTGGTGGGTAGCGGAAACTGGGGCAGCATGGCCAACCAGAACGTCGCTGTCGAGGCCGGTAAGACCTACGTGGTCTCCGCTTGGATTAAGGTAATCGCCACCGGTGCCAACATCAAGATTCAGGATGGTGGCTCCAGTGGTGCTACCCTGGCCAACGGCTGGCACGACAAGGCCGAGTGGACCCGCATCGCCTACGTGGTGACCCCCACCACCACCAGCCTGCACATCAACTTCCACTCCTCTGGCAAGGCGGTCACCGAGACCGTCTATCTGGACGACGTGGCTGTGACCGAAATCTCCGACGACGGTCTGCTGGTCAACGGTTCTCTCGAGACCGGCGCCATCACCCCCTGGATTGGCTATTATGGCTCTACCGTTTCCACCGATGCCGCCTATGAAGGCTATTATGGCGCTCACCTGAAGGGTGACGGTGGTTGGGGAGGTATGTTCTACCAAGACTTCACTACCGAGGTAGGCAAGAAATACAGCTTCTCTGCTTATTTCAAGACCATCTCCAATGGCGCCAACATCCAAGTTGTGGACGTGGCTTCCAACACCACCCACCAGTCTGTGTGGTTCTCCAAGACCGAATGGACAAAGGTGTCCATGGACTTTGTGGCCACCGGCACCACCACCCGCATCAACATCTGCGGCGGCGGTAACGGTGTCGCTGAAAGCGCCTATATGGACGCCGCCAGCGTGATTGAGCTGAAAGAGCCCGCCAACGACGGCTTTATCTACAACGGCGACTTTGAGGCCGGCTCTCTCACCAAGTGGGACGTGTATCAGTCCACCGAGATTTCCGCCGAGGCCGCCTATGCCGGCAACTACGGCTGTAAGATGATCGGCGATGGTTCTTGGGGCGCTACCCTGAACCAGACCTTCAATCTGGAGGTCGGTAAGACCTATAAGATTTCTTTCTGGTATAAGGCCATTTCCAACGGTGTCAACTTTGTGGTCAAAGGCAAAGTGGATAACAAGAACCTGGCTAGCCAGTACATCGCTACCGGCGCTACCGGTGCTAAGTGGGTCTATTATGAGAAGACCTTTAAGTCTGCATACAACACCTCGGCCGAATTGAACTTCTCCGGCTCCGGTAAGGAGACCACCGACGAGGTTTGGATCGACGACATCAAGATTGAGTGCCTGTCCGGCGACGAGAAGGATCGTCTGGATAACCTGGACAATGGCGGCGTCAGCGTCCGTGATACCGATGAAGACGAACGCGGTCTGGCTTTCCGCTTCTTCCTGACCGTCAACGATGCTCAGTACGAAAAGGGCAACCAGCTGATTCCCGGCACCGGTACTCTGAAGCTGTTTGAGTATGACGATGCCACCGCCACCCTGCTGGAGGCCGGTGCGGTTATCTCTAACAAGGCAAACGCCAACCTGACCCTGGAGGGTGTAAACGGCGGCAACACCATCAAGGTTGTAGCCAAGTACCTCAACGATTGGGAATCCGATGCCATCGGCTATGCCGTGCGTATCATCAACATTCCCGACCAGGGTGTGAACACCGAGATTTATGCTCGTTCCTACTACACTTATGAGGTGGACGGCACTCTGGTCACCATCTATGGCGACGTTACCAGCGCCAACTACGCCAACGAAGAGGCTATCCGCCGCACCAAGCGTGTGCTGACCATCGGTGATACCTCTGTCTATGGCAATATGGACACCTATCTGTACGACGTGCTGAAGAGCGCTAACTACGACCAGGTGATCCTGGGCAACCTGTGCGGCGATACCTATTACAAGAACGACGACAACGGTGAGTGGGCTGCCACTGCCGGTGCCTCTGCCGCTTCTGTCATCGCCGACGAGCGTTGGCAGTACGTAGTGGTGACCAACGCCGACGATCTGGCCTTTGCCATCGAGAACAAGCCCTTCGGCGCTGAGATTTTGTACTATGGCACCACCAAGCCTGCCGGTGCGGACGGTCTGATTCCCGCCGACACCGCTCTGGCCAACCTGGCTACCATCCATCCCGATGCCACCGCTGCACAGAAGGAGTTTGCCGTCACCGCTACCTGGTATTTGGCGCTGACCGGCGAGAGCCTGGATCTCATCTCCTATGAGTCCGAGGACATCGCCGCCTGCTACTTCGACCTGTGCCGTGCCGCGGCTCACGCCGTGCACACCCCCGGAAGCGTGACCGACCTGACCGAGACGGTTATCCTGGCCGGTGGCGACTATCAGATGCAGACCCAGGCCGCCGGTGATCCCGACGTAACGCCTTTGCTGAACGGTGCTAAGCCCGAAACCGCCAACGGCCTGTTTGATGGTTTCTTCTTCATCGGTGACTACGGATACGGTTCCGGTCACGACGTGGCGACTGCAGGCACTCAGAGTCTGGATGCGGCCGTCTCTGACGTGGTCTATGGCAACAAGGTCTACTCCGAGGGCAACCACGATGCTCCCACTGTGGATCTGATTGCCCCCACCGGCAATAACGATCCTAAGGGTGCTCCCTACGGTCTGTTCGTCATCAACGAGAACGACTATAGCGCCTACGGTGGCGGCAGCGCCGCTGTGGCCAGTCAGCTGGCCACCTATCTGAACGAAAAGGCCAACTCTGCCACCTGGGGCAACAAGCCCATCTTCGTCCTGTGCCACGTGCCGCTGCATTACAGCCGCCGTACCATCGATGAGAGCTGTGGTAAGAACGCTCTGCCCATCGTCAACGCTCTGAACGCCGGTGGTAAGGCCGGTCTGAACATCATCTTCTTGTTCGGTCACACCCACTCCGGCGACTACGACGCCTACATCGGCGGTGGCTCTATCTACTTGGCCAAGGGCGACTCCATCCTGGTGTCCGACCCCGACAGCGTGAAGAGTGCCCCCACCGAGGTTCAGCTGAACTTCACCTATATGAACGCCGGTTACGTTGGCTACTACGCTAACCACGGTTCTGAGGCCGATCGTACTCTGACCATGACCACCTTCCGCATTCAGGCGGACGGTTCCGTCATCATCAGCCGTTACGACGCCGATGGTCTGCACAACCTGAAGGCCAAGGGCGTGCTGAACAAGCTGGATAAGGATAACCAGTATGTGGTGAACGGCCTGGACGAGACCGTCTACGGTCCCCAGCGCATCGTTACCGCCACCTCTGACGAGGAGTACGTTGGATAAATCTTACGCATAGATTTTCTTCTAAAAAGCCGCCCACGGCGTTTGCTGTGGGCTGCTTTTCTTTCGTTAGAATCTGTATTGCTACGTGATGTTCTTTTATCATATTTTTCAGTCCGTTCAACATAATGACACCACACGAACTTTACATTTTAACAGGCAATATCGGTGGATAAGTGGGCATAAGACTATGGTATGTTTGACGGTCTGTTGTTCGGCGGCGACTACACCATCGCACTGGGCAGTGACTACGATGCCAGTAATGAGGGACTAAACCTGCTAGATGACACCTTCTCTCCGCATGTCAACTTCGGTAAGGTGTACGGCCAGGGTAACCACGATGCCGCCGGTATCGATCTGCTAAGCCCCTATGGCAATAACGATATTAAGGGCGCTCCCTACGGCGTGTTCGTCATCAACGAGGACGACTTTAACTGTTACGGTGCCGGTGGTCAGCAGGTGGCCGCCGACCTGACCGCCTACTGCAACGAGAAGCTGAACGACGCTTCTTGGGGCAACAAGCCCATCTTCGTGCTCAGCCACGTCCCGCTGCACTTCAACGCCCGTACCATTAAGGATAAGCAGGGTGCTACCGCTATGTACATTGTGGATGCGCTGAACGACGCCAGCGAGGCCGGTCTGAACATCGTCTTCTTGATCGGCCACAACCACGGTAGCGGTTATGACGATTACCTGGGTGGCGGTGCCGTCTACATCCCCAAGGGCGAGAGCATTATCGTCATCGACCCCGCCAACTATAAGAATGCCCCCATCGAGACCGAACTGAAGTTCACCTATATGAACTACGGTTATATCTCCTCTTACGGCAACACCGGTTCCGGCACCGATACCAGCCTGACCATGTGTACCTTCCGTATCCGGGAGGATGGCGCGGTGATCATCACCCGTTATGACGCCACCGGCGTCCATAACCTGAAGTCCGCCGGCAAGGTGGCTCCCGGTGATCGAGACGTGATGGAGTATACCTTCGATGACAGTCGTGTGTACGAGTCCTCTCGCATCATTACGGCTACTTCCGATGAACCTTATAATGAATAATCTTTGAGCAAGAGACCGCCGGCACCCTGTGTCGGCGGTCTTTTTTGTTGGAAAAATTGCATCAATTTGTCACAATTTGTCTGTTGTATTTTTGCGATGCCGGCACACAATAGGTTTGCAAACGCAAATTGAATTTGCGGTGGCAAAACCGCCGCTTGTGACAGAGAGGTGTGAACAGTATGAACAGCAACAAGAATATGGTACCCGAGGCCCGTGACGGTATGAACCGCTTCAAGATGGAGGCTGCCAACGAGGTGGGCGTCAACCTGAAGCAGGGCTACAACGGCGACCTGACTTCTCGCCAGGCCGGTTCCATCGGTGGCCAGATGGTCAACATAATGACACCCACACGAACTTTAAAATTTATACGCCACACCCGTATCACACCGGGGCATAGAGCAACGGTGCTATATGCATTTGCTT
Source organism: Acutalibacteraceae bacterium (assembly GCA_045660965.1). Lineage (GTDB taxonomy): Bacteria > Bacillota > Clostridia > Oscillospirales > Acutalibacteraceae > UBA5905. The sequence goes on from JAZRES010000030.1 coordinate 55,810, forward strand.
TTGCGGTGTAATAGATTATATAAAGGTTAAATAAAAGTGGCAGGGAGTATTGTGCCCTGCCACTTTTTAATGGTTTTTGCATTAAATATACAAAAACACTAGCAAAAATGCAAAGTATACTTACACTAATAGTTGACAAAAATGAAAATAGCGCATATAATATAATCAAAAGGAGGCGAATTTATGGCTATTACAAGTAAAGAGAGCATTTTGAAGGTGTTAACTGCGTTTAATCCTTGGTGGAAAACCGGAGCAGTAAATCCTAAAATGGCTCAGCCTTACAAAAGATTTGCATTTCACGAGGCGATGAAGCGCCTGGATCAAATGGATATCCGTCGTACTGTGGTACTGAGTGGTACCAGACGAGTAGGTAAAACTACCATTCAGTACCAAATGATTGATACTCTGTTAAATAGGGGGGTTTCTCCTCAAAAAATCGTTTTCATTTCTATGGATCATCCGATGTTGAAACTTAGTGGTGTAAACGATGTGTTGGAGTGCTATCACGAAAACATTTATGCTGATCAGGATGTATATTACTTCTTTGATGAAATTCAGTATGCTCAGGATTGGGATAAGTGGCTCAAGACCATTTATGATATGCAGCCCGATACGAAGGTAGTAGCAACGGGCTCTGCTAGTCCTGCTCTGATCAAAGGCGATCAAGAAAGCGGTGCGGGCCGTTGGTCTGTGATTCCGGTTCCTACCATGTCCTTCTATGAGTATTGTGAACTTTTGGATTTGGAACGTCCAGAATTGCCTGCAAACTTTTTCAAGCCCACACAGATGTTGAGTATGTCGCAGCAGGATCGCACACAGATAATGTTGCAACTTTCCAAGGTTCAAAATCATTTTAATCGTTATTTGCAAGTAGGTGGATTCCCCGAATTGGCCAAGGCAGATAACGATATCATGGCTCAGCAGATTATGCGTGAAGATGTAGTAGATAAGGTTTTGAAGAGAGATTTGCCTTCGTTGTACAACATTCGTAACGCTACCGAGTTGGAGCGTATATTTCTTTATCTGTGTAATGTATCTTCTGAGATTGTGTCCATTGATGCGATCGCTAAGGAACTGAACGGCGTTTCACGTCCTACCGTCGAAAATTATATCCAATATCTGGAAAGTGCCAATTTGATTTATCAAAGCTGGCCGGTTAATATGGCAGGCAAGCAGGTGCTGCGGTCAAAGCCGAAGATTTATATTGCTGATGCAGCTATTCGTAATGCGGTGCTAATGGATGATTCTTTGTTGACAGACCCTGTGGAGATGGGGAAGATTGTTGAGACGGCAGTATATAAGCACGTAGCTGCATTCTATTATCAGGGAGCTACTTCTGTTGGATATTTCCGTGGCGGAAAAAAGAATAAGGAGATCGATATAGTTGTCGAGTACAAGTCAAGTAATATCTTAGTAGAAGTTAAGTATCGTGAAGGTGCACCCATCGCGGATGACGATGCAATTGCCGAGTTGTGCGGCGATGCCACTGCAGCTATTGTAGTGACCAAGAATGCGTCTGACTTCGGTGTGCACAATACAAAAGCAGGTAAGGATATGTTGCGCATTCCGGCGTTTGCGTTCTTATACTTGTTAGGTCATGCAGAGAAGCATGGCTACAAAGGGATAGAGTAAGAATAATGTGGATTTTCAACGGGTGGTGTAAGTGGAATTTTCTTGTATACTTACCATGCTACGTAAGATAGTTCAAAATTTATTTGAATTACTTTAGGGTCAAACAATGATATCTTTCGCCAGAAGGAGAGGATGTGTATATGGACAATCCGTTTATTCCCGCAGAGAGGTGCGAGTTTTTATCAGTTCTGCGCAAAGCGCTGAGGGTGGTTTTGCGTGGGGTGATGTTCGGCAACGAGTTAAAAAACATTTAGAAGAATGCCCTTATTTGAACCCTTTTATCATAGAGGAGGTTCCGTCTGCTGTTTCCTCTACTCAACTTTATCAACAACAGCTCATAAGATCTGACATAGTTGTATTGCTGGTAAAAGGAGAGGTCAGAAAAGGTACTGCTATTGAGTATGCCCTTGCTTCAAAGCACAAAAAACCATTGCTGGTGTACTTCTTGGAGGATGGCAGTGTTTCTTCGCTAAGTGTTGCCGAATTGAAATCCGACATTCAAACTACTGATTACTGTACGTATTGTCAAGTGAAAAGCTTTGACGATATAGAAGTCCGAATTAAACGTGATGTGATACAAGATGTAATCCGGCATTATCAAATATCTTTCTTGCCGGAATTGGATCTGGTTGATGTCGCTGATACCACTATGCCGATTCGAGAGGATGCAATAAAAGGCACTTGGGAAAATTCCGGCGTACCTACCAAAACGGCACTTTCTCAATTCAGCAGTTGCTATGGGCATATTTTTGCCCTTTTGTTGATGCGCCAGGAGGAACCGAATCAAGATGTTTCAAAATCGCCTTTTCACGATTTTGGAGAGAGATTGATTGAGTGGTTCATTAATGGAGCGGTTCCGTCTTGTGATGCAGATATTTTGCGACTTATCGAAGAATTGACACCGGTTTTCGGAAACACTGAGTGGCTTAAGAAGCGGTGGGATGCGATTAGGTACGAGTGGGTGGGTGATTTACAGAGTGCATTAGCAGCAGAGCGGCAGGCTTTAGAGGTAGCAAAAACAGAGCAGATGCCTCAGTGGATCATCAACAACATACTGATTGATTGTCGCAATATAGAGAATGAAATCAATCAACATAATTGTCAGCCGTTGCAAAAGAACGAGGCACAGGAAGAATTGAATGGCGTCGATACCGCTATTTATTTACCTGTACTTGATCGTTATCTTGGCAATGTTTATGAATCTGTGCACAAAGAGAAGCTAAAACGCAAAACGGCAAAGCCAGGGACGCGGTTTTTAGGTTCTAATTTTGAAACTACCATAAATGGCGTCGAGAACTATTTCTTTTCAGCGGTGTTGTATGGATCATATTCTCATATGGTCATAGCGCGAGAGCTGTTATTTAATGCTTTGTGGGGGTACTCCGAGATCTTTGAAGATGAGCAGTTGTTGCTAAGTTGCATTAAGTTGCTAGTACTGAAAGGTAATAGCAAGTGTTTCAAACAAACGCTGGATGCCAAATGGGATGCAATGTGTGCTTCGGTTGTTTCGGCTGCTGATGAGCTTTGGAATCTTGCTGCCAAGGCACCGCTTGTTCATCAAGACGATATTCGACAGGCGGTGCTTATGAAATTGGGAATGTATTTTTCCGATGAGGCGTTTTTGGATGCACAGCGTTACTTGGCAGAAACGGCAGATGAGATTTATTGGGGCAATGCGGAAAATTATTTAGATTGTATTGTTTCAAATATGAATAGATTATCTTCTTCTATGGTGGTTGCTGCCATTAGTGGAATCATTCGTGAGCAGCGCTTCCATTTGGGAGATAAGATGTCCAGGGTTTTACTGCAAATTCATCTTGAAACAGTAGATAATTCATTACAGGTGGTTTTGAGAGACGCTCTAGCTGAAAAACTGACTTTTATCGTTAGCAACGGCGGAACACCGCAATTTATTGCCGCACTTGCTCGACAAAACCCGGATGTGTTTTCGTGTTTGGCAGATGCTCCTGATAATGGGCTGGTTGGAACGGAGAAAGTTTTTTACGAGCTTAATATGGGGTATGGCAACTGGGGTGCAGTGCTGTCGGCGGAGATTCAAACGGCAAAAGATCAATTCGAAGCTAATAAAGATCCTGGGAAACACATACGATTTTTTGAAAATCCGTATGCAACGATCAAGATGGTCGTTCGGGAGCACTACAACCCTTCTATGGATGCGTTGTTGTTGGAACAGTTCATCCCGTTGTGCACGGAGGTTCTCTCGAGCCAGATTGAAGCAGGGGGCAAGAACGATTGCATTGATACGCTTTGCGAAGTGTTGATCTGCTCGGAGAAATGTAAAGAATCATTGCCCGCCGAACTGATAAAGGCGATTTCTACAGAAGGCTGGGAAGAGTGTTGCTCGGTATGGAGTGGTTCTAATGACGGTTTATCTTGTCGTGTTTTACTGTTACGGATATTCGCTGGTGTTGCAGACAAAGAAGAACTAATAGAATGGTGTTTTGCCTATAGCAAAAAGGAGCGGGAGGAACGGATCGTTTTATCTAAGTGTATTGAGCAGTATTTGCGGAATTGTCCAGATGTTTATACACATGCAGATGCGACTGTTTTATCCATTGCAATTCAGTGTTTAGAAGATGCGGATTGGATTGTGCGGAAATATGCGTGTAATTCTATGGCGATGCTGTTGGAGTCTCAGTACAAACCATTGGTGGAGCGCAAATTGTATGAAGTTGCTCTAGATCCATCTCCTTATGTTAGAAACCATATCCTTCGCTTGTGCAAGGACGGTTGCATCAAGGACGCTGGAATTACTGCAAAGTTAGCAGAGATGTTGCAGCAGGATGCTAACTATGCAATAAGGAGGTTTGCAGAGGAACACGTAAAGGATTTTAAGGGTTGAATTGTTAAGCGAATTGATTTCGATAATCGCGTTGATGATACAATAAGGCCGAAGAAGAAGTATTTGATAAAATGAGGGTCTCACAAATAGTGGGGCTCTTATTTTATGCCGATAAGGATTAATTGTGAGTTGTCATATATTTCCAACCTGTTCAACATAATGACACCCACACAAACTTTACATTTTGAGCGCAAAAGCCGCATCACAAGAGGACACATGGTGACGGTAGAATATGCGTTTGGTCTGGTAGTGTGAGGAACTGCAAAAAAGAATATTACTAATAAACACCCCGTTCAATGTGTAAAATAACATTGAACGGGGTGTTTATTAGTTAGACGTGTTACTATTTGCGGCGCTCTTTATATTCAATCGGAGTCATACCGGTATGGTTGCGGAATAGGCGGTGAAAATACTGGGTGTTATCATACCCCACTGCCAGGGCGATCTGCGCCACGGTATCGTCAGTATTGTCCAACAAGTTTATGGCGTGGGCCATACGCAGAGAAATGAGATACTGAGCGGGAGAACAGCCGGTGACCTTTTTAAAGTTTTGGGAGAACCAATAAGGGGACATCAAATGCTGCTGAGCGTATTCCTTAATTTCAATATTACACGAAAAATGCATATTGAAAAAGCGAATGGCGCTTTCAATTTCACCCAGCATTTTGTTGCCCACCGCTTTTTCTTCCGCTTGTTGACGACCGATAAGCAACAGGGTGTGCTGCAGATTCATATTTAAGATGGTATCGTAGCGGCTTTGTTTTAGCTGAAGCTCGCGTATCATCTGTAAAAACAGCCACTGAAAATCCGAGGAAGTGCCTGCAGAAAACACCATTCTGTCCTCTGCAATGCGACAATCCGATAACAACTTTTCTACTTCGCTACCGGTGAAGTGACACCAGAAATACTCCGCCTTGTCCGATGAGCGAAACGTGTAGTCCTGGGGTACTCCGGGACGAAATAGTACCGCCGTGCCTTGAGGCAAGGTGTGTATCTGCCCATCCAGCGCAAAATAGCCGCAACCGGCGCTGACGGCGTTATCCCTGCCGCTACGACGCTGGCTAACTTGAATACCGTCCGTCCTGCTGCAACCGAGGCAGAGAAGGAATACGCCGTTACCGTGGCGTGGTATTTGGCGCTGACCGGTGAGACGCTGGATATCATTACTGAGCAGCCCGACGAGATTGTCGCCTGCTACTTTGATCTGTGCCGTGCCGCGGCACAGGCCACCAACAGCCCCTACAGTGTCACCGACCTGACCGAGGCCGTCCTGCTGGCAGGCGGCGACTATCAGATGCAGACTCAGGCCGCCGGTGACCCCGACGTAATGCCTCTGCTGAGCGGTGCTAAGCCTGAAACCGCTAACGGTCTGTTTGACGGCTTCTTCTTCATCGGTGACTACGGATACGGTTCCGGTCACGACGTGGCGACGGCCGGTACCCAGAGTCTGGATGCGGTGGTCTCCGACGTGGTCTTTGGCAACAAGATCTACACCGAGGGTAACCACGATGCTCCTACTGTGGAGCTGATTTCTCCCACCGGTCCCAAGGATCCTCTGGGTGCTCCCTACGGTGTGTTTGTTATCAACGAGAACGATTACAGCGCCTATGGTGGCGGCAGTGCCACCGAGGCCAATCAGTTGACCGCCTATTTCAACGAGAAGGTCAATAGTGACTGGGGCAACAAGCCCATCTTTGTGCTGTGCCACGTGCCGCTCCACTACAGCCGCCGTACCATTGACGAAAGCTGTGCTAAGAATGCTCTGCCTCTCGTGGAGGCTCTTAACGCCGGTGGCGAAGCCGGTCTGAACATCATCTTCCTGTTCGGCCACAACCACTCCGGCGATTACGACGCCTACGTTGGCGGCGGTTCTATCTATCTGGCCAAGGGCGATTCTATCCTGGTAGCCGATCCCGCCAGCGTGAAGAATGCTCCCTCTGAGGTGGAGCTGAACTTCACCTATATGAACGCCGGTTACGTGGGCTATTACGCCAACCACGGCTCTGAGGCGGATCGCACCCTGACCATGACCACCTTCCGCATTCAGGCGGACGGTTCGGTGATCATCAGCCGTTACGCTGCCGATGGTCTCCATAACCTGAAGGCCAAGGGCGTGCTCAACGACCGCGACCTGACCAA
>JAZRES010000031.1:0-17918 GCA_045660965.1 Acutalibacteraceae bacterium
GGGTGCAAGAAAAAACGCCATCCTTGGGATGGCGTTTTCATCATACAAAAAACAACTTGGCTGCTCCTGCCATAATCAGCAGGAATGCGGCATTAATGCCGGTAAACATCCAAAAGTATTGCTTGGTGTGACCGGGATACAGTACGCGGAACTCACTAAAGGTAATTAAACTGGCTAAGGAGGCGATCAGTGTGCCTGTGCCGCCGATGTTCACGCCCAGCAGCAGGGAACGATAATCCTCGGTGAAACGGGAGAGAAGAATGGCTGTGGGTACGTTGCTGATGCCCTGACAGGACAGCACCGATACCAATAGCGTGTCTTTTTGCAACAGAGTGGATACAAACTCGTTAACCGCCGGGATGCGTGCCAGATTACCGGCAAAGATGAAGAAGAAAAAGAAGGTGCCCAGCAGACCATAGTCCACCATCTTCAGCGCCTCTCGGTCCATCCAGACCAGCACACCGGTGATTACCACCAATCCCAGCAGATAGGGCACCACACGGAACACAATCAGCAGAGACAAGGCGAACAGCACCAGATACAATGCGGTGCGCTTTTTATCTAACGGCTCATTAAAACTGTCCTCGATGGTCAGTTTGGTGGCTTTTATCGGCAGACAGCACAGCGCCAACAGCGTCACCGCCAACAGAAAAGGTGGCAACATAATGGCACAAAATTCACCGGTGGGGATGTTAAAATAGGAATACAGATACAGATTTTGAGGGTTACCAAAAGGGGTCAGCATACCGCCCAGGTTAGCGGAGATGTTTTGCAGAATAAACAGATAGGCCATATATTTCTCCTGGCGGCTGACCGACAGGGCAAAATAGCCTAGGGGCAAAAAAGTGATCAGCGCCATATCGTTGGCGATGAGCATAGACCCTAAAAAGGTGATGGCAATGAGTAGTAAAAACAGACTGCGCAGATTGCCGGCGGCCTTGACCAACCGTCTTGCCAGTATGGTGAAAAACTTAATGTTGCGCAGAGCACATACCACCGCTAGGGTTAGGAACAGACAAGCCAGTGTCTTCCAATCAAAATAGTCACCATAGGCCTTGTCGGGCGGTATGAAGAAGCAGGTGATTGCCGCCGCTACCGCCGCCACACAGAATACGGTATTCTTTTTTAAAAAGCGTAGTATTGCCAACGGGAATCCCTCCTCTATTTATGCACCGCCAGCCATCATACACCAAAAATCGGCAAAGTGCAAGAGGGAAATGCACTATATTTTCCGTTTCATCAATCCGTGGTGGTTGCAATAGGCGTAGAGGATGCCGTGACCACGTAATGAAAGGCGGGTTTCTGCATTTCCTTCGGGATAGAATTTCACCAACTGCACACGATCCCCGGTGACATAGGCCACAAAGGAAATGTAGTGTTGCTTGGTCATTGAATGATCAATGGAGATAAAATGCTCGCTCTCAATAGGCGCGATGGTGACGTCGTGGCACCGATCGAACTCTTCTGCGTCCAATGGTGGCAGGGTGATGCCACAGCAGGAGAGTAGGGTATCGCCCATAGCGTGGATGACGTTACCACAAATAGGGCAGACGTAAAATTTGGTGCGGAGCATATTGCCACAGCGGTTTTGGTTGGTGATGGGTTGTCCGTTCATCAGTTCGATGATGGAGGTCCCCAGCGCAGTGGCCAGAGGTTCTAAAAGGGAGATGTCCGGCATACCTTTTCCCGTTTCCCATTTGGAAACGGCCTTGGCGGTGACGCCGATGGTGTTCGCCAATTCAGCTTGGGTCATCCCTTTGGCTTCTCGTATGGATTTGATGGTGGATCCTGTGATATAGGTATTCATTTCGGTCACTCCTTTGTAACCAGTATATATAATAGGAAAGCAAATCGCAACCTACGATTCGTGGAATAAAAAACAGAACCATCCCAATTGGGATGGCTTAGAGAGACTCTGAACTCTGGTTTTGCGCCAAGTTAGTGCTTGTCACGCATTCAGCTCGCAAAACCTTGGTATTCCTGTCGGAATACGAGAGTTTGTCGTATCAACTATTCTACAAAGAAAAGAACCACCCCGATTGGGATGGTTCTTTTCTTGGCGGAGTAGGAGAGACTCGAACTCTCGCGCCGGTTACCCGACCTACGCCCTTAGCAGGGGCGCCTCGTCACCAACTTGAGTACTACTCCATATGTCGCAAAACCGGTTGATGGTGACAACCGATGTAAGCCGATTAAGTTGTCAAAAAGAAGTGGCGGAGAGGAAGGGATTCGAACCCTTGGCTCTTTCGAGTCACTGGTTTTCAAGACCAGCTCCTTAAACCGCTCGGACACCTCTCCGTGCAGTCAACGCATACTATTTTAGCATTGTAATTGTGGTTTGTCAAGATAAAAGAAGCAATAAAAAGAAACATTTTTTCAAAAAAGTTAAAAAAGTTGTCATTTTTACCTTGACAAGCGACAATAAATTCGCTATAATAGCCTAGCGTTCTGAGGAACGCCAACTTGACCCGGAGAAGTCGCGTAGCTGGTCGAGCGCGCACGATTGGAAATCGTGTAACTGTTAAAAGCAGTTCGAGGGTTCGAATCCCTCCTTCTCCGCCAAACAAAAAGCACACCCATTTGGGTGTGCTTTTTGTTTTTCGTAAAGGCTGATATGAAGAACCCTTGCATTCCGCTAGGAATGCTGAGGTTTTGCGAGCAGAAACCTAGACAAGTACAATCTTAGCGCAAAACCGGGGTTCAGAATCCCTCCCCACTGACACACCCAATCGGGTGTGCTTTTTGTTTTTCGTAAAGGCTGATATGAAGAACTCTCGTATTCCGCTAGGAATGCCGAGGTTTTGCGAGTTGAATGCGTGACAAGCACTAACTTGGCGCAAAACTAGAGTTCAGAGTCGCTCCAGAACCATCCAATTGGGATGGTTCTTTTCTTTTTCTTAGCACTAAATGGTGCGGTAGAATCCCACTCTACTCACGGGAGAGGGGAGATTTCTTACGGTAGGTGGAGCATTTGGCTACAATATGGTATGCTGTTCACATAAAATAGAAAGGTGGACACATGTATATGCGTACCATTAAGATTGTGGCCGATTCGGCGGCCAATATTACTCACTTGGATCAGGCGGATTACGCTCTGGCACCTCTAAAGATTCGTACTACTGAAAAAGAGTTTGTAGACGATGCCACTTTGGATGTGGCCGATATGCTGAAGCATTTTGATGCCTACAAAGGGCGTTCTTTTACCTCTTGCCCAAATCCCGGCGATTGGTTGGACGCCTTTGGCGATGCTGAAGACGTTTTTTGTGTCACCATCACCGGTGGTCTGTCCGGTAGTTATAATGCGGCTTGCACCGCCAAGGAAATGTACGAGTTCGAGAATCCTGGACGTCGTGTGTTTGTGCTGGATAGCCTGTCTGCCGGTCCGGAGATCGAGCTGATGGTGCGCAAACTAGAGGAACTGGTATCCTCCGGTATGTCTGCGGAAGAGATTGATACCGCTATCCGTACCTATGCCGCCAATACCGGTTTGTTGTTTATGCTGGAATCTCTCAAGAATTTTGCCGCCAATGGTCGTGTGCCGATGGCGGTGGCACGTTTGGCCGGTGTGCTGGGCATTCGTGTGGTTGGTCGTGCCAGCGATAAGGGTCAGTTGGAGCCTCTGCATAAATGCCGTGGCGAGGCAAATGCCCTTTCCACTTTGTTGAAAGAACTCAAATCTGCCGGTCTCTATAAAGGTAAGGTGCAGATTTCCCATTGCTGTAACGAAAAGGCAGCCAACACGCTGAAGAGTATGATTGAGAGTGCGGTTCCTCTGGCAAAGGTGACTATTTCGGTTTGCCGTGGTCTGTGTAGTTATTATGCTGAAAAGGGCGGTTTGCTTATCGGTTACGAAAAGCAATAATTCTTGCCATTTCTCATAGAGGTGTGCTACAATAGTGCCAAGGGGTGATGGAATGAAACACAAACTGTTGACGGTTTTGCTGGGCTTGTTTACTGCCTTGCTGATGATTACCGGTTCCATTGCCTTGCCCATTTATTTTCGTCCCTTTTACTATTGGCAGATAGAGATGCTGGATGTACCCATCTTTACCGGCTACGATAAGCAGACCATTATAACCGCTTACGACGAGGTGTTGGATTATCTGACCATTCCCGGTGCACCTTTCGGCACCGGTGTGTTTCCGCATACGGCAGAAGGGGAGAGTCACTTTGCCGATTGTCGGGCATTGTTTATGCTCAATGCCACGGTTTTGCTGGTATCCTTGGTGATGGTCATCCTGCTGCTGTGTTTGCGTCGGCGTGGAGTCTTTCGACTGTGGTATCCCAAGGGGCGTCATATCGCCCAATGGATCGGTGAAATGGTGCTTGGGGCATTTGCCTTCATCGGTTTGCTGGTGGCGGTGGATTTTGACAGCGCCTTTGTGGTGTTTCATAAGCTTTTCTTTCCCGGTAAGGATAATTGGTTGTTTGACATACAGGCAGATCCCATCGTCAATGCCTTGCCCGAGCAATTTTTCCTTAATTGCGGAGTGCTGATATTGGGGACGATCGTAATCGGTTCACTGGGACTGATGGTATATGGACTAATTAAAAAGAACACCAAGAGCTAATCTTGGTGTTCTTTTTTTGATTTCCATTAAAAGTTACAACTTTGTAACTGGATTTTTTCATAGGGTTGTGCTACAATCTATCTAGCGAAAATCAGTCAAAAAAAGATAGAATGAGGCGAATGATGATGAAAGAATGGGTTTTGTGGCTGTTGAGCCAGAATAATTCTTCTCTGAAAATCGGTTTGTTTGACGTCTGGCATTTTATGTATTTGTTTGTAATCTTTGCCGGATCCATTGCTCTGGCGGTATGGTATCGGAACAAATCCACTGCTCAAAAAGAAAAACTGATGCGCTTGTTTGCTTGTCTAACTATAGGACTGTACGTGGCGGATTTCTTTTTGATGCCTTTGTCCGATAGTTATAGCCGCATCTCCATTGATAAACTGCCTTTCCACGTGTGTACGCTGATGGGTGTATTGGCACCCTTTGTGCAGTACAATCGGCGTCTGGCACCGATTAAGACGACGGTGGTTGTGTTGGCGGTGGCATCCTCGATGATGTGGATGTGCTATCCCGGTTCCGCCTTGGGCGGTCAGCCACCTTTCTCCTATATCATCTTCCAGACCTTTATGTACCACGGCGTATTGTTCTGCTGGGGTTTCTTAAATCTCGCTTTGGGTGCGGTGGTTCTGCGCTGGAAAGAGATTTGGAAAGAACTGGTGATGGTGCTGGCCATCTTGGTTTGGTCCGGCGTCGGTAATACTCTTTACGAAGACCAAAACTGGTTCTTCACAAATTGGAGTATTTTCCCCTTCCTCACCGACGAGATGATGCCTCCCGTGGTGGTGTTCTGTGTATTTGGTACTTGCTTCTTAGTGTACTGTGCCTATTTTGGTATCCGTGCGCTGTTGCAGAAAAAGACCAAAAAAGAATTGGTTACCGTGAATTAAAAAAAGAAGCCAACCCAGCGGGTTGGCTTCTTTTTTTTTATGCTTTCTTACCGATTTTGCTCCAATACTTAAAGGTCATGGGCCACACCGCACCGGCAAAGGCGGTGAGTAGGAAATAGCGGATACCATCTGCCACATAGATATCCCCGATGAGACTCTGCAGAGGGGTTTTCAGCAGGCTCTTAATCAGCAATACCGGAATAAGACCCACGGCGATTTTCAGTATCTGCACCCACCATACCGCTTTGGTGTCAAAATGGGTATAGCCGGTATCCACCTCATAGGTCAGCCACAGTGCCGCCAGACAGCCCAGCATCTTCCAGGCGTTCTTCATACCGCTTTCATAGTTGTGAGGATCGATGTCCGCCGGGAAGGGATAGAGGTATACAAACAGCAGAAAACCCACCGTAGCGGCACACAGCGCACCCATCAGGATGCGCATAAGCGCTTTGTTGTCCATAGCCTTGTTAATCAGCGGGTACAGACCCAGCACCAGCACTGTTGCCACCAGTGCGGAAACCCCCACGTCGGCGGGGGTATGTACGCCCAGCCACATACGGGACAAAGGTACCAGCACACAGATAGCCAAGCAGGCGATGCGAATCCATACCTGTTTATTCCAACGGGCGATGCTACCAAAGGTACCCAAGGCGGACTGGGTGTGACCACTGGGGAAGGAATAGCCGGTGGCTTCTGCCCGTGCAGACTCGACAATGGTAAAGTTGGGGTCACGCACCCAGGGACGGGGAATGCGGAACCACAGTTTTAGGAACTGGTTGATGACCGTACCCACCAAACCGACGGTGAGCATATAATAGCCCTCTCGCTTATTGATGCACCAGAAAAACAACAGACCCACTAGGATGAACACCGTTTCTTCTCCGATGTGGGTGATAAGCGAAAACAGGGTGTCGCATACCGGGTTGCGCAGACTTTCCAGAAAATATAAAAACTCCATAGATTATCCTCACTTTTTCTTTCGGCTATACCGGCTGAATTTATCTTTTTTCGGTTTGCCGCCGGTGCGTCGTGCACCAACCGGTGTACGATTGCCTATCGGCTTGTCCGGCGCTACCAGACAGTTGGGACCAGTACCGATAAGATCGTAACGACCGGCCTTTTTCAGTGCTTCCAGCACCAGCTGCCGGTTCTCAGGGCGATAATATTGCAATAGAGCCCGCTGTTCTGCCTTTTCTTTAGGCGTACGGGGTACGTATACCGGGTTAAGGGTACTGGGGTCCAGACCGGTGTAGAACATACAGGTGGAGATGGTGCCGGGGGTGGGGTAGAAGTCCTGTACCTGTTCTGGGTGCAGACCCTCTTTTTTGAGGAAACGGGCCAGTTTGATGGCGTCGTCGATGGTGCTACCCGGGTGAGAGGACATCAGATAGGGCACCAAATATTGCTTTTTACCCTCACTCTTGGTCAGTTCATAAAAGCGGTTTTTGAACTTCTCATAGACTTTGAAGGAGGGTTTGCCCATATACTTCAGTACCCGATCGGATACGTGCTCGGGAGCCACTTTCAGCTGACCGCTGACGTGGTGACGGATCAGTTCCTTAAAGAACCGCTCGTCTTTGTCAGCTACCACATAGTCAAAGCGGATACCGGAACGAATGAAGATCTTCTTCACGCCGGGGATTTGGCGCAGACGACGGAGTAGGGTCAGATAATCGTCGTGGCTTACCTTTACCGCCGGACACATCTCCGGTGCCATACACTTCTTATCCTTACAAGCGCCACGTTTCAACTGACCATCACAGGCCGGGTGGCGGAAATCGGCGGTAGGACCGCCCACGTCGTGGATATAGCCCTTAAAGTCCGGCATCTTGACAATTTTCTGCACCTCTGCCGCCACCGAGTCGTGACTGCGACAGGAGATGATACGGCCCTGATGATAGGCCAGAGCGCAGAAGTTGCAGTTGCCGATACAACCACGGTTGTGGATGATAGAGAATTTCACTTCTTCGATGCCGGGTACACCGCCCTGAGCTTCGTAGCTGGGGTGATAGTCCCGCATATAGGGCAGAGCGTATACCTGATCCATCTCCTCGGTGGTGAGGGGAAGAGAGGGCGGGTTCTGTACCAAGATTTTGTCTCCGTGACGCTGAATAATCACTTTGCCACGGATGGGGTCGTGCTCCTCTTGCTGAATGCGGGTGGAGATGGCATACTGCCGTTTGCCACTGTCGGTGGGTTCTTTCACCAGCTCATAAGAGGGGCATTCTGCCGCCGCACCGGGGATATAGTCGGCGGCGTCTACGCTATAGCAGGTGCCACGGATATCGGTGAGGGCGCTTACCGGCTCACCGGCTTTTAGCCGAGAGGCAATCTCCACAATATGCTTTTCACCCATACCGTACATAAGAATGTCTGCACCGCTATCCACCAAGATGGAAGGACGCACGTTGTCATCCCAATAATCGTAGTGGGCAAAACGGCGCAGAGAAGCCTCCAGACCGCCAATGGCAATCGGGATATCTCCCCATACACGGCGGATGGCACGGCAATAGGTGATGGTGGCACGATCGGGACGGAGTCCGGCCTTGCCACCGGGGGAATAGGCGTCTTGGCTACGTTTTCTCTTGGCGGCGGTATAGTGGGCGACCATAGGGTCGATGTTGCCACCATTTACCAAAAAGGCCAGACGAGGTGCGCCGAACCGCCGATAGTCTTCATCGTACTGGGGCTGGGAGAGTATACACACACGGTATCCGTGGTGCTCCAGCACACGGGAGATGATCGCTGTGCCGAAACTGGGATGGTCCACGTAAGCGTCACCGGTCACCAGCACAAAGTCGGCCTGTTCCCAACCACGCTCCTGCATATCTGCCGAAGTAATGGGTAAAAACGGCATATTCGGCACCTCCTTTCCATAATCCTATATATTCTACCATATTACCACCCATTCTTCAACCCATTTTCACCGAAATCTATCGTAGACATCGGGAGAAACCTATGGTATACTATTGGTAACGAATGTGAGGAGTGATCACAATGACTCAAAAAGTACGTTATCAGATACTGGATTCCCGTGCGGTGGCACCGCATTATGGCAGTGCCGATGCTGCCGGTGCGGATTTGTATGCGATTTTGGATACCCCGTTGACGTTGGCAGCGGGTCAGACGGTTTTGGTGCATACCGGCTTGGCGGTGGAGATTCCCACCGGCTTTGTGGGTTTGGTGTGTGCCCGTAGTGGCCTGGCTACCAAGCGTGGCTTGGCACCGGCTAATAAGGTAGGTGTCATTGACGCCGACTATCGTGGCGAGATTATGGTGGCGCTACACAACCACAGCGCAGACGACCAGACCATCGAGCACGGTGAGCGAGTGGCCCAGCTGGTGCTGGTACCGTATCTCACCGCTGACTACGAACAGGCAGACAGTCTCACCGATACCGACCGTGGAGCGGGCGGTTTTGGTTCTACCGGCACGAAATAAAAAAAGAGAGCAACCGTATCGGTTGCTCTCTTTTTTTAGTCGTTTGGTTCCAGGTCGAAATACTCCAGTATACCGTTGTAGATACCTTGGGCAAATCCCCAGGGATCCTCCACCATTTTGCGCACGTCCTCGGCATTGGTGATGTATCCTAGTTCTACCAAGATAGCGGGCATTTTGGTGCGACGCAATACGTAGAGGGCGGGATTAACCCGCACGCCGTTATCCCGGGTTTCCATTCGCTCGACAATGCCTTCTAATACGTCTTCTGCTAATTCTGCCGCTACTGAAGGAGTGCGGTAGACGTATACTTCTGTGCCGTTTTGGGCGGGATTGGTGCTGGCGTTGGAGTGGATGCTGATGAAATAGTCAGCGCCCCAATCGTTGGCGGCATTCACCCGTGCCGCTAGGCTGGTGGCGTTGCTGGTACCCAGTGAGTCGGTGGGGGAGTTGCGGGAAAGTTTTACATCAAAACGTCCGTCCTGTCGCAATAATTCGCCCAAACGGGTACCAACGGCATAGTTGATGTCCTGCTCTCGATAGCCGAATCCTTCAGCACCGGCATTAACCCCTTCCGGATTGTGTCCTTGGTCGATAAAAATTTTGATAGCCATAAAAAACAACCCCTTTCCCGACAATGTATGCGGGATAGGGGTTGTTCCATTACAGTTGACTTTTCAAAAATGCCACAGATTGGCGCACGCCGTTGCCGTCCTTGATGGGCACGGTGATATCGGCATACTTCTCATAGAGCGGTACACGCTCGTTGTAAAGATCCATTAGGGTAGAACCGGGAGCGATGGCCACACCACGGGCGTGAAGATCGCCCAGGCGACGCTCCATCTCGTCAAAGCTCAGCTGTAGGTATACCACACGACCCATAGACTTCAGGTGCTCCATGGCTTTTTCGGAGTATACTACGCTACCGCCGGTGGCGATGACGGTGTTCTCTGCCTGAACAGAGCATACCGATGCCTCTTCTACACGGACAAAGCCGTCCACACCTTTGGCGTCTAGAATATCCCGCAGAGGGCATCCGTTTTGGCGGATGATTACCTCGTCGGTATCTACAAATTGGTAGCCCAATTCCTTAGCCAAAATACGCCCGAGGGTGCTTTTGCCACAAGAGGGCATACCGATTAAAATAATGTTGTTCATTGGTTGTCTTCCTTTGCATTAAAATGACGGATGATGGCCTCGGCAGCAGGTCGAGTCATCCCTTTTACAGTAAGCAGTTCTTCTACCGTAGCATTCTGCACACCACGGAGTGATCCGAATTGGCGGAGCAGTGCCCGTGCTCGGGTAGGGCCGATGCCTTCGATCTCCAATAACGAGGTGTGAAGGGTACTGCCTTTACGCCGTTGGCGATGATAGCGGATGGCGCTACGGTGCACTTCTTCCTGTATGGTACCCAATAGCGTAAACGCTGCACGCTTGCAGTGTATGGCGATTTCATCGCCCTCGGTAGCAATGGCACGGGTGCGGTGACGATCGTCTTTCACCAGACCATACAGCGGGATGTCAAGACCATATCTTGACAGTATCGGCGCTACAGCGGCTACCTGACCGGCACCACCATCCAACAGAATCAGATCGGGCTTTCGTCCAAATCCGGTATTTTCCTCTTGGTGTAGGAAGTATTCCTCGATTCGTCTGGAGAGCACCTCTGCCATGGCGGCATAGTCGTCTCCGCCGATGGCGTCTTTGACGCGGAACTTCCGATAGGCACTGCGCAGAGGTTGTCCGTTTTCGAATACCACCATGGCCGCAACCGGGTTGGTACCGGCGGTGTGGGATATATCGTAACATTCGATGTACGATGGGGTGTTTTCCAATCCCAGTATCTGTCGCAATTCTTCCAGCGCTGTGGCGTCACGACCGGTCATACCCACTTGTCGTGCGATGCGCTCGGCGGCATTGTTTTTGCACATTTCAATCAGACGGGCTTGCTCGCCAATCTGCGGTACAACGATGTGCACTCGGCGACCGGCCTTTTCGGTCAGCCACTGCTCCAGCAGTTGAGAATCCTCCGGTTTTTCCGCTAAAGTCACTTGCGGAGGAATGCGGTCACGGAGCGTGTAATACCGCTCCAAGAACTCGCTATAGGCTTCAGCCAGATTGTCTTGCTCGTCCAATAAGAAATGCTCCCGATCGGTCAGCTGACCACCGGTAAAACGGAACACCTCAAAACAAGCCTTTCCGGAGCCTTGTGCCATAGCAATCACGTCTTGCTCGGGAATGCGCGAGAGCACTACTTTTTGCTTTTCGCTCATCCGCTTAATGGCATTGATGCGATCACGTAGACGTGCCGCCTGCTCAAAATCCAGTCGTTCGGCGGCTTCTTCCATCCGCTGTTGCAGAGTGACCATAGTCCGGGCGCTTCCTTGGGTAAGAAACTCTATGGCTTCGTCCACTCGCTCTTGATAGGCTTTGGGATCTACCTTGCCGGTACAGGGGGCACAGCATTGTCCAATGTGGTGGTTTAGGCAAGGGCGCTCTCCGCCACGTTTGCCATAGATCAAGGGGCGAGAACAGGTGGAGAGAGAATAAATCTTATTGGCTTCGTCCACCGCTTGTTTGATGGCGTAGCTACTCATATAAGGACCAATATATCGTGCGCCGTCCTCGGCGATCTGTTTGGCTTCGCTCAGCCGAGAATAGGGAGGAGGGGATATGCGGATATAATGGTAACCCTTATCATCTTTTAGTAGGATATTGTATTTGGGTGTGTGTTGCTTGATAAGGGAGCATTCCAGCACCAATGCTTCAAATTCGCTACCCACAACGATGTAATCAAAGGTGTCCACACGGCTGACCATTTGGCGCACCTTTTCGGTGTGGTTTTGATCAGAGCCGAAATACTGGCTCACCCGATTTTTTAGCTTTTTGGCTTTGCCGATGTAGATAATGGTGCCGTTTGCATCCTTCATCAGGTACACACCCGGTTCCAGTGGCAGAGCCATTGCCTGCTTACGCAGTTCGGTTAGTTTGCTCATAGATTCTGCCTCGCCTGCCAATATTTTCGATCCAGGCTACGATACTGGATAGCCTCGGCGATGTGGGGTGTATCGATGATGTCGCTGCCGTCCAGGTCGGCAATGGTGCGTGCCACCTTCAGCAACCGGTCATAGGCACGTGCAGACAACCCCATACGCTCGAAGGCGCCTTTTAATAGATTGTTGGCGGCATCGGTCAGAGGACAGAACTCTTTCAGTTTGCTGGTGGGGATACGGGCGTTGCTGACGATATCCGAGCCGGCAAACCGCTTTTGCTGTCGGGCACGAGCCGCATTGACTCGTTCACGGATAGAGGCAGAGGATTCTGCCTTTTGTCTGGCAGAGAGCTGGTCAAACTCCACCGGCGGCACCTCGATATGTAAATCGATACGATCCAACAGAGGACCGGACACTTTGCTAAGATACCGTCCTACCGCCTGTTGCGAACAGGTGCAGGAGCGGGTGGGATGACCGTAATAGCCACAAGGACAGGGGTTCATGGCCGCTACCAGCATAATGGAACAGGGATAGGCCAAAGAGGCGCTGACACGGGAGATGGTGACTTTACCATCCTCTAGCGGTTGACGCAGACACTCCATCGCCTGGCGAGAAAACTCCGGTAATTCATCTAGGAACAATACGCCGTTATGCGCCAGAGAAACTTCGCCCGGACGGGGCGTGATACCACCGCCGGCCAGACCCTGGGGAGAGATATTGTGATGAGGAGAACGGAAGGGACGATAGGGGAGTAATCCCGAACCGCCGGCCAATGTGCCGGCGATGGAATGGATTTTGGTGCATTCCAGTGCTTCCTCTCGGGTCATATCCGGCAGGATGGAGGGCAAGCGTTTTGCCAACATACTTTTACCGGAGCCGGGAGGACCGATCAGCAAAACATTGTGACTACCGGCTGCGGCAATTTCCATAGCACGGCGAGAAGCCTCTTGCCCCATTACGTCGGCAAAATCCACCAGAGCATCGGCGGTGGCAGGGGAGAATTCCTGTGCTACCATAGGCGCCAGTTCGGTTTCGCCTTGCAGATGTTCTAACAGTTCGGTGATGTTGCTTACCGGATAGACGGTGATGCCTTCTACTACGGCGGCTTCCGGACCGTTTTCGGCAGGGACGTACACCTCTTCCATGCCGGCCTCACGGGCGGCAATCACCATAGGCAGAATGCCTCGCACCGGGCGAACAGCACCCTGTAAGGATAGTTCGCCCACAAAAGCGCGGCGTTTCATATTCGCTTTTAATTGCCCACTGGCGCAGAGTAGCGCCAGTAGAAGAGGCAGATCGTATACCGATCCCTCTTTCTTTACGTCGGCGGGAGCCAGATTGACGGTGATACGGCTCACCGGATAGGTAAAACCGGCATTCTTCATCGCCGCACGGACACGGTCACGGGATTCCCGCACCGCCGTATCCGGCAGACCTACTACGTCAAATCCGGGCAGACCTTGGGACAGGTCTGCCTCCACCTCTACCATAAAGCCGTCGATACCACGAAGGCCCATACTTTTCAGACCGGCAAACATAGTACACAGTCCTTTCTCGTTTGAGTTATCAGAGATTATTTGTTGAGCAAACAACAAACCAGTTTATATACTTCTACAACCACCAACGGTACCAGGGACAAGCCGGCAACAATCAGCCAGGCGATTGCGCCCATAGGTACGAGAGAGAATACGCTCTGCACACCGGGGATCAGCAGTACCGCCAGCAACAAGGCTAAGGATACAGCGGATGCACTCAGCATAGTGCGGTTGGTGTGTATGCCCACCTTGAACAGAGAGTGGGTAGAACGCATATTAAAGGCGTGGATTATCTGACCCAGTGCCAGTGTGGCAAAAGCCATGGTGCAACCTAATGGCTCGTTATCAAAGGTTTTTGCACCGATGAAATAGGCGGCCAATGTGATGACGGCAAACAGGACGCCGTGCCAGATAGCCTGGATGCGCATACCGCCGGAGAAAAGGCTCTCACTGCGCTTGCGAGGCGGGCGTTGCATAATGTCGTTTTCCGGTGCTTCCATACCCAGCGCCAAAGCCGGCAGACTATCGGTGACCAGATTGATCCACAATAGCTGGATGGGGAGCAGAGGACTCTTGTGAGCCACCAAAACGGATACGAATACAGTGAGAATCTCACCCAAATTACACGATAGCAGATAGCCAATAGCCTTACGGATGTTGTCGTAGATACCACGACCCTCTCGTGTGGCGTCCACGATGGTGGCGAAGTTATCGTCAGTTAAGGTCATATCGGCGGCACTCTTAGCAACGTCGGTGCCGGTGATACCCATTGCACAACCGATGTCAGCAGCTTTCAGCGCAGGCGCATCGTTGACACCGTCACCGGTCATTGCCACCACGTCGCCACGTTTTTGCCAGGCTTTTACAATGCGGATCTTATCCGCCGGAGTAACACGGGCATAGACACGATAGGTGGCGATATTGTCATTCAGTTCTTCGTCAGAGAGCGCCTCTAACTGCTGACCGGTGATGGCCTCTTCACCTTCGTGAAGAATGCCCAATTCTCGGGCGATGGCGGCGGCGGTGACCACGTTGTCACCGGTAATCATCACGGTGCGGATGCCGGCGGTATTGCAGTCGGCAATGGATTTTTTTACTTCGGTACGAGGGGGATCAATCATACCCACCAAGCCGGCCAGGGTTAGGTCGCATTCCAGCGATTCGGCATCGTAGACAGCCGGGGCGGTATCCAAAATCTTAAAGGCAACCGCCAATACACGCAGAGCGTCGTTGGCCATAACGGTATTGGCCTCGGCGGCTTTTTCGGTGTTGCCTTTGGTGCACATAGCCAGTACGTTTTCGGGTGCGCCTTTTACGATAACGATGGTCTGCTCACCGGCTACGTGGACGGTGGTCATACACTTGCGTTCCGAGTCAAAGGGCACTTCGCCGATACGGGGCATATCCTGTAGCAATTCGCCCTTGTCATAGCCGATAACCCGCAGATAGGAGAGGATAGCGGTCTCGGTGGGATCGCCAATCAACTTATCTGCGATAATCTCGGCATCGGTGCAGAGAGACGCCAAACGAATCAACTGCTCCAAACCGGGGGCTTGTTTGATGCCGTCCAGCTCCACAAACTGATTGCCCACAAAAGCACGACGCAAGGTCATCCGGTTTTGGGTCAGGGTTCCGGTTTTGTCCGAACAGATAACCGAGGCACTGCCCAGGGTTTCTACGGCGGGTAGGCGGCGGATGATGGCGTTTTTCTTAACCAATCTCTGCACACCCAGCGCCAACACAATGGTGACGATGGCGGGCATACCCTCAGGGATTGCTGCCACAGCCAAAGAAACGGCGGTCATAAAGATGTCCAGGGGTTTCATGAAGAATAGACCCACCACAAAGATGATGATGCAGATGGCCAGTGCCAAAACGCCCAGCAATTTGCCCAATTGGGTCATTTTGTGCTGTAGGGGCGTGGCGGTTTCACCCTCTTCGTCCAGCAGCGTGGCGATGTGACCCATCTCGGATTGCATACCGGTGGCTACCACAACCGCCACGGCACGACCGGCAGTGATGCCACAGCTGGCGTACAGCATATTGGTGCGTTCTGCCAGAGGGGTGATGTCCTCGAATTCGCCATCCACCATTTTTTCGGTGGGGAGGGATTCACCGGTGAGGGCAGATTCGTTGCTCCGTAGACTATAAGCCTCTAAGATGCGACAATCGGCCGGTACCAGATCGCCGGCTTCCAATTCCACGATGTCACCGGGCACCAGTTCGTGGGAGGAGATGGTGGTTACCTTACCGTCACGGCGTACACGGGCGTTGGGTGCAGAGAGATTTTTCAGCGCTGCCAGGGCAGCTTCTGCGCGACTCTCCTGAATAACGCCCAGAATGGCGTTGAGTATCACGATAGCCACAATGACGATGGGCTCTGCCCATTCACCGTGAGCCTTTTGGAAAAACTCCTCGTAGATGCATACCACCAGCGAGATGGCGGCGGCAATCATCAGGATGATTACCATAGTATCTTTCAGCTGACGGGTCAGTCGCTGGAAAAAGGTCATCGGTTTCTTTTCTTGCAATCGGTTTTCACCGTATTCCGCCTGTCTGCGAGCGACTACGTCGGAGGTCAAGCCGGTGGAAGGATCTACTTGTAATTCCCGCAATACGGCGGGGATATCGTTGCTATGCCAAATCATATAAAAACTCCTTTCAAAAGAAGGTTTCTCATTAAAATTAATTAAACATAGTCAGTATAGCATATTCTATTCCAAATTCCAATATGTAATCGTATAAAAAATAGATAAAATAGTAATGCCCTGTTCCGGGTGGTGTATCGGAACAGGGCAGCGTGGATTACAATACAAAACCAATGATGAACATCAAATGAAGCAGACTACCGACAACCACAAACAAGTGGAATATAGAGTGCATATACCGATGTCTTTTGCCAAGACCATACAATACGGCTCCGATTGTATAAGCGATACCGCCTGCCAGCAGCCAAACAAGTCCCGCTAAAGGAACTGCTCGCAACAGCACTTTTGTGGCGATGACGATACACCAGCCCATGCCGATATAACAGCACATCGAGAGAACGGCGTATTTTTTGAGGTCGATAGCTGTAAAGGTGGCGGCCATTACTGCCAACCCCCAAACAATGCCGAACAAAGTCCACGCCCAGCCGGGCGATACCGGACGTATCGAGCACAAGAGTATGGGGGTATACGTGCCACCGATAAGCAAATAGATGGTGCAGTGGTCCAGGACTTGCATAACCTTTTTTGCCATTTGATGATGCAATCCGTGATATATACTGGAGACGGTATAGAGGATAACCATAGAAGCACCGTAAATGGCGCTACCGACAATAGCCCAAGGATCTCTTTTGAAAGAAGAGATCAGCACGCAGGCGACCAAAGCAATTACACCAAAACCGCCACCGACGATATGGGAAATGGTATTAAATTGCTCTTCGCCTTTGGTATAATCCGGCAGAGTACGGTCTTTGAGTTTGGTACGGGTCATAGGGGACACTCCTTGTTATGTAGATTAAAGCGATTGCTTTATGGGATAAGTATATCCTTGGTTTGTCCCAAAACCAACCTACTCTTGTTCCGGGGATATCTCTAATGGCTTTTTAGTTGGTAGAGACAGTCTACGCCCATTCTACCGGAGGTAGAAAGCGGTGAAGAGCATAGGATTTCCAGCCTAAAAGAAGAAAATGAAGCGGATGTTTGAGTTGTGAAAAAATTATCCAATTTTTGTGCATAGGGTATTGCAAAAATGAATTTTTTGGTTATAATATATCTGTACGATTATGTGTTTCGACACGTACAGTAAAAACCGAAAGGAGTTCCAACTATGAACTATACTCATGAAGTTGAGCAAATGTGTGTTGTGGCTAAGGGTCCTCACCACGGTCCCGCCCCGATCCCGGAAGAGGGTATGTGGGTAAAAGCCAAAGAGATCGGCGATATTTCCGGTCTGACCCATGGTGTGGGCTGGTGTGCCCCTCAGCAGGGTGCTTGTAAGCTGACCCTGAACATCAAGAAGGGCATCGTCGAAGAGGCTCTGGTAGAGACTCTGGGCTGCTCCGGTATGACCCACTCCGCCGCTATGGCTGCCGAGATTCTGCCCGGCAAGACCATTCTGGAGTGCCTGAACACCGACCTGGTGTGCGACGCTATCAACACCGCTATGCGCGAGCTGTTCCTGCAGATCGTCTATGGCCGTAGCCAGTCCGCTTTCTCCGAGGACGGTCTGTCCATCGGTGCTGGTCTGGAGGACCTGGGTAAGGGTCTGCGCTCTCAGATCGGTACCATGTATTCCACCAACGTCAAGGGCGTTCGTTACCTGGAGATGGCCGAGGGCTACGTCACCAAGATCGCTCTGGACGAGAACGGCGAGGTTACCGGCTACCAGTTTGTTAAGCTGGGCAAGATGATGGAGGATATCCGTCATGGTGTGAACCCCACCGAGGCTTATGAGAAGAACATCGGTCAGTATGGTCGCTTCGACAATGCGGCGAAGTACATTGAC
>JAZRES010000032.1:0-14129 GCA_045660965.1 Acutalibacteraceae bacterium
GAGTTGACACTTCATGTTGTCTTCCTAAGACCGCTTGGCCTCCGACTTCCCCTCGGTGGCAAAGAAAATGCGCATCAAGAGCACCCCTGGTCTGACCGATCTGCTGAAGGGTGACAAAACCCTGGATCTGGCAGCGCTGAAGACTACCCAGCTGGACACCTGGTACATTATGCCCTCCGGCGTGTTGCCTCCCAACCCTTCCGAGTTGTTGGGCTCTAAGCGGATGGAGTCGGCTCTGCAGTATCTGTCCGAGCACTTTGATTACATCGTGGTAGACCTGCCTCCCGTCAATATCGTTTCTGACGGTCTGGCCATCTCCAAGTACATTCACGGTATGATCGTGGTAATCCGCGAGGACTATACCGAGAAGAAAGAGCTGGAGACCTGTATGCGTCAGTTGCGTCTGTCCAACGTTAACGTATTGGGTTGCGTTATGAACGAGACTAAGGACGGTAAGGGCTATTACAGCAAATACCGCTATAAGCGCTACTACAAGTATTACAAGACTTACGGCAACTACGATACCGCCGGCAAAGCAAAGAAATAAGTCGGCATAGACCCGATAAGTACTGTTCCAAACCAAAACGGAAAGGAACCTGCGTATGCATACACACGAAAGAAAAATGAATACTCGCAAAACGGGGCTGAAGATTCTTGCGGTGATGCTGGCGATTGTGTTGGCGTTTTCCACGGCGCTGTTTTTGCTGAACTTCTGGGAACAACACAATAGCCGGTTCCAGGGTCAAGAGGTAGAGTTGGAAGAAAACCTGATCTACAAAGGCGAGGAGTATAAGCTCCGGGACGGCATCGAAACCATGTTGGTGCTGGGTCTGGACTCTTACGAGGGCGCAACCGACGACTCGTACAACAACGATCGTCAGGCAGACTTCTTGATGCTGTTGGTGATTGACAACAAAAACGACACCTGCAAGGGCATTCACATCAACCGCGATACCATCGTGGAGATGAATGTGCTGGGTGTAGGCGGCGAGCGTGTCGGCACGGTGGAAAAGCAGATTGCGCTGTCCCACACCTATGGCAATGGTCGAGAGGTCAGTTGCCGTAACACCGCCAATGCGGTGTCTAAGCTGTTGGGCATCAAGGTGGATCATTATCTGTCCATCACTATGAGCGCCGTACCGGTCTATAACGATTTGGTGGGTGGTGTCACGGTAGAGGTTATGGACGATTTCACCACGTTGGACGCCACGATGGTAAAGGGTGAGACCATCACCCTTACCGGTGAGCAGGCACTGCGCTACGTCCGCTCCCGCCAGGGGTTGGACGACCCCACCAACAACCAGCGTATGAAACGGCAAAAGCAGTATCTGGAAGGACTGTACGAGAGTTCTCAGCGCTGCATTGCCGAGCAAGAGGACTTTGTGTCCAAAGCTGCTTTGGCTATGACCGACTATATGGTGTCGGATTGCTCCGGTAACAAATTGGAGAAATTCCTAACCCGTGTTGCCGAGCACAAACTGGACGACATCCTTACCATCGCCGGCGAAACGGTGAAAGGTGAGGAGTTTATGGAGTTTTATGCAGACAAAGATTCTGTAGAGCAGATCGTCGTGGATTGCTTCTACGAACGGAAAAACTAACGGATTTATACATTGTGAGAGAAAGGAAGTGAGATGCTTTGGCTATGGATTCGCATAATAGCGCCAATGAAGTGGCGGTTATTCTACCCTATGAGTGTGAAGAAGAATTTTACATAGAAGACGTTGGCGAGATTGCTGAGAAGCCGGTATACGCCTTTCTCAAACGAACTTTTGATATTGTGTTCTCTTTGGTTCTGCTGTTGCTTCTGTCAGTGCCGATGCTACTCATTTGTTTGATTATCAAGATTGCATCTCCCGGAGAGATCTTCTATCGTCAAGAACGATTGGGTCTTAACGGAAAGAAATTCGATATCATCAAGTTCCGCACCATGCGTATGGATGCTGAGCAAGATGGTGTGCAGTGGTCCATGGGTGATGATGATCCCCGTATCACCCCTGTTGGACGGATTCTGCGTAAGACCCACTTGGATGAGTTGCCCCAGTTGTGGTGCATCCTCAAGGGTGAGATGAGCGTAGTGGGACCTCGTCCCGAGCGACCGGTGTATTACGACCGGTTCGAGCGGTACATTCACGGCTTCCATCAGCGATTAAAGGTAAAACCCGGTATGACCGGTCTGGCGCAGGTGCGTGGCGGTTATTACCTCAAGCCGGAGGAAAAGGTCCTCTATGACGTGGAATACATCAAGACGCGGTCCATTGGTCTGGAAGTACGAATTTTGCTAGAAACGGTGAAAGTGGTTTTCTGTTTCGAAGGCGTGAAATGAGGATTCCCAATTTATGATAACGATTCGTTCAAAAGCACTGTTTTTGTGTGCTTGTTTCATAGAGGCAACGTGGCTGCTGGTGGCACAGACGCTGGGCAGCATTCCGATTCTGTTGCCTTGCTTGGCTTGCTTTCTCGCCCTAGTGGCGTGGGCGGCAATCGAAAACGTGGCTATGCCGGTGATGTTGTTTTTCCTGCCCTTCGCCACACTGCTGAAGATACGGCCGGGAACGATCTCCTTCTTCACCTTGGCCCTGTTGGTGATTTACATCATCTACACCATTGGCAGCATTCGGAATATTCGCATCCATCATCTGGTTCCGGCCCTTTGCCTGGTGGCTATGACGTTGATTGTAAAAACGTTGTATGGATACGATATCGACAATTCTTACATTTTGTTTTCCGTAACGTTGATGTTGGTGCCGTTCTTGACCCGAGAGTTGGACGCAGACTATAGTTTCTTCTGGTTGACGCTGTTCTTCGCATTGGGTATCGCCTTGGCGGCTATTACGGCGCAATACTTGATCGTATTCCCTTCTATCATGCGTTACATAGATATTAACACCACGTTGGGTGTTGTTCGTAGATCGGGTTATTATGGCGACCCCAACTTTTACTCATCCCATATCACGGCCGCTTTAGGCGGTATATTGATCCTGTTTTCCAACAATGAAAAGAAGAGAAAACTTTTCTTGTTGATGTTGCTGATTGTGTTGCTTTTGTATTGTGGTTTGATGTCGGTCTCCAAATCCTTCTTGTTGGTGAGCGTGTTTATGCTCTTGGTTTGGTTTGTAGACCTTTTATTCCGCAAGGGTAAGGTATCGATCAAATTGACGTTGATTTTTATATTGATCATAACGACTTTGTTCCTGTTATCCTCCACCATGTTTACGGATATGTTGGATGCAATTCTTACCCGTTTCTCCAATGATAATAACTGGTCTGATTTTACTACCGGACGTACTGAATTGTGGAAAAGCTACATCAACACGATGGTTGAGGATCCTCTGCTCCTACTGTTTGGCAAGGGATATACCGGCGTAATTGTAGGCGGTCGTGGTTCGCACAATACTCTTATCCAGTGCGTGTTCCAGTTTGGTTTGGTGGGTTGTATTTTGTTCTTGGGTTGGATGGTGTGCTTTATTCGCATCTTGCTGGATAAGGCGGTTATCCGTTGGGATAGCGCCAGCCAGATTGCCATCCTGCTACTGGGTGTCTTTGGCCCGTGGATGGCATTGGAGCTATTGTTCTTTGACGAGCTATTCTTGATGCCCGTCTACGTGTGTGCAGCGATCCGCTTCCTTTCCGATCGAAAGCAAGTAACACGACTGCTAATTGAAGAAAAAAGTGTGGGTTGACAATGAGCATAGGTGCTGAAAACAGAACAGATAAAGCCGTTACGGTGATTATGCCGGCTTATAACGCTTCTTCCTATATTGAAGAAGCCATTCGCTCGGTGATGACGCAGACCTATCCTCACTGGAATCTGCTGGTTATTGATGATGGTTCTCGTGACGAGACCTGTGCGATTGTACTCCGATTAGCTGAAGAGGATGCACGTATTTCTCTAATCCGTAACGAAAAGAACCAAGGCGTGGCCAAGACACGAAATCGCGGATTGGATTTGTGCCAAGGAGATTACGTAGCGTTATTGGATTGCGATGATTGGTGGCATCCACAAAAATTAGAAAAGCAACTGGCTCTTGCAGATGAAACGGGTGCGGATATCCTGTACTGTTCTTACGGCATTATGGATGAGCACGGGGATCGGTTGTGCGACGATTTTATAGTACCTTTTGAGACGGACTATAAATTGAGTATGGCGCAATCGGTGATCAGTTGCTCTACTGCACTGCTGTCGGAAGAGGTTGTGAACAACTATCGTTTTCGTACCGATTTTTATCACGAAGATTTGGTACTGTGGCTACAACTGTTGCGGGATGGTTACCAAGCCAGAGGCGCAGTGGACGTATTGGCAAAGTATCGAGTATCTCAAGGATCGCGCGCTTCCAATAAATACAAGAGCGCTATTGAGCGATGGAAAGTCTTCCGTGAAGGTATGAACGAGTCGCTTTTCGCCAGTGCGGCCGCCCTGTTACGGTATGCACTGTTATCCATTAGAAAATACAGAAAGGTTTAGGACGATGCTTGTGCAATCCGCTACGATTTCTCAAGATAATCATAAAAGTCACCAGCAGGCTCTGCTCCGATTGCTGAAAGAGTTTGATCGGGTGTGCAAGGCGTTGGATATTCCGTACATCCTGTTTGCCGGGACGTTGCTGGGTGCGGTTCGTCATAAAGGGTTTATCCCCTGGGATGATGACCTGGACATCCTGATGCTCCGTGAGGATTACGATCGCTTCCTGCGAGAGGCGCCTGCCGTGTTGGATGCTGAAACCTTTTATTTACAAAAAGAATTTTCCGAACACTGGCCGCTGTTCTTTTCCAAATTGCGGCTGAATGGCACCACCTGCCTGGAGAAATATCACCCCAGAGACCCGGAGATTCATCAGGGTATCTACATCGATATTTTCCCTTGCGACCATGCCGCCCGCAGTCACGTGGGACGCCGGTTGCAGTTCCTAGCCTCTAAGGTGGTCATTGCCAAAGCACTGGACAAGCGAGGCTATGAAACCCACAGCACGGTAAAAAAAGCCTTTATGGCGGTATGTCGCCTGCTGCCTCAAGCTCCGTTCTTACGTTGGGCCAAGAGGGGAGATCCCCATGGCGATACGGTGCACAGTTTTTTTGCCGCCGCCAAGGATTATTCCAAAAACCTGTATCCGCAGACGTATCTAACCCGGCTCACTGATGGTGAGTTTGAAGATGGCCATTATCCCATCCCGGTGGATTACGACGCTTGTCTGCGGGAAATTTACGGCGACTATATGCAGTTGCCACCACCGGAGCAACGTCTGTGCAAACAGCACGCTATACTGGTGGATACTCAGAATTCCTATGAGACCTACCGGGATTACCGAGAGGGAATGACCTTTGAGGTGTTGACCGAGAGTATCCGTTGATGAGGTGAGTATAAGCCGATGAAATTGCAAGTGTTGGCGGTGACCATGAACCGACCGAATTTGTCCATAGCTGAAGAAATGCACATACGCTGCGATGCGGTGATAGCCAATCAGGCCGACCGAGAGGAGACCGTCACCCAAGACACGCCCTACGGTCGCTTAACGATGGTGACCACCACCACCCGTGGTGTGGGGCGCAACCGCAACATCGCCTTGCAGGCTGCCGACGGAGATATCCTCCTGATGGCAGATGACGATGTGGTGTACCGAGAGGATATGCCGGAGCAGGTTATAAAAGCCTTTGCCGATAATCCCAAGGCGGATGTGATTGTGTTTGGTCTGGAATTGACCAAAGAAGGTCAAGTGTTTGACAAACGCTGTGACAGACATCGTCGCTTACATGTATGGAATGCTATGAAAGTGGGAGCTTGTCGAGTGGCCATTCGCAGAGAGGCTTTGGCGCGTACCGGCATCACTTTTCACGAGTCCTTTGGCGGTGGATGCCCCTTCAGCGCCGGTGAAGACAACCTGTTTGTCAAAGCGTGCTTCGATAAAGGGTTGCGGGTATACGCCCACCCTTATGTTTTGGGCACCTGCCGTAAGGATTCCTCCTCTTGGTTTGTAGGTTGTAATGAAAAATACTTTTATGACAAGGGAGTGTTGGTACGGCACCTGTTCCCGCGTACAGCATACATAATGGCCCTGTATTTCGGCGCCTATTTCCGAAGAGAAACTTCGGTAGGGTTGTGGAAACGGCTTAAGTTGGTGTATGCCGGTGTCCGAGCAGGAAAAACGCTAACGCCGTATCCGAACAAACCATGAAAAAACTGCTGATTGTCAATAACAATATGAAGGTGGGCGGTGTCCAAAAAAGTCTGTGCAATCTGCTGTGGTCTCTGGACCCTGCAGAATACGACGTGACTCTGCTCCTATTCTCTAAAACCGGCGAGTATTTGGACGATATCCCCAATACGGTGCGGGTTATAGAGTCCGGCGGTCCATTTCGCTTTTTGGGTAAAAGCCAAGCCGAGCATACCGGATGGACAGCCTTAACCCGAGGCTTTTTGGCAACGATAAGCCGTTTTCTGGGTAGATCCAGCGCTATACGGCTGATGTTGTTGGGACAGCCTCAATTACAAGAGTCTTACGATTGCGCTGTTTCTTTTTTACAAAACGGTCGTCCGGAAGCCTTTTATGGCGGCACACAGGATTATGTGTTGCACCGTGTAAAGGCAGGACGAAAGGTGGCGTGGCTTCACGGCGATTATCAAAACTGTGGCGCTAACAATCCCAGCAACAATCGTATGATGGAAACGTTTGACGGCGTTGTTGCTTGTTCAGAGGGTTGCCGACGTAGTTTCCTAGAGGCTTTGCCTTATATGGAAAAGCGTTGCTTGACCGTACCCAATTGCCACCGGGTGGAAGAAATCTTGAAATTAGCCGACACCGAAACGGTTAACTACCCAAAGGATGTTATTAACGTGCTGATGGTGGCTCGTTTAACTCACGAAAAAGGGTTGGAAAGATCCCTCCGGTCGACAAAGAGTGCAAAATCTTGTGGTTTAGCGGTGCATCTTCACCTGGTTGGCGATGGACCTCTAAAAGAACCGTTGCAATCTCTGGCAGAGCAATTGCAGATACAAGATGCCGTAACCTTTCACGGTGAACAGGCCAATCCGTATCGGTATATGAAAAATGCCGACGTACTGTTGGTCAGTTCCTATCACGAGGCAGCGCCGATGGTGATTGACGAGGCCGTGTGCTTAAGCCTTCCGGTAATTTCTACCGCTACTACCTCTTCTCAAGAAATGATTATAGAAAGAGGTGCCGGTTGGGTGTGCGACAACAGCGACGAGGCACTGACCGAGATGCTGTGTCGTGTGCTGTCCGATCCGGATGGGTTAGAAAGGGTACGCACCCATCTAAAGCAAACGCAGCTGGATAACAGCGAGGCTCTTGCCCGATTTGCTACCGTGGTAAATGGCGAAACCACCACTATATAATATGTATATAAATGGGATACAACACCCATATATATAAATTTAGTTCCTAAAAAATTTTTATAAAGGAGTTGAGACACATGCTAAAAAAGACATCAGTTAAACTGTTGGCTATGCTTTTGGCAACTTTGATGGTCGTGGGAATGCTTCCCCTGTCCGTTTTTGCCGGTAGCACCACCAATTACTCTGACTTTTTAGCAAATCTGAAACAACTGGAGGTCTACGCTGACGAGTATGCTGCTCAGTCCAGCCGCGACCCCGGTGAACTGGTGCTGAACTTTATCCGTACCGGTGTTGAGCGTTACCAGGATGGTAACTGGGCAGCACTGGCGGGTCAAGAGATCACCGTGTTCACCGACTACGTAGAGGAGCAGGATGCCGCCAACGGCACCAACGTAATGGACCTGCGTGATATCGTTATCAGCGATTTCACCCTGCCCAACGGCAACCCTGCCGACTTCGGCCATATGTCTGGTACGATGAACATCTCTTACGTAGCTTCGGCTGTTCAGTCGGACGACTTGGCCGGTTGGGCCGGTGACCTGTGCGATCTGCTGTATTACAGCGCCGAGCGTGCAGACGTGCCCGAGGGCACCATCGACCAGATGGCCAACTATATCAAAGAGAACTGCTTTGGTGTTGACGCTTCCGACGCTTTCGGTTGGGATGACTTCTATGGCGATATGGACGCCTACTACCTGGTCAACGAGTATCAGGCAGGCAATGGCTCCTTCAGCCAGCTGATGGAAGAGTATTTCACTGCCGATTTGAGCGATGCGGATCGTGCCGTTTACTTCCTGAACAACCGTTTCCCCGGCAACACCACCCGTGACGCTGTGCGTACCGCCGTGTACAACGCTTATCGCACTAACGTGGGTATCCAGATCCTGGAGGCCGATCGTGGCATCTCGGATTATTCTACCCTGCGTCAGGCCAGTTGCTATGCCATTGCCGACTATCTGTTCGACAATGCTGAGGGCAATTTGGATGCCGACAGCGGCGAGGGTGATGAGGATGAAGACAAGCCCGACAACGGCTATTTCTCTGTATTCTCTACCACCTCTTCTGTGCTGGCTCCCGGTATCACCCAGGACATCAACTACGCCATGTCTGCCGACGGTAAGCAGATGGTGTACTACGTGGCTAACGTAGACGTAAGCCGCGACGACGTGACCATTATGGTCAACTATAAGGACAACGATCCCTCTAAGGGCTGGGGTATGCAGCGCGTAGAGGATCAGGTTGCCGCTCTGGTAAAGAACAACAAGCACGTGGAGAACTTCACTCCTGTTGTGGCCACCAACGGTGACGGCTTTAACACCACCACCGGTGAGCCTGCCGGTCTGCTGTTGATGAACGGCAAAGAGTGGAAGGGCAT
This sequence comes from Acutalibacteraceae bacterium, assembly GCA_045660965.1. Lineage (GTDB taxonomy): Bacteria > Bacillota > Clostridia > Oscillospirales > Acutalibacteraceae > UBA5905. Next base: position 8,727 of record JAZRES010000032.1, read on the forward strand.
CGACGGCGACGGTTTCTTCGGTATTCTGAAGGACGGTTCTGCCATCATCGGTACCAAGGCCGATTACGAGGCCCTCAAGGGTGAGGTCGTGGATGGTATTGGTCTGTTCGGTTCCGGCAAACTGCTGGTAGAGAACGGCAAACTGGCATCCGGTGCTACCGATGGTACCCGTGCCAGCCGTACCGCTATCGGTATCAAGGCTGACGGTTCTGTGGTAATGATGGTTCTGGACGGCCGTCAGGAGCCCTTCTCCTGCGGTGGTAGTCTGCGCGAGATTGCTCAGATTATGCTGGAGGCCGGTTGCGTTACCGCCGTTAACATGGACGGTGGCGGATCCACTACCTATATGTCCAAGCCTGAGGGTAGCGACCAGATTAAGGTGGTCAACCGTCCCTCTGACGGCTATGCTCGTAGCGTGGCCGGCAGTATTGTGGCTGTGTCCACCGCCAAGTCCTCTAAAGAGTTCGATCGTGCCATTATCCAGTCCGATTACGATTATCTGACCAAGGGCACCGAGATGAACATGACCGCTATTGGCGTTAACAATATCGGTTCTTCCGCTGAGATTCCCGAGGGCGCTTATTGGAGCCTTTCCGACGAGTCTCTGGGCTCTATCACCGAGGACGGCGTATTCACCGCTGTGGGTTGCACCTGCGACTTCTGCGGTATTTGCGACATCTGTGTCAATGGTCTGCCGGACGATTCCCAGGTGGATGTCCGCCTGATGGTGGGCGACCAGATTGTGGGTTCCAAGACCCTGCACATCGTCATTCCGGAAACTCTGGAGTTCACCGAAAAGAACTTGACTCTGATTTATGGTGAAGAGACCAGACTGCCTATGGAGGCCAAATATAACGGCAACCCGGTAGCTATGAACATCAATGATTTCTATGCCTACTATGTAGAGATCGATTACTTCCCGGATGAAGAGTGGGCTATCTTCGACGGCTTCAACGTCACCGCTTTGGAAGAGGCCGGCGCCCGTTCTATGACCGTGTTCGCCATCTTGATCGAGAACGAGGATGCCTACTGTGAGGTTAAGGCTTCTATGTTCCGTGCGGACGAGGCTACCTTTGATTTCGATAATGCCACTGCCGGTAACCGGACTTTGGCATGGCTGCGTGAGGTGTCCAACACCACCACCGCTGACAACATGAATTATACGGTGACCAATCCGGATGAGGGTGTAACCCTGAACTACACTTTCGCATTGGATATGAACACCCTTGAGATCCCCGCACATCTGGCAGACATCGTATTCATGCTGCCCAACTCCGACACCCAGGGTGATTCCGCCTTTGGTTATATGTTGGCTTTGGCAGAGCGTGTCAGCGTTCTCACCGAGGTGCGTATTACCGCTCAGTTCGATAAGGATCTGATCGTAGACGTTTCCGAGATGAACGTTGTTAACGATTTCTTCCAGCTGAAATCCGCTACTGTGGATGAGAACAACGTGGTGACCCTGGTGTGCAACTGGATTGACCGCACCGAGGCCATCGATGCCGTTACCGCTAACCCCCTGTGCATCCTGAATGGCATCAAGGCCACTCCTAAGGATGGCGCTTGGGATGGCAGCGAGATGATCATTGCCAACTCCGGTAGCGTCAGCTACGACGTATACCTGCGTGCCACCTCTCTGTATTCCTTTGCTCTGAAGGCAGAGAACCAGCAGAAGTATGGCTTGCAGCCTTACACCTCCAGCGAGACCGGCTGGGAGGGTGGTACCGAGACCGGTGCCCACTACTCCAGCGTATACGCTGACTTTGAGGATGGCTTTATCATCGATAATGCTATTCGTCAGGGTTGGTACAAAGAGGATGGCGAGTATAAGTACTACGTCAACCACAAGCCGGTGACCGGTGTACAGTACATCCCCACTCGTGAGGATGCTAATGTAAACGCTTTCTATCAGTTCGATGAGAACGGCGTTTGCAAGAACAAGATTACCGGTACCGTCAGCTATAAGGGCGACCTGTATTACGCTGTAAACGGCGAGAAGATCACCGGCTGGGTATCCGGCTACGATGCCGATGGCAATGCAGTAGACTACTACTTCAACCCCACCACCGGCAAGGCTGTGAATGGCGCTCAGAAGATTGATGGTTATAACTACCTGTTTGAGAACTACATTCTGGTACGCGGTGACCTGGTCACCGATGCCAACGGTACCCGCTATCGTTGGGCCGGTCAGTGGATCCACGGTAAGTGGTTCCAGGTAGACGGCAACTGGTATTGCACCAAGAAGTATATCTACTACGTGCAGACCGGTTTGCTGTACGTTCCCGGTCGCGACACCGCTGACTGGAAGATGTACCTGTTCGATGAGAATGGTGTATGGCAAGAGAATTACACCGGCCTGTATGAGCAGGGCGATAACACCTACTATATCGTAAAGGGTGAGCCTTCTACTTCTTCTAAACTGATTTATGTAGATGGTTATTACTACTATGTTTCTTACACCGAGGGTAAGGTGTACAAGAATTGCACCATGTGGGTTAGCCGCACCGGTGGTTTGATGCCTGCCGGCAGCTACACCTTCGACGAGAAGGGCCGTATGGTGAATCCTCCCGCAGTAGAGCCGGAACCCGATCAACCTGAGAATCCTCCCGTGGTAGAGCCGGAGGAGCCCGATCAGCCCGAGAATCCTCCCGTAGTAGAGCCGGAAGAGCCCGAGCAGCCTGACGAGCCCAAGAAAAATGGTGTCGTTGCTGAAAACGGCGGTCTGTACTATTACGTTGATGGCACTCTAAAGGCAGGCGCCGGTGTTGTGAAGATGACCGACGAAGAGGGTAAGGTTTGTTATATCTACGTTCGTTCCAACGGTCAGTTGGCTGTCGGCACGTATTGGATTACCAGCGGCAACGGTCTGCTGGAGCCCACCAAGTACGTCTTTGATGCCAACGGTCGTTACTATCCTCCCGTGGTAGAGCCGGAAGAGCCCGACGTGCCCGATGTGCCCGATGTACCCGAAGAGCCTGATGTACCGGTAGAGCCTGAGATTCCCGCCGTTAAAAACGGTGTTGTCCGCGACGATGACGGCAAACTGCGTTATTACGTAAACGGCAAGCTGTATTCTGGTTATGGTGTGGTAAAACTCACCGACGAATTGGGTCTGACCTATTACATCTATGTACGTTCCAGCAACCTTGAGGTTGTGACCGGTTCTTATTGGCCCACCACCACCAATGGTTATTTGGAGAGCGCTGCTTATGACTGGGGCACCGACGGCAGATATTATCCTGCCAATGTTGAGCCCGAGACTCCCGTTGAGCCCGAGACTCCCGTTGAGCCTGAGACTCCCGTTGAGCCTGAGACTCCTGTTGAGCCCGAGACCCCTGTTGAGCCCGAGACTCCCGCAGTTAAGAATGGCGTTGTCCGCGACGATGACGGCAAACTGCGTTATTACATTAATGGTGTACAGTATGCAGGTTATGGTCTGGTACAACTCACCGATGAGCAGGGTCGTACGTATTACATCTATGTACGTTCCAGTAACGGTCAGGTGGTAACCGGCAAGTATTGGGCTACCGCCACTAACGGTCTTCTGAAAGAGGCCAGTTACGATTTCGGTACCGACGGCAGATACTATCCTGCCCAATAATCCCCTTTTGTAAACGTAGGGAAGGGGACTCACCCCGGTGAGTCCCCACACCCTGCATTGAGCATAGCAATTTTATACGAAAGGAACATCACGCAATGAAACATGTATGTAAGCGCATCAGCGTAGTATTGCTGGCTTTGGTAATGCTTTTCGCTATGATGCCCGTCGTTTTTGCGGCGAACGCACTGAATACTTCCGTGACCGGTCTGACCGCCTCTTGGCAGTATTCTAACCAGGGTGGCGGTTCTGCCACCTGGACCTCCAGCGGTACTTCTATTTCTTGTTCGACTAAGGGTACTGCTGCCAAGACCAACATCTCTGACTTGACTCTGACCAACAATTCCGGTGCAGAAGCGGTGTTGAGCTTCAAGTGGTCCTTTAGCACCCCCGGCAGCAATGCTACCACCCGCGCCTCTTTGTCCGGCGCGATTGTTGCCAGTAACAAGGCCAGCGCTTCCGGCGAGTTCTCTCAGACTCTGGCCGATGGTGAGAGCATCACCATTCAGTTGAAGTCTCCCCGTAGCGCCAGCACCGCTACCTTCGGCATTACCGATCTGGCTTTGATCGGTATGGGTCAGGTCGATCCGGTTCTGACCTTCTCTCCCGCTGCTCTGGGCGGTTACTACACTCTGGATGGTCAGGGTGTCGCCGATCCGGTGGTGAAAGAGGTTCCCGTCCGTACTGAGCTGATGCTGTCTGCCACCGCCGATGAGGGCTACGTCTTCTACGGTTGGTACGACGCCACCTCTGCTAAATACCTGTCCCAGGATGCCAACTTTAAGCTGGTGGCTTCTGCGGACGCCGAGATTTATCCCGTGTTCCTTTCCGATGACATCGCTCTGTCCGGCGTTGGCGCTGCCAAGTTCGACAACCTGAGCGATGCGGCTGCCGCCGCTGCTGCCAGCAACACCGACAAAGTGGTTGTTCTGCTGAATGACGGCACCATCACCGGCGACCACGTGATCCCCGCCGGTGTCACCCTGCTGATCCCCTATAACGACGCCAATATCGCTCACGGCAACGTGCCCGCTTGCACCACCTCTGACGGCAACGAGGTTAAGTGGACTCAGCCCTATGCCTATCGCACCCTGACCATGGCGGCGGATGCCTCCATCACCGTCAACGGTGTCCTGGAAGTGGGCGGCCGTCACTCTGCCGCTGCTGCGGGTCGTCCCGCCGCTCCCACCGACGCGCTGGGCTATATCTATATGACTGCCGGCTCTCACATCGAGGTCAACGGCGATCTGTATGCCTGGGGTTATATCTACGGTGACGGTACTGTCGCCGCCAACGATGGCGCCGGCATCTACGAGGTGTTCCAGATTACCGACCTGCGCGGCGGTAACGCCACTCTGGCTCTGGCCGGCGACCTGATGGTGTTCCCCATGACTCAGTACTACGTGCAGAACGTGGAGGTTGCCACCACCTACAACTATGGTGCCACCGCCTACGTGACCACCAGCTTCTTCCTGGCTTCACAGTGCATCACCGCGCCCCCCATCAAGTTCATTGGTGCGGGCGCTATGTTCCAGACCGGTACGGATTGCTACATCGTCAAGAAGTACGATCCCGCCACCGACACCCTGAACCTGGACGCTTACGGCGATTGCGCTCTGTCCACCATCATGGTGTCCCTGGCCGGTAACACCATCGACTCCACCAACTTCATCCTGCCCATCTCCAACAACATCAATATCTCCATCTGGAGCGGCACCGCCACCCTGAAGCAGGATATTGCTATGCTGCCCGGCTCCAGCCTGACGGTTGGCAAAGATGCTACTTTGGAGATCGGCACTGCCACC